>NZ_RAVX01000012.1:0-240652 GCF_003611605.1 Corallococcus sp. AB011P
AACTGCTCTGGGTACGCACCTTCTCCACCGTGGAGGCACTCCGACAGGCGCTGCTGGAGTGGGCCCACCGGTACAACGAGCACTGGCTGCTGGAGCGCCACCATTTCCGCTCGCCGAGTCAGGCCCGGCGAGCGCTGATGCAGTCGAAGCAGGCGGCCTGATTACAACCAACCTGGTGTCTCAACAATCCGGTGCGGTACAGGGACTCCAGGATGCCGGGCCGCGATGAAGAGCGCCGCCACCTCCGTCTTGAGCTGCCGGACCTTCTGTCTCCACCGTTCCAGGCTCTTCATTCTCGGTGGAGATTAAGCGGTTCCCTGCGTCAGCCGTCGCATTCTGATCGCACGGAAGGGACTTGCGGACACTGACCCGCCAGGGGGACAGGGAATAGATCCAGGCGCTGTCCAGAGAGGGGGCAAGCGTGCGCGGCGCCTCCCACCGCGAACAGATGAGCCCGGAGATACATGAGCCTCCATTTCCGTTGCGTCTCGCTGTTCGTGATGGGACTGCTCCTGTGTGAGTTCGGCTGCGCGGTTTGCACCCTGGGGGCGGCCCCCTCCCCGCGGAATCCGATCGCGGGGGCTGCGAGCATCATGAGCTGGAGCAAGCCCCAGCGGCTCTCCACCGGGCCGTCGCTTTCGTGGGAGCACACGCGCGTGGCGGCGGGCCCATCCGGGAGCGCCTTCGCCATCTTCGCGCATGTCACGACCCAGAACGCGCCCCACGACTACACGGCGCTCTACGCCAGCCGCTATACCGCCACGTCCGATACATGGACGCCCGAGCAGCCGCTCCAATCCCAACCCGGCAACCTTCTGCGGAGCAGTCTGGCCGCGGATGAGCAGGGAAATGCCATGGCGGTCTGGCTCCAGCAGACCCCGGCGGGCAACACCTTCTTCGCGAGCCACTTTTCAGCGGCGACGGGCCAGTGGAGCCTCGCGCTACAGCTCACGTTCCCCGTTGACGACATCCCCACCATGCGTCTGGCCATGTCCCCCACGGGCGACGCGGTCTTCGTCTGGACAACGCTCTGCAAGACGCTGTGCAAACCCGTTGAGCACCGGGTGATGGCCATGCGCTATGGGGCGGCCAGCAACCGGTGGGTCCAGCCGCCGGTGCCCCTCAACACGGCGCGTGACACCCCGTCTCTCTGGCCCGCCGCCGCGCTCGACGCGAACGGCAGCGCGCTCGTGCAATGGCAGCAGGCGGACGCCCGGGGGACCCAGGCCATTCATGGCAGCGCGTACAACGCCGACAAGTTCCAGTGGTGTGGCGATTCCATCCTGAGCCGGTCGAACTACGGCGCGGCCACGACGCCCGCCATCGCCATGGACGCGGCGGGCAACGCGCTCGCCGTCTGGCCCCAGCACGTCGCGACGCTGACCGGCAAACTGATGCAGGGAATCGACGCACGCCGCTACGACCGTGAGAGCAACACATGGCAGCCCGCCGAGCGCATCGACTCGCACATCTCCGATTACGGAGGCATGTTCAACCCGTCCATCGTCATCGCGACGAACACCGGCGATGCGCTGGCCGGCTGGCTGTACCTCCCCCACCCCCCGCCCCTCACCGGGGCCGCCGAGGGACGCGTGTACCTCGCGTCGAAGGAGGAATGGGACATCCGCCCGCGCTTCGACCGCAGCGTCGACCCGAACAACCCGCGGCTCGGAGGCACCGTGCTGGGCGGATATCCCGTGCTCGCCTCCGACCCGGCCGGTGACCAGGTCGCCTTCTGGGCACAGTCCGACCACACGGCCTGGGCGAGCTACCAATATGCCCCTGGCAACTTCCGGGCCCCGGAACCCCTGCGGTCCGCGCCGGGAGCTGTCGTGGGCGCCATCACGGGGGCCATCGACCTGAATGGGCATGCAACGGCGGTGTGGATTGAGACAGCCGCGGATGGCGACACCCTCTGGGTCGCGCGCTACCAGTAGCCCTGTCGCCCAAGCAGGCAGCCGGTCCAGGGGCGAAAGTCGGAAGGCGCCCCCCTCCCGCAGCCCTGTCAGGAAGGGCCCGGGCACCCCGTCCGAAGTTCTTGCGGTCACGGCCCTGGCCCGGTATACGGGCGGGGCTTCACGGCCAGGTAGCTCACCTGGTTAGAGCGGCGGTCTCATAATCCGCAGGTAGTCAGTTCAAGTCTGACCCTGGCCATCAAGCAGCCCCGGAGTCACTTTCCCAAGTGATTCCGGGGCTTTTTCTTTGGGCCTTCGCTCACGGGCTGGAAGAGCGACGCGGCCGACGACCCCGTCTTCGTCGAGGAATGGCGCTGCGCAGTTTCCGGGTGGAGGCCCGGCAGGCGAACTGTCCCCAGAGCAGATGCTCGACGCTCTCCATCATGTAACGCAGAGCCGTCGGCGTAGGGCGGAGCCCCCGGTGGGCAGCGGCGCTCCCTGCGTCGATAACCACGGACAGTCGCTTCCTGTCCTCCTCCCCGAGGATGCCCTCGTGCTGGAGCACCTCCAGCTTTCTTTGAAAGGGCCCGAGGTCCCCCACGACGCTCGTGGCGAACTGGTCAATCAGCGTTCGGATGCCCATGGCAGGTAGAGCCCGAGCGTCGTGTTCAAGGGCGTCGTAGACCTCGCGGAGGATGTGCTGGAACGCTGGCGGCAGAGCGCGGAGCCAGCGCGGCCTGCGCCAGTTCCGAGAGCTGCGGAGCTGTCTGCGACGGATGCTTCCGGTCATGTGAACCTCCCGTGACTCCAAGCGAAATCATCCGCAGGGCCGTCGTCTACGTCCAGGCACGCTGCAATTGCACCGCAATTGGATAGATTGCAGCCATGGGTTGGCTCCGCGTGCGGGTGGAAGAGCTGGGGATGAAGCCGGGTTCGGACCGCGAGGTTGCGCGCCGGATGCTGAAGTCCCGTCATTGGAGGCAGGAGGAGGGCCTCAATCATCTGGCCACCCTGGCCATCTACCTGGGAAGGCTCGACAAGACGGGCGGGGTGGAGTGGCTCGATTCCCGGCCGGCAGCGCGGAGGGCCCTGGCAGATGTACTGGAACTGGCGCCTGAGGATCTGGAGGAACACCTGAAAAGCGGGGCCCACGAGCCCGCGCGAATCACCGAGGTGCGCCTCACGCTGTGGGACCTGGATGCGCCGTTCGACTTGCGGCGCGAGCCCCTCCCGCCGGGGATTCCGGCGGAAGCGATGGACCCGCGGACCTGGCCGCGCTGGTGGCAGGCCCCAAGTGGCTCGGGCCGCAGCCTCGTGGGCAGGTGGCTCGAAGCACGTGGGCTCGCCACGGTCATCACCGCGGAGACATGGGCCGAGGCTGAACAGCGACTTCCAGCGCGTGGCGCGGTCTTCGTCGAGTTGACGCACTCGGCCCAGACGGCTCCTCCACCGGTGGAGCCTCCCGCCAACCTCGCCATCTGCATCGCCTCGGACGAGTCGCCTCCCCGCCCCCCACTCGATCCTGAAATGGAGTTCCCGTTCCACACCCCGCCTCCCATTTCCGGCTGGTCGCTGGCAGAGCCCGAGCCCTTGCAGTCCTGGTTGGGTTCGTTGGTGTATTGGGCCGCAGGCCGGCTCCCAGGCGAGAGTGCCTTCAACCCTGAGGAATGCCTGCACTGGCTTCAGGCGACCCCTCTCAAGCTGGGCTTGATCGATGGGTTTGGCGCAGCACTGGGCTTTATCGGACTGTTCGCCGAGTTTGGCGGTCGGCGCTCCGCGCGCGTGAAGCGTCCACTGGACCAGGCCACGGACCTCGCGGGGTTGGCCCGGCTCTTCCTTCGAATGCGCCTGCGACGCATCGAGCTCCTCGATGCCGAAGTCCAGCGAGACGATCTCTGGAAGGGCTTGCTGCGACTGGCGCGTGGGCTGCTCATGCGGAGCGCCCGGGACTGGAGGGCCCCAAGGACCCTGGACGAGTGGTACTCGCTGGCGGATGCGCGCCCGGATGCGATGGACCTCCACTGGGTGGAATCATTGCGTACACGGGGCAGCTTGGGGCCGAAAGCCGCGGAGGAACTGAAGCGGGCCGCGAGCGAGTTGCCACCCAATGTGTTTCGCACGGTGCAGGTGCTGAAGGAGCTGAAGATGCTCCGGGCGGAGGCGTCCCAACACTTCACGCTACGCCCCCGGTGGTTTCTCGCCGCGTTGGTTGAAACCACGGGCAACCACTTGCTGGACGAAGGCCCGAGCGCATGGGGAACCGCCCTGCTGCACCAGCACGGTGCGGCCATCGTGCTGGAGCACCTGGTGGCACGCTGCCATCGGGGTGACTACACGCCCATCCAGGCACTGCTGGCCGCTCCCGAGCCCCGAAGGCCAGAGTGGGTCGCGGCGCTGGAGGGCGCCTTGCGCGCACTGGGTATCACGCTCATCGAAGGCGGAGAGGTACCGGAGTCACTGCGATTGGAAGTGCTTCACCAGCAACTTCCCTTGCTCGTCGAGCGATGGGACGACCACCCAGTTCCTCGTGTCGGCTACGAGCCTGCCTGGAGCACCCGGTGGCCCCTGCTGGCTCGAGGGACATGGTACCTCGCCGCCTTCGCACTCGCGGAAACGCTCGCGCCACAGCTCCCCGCGAGCGCCTCCCGGGTGGCTCCATGGCGCGGAGACATGTCCCCGGAGTGCCTCCAAAACCTACTGAGGGAAATCACGCACGTTGGACTGGATCCGGATGGCCTTGCGAAACACAGGCAACTCGGGGCGCTCGAACTCGGCGGCCGCCTGCTCCATGGACTCGGCCCGATTCGCACGACCACCGAGCCAATCAGCTGGCTTCAGCTTCCGGAGTGGCTCCTTCAGCAATTCCAGGCGGGCAGGCTCGCGTGGGAGCATCTTCGCGACGAACTGCATGTCCAACAAGTGCTCCGGCTGATGCCCGAGTACGTTGAACGCCGGGGTGCCAGTTGGGACGCCATGGCCAGAGTGATTTGGAAGGTGTGGCTTGACGCACTGGGGCCAGAGTCAAAGGAGATGCCTCAACTCTTCTGGCCAGAACAGCCCTGGACGCCTGCCTTGTGGGGGGCGCTGCCAATCGAGGCCATCACTCCACTTATCACCCTTTTTCCTGGAGTCCTGACCAACCGGCGCACAGCCTTCAACTACTTCCAGCCGGAGCACTGGCGTGTCTTGTTCCGCTCCCGGGCCCAGACGGGGAACTTGATGGACCATCTCTTCCGCACTGCATCCTTCTGGCGCAGAGTCCCTTCCGACATCTTACGCGAGGCACTCACGAATGGTGTGTTCACTGCCTATGACCACGAGCCGCGCAATCAGCTCTGGCTGCGGATTCCAGCCGAAGTTCCGCAGGACATCAGCCTGCTCATAGACGAGGGACGCTGGAGGGAGGCGATCGACCTCGCGTGGTCACCGCCGGAGGCCCAGAGTGCCGAGGTCATCCATCGCGTGGCGGCCGGACTGTCTCGACAAGATGTTCCGCGCGCCCTGCTGGTGGCATGGGCATACGAAAGCGTTGCGCGAAGGGCACCCGGCTGGGAACAGGCATGGGAAGTGCTTGAGCGCCTCACTGCGGCGTAAGGCTCGACTCCCCCCGGGCGCCCCATAAATCAGGATGGTTGAATGCCGGACCACTGCCCCCGAAACCAGGTCGGCTCTTCACATCAAGTACCCGTACCATCCAACAAAGCACGTCCACGTCCGAAAACGGCCAGACATCCAGGGTCCGCCGTGTGACCTTCACCCCATGGACGGCCTGGACCCCACCGCCTGCTACCGCGCGTTGACGACGCGGGACTCCCGCTTCGACGGGCGGTTCTTCACCGCCGTGAAGACGACGCGCATCTACTGCCGCCCCATCTGCCCGGCCCGCGCGCCCCGCTTCGAGAACTGCACCTTCTACCCCACTGCCGCGGCGGCCCAGGAAGCAGGCTTCCGGCCCTGCCTCCGCTGCCGGCCCGAGGCCTCGCCCTCACTCGCGCCCTGGCGCGGCACCTCCGTCACCGTCTCGCGCGCACTGGCGCTCATCGCGGACGGCCTGCTGGATGCCGACGAGGCCAGCGTCGAGGTGCTGGCTGACAGGCTCGGCGTGGGGGACCGGCAGCTGCGACGGCTCTTTCAACAACACCTGGGCGCATCACCGGTCGCCGTGGCGCAGACGCGCCGCGTGCTATTCGCCCGTCAGCTCATCCACGAGACCTCCCTGCCCATGGCCGAGGTCGCCCTCGCGTCCGGCTTCGGCAGCGTGCGGCGCTTCAACGCCGTCTTCCAGTCGCTCTACGGCCGGCCTCCGGGCACCCTCCGCCGTTCCCGGGCGGCGCCAGTGACGTCCGCCGGTCCCGAGGTGACGCTTCTCATCCCCTACCGGCCGCCCTACGACTGGGACGCGATGGAGGCCTGGCTGACGGCCCGCGCATTCACCGGCATGGAGCACGTCGAGCCCGGCCGCTATCTGCGGACGTTCACGAACGCCTGGGGCCAGGGCGCCGTGGAGGTGTCGCCCGCACCGGGGCTCGACGCCCTGCGCGCCACCCTGCGTGTCAGCGATGTGCGGATGCTGCCCTCCGTCGTCGCCCAGGTCCGGCGCGTCTTCGACGTGGGCGCGGACGTGGAGGCCATCCGTGCCCACCTGTCGACGGATGTCCTGCTCGCGCCCCTGCTCGACGCGCGTCCCGGCCTTCGCGCCCCGGGCGGCTGGGATGGCTTCGAGCTGGCGGTCCGCGCCATCCTGGGCCAGCAGGTGACGACCGTCGCCGCGCGGCAGCTGGGACAGAGGCTCCTCGCCATGCATGGCGAAAGCCTGGACCCGGCGCTCACCGGCGATGCCCGGCTCCAGCGCGCCTTCCCCCGCCCCGAAACCCTCGCATCAGCGGACCTCACCGGCCTGGGCATGCCGGCCGCCCGAGCCCGGGCGATCTCCCAGCTCGCCGCGGCTGTCGCGGCGGATCCCTCGCTGTTCCAGCCCGGCCCGTCACTCGCGGACACCGTCGCCCGCTTCACGCGCCTGCCCGGCATTGGCGAGTGGACCGCCCAGTACATCGCCCTCCGCGCCGTCCGCGAGACGGATGCCTTTCCCGCCTCCGACGTCGCCCTGCTTCGCGCCGCGACGGAAGGCGGAGGCCCACGTCCCACGCCCGAAGCACTCCTGCGGCGCGCCGAAGCCTGGAGCCCGTGGCGCGCATATGCCGCCCAGCACCTCTGGACCGCGGCGGCCCTCACCCCTTCCCGCCGGAAAACCCATGCCTGACCGTCTGCGCTTCTTCATCGATTCCACGCCCACCCCCGCCGGAGTGGCGCTCCTCGTCTGTGATGAGGAAGGCCGCCTGCGCGCGCTGGACTGGGAAGGCTACGAGGCCCGCATGCACCGGCTCCTGCGCCTGCACTACGGCGAGAACGGCTGCGTCCTCGAAACCGCGCGCGACCCCGCCGGCCGCACCTCCGCGCTCCAGGCGTATCTGCGCGGAGACCTGGGCGCCATCGCCTCCCTCCCCGTGGAGACCGGCGGCACGCCCTTCCAGCGCGAGGTCTGGCGCGCCCTCCGCGAGATTCCCGTGGGAACGACGACAACCTACGGCCGGCTCGCCGAACGCATCGGACGTCCCAAGGCCATCCGCGCCGTGGGCCTGGCCAATGGCGCCAATCCCATCAGCATCGTCGTCCCGTGCCACCGCGTTGTCGGTGCCAATGCCTCGCTCACAGGTTATGCAGGAGGCCTGGAACGCAAGCGCTGGCTGCTCGACCATGAGCAGACCCACGCCTGAATCCCTCTCACCCGTCACCGGAGCCCCCACGCATGACCGCCCGTCCCGACACCGCCCCCACCTTCCGCGCGCTGCACCAGGGCCCTGACCTGCTCGTGCTCCCGAATGTCTGGGACGCCGGCAGCGCCCGCCTCTTCGAGAGCCTGGGCGCGAAGGCCATCGCCACCACCAGCGCCGGCATCGCCTGGGCCCTGGGCTACGCGGACGGCAATGCGCTGCCCGTGGACGCGCTCGTCCACACGGTTCGTACCATCGCCCGCGCCATCCAGGTCCCCCTCACCGTGGACGCCGAAGCGGGCTACTCCGACGACCCGGCCACCGCCGCGGAGAACGTGGCCCGCCTCCTGTCCGAGGGCGCCGTGGGCTGCAACCTGGAGGACGGCAGCGGTCCTCCGGAGCTGCTCGCCGCGAAGATTGAACGCGTGAAGCAGGCCGGCGCGCGGCTGGGCGTGGACGTCTTCGTCAACGCGCGCACGGACGTCTACCTTCGCAAGCTCGTGCCGCCCGAGCGCCGCGTGGAGGAGACCCTGGCCCGTGCTGCCCGCTACCAGCAGGCCGGCGCGGATGGCCTCTTCGCCGCGGGCATCACGGACGCGGCAGAAATCCAGGCCATCACCCGGGGCACCTCGCTGCCCGTGAACGTGCTCGCGCGGCAGGACCTCCCCGCCCCGGCGGAGCTGCAGCGGCTGGGGGTGCGGCGGCTCAGCTCCGGCTCCGCCATCCCGGAGGCCATCTGGGGCCGGGCCGGGGCGCTCGCCTCCGCCTTCCTCCGCGAGGGACACTCCGCGAGCCTGTTCGAAGCCGCCGCCAGCTACCCGACCCTCAACGCGCTGATGACCCGGAAGTAGGAACCCAAGCCATGTCCCAGGAGGATCGCCAGCGCTGGAACGACAAGTACCAGCAGGCCACCGCGCCGCGGGAGCCGTCCGCATTCCTCCGCTCGCTCGAGGACCGGCTGCCCCGAAAGGGCCGGGCGCTCGACCTGGCCGGCGGCGCGGGACACGACGCGTGCTGGCTCGCGCGACGCGGGCTGGACGTCACCCTGGTGGACATCTCCGACGTGGCGCTGGCGCAGGCGGAAACCCTGGCGCGCGACGCGGGCGTGTCCCTCACGCGCCTGCGCCTGGACCTGGAAACAGATGCATTGCCTCCCGGTCCGTTCGATCTGGTCGTGTGCTTGAACTACCTCTGGCGGCCGCTCCTGGCCGCTGTGCCGAAGCTCCTTGCACCGGGCGGGTTGTTTGTCTTCGCCCAGCCCACCCGGCGCAACCTGCAACGCCATCCGCACCCGTCCGCGCGCTTCCTCCTGGAGGAGGGTGAACTGCCCACCCTGCTCCAGGGGCTCCAATCCCTCTCATTCACCGAGGACTGGACGGACGCCGGACGTCACGAGGCGCGCATCCTGGCTCAGCGCCGCTTGTACTGAATCTCAATGGCTCTCTGCGGTGCCGCTCCCGGCTCGATGTTGAAGTGCGTGATGACCAGCGCATCCGGACCCGTCAACTCGAGGTCCACGCGCCAGCCCCAGCGGGGCGACTGCTCACCCGTGGAGTAGCTGCCGGTGACGGAGATGCGGTCGCTCACCCCGGCCTCCCCCTGCAGCGCCATGATGTCCGTGCCGACGTGGAAGGTGTCCACCCACGACATGGTGAACTGCCGCCCGTCCAGGTGGTAGCCCAGCGTCGCGATCCCGGACAGCGGCTTGCCCCCAAAGGCAGACGTGTACTCGTGCACCACGTAGCGGCCGTCGAGCACGCTCCGGAAGGTGCCGGAGATGGGCGACTCATCTTCCACCTTGTCGGGCTGGAACCACGTGCGCGCGACGCCCTCCCACGTGCCGACCAGGCGGGAGAGGAGGTGATGGGGACCCGCGGACAGGGATTGCTGCAGACGTTCCTGGCTCATGGGCGCGGAGTCTCCCGGATGCCCCCCGGGCAGGTCCACTTCTCCCGATGTTCCCCGGCACGATGGCCCCGGCGTCGTTAGATTGCCGCCCCTACTTCGTTTCCCATCAGGAGCCTTCCTTGCCCACGACCCCTGCCTATGCCGCCCCCACCGCGAAGGCCGCGCTCGGCCCCTTCACCGTGGAGCGCCGTGAGCCGCGCCCCCAGGACGTGCTCATCGACATCCAGTACTGCGGCGTGTGCCACTCGGACATCCATCAGGCCCGCGACGAGTGGGGCGGCGCCCTCTTCCCCATGGTCCCGGGCCACGAGATCGTCGGCAAGGTGTCCCAGGTGGGCAGCGCCGTCACCACGTTCAAGGTGGGTGACGCCGTGGGCGTGGGCTGCTTCGTGGACTCGTGCCGCGAGTGCCCCCAGTGCCTCGCGGGCGACGAGCAGTACTGCGACCGCGGCGCGGTGAACACCTACAACGGCCGTGAATACGACGGCCAGCCCACCTACGGCGGCTACTCCACGCACATCACCGTGGACGCGAAGTACGTGGTGCGTATCCCGGAGGGCATCCCCCTGGACCGCGCCGCGCCGCTCTTGTGCGCGGGCATCACCACGTACTCGCCGCTGCGCTATTACGGCGTGAAGGCCGGCAGCAAGCTGGCCGTCGTGGGCCTGGGCGGCCTGGGCCACATGGCCGTGAAGCTGGCCAAGGCGATGGGCGCGGAGGTGACGGTGCTGAGCACCTCGCCGTCCAAGCGCGACGACGCGCTCGCCCTGGGCGCCACGCACTTCGAGGCCACGTCCGACAAGGCGACGTTCAAGAAGCTGCGGCGGTCCTTCGACTTCATCCTGGACACCGTCTCCGCCCAGCATGACTACAACGCCTACCTGAGCCTGCTGAAGACGGACGGCACGATGATCATCGTCGGCGCGCCGGAGACTCCCACGCCGCTGGCGGCCTTCTCACTCATCCCCCGCCGGCTCAAACTGGGCGGCTCCATGATTGGCGGCATCCGTGAGACGCAGGAGATGCTCGACTTCTGCGCGAAGCACCACGTCGCCTCCGACGTGGAGGTCATCCCCATCCAGAAGATCAACGACGCCTACGAGCGCATGCTCAAGAACGACGTGCGCTACCGCTTCGTCATCGACACGGCGAGCCTGAAGTAGTCCTCACCGCGAAGCCCCGGCGTCCCTGCACGCCGGGGCCCTTCGTGAAGCCTCAGCCGCGCCAGGCCGTCCAGAGCGACACGAGGCCGAAGAGGAAGAAGAGCGCGGCGGTCACCCAGCGCACGTACTTCATGTTCACCCGCCCGGACAGCCGGTCGCCCAGGAACACCGCGAGGCCGTCCGACACCAGCATCCCCGCCGTCGTGCCCAGCGTCACCAGCACCGGCGCCTGGTAGCGCGCGGCCACCGCCATGGTGGCCAGCTGCGTCTTGTCCCCCATCTCCGCCATGAAGAAGAGCGCCACCGTGGTGAGGAAGGCGCCGAAGCGCGGAGGCTTTCCGCCGTCTTCATCCAGCGTGTCGGGCTTGAGCGTCCACAGGCCGAAGCCCAGGAACAACACCGCCAGGACCAGCGCCATCACCCGCGCGGGGACGTGCGTGGACACCCACGTGCCCACCGACGACGCCAGCGCGTGGTTGGCCACCGTGGCCACGAAGATGCCGCCCAGCACCACCCACGGCTTGCGGAACCTGGACGCCAGCGAGAACGCCAGCAGCTGCGTCTTGTCCCCCATCTCACTGGCGGCGACGAGGACGAATGATCCGACAATGGCTTCCAAAGACACGATGGCACCCCATCCCAGTTCCTGGCGCGGAGGATGTCGTGGGGTGGAGCGCTTCAGGGAGGAGCGCGCACGACGGACCTCGGCCAGGGAGCGTTGAATCCCTGTCCGAAGGTCTCGTTCGTCTCGCGCGCTTCACGAGATGGGGGCCCGGGCTGTCACCAGCCAGTGTGTCGAGCGCCCCTCCGCCCCTCGCTGCCGGGCGGGAACTACTCCCCTTACGTGGATGCGCGAGTAACAGCGCACCGGGTTCCAAGTCAACCCGGCCCGTCGCGTGTTCCTTTTTTTGACGGCACGAGAGGCCGGCCCCCTAATGCCCACGCCAGGTCGGTAGCGGCCTGTAGCAGCATTCCTGGAGGAAGCCCGATGCAGGATGGAAGCGCCAGCCCGCTGAGCCCCGACGCTCCGTCGTCCCCGTCCGCGGTGGAACCCGGTGAGGTCCGAAGCCCCGAGGCCGACATCGTCTCCACCCACGTCCTCGTTCCCGAGGAGCAGGTGCACAAGCTGCGCGAACTGGCGCGGCGCACCCGCATCCACCAGAGCGAGTACCTGCGTGAAGCCGTGGAGGACCTGCTGTCCAAGTACGGCCGCATCCCCGCCAAGACAGAGGGCCAGTCGTGAGCGGCCCCCTGCTCCGCCGCCGCGCCCGCCTGCTGAGTGAGCGGCTGTGGCGCTGGCTGGAGCAGGAGCTGTAATCCTCCCGTCATCGCCTCCAGGCCCACCTGGAGCGGTCCGGGAGGAACACGCTAGGGTTGTTCGCCTCTCCTTCCAGGAGTCGCGCCCCGGATGCGTCCCTCCCTGCTGTCCGCACTGCTCGCGCTGGCCGCCACCGGCTGCGCCACCCCCGGCTTCGAGAAGCTCTACCCCGGCATGACGGCCGCCCAGGTGGCGGACACCATGGGCAGGGGGCCGGAGCGGGCGCAGGAGTTCGCGGACGGCTCGGCGGCCTGGTACTTCGACGAGGACCACTGCGTGCTGATGCGCGACCACGTGCTGGTGGCCAAGTCCACCACCGAGACTCGCACTGCGGTGCGCACGCCCGTGGGTTCGCTGAAGGACGCCGCCAAGGCCTGGTGCGGTCCGCCGGGCACCGACGGCAAGCGCGAGCAGAGCATCGAGACGCCCTTCGGCACGTTCAAGGGCACCGTGGACCCCGCCGCCGTCACCGATCAGGTGAGGAACAGCGTGCGCGCCCAGCAGGTGCCTCCCGCGTCCCCGCCACCGACCGACGGCGGGCAGGCCACCCAGCCCGCCCCGTAGCGCCGGACGGGCTTCAGGCCACCGACGAGCGGGTGACCGAGGTGTCGTCGTCCTTCTTCATCTTCCCCGCCAGCTCACGGAAGGACATGTGGCTGATGGACAGCAGGATGAGGCCGAAGGCGATCTGCTGGAACGTCTGGCACATCCACAGCACGTTCGCGTAGGCGAGCCCGTGCGCGTTCACCATCGCGGCGGGCATGAACAACCCCAGGCCCACCTTGGTGGCGGCCTGGAAGGTGCCCATCATCCCGGGCGCGGCGGGGATCATCACGCCCACCACCAGCACGCACATCACGATGTAGGACTGGAACAGCGTCAGGTTCATGGGCTCGCAGGCCGTGCCCGCCGCCGCGCCGGAGCAGTCGAAGGCGCGCGCGAGCAGCGCCATGCCCAGGCCGTTCACGCCCCAGTAGGCGACCGTGTAGAGGAAGAAGAGGGCGATGTGCTTGCGGTCGGGGAGCTGCCGCATGGCCCCCACGAAGGTGTCCACGACGTCCGCCACCTTGTCCGCGATGCCCGGCGAGAAGCGGCCCACGGTGGCGCGCACCAGTCGCACCGTGCGCTCCTGCTGCCACAGGCCCAGCAGCAGGAACATCAGGCCGCCACCGAACACGGCGAACATCAGCCACGCGCCCAGCTTCACGTACCGGACCTCGGGGGTCTCCGTCGGGACGAAGAAGAGCAGCACCCGGAACAGCGCAGCGACGAAGAGGCCATCCACGATGCGCTCCAGCACCACGGACGTCATGGCCGCGCTGCGGCGGATGGAGCTGCGCTGGGCGATGAGGAAGGGCCGCGCGAACTCACCCAGCCGGAACGGCAGCACCAGCAGCATCATGAAGCCGATGCCGGACGCTTCGTTCAGCTTGCGGAACGGGACGCGCTCCAGGCCGGACAGCAACGCACCCCAGCGCAACGTGCGGAAGATGTGCACGAAGGTGAGGCACACGCAGTACGGCAAGATCCACGCGTAGTTGGCCGCCTTGAGGCTGGCGACCTGCGTGGACAGGTCCGTGTCCCGGAAGGCCCACCACATGAAGGCAACGGTGACGAGCAGGCTGGCGATGAGGTTGACGGCGCGTTTCACGGCAGGCGGGTATAGCGTCACTCTCCCCGCGACTCCAGCGGCACGCCCGCCCCCTGCCCTCCGGGGCGCACGGGCGCGGGCCTTCCGGTGGCACGCTCCCCTGCCCTGTCGTTCGCGCGGTCCGGGAATCTTCCAGCTTCGGACGCCGGCAACGGCTAGGCGTCGTGGTGGCGGCGCGGCTCGCCGTCGGAGGGGAGCTCGTCCTCCTGCTGCTCGGCCTGACGGTCGGGCACGCGGTACTCCTCACCCAGCCAACGGCCCAGGTCGACGGCGCGGCAGCGGCGGGAGCAGAAGGGATGGGAGGTGTTCTCCGGACGCGGAGGCACGGGCTTCTGACAGATGGGACACGGCGCGAGTGGCATGGCGGATGGAGTCCTAGATAAGCCTTGACGCTCCGGCGGGCCAGGACGTTTCGTGCCCGGCCCCGTGCAGATGCCTCCGGAGACCGCTCACACGCTGTTGCAGGGCGACCGGCTGTCCCGGGACTTCACCGCCGTGGGCGTGGAGGACACGGTCGCCCAGGCGCTGGAGAAGCTGCGCGCCCACCCCGGCACGGGGGAGATCTTCT
Source organism: Corallococcus sp. AB011P (assembly GCF_003611605.1). Taxonomy (NCBI): domain Bacteria; kingdom Pseudomonadati; phylum Myxococcota; class Myxococcia; order Myxococcales; family Myxococcaceae; genus Corallococcus; species Corallococcus sp. AB011P. Next base: position 14,275 of record NZ_RAVX01000012.1, read on the forward strand.
ACTGCTACGCGTGCGACCCGGCCGGCCGGCTGGTGGGCGTGGTGCCCATCCGCAAGCTGATCCGCGCGGCGCCCGACGAGCGCATCGCGTCGCTGATGTTCACGCGGGTGGTGAAGCTGCCGGTGGACGCCTCCGACGCGCTGGTGGAGGACTTCTTTGTCACCTACCGCTTCCTGGCGTTTCCGGTGGTGGACGCGGAAGAGCGCATCGTGGGCGTGGTGGAGATGAACCAGTTCGTGGACGCGTTCTCCGACACGCTCTTCGACGAGGTGGAGGGCCGCGTGCGCGACGAGGTCTACCGCTTCGTGGGCCTGCCCAAGGGCGAGGCGCGCGAGACGCGGCCCGGGCGCATGGCGCTCAAGCGCTTCCCGTGGCTGCTCGTGAACATCGGCGGCGGGTTCCTGGCGGCCACGACGACGCGGCTGTTCGAGCGCACGGTGGCGGAGCTGGTGGTGGTGAGCGCCTTCATCCCCATGGTGCTGGTGCTGTCGGAGAGCCTGGGCGTGCAGACGACGGCGGTGGCCGCGTCGATGGTGACGCACGGAGAGGTGGACCGGAAGGTGGTGGCGCGCGAGGTGCTGGCCGCGAGCCTGGCCGGGTTGATGGCGGCGGCGGTGGTGGCGCTCCTGGGGCGCGTCTATTCGCCGGGGTTCGGCTTTCCCCTGGCGCTGTTCGTGGCGGTGACGGTGTCCGCCACGCTGGCGTCGTGCCTGGGCGGCGTGCTGCCGTTCCTCTTCAAGCGGTTGAAGGTGGATCCGCATCTGGCGTCGGCGCCGCTGGTGCTGGCGGTGTCCGACAACGTGACGCTGCTGGCGTACTTCGGATTGGTGACGCGGCTGTTGTTGTAACGGTGTGGCAGGTTTTCACGTGGAAGGGGGCAGGTCATGAAGGTCGTGCGCATCACGAAGCCGGGCGGTCCGGAGGTCCTCGCGTTCGACGAGCGGCCGGAGCCGGTGCCGGGGCCCTACGACGTGCAGGTGCGGGTGCGGGCGAGCGCGCTGAACCGGGCGGACCTGCTCCAGGTACGGGGTGCCTATCCGCCGCCGCCCGACGTACCCCAGGATGTGCCGGGCCTGGAGTACGCGGGCGAGGTGGTGGCGGTGGGCCCGCGCGCGCGCAAGTTCCAGCCAGGCGACCGGGTGATGGGGCTGGTGGGTGGCGGCGCGTGGAGCGAGGTGCTCACCACGCACGAGCGCGAGGTGCTGCGCATGCCTCGCGGGCTGGACTTCGCGGACGCGGCGGCGCTGCCGGAGGCGTACCTCACGGCGTACGACGCGCTGGTGCTCCAGGCGGACCTGAGGCCCGGGGAGACGGTGCTGGTGCACGCGGTGGCGAGCGGCGTGGGCTCCGCCGCGGCGCTGCTCTGCCGGGCCATGGGCGTGCGGGTGGTGGGCACGGGGCGGAGCGCGGAGAAGCTGGCGCGGGCCTCCGAATGGGGCGTGGGCCACACGGTGCTGTGTGAGAGCAACCCGCCGGTGTTCGCGGATGCCGTACTGAAGGCGACCGAAGGCCGGGGCGCGGACGTGTGCCTGGACCTGGTGGGCGGCGCCTACCTGCCGGAGTCCGTGAAGGCCATGGCGCCCCGCGGGAGGCTGATGCAGGTGGGCTCGGTGGCGGGCGCGCGAGCGGAGCTGGACCTGGGGCCGGTGATGCGCAAGCGGCTCACGCTCAAGGGGACGGTGCTCCGCAGCCGGCCCGCGGAGGAGAAGATGCTGCTCACGCAGGTGGCGGAGCGGCAGCTGTTGCCCCTGTTCGACTCCGGGGCGCTGAAGGCCGTGGTGGATGCCGTGTTGCCCATGACGGAGCTCCGCTCCGGGCTGGAGCGGATGGCGGGCAACAGCACCGTGGGCAAGATCGTCGTTCGCTGGGACTGAAGCCGCTACACGCTCCGCTTTCGGGCGGGAGCCTTCTTCACCGCTCGCTTGGGAGCAGTCACAGCGGGCTCCTCCGCCTTGAGCACTTTGGCGGAAGCGCACCTGCGCCAGGCCTCCTTGAGCAGGACCTCCAGCAGGCGCCGATTCACGGTCCTCAGACGCACGATGACCATGGGCCAGTCCTGGTAGTGCGGCGTCACTTTGAACATGTCTGGCTTGGAATCCAGCAGGGCCTCGCGGTGGTCGAAATCCACCTGGATGACGATGGAGTCGTCATCCAGCACCCGGGCGAAGAGCTTGTCGCTCACCCGGAACCCGGGCGTTCCGTAGGAGGGGCGCTCCTCCGTCGACGGCAGGGCCAGCGCCATTTCGCGCACGTCGTCCACCGTGAGCCGTCCCTTGCGCTTCGCCACCGTCTTCTTCCGCGTCGCCATCCGTTTCCTCCCTGCCCTGCCGCCAGGCACCACCGAAGCCATTGCGCCCCGGATGCGGAACCGTATCCTGCGCCGCCATGGCTACCCACTTCGACCCCGCCGCCGCCGCGCAGCCGGGCTCCGGCATCTTCGGCCTCCCCCACTCTCCCGACGACGCCCACGTCGTCGTCATCCCCGTGCCCTTCGAGGCCACCACCAGCTACGGCGGCGGCACGTCCAACGGCCCCGCCGCTCTGCTGGAGGCCAGCAAGCAGGTGGACCTCTTCGACGTGGAGACCGGCCGGCCCTACGAGCGCGGCATCGCCATGCTGGAGGCCCCCGCTGAGCTGCACGAGTGGAACGAGCGCGCAAAGGAGCGCGCCCAGCTCGTCATCGAGGCCGGCGGCATCGACTCCGGCGAGGCCGAGCTGCTCCTCGCCGCCAAGGACGTGAACGGCTTCAGCGAGAAGCTCAACGACCACGTCTACCGCACCGCGAAGCAGTGGATTGAGCAGGGCAAGCTCGTGGCCGCCGTGGGAGGCGATCACGCCATCTCCTTCGGCATCGTCCAGGCCCACGCGGAGAAGTACCCCGGCATGGGCGTGCTGCACCTGGACGCGCACGCCGACCTGCGCGTCGCGTACGAGGGCTTCACCTGGTCGCACGCGTCCATCTTCTACAACGTGTGCGAGCGCATCCCGGGCGTGAAGACGCTGGTCCAGGTGGGCCTGCGCGACATGAGCGAGAACGAGCACCGCTACATCGAGGACTCCGGCGGCCGCATCCACGCCTTCTACGACGCCGTCCTCCAGCAGAACCGCTTCGACGGCCTGCCCTGGAACCAGCAGGTGAAGCAGATCGTCGACAAGCTGCCGCAGCAGGTCTACCTGTCCTTCGACATCGACGGCCTGGACCCCGTGCTGTGCCCGAACACCGGCACGCCCGTCCCCGGCGGCCTGTCCTTCCCGGAGGCCATCGCGCTCGTCGCGGGCGTCGTGCGCTCGGGCCGCACCATCGTCGGCTTCGACCTCACCGAAGTGGCCCCCGACCCGGAGGGCAGCGAGTGGGACGCCAACGTGGGCGCCCGCCTGCTCTACAAGATGATCGGCTGGATGCTGAAGTCGCAGAAGGCCTGAGGCGTCAGGCCACGCGCGGCAATGACACGCTGAACGTCGCGCCCTGCCCGGGGCGCGACTCGGCGGAGAGCGCGCCGCCGTGCAGCTTCGCCAGCTCCGAGGCCACGTAGAGCCCCAGCGCATCTCCCCGCGCGGGGCCCTCCGGGAAGGGCTGGAACAGCCGGGGCAGCTCCGCATCCGGGATGCCCGGCCCCGGGTCGCTCACGCGCACCAGCACCTGCTCCGCGGACGCCTCCAGTTCCACGCGCACCCCGCCCTGCCGGGCCGCGTTCGACAGGAGCACGTCGAACACCTGCTCCAGGCGCTCCGGGTCGAAGCGAAGGCCCACCGCCTCCGGGGGCACCGTCACCTCCACCGGCACGCCCGGCCCCGTGGTGCGGCAGCGCGCGACGGAGGCCTCCAGCGGCTGGCGCAGGTCGCCCTCCACCGGCCGCAACGTCACGCTGCCCGCGCTCAGACGGGCGGCGTCCTGGAGGTAGCGGCCCATCCGCTCCAGCGACTGGAGCTGCGCGCCCAGCGCCTCCACCGCGCCCTTGCCCGGTGGGGGCAGGTCTCGAAGCGTGCGCAGTTGATCCCTCGCGGCCTCCAGCGGGCCCTGGAGCGACTGCGCCACCCACCGGCTCAGCGCCTCCACGGGCGTGGTGGGCTCCGGGGGCGCGGCGGGGGCCTTCTCCAGCACGTCGTGGACCAGCGTCTCGAAGTCGGTGATCTCAAAGGGCTTGTTGAGGAACGCGGACGCATCCGGCGAGCCCTGCTGGAGCACGGCGCTCAGCAGGATGATGGGCACCTCGCGCAGGCCCGGCTCCTGCTTCAGCCGGCTGCACAGCTCCATGCCGCTCATGCGCGGCATCATGTGGTCCGTCACCACCAGCCGCGGACGGTGGGCCCGGGCAAGCGCCAGCGCCTCCTCGCCATCCCGCGCGCGCACCACGTCGTGCCCCAGGTCCTCAATCACCTGACTCAGGACTTCCAGCACGGCGGGTTCGTCATCCGCGACCAGGACGAGACTCATGCGCAACCGCTCCCAAGGCCCCCGCGGGCAGCCAGCAACACGCCGCGCCGGGACTCCCAGGGCTGCCCTTGCTCCCCCAACGCCGCAATCGGCCCAGGGCAAGGACGTTCTGCCTGAAAGTGCGTTCGATCACGGCTGCGGCATCTGGTCTATGAAGAGCCGGACGCCGCTTCCAGACACCCAGGGAATGGCTGAGGCCTTCCCGACATTCAGACTGTCTTCCGGGAGACAATTCCCGGCGGCGTACGGAGGAATGGCATGAGGGCAGCACACATCCGGTGGGGGCTCTTGCTGTGGGGGCTCGTGCTGGCGCTCCCGGCGCACGCGGACCTGTCCCGGCGCCGCAGCGACGTGGTGGAGGTCGTGCAGAAGGTCTCCCCTGCGGTCGTCTACATCGGCACCGAACAGGAGGTGGAGTCGCGCTTCCGGGGCCGGCCCCGCTCGCCCCTGGAGGAGTTCTTTGGCCAGGGGATGGCGCAGCCGGAGACGCGCCAGCGGATTACGGGCCTGGGCAGCGGCGCCATCATCGACCCGTCCGGCATCATCGTCACCAACGACCACGTCATCCGGGGCGCGTCCGCCATCCACGTGGTGCTCGCGGACGGGCGCACCTTCGACGCGGAGGTCGTGGGCAGTGACGCGAACAACGACCTGGCGGTCCTCAAGGTCAACGCGAAGGAGCCCCTGCCCACGGCGAAGCTGGGCACCAGCAGTGACTTGATGATTGGCGAGACGGTGGTCGCCATCGGCAGTCCGTTCGGCCTGAGCAAGACCGTCACGGCGGGCGTGGTGTCCGCCACGGGCCGCACCTTCCGTGCGGACAGCCGCGTCTACAACGACTTCCTCCAGACGGACGCGGCCATCAACCCGGGCAACTCCGGCGGGCCGCTGCTCAACGTGGACGGAGAGATTATCGGCATCAACACGGCCATCTACGCCAACGGGCAGGGCATCGGCTTCGCCATCCCCGCGGACAAGGTGCGGCGCATCGTGGAGGAGCTCACACGCTTCGGGAAGGTGCGCCCCGCGTGGGTGGGCATGGACACGGCGGACCTGCCCTCGCAGGTGGCCGCGCGGCTCGGGTGGGACCGCACGTACGGTGTCATCGTGACGAACGTGGATCCGGACAGCCCCGCAGCGCAGGCCGGTGTGCAGCGCGGAGACCTGGTCGCGGAGCTGGGCGGTTCGCGCATCCAGGACGCGGAGGATTTCGATTCGCGCGTGCGCGGCTACCCCGCCCGCTCGGTCTTCCCCTTGGTGCTCTTCCGAGCAGGCGGCAACCGCACGGTGCAGGTGACGCCGGTCGAATTTCCAGCTCGCCTGCTTGAGAACCTGGCGTGGGAGAAGCTGGGACTCCGCGTGAAGGAATCCAAGGGCGGGATGGCGATTGCGTCCGTGCGGCAGGGGTCGGCTGCCTCGGAGATTGGGCTGGAGCCGGGGGACGTGCTGTTGCGGATGAACAATCAGCCTGTCCCCACGGGTGACACTTTCCGTGAAGCCCTGCTGACGGCGCGACGGGGACGTAGCGTGCTGTTGCTCGTGCGGCGCGGGCGTTATGGCTACCACCTGACGCTGCCTTTCGAAGGCCAGCGACTCTAGGCGCGACCCGGGGATTCCAGGATCGACGGGAAGGGCACTAGCATGCCGTTCCCATGAGTTCGCCTCGCTATCAGTCACTCGGCCCCCTCCTTGCCGGAGAGGGCTCGCGTGCCTTCCTCGGACTGTCGCTGGAGGAAGGCGCCACGCCCCGCCCCGTGGTGCTCATCTGGGCACCGCCTGAAATCGCGCAGAACCCGGAGCTGGTGGCGCGCCTGGAGCGCGAGACGAACCGCGCCATCGTCTTCGAGCACCCGAACATCCTGCGCGTGCACGGCCTGGAGAAGCTGGACGGGGGCCTCGCGCGAGTCACCGAGTTCGCGGACGGCGAGCCGCTGCGGCGCGTGCTGGAAGCCAACCCGCGCATGTCGCCCGCGTTCGCGGCGCTGGTGGTGGCGGACGCGGCCATGGGCCTGCACTACGCGCACGTGGCGGGCAACGACGACGGTTCACCGCTGGTGCACGGAGACATCCGGCCCGAGACGCTGATGGTGTCCTTCAGCGGCTACACGAAGGTGACGGGCTACGGCGCGCTGTCCGTGGCGCCGCGTGAGCGCGGTGGCAAGCGCGTGAAGAACCGCCGCGCGTACACGTCCCCGGAGCAGCTGCTGGGCGGGCGTGAAGCGGTCAACGTGCAGTCGGACGTGTTCCTGCTGGGGCTCACGCTGCACGAGTGCCTCACGGGGAAGATGCCGTTCAAGGAGTCGGCGGATCCGGACAAGGCGGTGCTCAACCGCGCCCTGCCCCCGATGCCGGCGGACGTGCCGCTGAAGCTGGATGCCGTCGTGCGCCGCGCGACGACGAAGCGGGCGCTGGAGCGCTATTCGTCGGCGCTCGCGTTCCGCGAGGCGCTGGTGGATGCGATTGGCAAGCTGCCGACGCACGAGGAGTTCGCGGAGCACCTGGCGAAGCTGTTCCCGCCGGAGAGCGACGCGAGAGCGGCGCGCCGGGCGACGATTGAGAAGGGCATCGCGGAGGCGCTGGCGAAGGCGGGCATGCCGACGCCGCAGATCGCCGAGATCATCGCGAACGGCGCGGGGCTCGCGGAGCCCGTGAAGAGCAAGGTGCCGGAGTTCTCCTCGGCGGAGAGCAGCAAGCCGGCTCCCGTGCAGGCCGTGACCACTGCACCGCAGACTGCCGCGCCCGTGCAGCCTGTGGTGACGGCGCCGGTGCAGGCCGCTCAGGCCCCGGCAGCGGTGCAGGTCCCGCAGAGCACCCCTGTCGCGACTCCGGTGCAGAGCGCTGTCCCGAGCACCACGAGCCCGGCCACGGCTCAGACCGTGACGCCCTCCCCTGCTCCAACGGCATCCACGGAGACGCGGCCCGCGGGCCCCATCTTCGGCGGAGCGGCGAGCCCCGCAGCGCGGCCAGTGGCCGCGCAGAAGCCTTCGCGTTCCTGGGTCCCGTTCGTGGTGGGCGGGCTCGTGCTGACGCTCGGCGCGGGCGCGGTGATCGTCCAGCGCCAGCTCCAGGGCACGATGACGGTGGAGACCTTCGACGCGGGCCTGCCCATCGTCGTGGCCGAGCCCTTCGACGCGGGCGTCGAGGACGCGGGCGTTGACGCTGGTGTGGACGCGGGCCCGACGATGGGCATCCTGGACCTCACGGTGGAGCCGCGCGTGGAGGTCACGCTCAACAACGCGCTGCTGGGCCGGACGCCACTGTCCGCGTCGCTGCCGCCGGGCAAGCACCTACTGACCTTCACCAACGGCGCGCTCGGCATCTCCGTGTCGCGCACGGTGACGGTGGCCCCCACGGGCCGCTCCGCCTACCAGTTCTTCCTCAACAAGGCCTTCATCAACGTGCGCGGCCCGGCTGGCGCCAACGTCTCCGTGGACGGCAAGCCCGTGGGCACGGTCCCCGTGGAGGAGTTGGACGTCTTCGAGGGCTACCACCGCCTCAACGTCAACGTGGGCCCGTCGCACTGGCAGAAGACCTTCACCATCGAGCCCGGCCAGCGCGTCAACTTCGACGTGGACTTCCAGGAGCCGCAGGAGGCCACGGAGGAGTAGGCGCCAGTTGGCGGGACGCCTCCGCGACGGGGCTCGGGGATGGACAGACACCCCGCGCCCTGGCTCAAGCGATAGCAGCGCGCGCGGCTCCTGAAATCGAGGCCTGGCGAAATTCAGACGGGCTCATGTCATCGACTGACGACTCCAACGTATAAGCCGATCATGAACCTGCTTCTGAACCTGTTGTGGATCATCTTCGGCGGAGGTCTGGTGCTCTGCCTCGAGTACCTGCTCGGTGGACTGGTGCTCTGCCTCACCCTCGTCGGCATCCCGTTCGGCGTGCAGTGCTTCAAGATGGCCGGCCTCGCGCTGATGCCCTTCGGCAAGGACATCGAGGATCTTCCCAGCGCAGGCGCGATGAGCTTCGGGCTCAACATCGTCTGGGCACTCTTCGCTGGAATCTGGATCTTCCTCACCAACGTCGTCATCGGAGTCAGCCTGGCGCTGACGATCATCGGCATTCCGTTCGCGCTGCAGCACCTCAAGCTCGGAATGGTCGCGTTCGCTCCATTCGGCAAGCGCATTCGCGGCTGAACGCCCCCCTCCACCCGGCTACGAAGCATATCGCGACGTGAAAGCAGCGAGGGTCTTTCCTTGAATTCAGGGAGGCATGTTCCAATCTACCGTGCGGTGGGGGTCTTCGCTCTTCTTGTGCTTTGTATGTTCGGTTGCCGAGAAGCGACTCCCCCCATGACCGCGCTACCCATTCATCCACCCGTAGCGGGTTACGAACTCAGGCTTGCCTCCCACTATGCGGCCAAGGCGCGCGAGCACGGCTGGCTGGTCACGCCGGATTCAGATGCCCACGAGACTCGCGATCCAATCCAGATCGATGTCGACATCATCGCGGGCCCCGCCCCGGATGCTGGATCGACGGAGCGCGTGGGCGTACGACGGCTGCGGCGCCTGATGGAAACCTCCGAGGGCGGCTCCAGCGGGGACGCAGTGACCCTGACCTATGTCGAGGCTTTAGGGCCATCCTACGTTCGCTACCGGCAGATGCGCTTCACCGACGGCCTGGCCCCGAGCTTCGAATTGGACGAGTTGATCCGCCGACAGGGGCTTTCGGTGGCGAAGCCCGCTTCAGACCAGACGCCCTTTTGAACGAGGGCATGAGACCGGCTCATCACCCCAAGTGCCTCTGAATCGAGCAGGCCTCTCCTGCTCCCCTCACGCACGCCAACACCCTTAAGCTTGCCTCCACACCTCAAGCACGCGAACACATCCAGGGCGAACGTCCTGCTTGAGCAGTCCGGCCCAGTCCAAACGGGGTGTGCGCTCCTTCCTCGGCTCCTCCACCGTCGCGGCAAAGGCGGGGCTCTCCCTCCTCAAGCACCGGCTCCGCCCCGGCTTGAGGGAGCTCCCTTGTCACGAAGCGGACTTGGCGAGGATCTCTTTTCCATTGAATTGGCGACCGCGCCGCGCCAGCCCGCTCGCTTGACGGTCCGCTCGGAAGCTGGAGAACATCCGGATCCGACGAGGGACGCGGATGCTCTTCTATTACGAATGTCAGCACTGCAAGCGGGTCAGTGATCTGTTCAACGCCGGGGAGGCGCTGACGCAGCCGCCCCCCTGCAACGAGTGCGCGAAGAAGTTCGGCGCGACGCCCGCCGTCCAGAAGTCCATCAACGCCTACATCTTCAACTGCCGGCGGTGCGCCTACACCTCCGGGCTGTGCTCCGCGGACGACTATCCGACGCTCAAGGGCGCGCGTCCCCTGTGCCCCAAGTGCGGCAAGGCCGACGAGGTGTTCCTCCTCAAGCCGCACGTCGCGAAGAAGCCGTCGCGCCTGGGCAAGCGCAAGGAGCCGGGGCAGTTGGACCCGACCCAGGTGAACGACCTGGGCCTCTACGGCACGGAGGACGTGGACACTTCGATGCTGGAGGCGTTCGAGCAGCACACGAAGAAGAAGCGCAAGCTGGAGCTGGGGCCGCAGGACGCGACGGTCTACGATCAGGCGTTCGAGTTCGAGGGCACGTCCGACAGCGCGCGGCTCGCGACGAGCGAAGCGGTGTACCAGTCCCGCAAGCGCTTCCGGCGGAAGTTCGACACGAAGTACGGCGCGCTCAACGACACGTCCAACCCGCTGAAGACGGAGCTTCACGGCGGCAAGGTGGTGCCGTTCTCCACGTACAAGAAGAAGCTGGGTGACTCGGAGACGATTGGCACGACGTCCTACCCCCGCGGGGGCAGCTCCATGCCCACCATCGTCAACGCGGCGAAGCTCATCGAGCGCGACGTCACCTGGGACTACCGGGAGCTGGGGCCCAATTCGTTCCTGCGCAGGCTCAGCGCGCTGCTGTTCGTCATTGAGTTCAACGGCGGAGGCGACACCAACGTCCCGGTCGAGGTCCAGGCCATGTGGGCCGCGGGTTCCCTCTTCCTGGCCTCCAACAACATCACGTACTCCGATGCGCTGCTGAGCGCGCTCCAGAAGCAGACGTCGCTCAAGACGTTCCTCGCGGACATCAAGCTGCCCAAGTCATCGTCCGGCGCCTACGCGACGAAGATGCGGAAGATTGGCAAGCTGCACGCCAACAAGCTCCCCCAGTACCAGGGGGAGTTCAACAGCGGCCTCTATCCGTCCTACTTCCATTACAAGTGGCCGTACGTGTTCAACGCGCTCACGCAGTCCCTGACGTTCGGCTCCGCGAACACGCTGGGGCTGACGGTGGCCAACCACGCGAATGGCTTCAAGCACTGGACGCTGGAGGGCGCCCCCGTCCAGGCCGGCAAGGTCTACGTGGTGCTCCCCAAGAAGTTCGGGAAGGGCACGGGGAGCACCCACTTCACCAAGAAGGACATCCACGCCGAGGAGCTCTTCTACCCGGTGCTCACGGCGCTGGATGGGGCGGGGAGCCTGACCTCGTTGCAGCCCGCGTTCATCGGCGGGGTCAAGACCCCCTGCCGGACCTGCGCCATGGTGTTGGAGGCGGCGGCGAACAGGCTGGGCGACAAGCTCATCCTGCCCACGAACGCGTTCGGGCATTACTGGTCGGGGTCGGGGATGCACGTCCCCAACAAGACCTTCGATCAGAACGACGAGTCGATCGTGTTCGGCAGCAAGGCCAAGATCCGGGACGGCTCCCACGCCCTCTACGCCACGGAGATGCCCAGGTCACCCGAGCACAAGTGACGCACTGGCGGGCCCGCGGGGGCCCGGCCTATGCCTCCGCGAGCGCCCGGCGATGGATGGCCACCCAGAAGTCCGCCGCCTGGCGCGCGCCGTCCAGCAGGGGCTCGGGGCCGTGCGCACCGAGCGACTCGCAGAGCGCCTGGGCCCGCGCGCCGTGCTCCACGTCCACGTCCAGGTGCACGAGCAGGAAGCGCGCCCGCGTCCTGTCCAGGCCGAGCCGCCCCAACCCCTGGCGTGTGTCGCCCCCGAGGTGCCGCGCCACGCCCTCCAGCACGTACAGCGCGCCGAGGAACGAGAGCTGGCGCTCCGCCGGGATGCCCTCCCAGAAGGCGTGGAACGCGGAGACCTCGCGGGGCGTGGCGTCCGACGGCGTGCGCCCGAAGGCCGCGAGGTCCGCCTTCGCGAGCTGGTAGTGGGACTGCTCGTCCGCCGCGAGCTCCGCGAAGAAGGCCTTCAGCTCGGGGAGCGTGGCGCGCTCGGCCGCGAGCCGCAGCCGGTCTCCACTGCGCAGCGTGTAGTGGTACATCATGTCCAGGAAGGCCACGTATCGCTCGGGCGTCACGGCCGGCAGCCAGCCCGCGACCTGCCGGGCCATGCCCACGGTGAGTGCCTCCAACTGCTCCCGCATCGACACCATCTCAGTCCCTCCGGGTTGAAATCAGTCCGCCCAGGGTGCGCCACGCGTGCGCGAGGTGCGGCGCCGCGCGCTCCAGGCCCAGCTCGTCCACCGCCACGACGCCCGCGTCCAGGAAGCGCTCGCCGCCCAGGCCCCGCCCGCACGCCGTGGGCACCGCGCGCACGTCCACGGGGCGCAGGGGGCCCCCCGCGTCCCGCGCGAGCGCGAGCTTCAGCACCGCGCCCGTCTGGCACGCCCGCGTGGGCATGATGCTCAGGAAGTTGCCGAGCGAGTACGCGATGAGCCCCACTCGCGGCGGCCCTCCCCGGCGCACCTGCGCGGGGCACGTGGGGTCCCCGCCGTCGATGGAGACCAGCTCCACGGGCTGCAGCACGTGCGGCGAGGAGCCCAGGAGGATGTCCGCCCCGCGCTCGATGAGGCGGTAGGCGTGCTCGCGCTGGAGGGACTCGGGCCAGTACTCGTACTCGAAGCCCCAGTGCGGCATGAGCACCACGAGGTCCGGCCCCACCGCGCGCGCCGCGTCAATGAGGGCGCCCAGCCGCTCCCAGTCGGGCGCATGCCGCGGGTTGCCCAGGCGCGTCACCGGAACGCCCTCGGGCGGCGCCCCCGCGAGGTGGTTGATGTCATACGTCACCGCGGCAATGCCCAGGCGCACCCCGGCCACCTCCAGGCCCGCCACCGCGTCCTCCGCCCGGGGGCCTCCGACGCAGCGATGCTCCGGGCGGGCCAGCACGCTCTGGCGCGTGCGCTCCAGCCCTTCCGCGCCCTGGTCCAGCGCGTGGTTGTTGCACAGCGAGAACACGCGGTGGCGCGCGGTGCCCTCCCACGCGTCCAGGTAGCCCGGCGGCGCGTTGTAGTGGAGCGTCTCGTAGACGAGCCGGGGCACGGGCCTCGCCGGGTCCACGGGCGTCTCCAGGTTGGCGAAGGCCACGTGCGCGTCCGCCATCAGCGCGCGCACGCCCGGGGAGAGGGCCTCGCGGAAGCCGCTGCGAATCCACATCACATCGCCCACGGCGCACAGGTTGAGCGCCGCGGGCGCGCCGGGCTTCCAGCTCCCGGAGGCGAGGTGCCGGGCGACGCGCGCGAAGTGCTCGGCGTCCTCGGTGCGGCGCGGCTCGGGGACGTGGAGGAGGCTCTTGGCGATGTAGCGCAGGTTGAGGTCCCAGCGGGACAGCGGCCAGCGGCCGTCCTCGTAGCGGATGTCCGCGTACAGCTGGCGCAGGGCGTTCATGGGCGCTTTCGTTCCAGGGTGACGAGCCGCACGTCCTCGTCCACGACGGTGGGGCCGGCGAGCAGCGCGCGTCCCATGACGTCGAGGTAGCTGTCGAAGACGGGGGCGCCGCGCGCGAGCAGCCCGGGGCGCAGGTGGGTGTGCAGCCTGGCGAGGTTGTAGCCGGGCACGCGCGGATAGAGGTGGTGGTCCAGGTGGTAGTTGAGCCCGTTCCAGAGGAAGGTGACGAGCCGCGTGCCGCGCACCGTCGTCGCGGTGTGGAAGCGGTCCCCGCGCCACGTGTTGGCGTAGTGGTCCGCGATGGACTTGAGGCCGTTGAGGGGGCTGGCGAAGAGCACCGGCAGCAGCCAGCACTCCACCGCGCCGGGGACGAGCCCGTGCCGCGACAGCAGCCAGAATAGCCCTGCGTAGAATCCCGCGTAGCAGAGCAGCACCGCGCCATGGCGGCGCAATCGCGCGCGGGAGAAGTGCTGCAGCGGATAGAGGACGTTGAAGTAGATGAGGCTCAGCGGGATGCCGAGCAGCACGGTGGCGTAGAAGAGCGCGCACAGCCCGAGCGAGCGGCGGCCCGCGTTGTAGGCGTCGGGGTCCTTCTGCGTGCGGTTCCAGCGGTGGTGCGCGAGGTGGTCATGGCGCATGGGCTCGTAGGCGATGCCCACGAGCAGGCTAAGCGCGTTGCCAAAGAGGCGGTTCTGCCACGGCCTCGGGAAGAGGTTGTCGTGCCACGCGTCGTGGTCGAGCTGGATGAGCCCCATCACCGCCCCACCCGCCAGCATCCACAGCGGCAGCTTCACCCAGACGCTGTCCGCGCGGGCAATGGCCACGGCCGCCGCGACCCAGACCCCCAGGTGCAGCGCCGCCATGCCCACCGCGCGCAGAGGACGGATGCGGAGCAGCTCCACCAGCTCGGCGCGGGAGAGGCCGGGCTCCGGGGGCGCGGCACCGGGCGAATCAGCGGGACGCGAGAGGGCTGGCTGCATGGCGCGTCAGAAGTAGCGAGGGACGCGCTGGCAATAGCGCGCGTAGGGCTCACCGAGGCGGTCCGCGAGGAACCGCTCCTCCTGGAGCACCAGTTGATGGAAGAGGCCCCCGAGCGCCGCACAGGCGCCCAGCGTCACCACGGACGGAGCCCAGAGCGAAGCCCCTACGAGGTACAGGTAGGAGAACACGTAGATGGGGTTGCGCGAGGAGCGGTGGAGCCCCCCCTCGTGCAGCTCGGGCCGGGACTCCCCCGCGTCCACGCCGATGCGGAAGGCCGGGCCCATTCCATACTGGGCCCACAGCATGCCCATGAGCCCCACGACACCGAGCACCCAACCCGCGAGCGGAGGAATGGGCAGCAGCGGCCGTCCCCAGGACATGACGGACCACGCGGGCCAGAACGCGGCCGCGAGCACGGAGCCGGCCCAGAGCAGCGAGACGCCACTGATGCGCCGCGTGACGCGCGTGTGCGCGGAATCCGCCGCCGCGCTCCGGTAGGCCAGCGGGCTGCGCCCGAAGCGCAGGCGGTAGACGAGGCTGGAGCCCAGGTGCCCCGCGAGCACGTGCAGGGAGATGAAGCCCAGGTACACCCCGGGCGCCTCGCGCAGCCCCATCATGGCGCGAGCACCTCCGCCCGCAGGCCGAAGCCCGAGGACGCCCACCCGGCGACGCGCTCCGTGAAGTCGCGCAACTCCTCGCGCGTCCAGAGGCCCTCGAAGGCCGCCGTGTTGATGTTGAGCGTGTCCGCGAACGCCAGGCCCGTGGCGCCCCAGGTGGCCGTGTGGCTGCGCATGGAGCGGATGCGGAACGGCGCCTCCGTGAAGTGCTTGTCCATCCGTCCCAGGTAGGTGACGACGAGCGTGTTCGTCCGGGGCTCGGCGATGAGCGCGGGACGCGCGTTCTTGCGCAGCACCCGCGCCGGTGCGAGCCGGGCCACCGCCATGCACTCCAGCGCCGTCGTCCAGTGCACGCCCTCATCGAGCACCCGCTGCACCTCGGAGCGGAGGAAGCGGGCCAGCTCGCGCGGGGCCTTGAGCCGGGCGCGGACCTCCTTCAGGGAGATCTCAATCGGCACCGCGGAGCAGCCATTGCCCAGCGTCCGCCCGAGCCCCAGCATCCGCCGCAGGTCCACCGGCATGCGCAGGCGGATGAGTCCGTCCACCGGGGACTCTCGCAGCGCCACGCCCGCGAGCAGCGCGGAGAAGAAGACCTCCGACTCCTGGAGGTCCGTGTCGCCCTGGGGAAGCGTGAGCCGCGCCGTGGCCGATAGCGCGTGTCCGGCGGTGTCCCCACTGCGGCGCAGCCCCATTCCCCGCCGCGCCAGGAGCCGCCGGCGCGGACTCGTGAGCCCCAGCACCCGGCCAGGCTGGCGCAGCGCCGCGAGCAGCACCTTGCCATCCGTGAGCGTCGAGGGCTCCAGCGGGCGCGACTCCGACCCGCGTCCCGCGCAGAGCAACCACAGCCGCTCCAGCAGGTGCGCCAGCGCCTTCGCGTCCCCGATGGCGTGGTGCAACTGGATGCCCAGCAGCCAGGGCCCCTGGGCCGCGTCCACCATGGGATGCAGGTGCAGCCGCAGCGGCACGTCGCGCGTGAGATCCACCCGCGTGTTGATGATTCGCGCCACGGCTTCGGGCTCGGACAGGGGCTCTGCGCCTTCCACCAGGGCCGCGTCCACCTCCGCGTCCCCGCGCACCGCGGGCACCCATGCGCGGCGCGCGTCGTTCCAGGCCACGTTGAGGCGCTCGCTCTCCCGCACCAACGCGCGCAGCCCCCGGCGCAGGAGCGCCACGTCGGGCCTGTCCGCCAGCCGCAGCAGCACCGAGGCCCAGATGGTGGCGACCTCGCCGTCCAGCCGCGCCATCACCGTATCCACGAAGTTCGCGCGCATCGCTCCATCCATCCCGCGAAGAGTTCCCGGGCCCGCGCGCCGTCCAGCCGGGCGCGGCTCACGACTTCGCACGCGGCCCTCGGGTCCGCCACGTATTGGAAGACGAGTTCATCCGGCTCGTGCTGGCGGAGGCGGATGCCCGTCGGAAGAAAGCCGGCCGCGAGGAGCACCGGCGTCCCCTCGGCCACCCACTGGGGCTCGCCCATGGGCAGGTGGATGAGGTCCACGCGCGCCCGCTCCGACGTGAGCGCCGGGGTGCCCTCCGCGCTGAAGCCCACGAGGACCCGCCGCTCCAGACGCAGCGACGCGTTCCAGTCGAGCGGACGCAGCACTGCGCCCTCCCTCCATGCCCGGCGCTCCAGCGGCGTGAAGGCCACCGACTCCGCGAGCCCCGCCCCGGCCAGGATGGACGCGAGCCACTCCCCCCACGGGCCCTCGGGCAGGTAGCGCCGGCGTGGCGGCGGGGGCGCGAGCACCGTCGTCATCGCCAGTGCCTGCATGGGCACGCCCAAGCCCTCCTCCACGCCAATCACCGTCTCGCCCCGCGTGTAGTTGACGACGAGGCCCATGGGCCTCGCCCGCATGAAGCGCGAGGCGTAGCGCTGCGCCATGACGTGCAGCGTGGAGGTGTTCTGGTGCAGGAAGCCCACCCAGCGCCCGAGCCGCTCCAGCAGCGAGCCCCACAGCGCCTCGTGCTCGGCGCGGCCCATGATGGTGCGGCGGCTCGGCAGCGCCACGGAGAGCCCCGAGTCCAGCGAGTCCCGCCCCGGCTTGCTCCACAGGCCCGTGTGCCACAGCAGCGCCCCCCGCGCGTCGAACTCGCCGAGGCTCAGCAGCGCCCCGTCCCTCCAGAGCCGTACGGCGCCGCCGGGCTCGTAGAGGAACGGGTAGGAATACGTCTCCGCATAGCGCGCGTGAAGCAGCTCACGGAAGGCCGGCTCATCGGGCTCGGCCAGCCAGCGCGTGTGCTCGCTGGGGTTGGCGGCGCGAAGGTCGTCCATCAGGGAAACAGCTCGGTCCCGGCCCATGTGCGCTAGCAATGCATCCTTGAGGCCAGCCGGGAAGGCCCGCTCCCGCCCGGACGCAACCTCGCTCGCCCAGCCCCCCGTGCAGCGCCTGGCACACGGGTGTGAAGCCCCCTGCACAGCCGAGGCGCATAGCTCCCGGCCGGTGGACAGGCCGCGTGAGCCCCTTGGGGTACACGCCTGCCCAGGCCGCGCTCCGCCTGATCAGGATGGGAGCCAGTCCCGGCTAAGCCCGTTTGGCAGGACCCGCTTGCTCTTTCACCCGCCGTCCGTGCCAGACTGGCCGGATGAACCGCGTGCTCCTGCTGGCCGGACTGTTGAGCCTCGTTGCGTGCAAGGGCAACATCGGGCCAAACACCAACGACGGAGGCCCCAACAAGCCAGTGGATCCAGTGGATCCAGTTGACCCCGGGGATCCCGGTGGGCCCGTGGGCGCCGCGTGCGTGGTGCAGTCGGTGCTCACCAATCGCTGCGCCAGCTGTCACGGCGCGCTGCCGACCCAGGGTGCGACGATGCCGCTGCGCACCCTGCACGACATGCGGGTGAGTTCGGCGATGGATGGGAAGCTCAGCAACGCCCAGCGCGCGCTCAGCCGCATGCGCGACGACACGTCTCCGATGCCGCCAGCCCCGCATGAGCGCGCGAGCGCGGCCGAGCGCACCGCGCTCGAGACCTGGATCAATGAGGGGATGCCCCTCTGCAGTGGCACGGACGGGCCGCCCGTGACCGTGGTGCCCGAGCCCAACCTGCTCGATCAGTCCGCGCTCTTCACCTGCACCGAAGGCGTGCGCTCGGATGCGCCGACACGCATCCGCCGCATGAACCGGCGCGAGTTCACCCGCAACGTCGGTGGCTCGGTCGAGCGCAGCTGGACCGGGTTCAGCTTCTACGACAACCCGCTCGATCCCAGCGCCATCGAGCAGTACAGCTCCTGGGCCACGGACGAGACGTTGGACGAGGCCACGGTGGAGCTCTTCCTGCCGGTGGTCGGCGCGGCCGCCTCGCCGTGGACGATGAACTACCCGGACGGCAACCGGATGGAGCGTGTCTTCACCAACAACCGCTTCAGCTGCATGTTCAACGACGCGAACCCGAGCGACACCTGCAAGCGCTTCCACCTTGGCCAGATGCTCGAGTTCGGCGTCTTCTTCCGCCCGCCCACCGAGGATGAGCTCACCCGCATCACCGCCTTCGCGACCTCGGTCATCGCGCAGGAACCGAGCTACTCCCCGCGAAACCGCGCGGACTCCATCACGCGGATCTCCAACGCCGCGTGGATGATGACCGGCGCCATGTTCCGCCGCGAGCTGGGCGGCGATCCGGCCGACGGGCGCGTGGAACTGACCAGCCTGGAGCTGGGCTCGCAGCTGGCCTACGCGCTGGCGGGGCGCGCGCCCTCGGCCACGCCGAGCTTCGTGTGGCCGTACTACTCCGCGCCCCTGGAGGGGCATCTGGCGGACGTGGCCATTGCCGCGAAGGATGGCTCGCTCACGCAGGATGCGACGACCACCGCCCTGATCAAGAAGCACCTGGGCGGCGTCGACGCCAACCAGAACGGGACACCGCGCTTCGATCTGGTGCAGGACTACAACGAGGAGCAGCGCTCCAAGCGCGGGCAGTACTGGCTGGGTGACGGCGTCGCGGGCTTCTTCCGCGAGTGGCTCGGCTACGGGCACGTGTCCGCGGTCTTCAAGGAGTCCCCGGCGGCGACCTCGCGCTTCGAACTCGAGGGGCTCGGCTACATCAGCTCGGTCTCGTACGACAACCTGCTCACCAACTTCCATCCGCTGGAGCCGACCTTCATCCAGCAGTTCGACGATTTGATCGCGCGGGTGGTGGTCGAGGATCAGGACGTGCTGGCGAACCTGCTCACCACGCGCACCTTCTACGTGCCCTCCATGCAGAACGCGGCATACGACTCGCATAAGGGCCTCTCGCACCCCTACAACGTCAGCGAGATCCTCCCGGCGACCGTCGCGGGCCGCTGGAAGACGCTGCCTGCCACGGAGCGCGCGGGGGTGCTGACCCACCCGGTGTGGCTGGCCGCGCACGGCGGCAACTTCGAGGACGATCCGTCCATCGTCCACCGCGGCAAGTGGGTGCGCGAGAACCTGCTGTGCGGCTTCGTCCCGCCGCTCAGCAGCGTGCAGGTGGCAGCCCAGGTCGGCGCTCACGCCGCCGACAAGAACGCGCGCCGCCGCCTGCAGGAGGCGACCGCCGGATCGCAGTGTCAGGGCTGTCACCGTCTGATGGAACCGCTCGGCCTGCCCTTCGAGATCTACAACCACGCGGGCTTCCTGCGCGCGCGGGATCACTCGACCAGCGGAGGCTGGACCACGCCGGACGGAAGCTCGACGCTCACGTCGATGCCGGACCCCGCGCTGGACGGTCCGGTGCGCGACGCGGTGGAGTTGAGCGAGCGCCTGGCGGCCTCGCGGCACGTGAAACGCTGCTTCGTGCGACAGGCCTTCCGCTACTTCATGGGACGCCCGGAGAACGTGAGCGACGCCTGCACGCTGACGCAGATGGAGCAGGCCTATGATCAGAACAACGGCTCGTTCTCCAAGATGCTGACCACGCTGATGACAAGCGACACCTGGAAGACGCGGCGTGTGCCGCAGGCTGGAGAGTGACTGCCATGTTCTCGCGACGAACCGTCCTGAAGGGCATGGCCGCCGGCCTCTTCGCGCCCTATTTCCACGACGTCTACGCCCAGTCGTCAGCGTTGCCGGCGCGCGTGGTGCTGGTCCTCGAGTGCAATGGCGTCTACCCCCGCGCGCTCCTGAGCACGGGCACCCGCGCGGCGCTGGGGGGACGCGCCAACACCTCCGACCGCCTCTTCTGGGACGCGTACAAGGACACGCCGCTGGTGCGTGAGGGCGACAATCTCGCCAGCGCGATCAGTCTCGGGCCGCTGGCGGCGTCTTCCGGCAACCTCGACCTGGTGAACCGCTCCGCCGTGCTGCTGGGGCTCTCGAACCTCATCGCGGGCGGCGGGCACTCCAGCGGGACGGGCGGGCTGAGCTGCGCGGTGAACGGCGCGGGCGCGACCTTCGACGCGGTGATCGCACCTCGCCTGCGCCGGGGTGCACCGTTCGACGTGCTGCGCCTGGGCACCAGCTCCGCGCGCGTGTCTATCGTGTACGAAACCTGCGCGCTCGGACCCCGCAAGCCCGCAGGCATCATCGTCAACCCGTCGCTCGCGTTCGACAGCACCTTCGGCTCGCTGCTCGGCGGCTCGACGAATGGGCGCGATCGCAAGATGCTCTTCGACTTCGCGCTGGCCGACTCGCGCAAGGCGCTGGCGGAGTTCAAGGGCAACTCCAACGAGCGGCTGAAACTGGAGCGCTACCTCTCCTCGCTCGAGTCGCTGCGCACGCGGGAGGATCAGCTCGCGGGCATGGCGGACCGCGTGCGGCCCTACCTGCCGCTGGCGCCGAAGGACAACCCGCTCCTCACCGGCGCGGGCTCACCGCCCGACTCGCTGAAGTGGTTCGAGGCGCAGTTCCAGATCGCCACGGCGGCCCTCCTGGGCGGGCTGACGAACACGGTCGTGCTGGCGACGGGCACCTCGGGCTTCGACGTGGCCTACGGCCCGGACGTGAGCGACGTCCCGCGACACAGCTTGCAGCACGGCCTGGATGCGGGGCAGAACTGGGAGCGCGTCGCCGAGGTCACCCGCCGCCACGTGCAGTTGGTGGCGAACCTGGCGAGGACGCTGGCCGCCACGCCCGAGGTCGGCGCGAGCGGCTCGATGCTGGATCACACGGCGATCGTCTTCATGTCCGACAACGGCGAGCAGCACCACTCCACCTCGCGTGAGTGGCCGAAGCTCGTGGTGGGCGGCAACGCGCTGGGCCTGAAGACCGACGGGCGCACGGTCGTGTACCCGAAGTACGACGCGGCCCGGAACCGGCAGGTCTCCAACCTCTTCAACACGCTCGGCCACGCGTTCGGAGACGCGGACTTCAACACCTTCGGGCAGGAGGGCAGCACGCGCATCGCGCCGGGACCGCTGAGCGAGCTGTATGGCTGAGCCGCGAGAGCGGGCCGCGGAACCCTGTCCATGTGAACGAGACAGTCAGGCGCTGTGTCAAGAGAGGGGTTGGCGCCCCCCTGTGCGGGATGCGTGCCGCCTGTGCTTTCCACTACGCTGCCGTTACCGCCTCGAGCCTGACCGCCGGAGTCCGTCCACATGATGCTGTTCGCCCCGAAGGTGTTCCCCAAGCTATCCACGCTGAGCCACGCGGGCCGGTCCATGTACGTGTGGGTCTTCTACACGTTCCCACTGGCCTTCACGCTGCTGCTGGTGCCGGGCCTGTTCCTCCAGGTGATGGGCATCTCGCCCGGGGCGGCGGATGGGAACCTGTTCTTCATGCGCATGGCGGGCGGACTGCTGGTGTCCATGTCGTTCATGTCCCACCAGGCCGCCGTCCTGAACTTGCGCCAGTTCTTCGTCTGGGCGGTGATGGGGCGCACCTTCATCACGCTGGTGCTGATCGTCTGCACGGTGCTGGGCCTGTGCGAGCCCATCATCATGTTCTTCGGATGCATCGACTTCAGCGGGGGCATGTGGACGCTGGTGGGGATTCGCCGTGACGAGGCCGAGGAGCAGGCCCGGGCGCTCGGACCGCAGGTCATCGCCCAGCCCTCGCCCTGACCCTTCGCCCTGCTCTTCCCGGACCCGCCATGACCACCGCGCTCCCTCCGCCGGCCGCTGCTCCCCTTCCAGCCTGGAAACGGGCCTTCCGCAACATCTCCCGTCAGCATGACTTCCAGCCCCTGCGGGTGGAGGGACGGATTCCCGAAGGACTGCGCGGGACGCTGTTCCGCGCGGGCGCGTGGACGTTCGACGTGCACGGGCTGCCGGTCCAGCACTGGTTCGACGGCGACGGCGGCGTGATGGGCGTGCGCTTCGGGCCAGACGGTGTCCAGGGCGCGGCGAAGCTCCTGGACACGCGCACCATGGTCACGGAGCGCAAGGCGGGTCGGCACCTCTACGGCAGCTACGCCATGCCCACGCCGCTGCGCAACAAGCTGCTCAACCCCCAGAAGAACAACGCGAACACGGCGGTGATGCCGTGGAACGGCCGGCTGTACGCGCTGCACGAGCCGAACCTCCCCGTGGAGCTGTCCCCGGACGACCTGTCCAGCCTGGGCGAGACGAACCTCGACGGCGTGGTGATGAAGTCGTTCTCCGCGCACCCGCGCCGCGTCCACTCGCGCAAGACCCTCTACAATTTCGGCCAGCACCACGGCCGGGTGAACACGCTGGAGCTGTACGCCCTGCCGGACGGCGCCGGAGCGCGGCACCTGGGGTCCGTGCCGCTGCCCGGCGCGACCATGGTCCATGACTTCATGGCCACGGACCGCTACCTCGTCTTCTTCCTGCCGGCCATGCGCATCGACGTGCTGAAGATGCTGCTGCGCATCGGCGCATTCTCGGACAACGTCTCCTTCCGGCCAGGGGCGGCGGCGGAGGTGGTGGTGGTGCCCATCGACGACGTGGCGCACCCCATCCGCATCCCCGCCGACTCCTTCTTCAACTGGCACTTCTGCAATGCGTACGAGGAAGGCGACACGCTGGTGGTGGACTACGTGCGCTACCCCGACTTCGCCTCCAACCAGTGGCTGGGAGAGCTGGTGCGCGCCACCCCGTCCATCGAGGCCGACGGCATGCTCCACCGCGCGATCATCGACCTGAAGGCCCGCACGTTCCGCAGCGAGCAACTGATGGACCTGAGCTGCGAGTTCCCCCGCGTGGCCCCCAGCGTGGAGTGCCGGCCGTACCAGGCGGCCTACATGGGCGCGCACTCCACCCGCGCGGCCCGGCGCGGCATGTACGACGCGATGGTGCGCGTGGACGTCACCACCGGCCGCGTGACACGCGCCGAGCTGGGCGAGGGCCAGTACCCCTCCGAGGGCGTCTTCGTGCCCCGCCCCGGCTCGAAGGCCGAGGACGATGGCTGGGTCCTCACCCAGGTCTACGACACGAAGACGGACACCACCCACGTGGCCGTGCTGGACGCCGAGCGGCTGGACGCGGGGCCCGTGGCACGCTGTCACTTCGAACACGGCCTGCCGCCCACGTTCCACGGCGAGTTCCTGCCCCCCAGGAACGGCGCGGCCCACGGTTAGGGGCCGCGGCGGGCCGTCGGCCGCGCGCGAACACGGCAGAAGCCCATACGATTCGTCAGGGGCGAAGCGCGCGCTTCAGTGCCAGTCCATACCGCCATGTCCGGCGACTCCCCCGTCCCCAGCCCCGGCGGCTTGCCCACCCTGCGCCTCCCCCCGAGAGAGCATGGGAAGGCCAGGAGCCCTCTTCGGCGTAGCGGGCGGGAGCAGAACGGGAAGTGAGGGACGCTGACGGGGAGCCCATGGGCCGCACGCCGGTGCGCTCCGGGCCACGCCTCAGCGCCCTCATGATATCCATTGTATTCGTGTTATTCATGGAATTAATGAATACTGGCATGCTCCACATGCGTCCAGCATTGCCCCGCAGCTCGCTGGCTCGCCTGAAAGGACGTGACCATGCGACTCCGCGCCTACGCCGCACTCCTACTCTTCCTCTCGGCTTGCGCCACGTCGGCACCGAGCCCAGCAGAGCGCGCGTCCCGGAACCCGAGGATCGCCAATCTCCAGCGTGCGGCGGCGCTGCCGTGGACTGACGGGGGGCGGTGCGTCGTCCGTGAGGCTTCCCAGCCTTGGCCTGTGCTGGTGGAGAAGTGCTATCGGACTCTCGACCATGACCGGCTCGAGTTCCATGACACCACGGGAAGATGCACGGTCGCCTCCGCTGACGCCGCTGCCGTGGGAATCG
This sequence comes from Corallococcus sp. AB011P, assembly GCF_003611605.1. Lineage (NCBI taxonomy): Bacteria > Pseudomonadati > Myxococcota > Myxococcia > Myxococcales > Myxococcaceae > Corallococcus > Corallococcus sp. AB011P. The sequence continues at coordinate 38,036 of NZ_RAVX01000012.1, forward strand.
GCTTCTGCGTGCTGGCGGCTCCTGAGATTGCCGTGGGAGCCGTGATCGTGCTTGGAGTGGTGGTGGTCGGCGTCGCCATCAAAGAAGCGCTGGACGCGTATGAACTCCGCCACGCCTACCCCGAGGAAGCAGGGACCTCGCGAGGAACGAAGGTGGCATCCCGGGAAGCTGAAGCGCAACGCAAGCCCAGGTTGAAGCCCGAGCCAGCGGGGCAGGACTGGCAGCCCCCGGTGCCACCTGTGCCCGTAGACCGGACGGGGCGCGCCAGTTGCGAACCTGTTCCGGTGCCCCACGCGGGCGAGGATGACCCACACAATGAATGTGCCGACAAATTCCCACCCAACCGTTACCCCGGGATGGACGTGCTCGTTGGTGGTGTGCGCTTCGATGCGCTGCAAGTCGGCGTGCGCAAGCTTTGGGAGATCAAGACGCATCAATTCGACACGTACTCCAACTTCATCCGGAGGCGGGAGATCGAGAAGGAGCTGGCGCAGATAGAAAAGGAGCAAGACGCGGCGGCGGCATGCGGATATGGCTACGTGATTGGGGTGAGTACCCAAGCGCACAAGGACGCGTTGCTTGAAGCAGATCCCCTACTTGATGTCGTCGTCACAGGGTGCAAACGATGACCACGCCTGATTCCCTCACCCTCATCGTTTACGCGCCCGCACTCGTGGGCAACGATGGCCGCACGCTGGATGTCATCCATGGGATGGAAAAGGCACTTCCCGGTTTGCGCCTGGCGTGGCACATCCCCGAGAGCGGCCCCCTCATTGCGTTGCCGCATCGCGACGCATGGCTCGCGGAAATGACACAAGACGGGGAATTCCCCCTTTTGTGCAACGGGGATGAGAGCTACCCCGTGACGATTTCGGGGAGGGGCAGGTCGGGGCGCCTCAGCCCGGGTAGACAAGCGCGGCTTGAAGTGCATGCGGAAATACCACTGGACGCACCCGCGATCGCGGCAGCGGCGGCTGTGATTGAGGCCGTGGCCGAGGGCTCTCACGCGTACTGGGGGCATGTTTCGCCATACGGTTACGGCTCGGAGGTCGCACAGCAGTTTCGCCGTTCGCCTCATGGACCGGAGCGCTCACCCCGTGGGCTTCCCATGCTCAACCTTCCAGAGAAGCTCCCCACGCCTGCGACTCCCTGGTTCCTTGGGTGGCTGAACTATTGGTCTGCTGCCACAGCGAAGACCATCGGGTTCCCGGATCCTGCTCGCGATGCCGAGTTGCTCACGCGGGCGCGGCGTACGGCGTCGAATGGGTGGGTTGTGCAGCTCACGGCTGAGCCGCTCGCATACGACAACCCCGCCCACCTGGATGCACTCAAGCGGACCTACGAGCGGTTCCCCGAGATCGGCGGACGTGCAGCGCCTTGACCCGAGTCAGGAGCCCGGTGCATCGCTCCGGCTGTAGGAAAGAGCCCCACTGCGCGGACATCGGCGATGGTAGCCTTCCCATCCGGGAGGTCATGCACCATTGCTCCAACCTTTCAGATTGGCTCTCGCGCTCGCGCTCGTGTGGGGTGCTGCTACGAGGGCTGAGCCGGCACCGGGGGCACGGGGCAGGCGGGAACGTTCCGTCGCCATCGCCAGCACGTCCGCCGAACCGTTGCCCATCGTCCGCGTTGCGGGGGACACCCCGACGGTGTTCCTCTTCTCTTCGCCGATCCAGAAGAAGACCCTGACCTTTGATGAATCGCGGATCCGCGTCCTGGACGCGGGCGAGCGTTCCGTCATCGTTCAGCCCGTGGCCAATCTCGCTGCGGGCGAGCGTCAAGAGATCGGGGTCTTCTTCGCTGACGGCCGAGCGCCGACACGGGCAGCGTTCGTGCTCGTGACCGACCCGGCCGAAGTGGACTCTCGGATCGATGTGCAGCGCCCTGAGCCGCCGAACACGGCCTGCCAGCCCACGGCTCAAGTCCCGGCGCCGAGGCCGGAAGACTTCGTGCTACTCGGCTACGTGGACGCGAAGGGCGTCACGACGTCCAGCAGCAAAGGCACGCTTGATGCTGTGCAGGGGTTGATTTTGGACTCAATTGTAGCCTTTCGGGGCGCCGGTTGGATTCTGGCGGACGTGAAGATTGTGAACCGCCCTGACCATCCCGCTTGGACACCACGAGAAGCGATGTTCGTGGGGCGAGTCGGCATGCCCCTGCGGGCGCGACTCGTAGCCGAGAAGCCGGGTGCAATCCTTCCGGGGGAGAACGGGCGAGTGCTGGCGGTCGTGGAAGTACCCAAGACGAAAGCAGACCTCGTCTTCACCCTGGAGGTGCGTGGTGATGGGGAGCGTCGGCTCACGATTCCAGACGTGCGCTTCCCGAAGCCCGCCGCGGAGGATGCCCAATGAGCGCGACGCTGCTTCACGTTCCGCCCGGTACGTTGATTGACGGGTGGCAGGTTTCCAAGCCACTCGGTGACGGAGGCTTTGCGTTCGTCTTCCTTGGCGAAAAGAACGGCAGGCACCGGGCCATCAAGGTGGCCCAGCACCGGGAGTCCAGCGGCGACCCCAAGCAGACCCATGCCCGGACGCTGCGGGAGTTGACGGCGCTGCTCATGCTGGACAACCCCCACATCGTCCGGCCGCAGGGGTACGGCCTGGCGGAGAGTGGGAACCTGTACCTCGCACTCGACTACGTGGACGGCTGGACGCTCGCAGAGTGGGCGGAGCGTAAGCACCCGACCGTTCGCGAAATCCTCGGGGTCTTCGAGAAGATCGCCGGTGCGCTGGCATACATGCATCGCCGGGGCATCCTGCATCGGGACTTGAAGCTGTCCAACGTGCTCATCCGTAAGAGCGACGGTGAGCCCGTCATCATCGATTTCAGTTGCGCGACCTACACCTTCGCCGAAGACCTGACGGATGGGGGGTTGCCTCCAGGGACAGACCGCTATCGTGCGCCCGAGCAGTTCAAGTTCCTGCGCGAGCACAAGGACGAGCACCGGGCCCGCTACGCCTTCCAGGTCGCCGACGAAATCTTCGCGGTCGGCGTCATGCTCCATGAACTACTGACCGACCCACGCCCGACGGAGTTTCGTCCGCGCTTCGACTTGAACAGCCCTGCCCTCCCACCGCCGCCCCCTCGATTGGCGAATGCGCGGGTGCCAGCGGCCCTGAGCGACCTCGTCGAGACCATCCTGGCCCGAGACCCCAAGGGGCGTCCGGTCGATACCGAGGCGCTGCGCCGCGAACTGGCGGATCTCCGTGGCGAGCGCTCCGCTGAGTATGATGTGCCGGCCCATCCACCCGCTGATCAGCGTCACGGAGGGTCAACACCTGGGGCACTGGCGATGCCCCCCACGCCGCAATCCCTCAAGCGGCATGTGGCCATGATGGAGCGACCGCTTCGCGCGGGAAGGTGGCTTGCAGGCGTCGTTTGTATCGTCGCGCTCGTCATGGTTGCGGCCCTCTGGCGCTCGTCAGGAAGCGCCACCGGCGGGCCTGCCGGGCCGCACGACGCCGCAGCCCCACGCCCTCCTCCTGCCACAACCCATTCCGCACCGCCCGAAACACACCCTCCTGCTATGACACCTGCTGGCCCTTCGTCCGCGACAGTCCCGGGGCCAGCCATCGCCGCTGCCCCGAAGGAAGGATCCGCCTTGAAGACCCCAGCCCCCGAAGCCTCGCCCCCAGGACGTGCGCCCCGCCTGCCGAAGAAGTCCGTTGCCGCCGTCGAGTGCGCGTCGCTGTCGCTCGTCGCGGCGCTGGCGGCGGGTTGTCCGGGTGCCCAGATCCGTCCAGAGCGCTTCACCTGCCCGGCTGGGGCGGAAGAGGCCATGCGGGAGCAACTTCACTGGGAGGAAGGGGACAGATTCTCCCTTCAACTCGATGAGCGCCAAGCGGGTTTTGACAATGTATGGTTCACCGCTGGCGCGGAGGTGGTGGGGGTGGTCCCCAAAGGCGTCAACAATGACCGGCAGGCGGCGGTCGCCCCCAAGGGCACACGCTTCTACGGCAAGGCTTATTACCTCTCCGACAAGATGGGGCGTGCGGAGGGGCCGGCACTCGTCATCCGGTACGACCGCGTGAAGCTCCCGGGGCAGGAGGAGTACCCCATTTGCTTCGTGCACGAGGGAACTGCCGTGGCGTTCAAGGACGGCAAGGTGATGGCGGTCAATCGAGGCTCCGGGACAGTGGTGGACCGCTGGCCCTGAGCGCGCCCGGGCGACGTGGTGGGTAGGTGCTTGATTTCGCCCCCTCCTCCTCAAACTCGACATGACCTCCCAGGGTCGTTCCACGACGGCCCATCCCACAGGTAACGTCGTCCACGACGCGTCGGCCTTCGGATGCCTGCGCGAAGAGGAGGAAAGAGCATGTCGGAAAGTGAGTTCAGGCTTCCACGCGGAGCCATTCTCTTCACGCGGGACGGCTTCCAGTACGAGTTCCGCGAAGACCTGGGAGAGGTCCACCACGGGTTGAGTCTCCTGCTGGCCCGGCGCCGTACTTCCGAGGGCAACATCCGGGGCAAGGTGCTGCTCAAGGCGGTGGGCGTTCCGAAGTTGATGGAGCTGCCTCGCATCAAGCGGGCGCGGGCGAAGCTGGAAGAGCAGGTGCGCCTCGCGACGTACCTCGACCATCCGGGCATCCTCCGTGTCCATGGGCTGCACAAGGCGGAGGGGTGCTGGTACGTCATCACCGAGCATCCGTCGGGGCACAGCATCAACACCCTGTTGACGCTCTCGGGGGAGTGCGGTCGCCGGTTCTCTCCCCTCTTCGCCCTCCATGTCGGGGCGCGCGTCGCCGAGGCCCTGGAGCATGCCCACGCGGCGAAGGACGAACAGGGGCGCTCCCTCAACATCGTCCACCGGGCGCTCGACGTTGAGCACATCTTCGTCGATTGGAACGGCGACGTGCAGGTCTCCGACTTCGGACTCGCCCTATCGGACCTGCCGGGCCGCGTTTCGTCCACGGTGCGCCAGCCACAGGGGGATGCGTTCTACTCCTCCCCAGAAATGCTCCTGACGGGCCGCGTGGATGCGCGCTCGGGCCTCTTCGCGCTTGGCAATGTCCTGCTTGAACTCGCGACGGGGAAGAACCTCCTGGATGCCCCTGACGCCTTGACCGAAGAGGTGAAGGACTCGCTTTCAGGCAGGCAGCGCGTGCGGGTCCGACGTGCCGTCAGGCGGGCTCGGCTCGCTGGAAGCCCTGTTGGCGTGGAGGACGCGATCTGGCGCGCGGCGACCTACTCGCAAGCGGACCTGGAAGCGTTGACGGAGCCGCTTCCGCAGGGACTGGGCCTGGCTCTGCGCAAGCTCCTCCAGCCCCGCCCGGAAGCCCGCTACCAAACGGCGAGGGAACTGGCGGCTGACCTGCGCCGCTGGCTCGGAGAGGGAGACGCCTACGGTCGGAAGGAAGCGGTGTCGGAGCTGCACGAGATGGCGAAGCGATCCCGCGAGGTGATGGTCGAGCTGGGCATGCGGCGCCCCCGTGGCCTCCAGGTGTCCCAGGACGAGATCAGCACGAACTAGCCACGCTGCCTGCGAGGAGGCTCAACTCCAGTCCCGCCATGTTGCACGTATGTCGCATGAAGCTGCGGCATGGGATGGAACACGGCGGGACAACAGGTCATGCGGCGGGATATCGAATCCGGGTCGCTCCGAGCGGCAGCGAGGTAAGGGCGCGATCCTGCTGGGAGTTTCGCACCGCCCGGTGCGGGTTCGATTCCCTCCGCCTCCACAAGAAGCAACCCACCGCCTTGAGCCGCGCCCCCTCCTGCCGAGGGGGCGCGGTTTGACTCCAAGGACCAAATCCGGTCAGTTGGGACCGAAATTGGACCAAACTGGAGTCTTTCTGCATGGGTAGCGGCAAGGTCTGGACAGGCAAATGGCAGGGCGGGCGCACGTTCACGGCGAAGGACGGCCGCCCGGTGTACGTGCTGCGCAAGATGGTCGCGGGCAAGACGTACACGGTCCACCTCGACGCCCGCAGCGAGACGGAAGCCGAAGCAGAGCTGGCCCTCTTCATGCGAGATCCCGAGGGCTACCGGACCAAGGGCGAAGCCCAGAAGCTCAAGCAAGAGTCCGCCGTCTACCTGGACGCGCCGACCGTGGGCCGCTACCTGGACTTCATGCGACGCGCGGGAACGACGAAGCGCTACGTGAGCAGCGTTGGCTTTTACTTGGCCGCGTGGGCGGAAGCGTTCTCGGGCCGCGACTTGCGCACCGTCACCCTCCAGGACCTTCTACGCGAGTTGAACCGGCAGGCCACCGCGCGCAAGAACCGGGTCACGGCCCTCAAGGCATTCTGCGCGTGGCTGCGCGAGGAAGAGGGCACGTTGACGGTGGCCGAGGACGCCACCATTTCCCTCAAGGTGCCCGTCAGTCGTCCCGAAAAGTCGGTGCGTGAAAAGGGCTACAGCATCGAAACCATTGAACGGCTCTACCGAGCAATCACCGGGTGGGAGTTCACCAACTTCGACCGCAAGGACATGCGCCGGGTGACGGACGTTCAATGCGTGCGCGACGTGCTGTGCCTCCACGCCAAGACGGGGATGCACGGCACGGAGATTGAGCGGCTTGCCCAAGGCGAGGGCAAGGTCACGGTGTTGAAGGAGCCGGGCGAAATCGCCGCAACCCTTCGGTTCGTCCACAAGAGCGGGCGTGTTCACGTCCAGAGCATCGACCGTCAAGCGCTCGCGGCAGCGCAACGGCTCCAGGCGCGCGGTGCTGCGCCTGTAGACAGCCACATCCGGCGCGTGGTGCGGCGGGCCTGCAAGTCCCTGGGCATGGAACTGGTGCGCTTTGGGGAACTCCGGCACAGCTTTGTGACCTGGGCTTCTGAATGCGGCCAGGAAGTGCGGCCCAAATCGGGAGGGCTGCCGCTTGCTGCTATTGCCGCCGTGGTGGGGCACACGTCGCCCGCGACCACCAAGCGCTTCTACGAAAACGTTGCGGTGCCGCCCATGATCAAGGTGCCGCTCCGGCTGGAGCATCCCGAGGATCCGGCAGTGCTGCCGCTCAAGGCTGCCGCAGCATCCTGAGAATCGCTTCCCGTGTCTCCCGCCCGGTGGAAGTGCTCCGGGCGGGTTGCCGCTTGAGCTTGGGGGTTGGCTCGCGGCCGAAGCGCTCCTGGAGTGCTTCGATGCTCTCCACCGTCACCATGGCCGTCTTGCCCACCTTGGGGGCGCGACTCAGCGCGCCCGCCTTGAGGAGTGCGAAGACCTGGGAGCGCCCGCAGCCGAGAAGGGCCCTTGCTGCGTCCACGGTGACGGCGCGGGCGGCCTGGACGGGAGCTGCTTGGGTGATGCGAGCCTGAATCACGCCCACGGCCTCCCGTAGCCTGCGAAGTTCATGGTGGATCTCCCGCAGCAACGTGGACTCGGTGCCGCTGTCCATGGCGGGGGGATGCTGCGTGTTGCTGGTGTCCTCGTTTGTGTCCTTCATGGGTGCCGACCTGATGGCGTCTGGATGCCCCGTGGGGCGTCCTGGCGGTGTCCGTAGTGAGGAGTGCCGAGCGTCGGAGTTTTCTCCGTCCGAGGGCCCGCCTTCCAAGTGGAAGGCACCCCGCAGCCTCACTGCGTCCCCTAATTTTCTCGCATAAGACAAACAATTGTCAAACACCTCCCCCAAATACTGCCCTCCCTGCATGGCGGGAGTTTCGCCGTATTGAGGCATGTATTTTCGCGCTCTGAGGGAGACAGTTTCGCGCCGGAGTTTCGCCGTTCGGCGCGAATCATTTCGCCGCCTGCAATTGCACCGCAGAGGGCGCGAAATGGCGATATGTAATTGCGCCACACGGCGCGAAACGTTTCGCGCCGTGCGGCGCCACAGCGGCGCCATTTTCGCGCGTGCGCCACGGCGGGCGCGTCCTCGGGCGAAATGGCGCCGCGCGGCCCGTTTCGCGCCGTTTCCGGATCCGGAAACGCGCCCACAGGGACGGCGCGTTTTCCCCCGGCCCCACTCTGCTGCGTCTCAGTCGGGCGGACCTCGCGGCGCGTAGGGGCGCACCTCCAGCCGTTGCCGGGGTTTCGCGCCGACCCGCGAGCAGCGGCGCCGATGGCGAAACGAAACGCACCCGCCGAGGGCGCGAATTGGCCCCGTGTGGCCCTGGTGTGTGTCTGGTGGGGACATTTCGCCGCGTGAGCCGTCCCCACGCGCTGCGTTTCGCGCGCCGTGCAGGGTTTCGCCAACGGCGCCCCCAGACGCGTTAGGACCCGAGCGAATTTGCGCCGCTGGGCCTGACGCGGGCGCTCCCGTCCCGCCATTTCGCCCGCGTTCGTGAGGATGCTGCCAGCTAGCTCGCTTGTCCCTCCAGGCGGCTGCCGTGCCCCGTTCCATGCGCGCGGATGGGCTCGGCGTAATTGATCGCCGTGCCCCGTGTGAGGAGAGGGGAGGGAGCGGCCTGCCGAGTTGGTGGAGTGCGCCAGATGGACAGCGCTCAGAGTCCTCCGCGCTCCGGCCCCACCCCGAGTGGCACGGAGCTTTCCGGCTGAGGGGCCATGAGCGGGAGCCCCCTCACCATCCCGCCTCCAGGATCACCTGCTGGGACAGTGGAGCCCCGCGTGTCGGACAGGTGAAGCCGGGCCCCGTGGAGCCCTCGCGCGTCGAGGCTCGCCTTCTGCGCCGGGTAGCACGGGAGGCGCCCTACCTCCTGGGAGCGCGATGTGGTAGAGGCGAAGGCGCGGTCGTAGTTCCTTTCCCTTTTATCCACATGGAGACTATCTCGATGTTTACTTTTCCGAACCTTGACGCGCGCACCCGCGCTTTCATGCTCGAAGAGATCGAGCGCGACATCGCCCAGGGCACCCTCTACTTAAGCAAGCGGCTCACTTCCGCTGGCGAGCGGGATTACGCACGAAATCTTCAGGAGGCAGCCCGCGCGGGTGATGTAGGAACATTCACCGATGCGCTGCGGAAGCCCGGCCAGATTGAGACCATGGAGATGAGAAGCACTGGACCGGCCAAGGTGCCGCACACCGCCGCTGAGACGTTGGCAGAGGGTGAGTTCAATCGCTTCTACATCCGCGCAGTCTGCCGTTGCGCGATTGCGGACGACCTAGAGGAAGTGATCGTCTTCCGCGCTAAGGAGGTGAGCAACCCGCGCCCTGCGTCAGAGGCCATGATTGGTGCCGCCAAGGATCCGCATCGGCTGCTAAAGGACCTCCAGGCGAATCCTGGAACGGATACCGCGCTGGGTCTGCCACCGGGGCCCAACAGCGGATTGAGCGTGCAGCTTCCCTAACACGCCCGGGTTGGACACCAGTGTTGATGGTCATCCGAGAGCGCGTGTTTTCGGTAATCGCTCGACCGGAGTCCCAGGTCTCCGCCGTCGTGGTCGCCCCGGATCGGCAGACCGCTCCCTCTCCTCTTCTCCGACGGGCAGGGCGATCAGGTACGGCTCGGCGCGCTCTCGTTGGCGTTCGGTGTGGGTGTTGAGGCTCCACGGGCACCGAAATGGCGCCGTGCTCCAGGGGCCGGATCGAGAGGGCACGTTGATTGGGGCTGGCTGCTGCGCCTGGACGGACTCCGGGGCGCCCGGCACGGCTGCTGGCGACTGCGCACCGGCCAAACTCCACGCGCCGCAGAGGTGGGGCTCGGCGCGCGTGCTCGCCACTGAGCCTTGGCGGGCTCCACGCGCCCCGAGGTGAGGCTCGGCGCCGAGACTGATCACCACTGCGCACCGGCAGGACTCCACGCCCCGAGGTGTGGCCCGGCGCGCGTGCTGACCGCCACTGCGCACCGGCAGGACTCCACCGCCTCCGAGGTGAGGCTCGGCGCGGGTGCTCGCCGTTGCGCACCGGCAGGGCTCCACCGCTCCGTGGTGAGGCTCGGCGCGCATGGTGGCCACTGCCGCGCCTTGGTGGACTCCACCGCCTCCGTGGTGAGGCTTGGCGCGCGTGCTCGCCGCTGCCGCGCCTTGGCGGGCGCTACGCGCCCCGAGGTAGGGCTCGGGGCGCATGCTCGCCGCTGCGCACCGGCCAGACTCCACCGCCTCCGAGGTGAGGCTCGGCGCGCGTGCTCGCCGCTGCCGCACCTTGGCGGGCTCCACCGCCCCATGGTGAGGCCTGGCGCGCATGCACACCGCTGCGCACCGGCCGGACTTCACGCGCCCCGAGGTAAGGCTCAGCGCGCGTGCTCGCCACTGCCGCGCCTGGGCGGGCTCCACCGCCTCCGTGGTGAGGCTCGGCGCACGTGCTGGCTGCTGCTCCTTGGCGGGCTCCACCGCCTCTGTGGTGAGGCCCAGCGCGGAGACTGATCACCACTACGTCTTGGCGGACTCCACGCGCCCCGTGGTGACGCTCGGCGCGAAACGACTCCACGGAGAGAGGGGGGCTCGGCGCAAAGTGGCTCCAAGGCGGCTCCGAGGAGTGCTCGGTACGGAATGGATCCACGAACTCCGAGGAAGGGCGGCGCGAAACGGTTCCACGGACCGAGGTGATGATCGGGCGCGGCTCGGTGCTGGCTGCCGTCGTGCCCTGGCCGACTCCATGGCCCGAAGTGGTGTGCGGTGCGAAAGGGCTACGGGGCGGTGCGTAGGAGCTGCGCTCTGGGGGACTCAATCGGCAAGCAACCGGTGAGGCGGCTGCGAAAGCCCTCCGATATTCCGCAATTGCTCGATCCCTCGGTTTCATGCGCTCGGTGTCAATGGTCGCCGTACCGGGCATGGCTTCGCCGCCATCTCGGATCCGTGAAGCCGTTTCGCACCGAGCATCCCCTCGGGATCCGTGGAGCCGTTTCGCGCCGCATCCCCTCGGAGCCTTCTTGGAGCCAATTCGCGCCGAGCCCCCCTCGTTCCGTGGAGTCGTTTCGCGCCGGGCTTCACCACGGGGCGCGTGGAGTCCGCCAAGACGCAGCGGTGATCAGTCTCCGCGCCGAGCCCCACCTCGGAGGCGGTGGAGTCTGACCGGTGCGCAGCGGCGAGCACGCGCGCCGAGCCTCACCACGGGGTGAGTGGAGTCCGCCAAGACGCAGCGGTGATCAGTCTCCGCGCTGGGCTTCACCACGGAGGCGGTGAAGTCCTACCGGTGCGCAGTGGCCAGCACGCGCGCCGAGCCCCACCACGGAGGCGGTGGAGTCTGGCCGGTGCGCAGCGGCCAGCACGTGCGCCGAGCCTCACCTCGGGGCGCGTGGAGCCCGCCAAGGCGCAGCAGCGGCCAGCATGCGCGCCGGCCTCACCATGGAGGCGGTGGAGCCCTCTCGCGCCGTCCCCCCTCAGGCGCATGGAAACCATTTCGCACAGAGCATCCCTCTGGGCCGTGGAGCCATCTCGCGCCGAGCCTCACCTTCTGGGCCGTGGAGCCATTTCGCGCCGCCCCCTCGGGGGCGCATGAGAGCCATTTCGCGCCGAGCTTTACCTCGGGGCTTACGGAGCCGGCCGGTGCGCAGCGGCCATCACCCGAGCACTGCCCCGCTTGGAGCCCCATGGAGCCGTTTCGCGCCGCCCCCTTGGCGCCGTAGAGGCGTTTTGCGGCGCACCCCTCAGAGTCCGGGAAGCCATTTCGCGCCGAGCGCCCTCTCGGAGTCTGCTGAGCCGTTTCGCGCCGCACTCTCTCAGGGCGCGCGGAGTCCGGCCGGTGCGCAGCGGCCAGCACGCGCGCCGAGTACCCCCGGGCCCGTGGAGCCCTTTCGCACCGTACCGCCTCGGGGCATGCGGAGCCCGGCCAGCACGCGCGCCAAGCACGCCCTCGGGGCGGTGAAGCCCGGTCGGTTCGCAGCGGTCATTATCCGCACCGAGCACCCCCTCGGGGTACATGGAGCCCGGCCAGTGCGCAGTAGCGGCGCCGAGCATCCCTCGGAGCATGTGGAGTCCATTCGGTGCGCAACCGCCAGCACTCACCCCACGCCCCACCATGGAGGCCGTGGAGTGTGGATCAAGGCCAGTGTGCAGCGTTCAGCCGCCGCGCCGAACGCCACCTTGGGGCCGTGGAGTCCGCCAGTGCGCCGCAGCCAGTAGCCGCGGCGATCATTACCTCGGAGGCCGTGGTGCGCAGTCGCCAGCACCCGCGCCGAGCCCCCTCGGGGCCGTACATCCTTTTCGCGCTGCCCCCTCGGGTGCGAGGAGTCCGGCCGGTGCGCAGCATCCAACAGACGCGCCGAGCACCCCTCGGAGGCCGTGGAGTCCGCCAGGGCACGGCGGCAGCCAGCACCGGCCACGCCGAGTCTCACCTCGGTCCGTGGATCCTAGTCCGTGCGCAGCCGCCAGCACCCAAGCACCGCGCCACCTCGGGGCGCGTGGGAGCCGTTTCGCGCCGCACCCCCTCGGGGGCCGTGGAGCCGTTTCGCGCCGCATCCCCTCGGGACCTTGGAACACTTTCGCGCCGCACCCCCTCGGGCCGGGCATCCTTTCGCGCCGAGCACCCCCTCGGGCCGGGCATCCTTTCGCGCCGAGCACCCCCTCGGAGGCCGTGGAGTCTTTTCGCGCCGCGCATCTCCCCGGGGACTATGGAGCCGGTTGGTGCGCGGCAGCCACCCACCCCCGAGCGCCGCCTCCCTCGGAGTCCTGGAAGTCGTTTCGCGCCGTGCCCCTCGGAGCCGTTTTGCGCCGCACCCTCCGGGATGGGAAGTCGTTTCGCGCCGCACCCCTCGGGGCCATTTTGCGCCGCGCACCCCGTCGGAGCCGTTTCGCGCCGCGCACCAGCTCAGGCGCGTGGCGCCTTTTCTCGCCGCGCTCCACCTCGGGCCTGGAAGTCCGCCAAGGCGCAGCGGCAGCCAGCGCCGGCCCCCCCCTCGGAAGCCCTGGAATCCGCCAGGGCATGGCGGCTGCCAGCAGCCGAGCACCACGCCACGTCGAAGCCGTAAAGTCCTTTCGCGCCGAGCCACCTCGTAGGCCGTGGAGGGTAGCGGGTGCGCAGCGGCCAGCACTCACGCCGAGCACCACCTCGGGCCGTGGAGCCCACCCGGGGCACAGCGGCAGCCAGCAACTACGCCGAGCGCCACGTTGGGCCGTGAAGCCCTTTCGCGCCGAGCGTCAACTGGGGGGCCGTGGAGTCCTTTCGCGCCGTGCCACCTTGGGGCGCGTGGAGTCTGGCGGGTGCGCAGCCGCCAACACCCACTCCGAGCCTCACCTCGGAGGCCGTGGAAGTCCTCCAGGGCATGGCGGCTGCCAACACCCGCGCCGAGTATCGCCTGGGGCCATGGACCCATATCGCGCCGTGCTCTACCGGGGCGCGTGAAGTCCGGCTGATGGGGAGCAGCCAGCGCCCGCTTTGAGCATCGCCTCGGGGCGGTGGAGTTCGGCCGGTGCGCAGCCGCCAGCCCCCGCGCCGCGCACCACCTCGGAGGCCGTGGAGCCCGGCCGGTGCGGCGGACCAGCACCCGCACCTGGAATCACCTCGGGACGGTGGAGTCCGGCCGGTGCGCAGCAGCCAGCGTCCACGCCGAGCACCACCTCGGAGGCTGTGGAGCCCGGCCAAGTTGCAGCAGTCAGCACCCGCCGCACGCCACCTCAGGGCAACCCTGCGAGTGCATCCAATGGCTCGCACCTGCTCGGCACACCTTCAGACCTGGCCCTCGCAATCGCACGTTGCCAGGGGCGGGCGCACGCTCGGGCAGGATGGGCGTCTGTTAGGGTCAACGCATGAGGTTTCGCCCCTTGCCACGACTCTCCGGGCTCTTGTTGGCGTTCTTGTCCTTCGCGGCGTGGGCAGCGGCAGCGGAGGACTCCGCCCTGCCCAGGTTACGGATGCGAAATGTCGCGCTCACCACGAAAGCCGAGGGAGTGCGCGTCTCCACCCGCATTCCTACAACGCTCACGTTCGACACGCCGATCAACGCGCAGGCCGTGAAGTTGGGCGAAAAAGCGCCTGTCGAAATCCTGGCCGTGGGAGAGCGCTCCCTCACCCTCCGGGCGCTGGAGGAATTGAGCGAAGCGGTGACGTTGCGCGTGCCGTTTCTCAACGAATCCATCCTGACGGCGCCCGTCTTCAAACTCACCACGGCGGCGGACGTGGTGGACGCGCAAGTCCTGGTGTTCCGCGACGCCAGCGCGCCGGAGTTGATGCAGGCCCGGCTGGCCGCGTTGGAGGCACGCTGCTCCGCATGTGAGGCGGCACTCACCGCGCAACGCGAGCGCGGCACAGCCACGGGCCCCTCCGGCTGGATTCTCTCGGGGCAGGTGGAAGCGAGCACCGGCGTCAAGGTCAAGCGACTCCGTGCGCCGCCCCTCAGTGCCACAACGGGCCTGGAGGTAGCGTCCGTCCACCGCTTCAAGGCGGATGCGTGGGTGGTGCTCGCCGTGCAGGTGTCGAACCGCTCCGGCCCCCCTTGGAGGCCGGGCAAGGCATGGCTGGAGAATCCGTCCACCGGCCGCCGCGTGGAGGCGCGCACGGTGGTCATGGCGCCGGACGTGCTGCCGCCCAACGGCACGGGCCGCGTGGCGGTGGAGTTGGATTGGAAGAAGGGGGAGTCCGGGCCGAACGGAGAAGCCTTCCGGCTGGTGATACAGGAGGCGGCGGACGGCGCCCGGCCCCTGTCCATTCCGGGCGTGGTGCTTGAGGACGGGACTCCAGCGCAGGAGAAGAACGGACCATGACGACGGCGGAAGTCTTCAGCTATCTCAAGCCCGGCTCCCGCCTGGGGGCCTACCGCGTCCGCGAGTGGAAGGGCGGGGGTGCCTATGGCGATGTCTACCGGGGCGTGAAGGACGGCAAGCCCGTGGCCCTCAAGCTCTCCAAGCACCGGCAGCACAGCGCCGACCCGGGCAAGACGGATGAACGCCTGCTGCGCGAGCTGGTGTGCCTCGTTCACGTAGACCACCCCCATATCGCCAAGGTGCAGGGCTGGGCGCGCACGCCGCAGGGGCGCGGATATCTGGTGCTGGAGTACGTGGACGGCTGGACGCTGGCGCAGTGGCTCCAGAACGCGCGGCCCACCTTCCAGCAAGTGGTACGCCTCTTCGCGAAGCTGGCCCATGCCTTGGAGCACATGCACGGCCGGAGGGTGCGCCACCGAGACTTGTCGCTCTCCAACGTCATGGTGCGCAAGGTGGACGGCGAGCCCGTCCTCATCGACCTGGGCGCGGGGGAATACTCGGGAGCGCAGGAGTTGACGGACGCGCCCCTGCCCCCGGGCACCAACCGCTACCGCTCTCCGGAAGCGGCGCGCTTCTTCAAGGAGAACCAGAACAACCCCGACGCGCGTTACCCCTTCCCGCCAGAGGATGACCTCTACTCACTGGCGGTGTGCCTCTATGACGCGCTGACCGACGCCGAGCCCGCGCGCGGTGGGTGGGAGGCGCGCAAGGCGCCCCGCATCGACGTCAACAGCCCCATGTGGGCGCCCCCGTCCGCACGCACCGCCAACCCTCGCGTCCCCGAGGCGTTGAGCGAGTGGGTGGAAAAGTGGATGGCGCGTGACTTCGAGAAGCGGCGTCCCTCGCTGGCCTCCATGCGGGAGGCACTGGAAGCGCTGGGGGCCCAGGAGGGCGCGGAATGGCTGGCCCCCGTGCAGGCGCCTCCGGACACGGGCGCTGTTGCCCTGGAAGCCACGGGCCACCCTCCAGCGAAGTCACGGCGGCGAGTGCTGGCGGGGGCCGTGGCCGCCGTCGTGCTCGTTGTCGGCGCCTTCGCCTTGCTGCGCGAAGCCCCGTTACGCGAAGCGCCGCCCGTCCCAGGCGTGCCGGAATCCTCCAGCGACCCTCGTGCGCAGGCTCTCCAGGCACACCCTTCACCGCCCGCACCGCCCGCCAGTGCAGTACCGTCCCCGTCCGAGGTGCCCCCCGCCGTGAAGGAAAGTCCCTCTGTGCCTGCCCCCACGAATCCGTCCTCGAATCCGCCAGCCGCGATGCCGCCCACGAAGTCCGCGCCCGCTGTCAGTCGTGGATTCCTCAAGAAGTGCGCGGAGGCGGGGGCGTTGGCCGCCGCGCTGTTGGGCTGTCCCGCGCAGCAGGTGCAGCCCACGCAGCAGAAGTGCTCCGCAGCGGCATATGAAAGCATGCGGAGGCTCGGTCTCGATGACGGCTCGCAGGTCGGAATCCTCGTTGACGCGAAGCAGCCCTTCTTGAGATCGCCCGACGAATGCGAGGCCGCAGGCCGCATGTGGAGCGACGACATGGGTGAGTGCTTGACCCTGCTGGGCGATGGGAAGCTCGAATCCGAAACTCAGGACACACTGAGCAGGTTGCCCGAGGGCTCGCGGCTCTACGGCCGGGTGTGGACGGAAGGGGCGACGGTGGTGGGCCGCTACACCCGGGCGCGTCTGCCAAATGGCGCAGAACACGAAGTCTGCGTGTCACTCTCGCTCAATGGGGGCTTGGACAAGCTGCCCGGTTCCAAGCCCGGTGCCGCGCTCGTGCGTCCAAGAGACGGTGCGACCTTCTTCGGAGGGCCAAAGTGATGAGGTTGGGGCGTAAAGGCGCGTTACAGAAAGGCGCCTGAAAACCGTCCCCAATGACTTCAGCCACAGGGTTGCAATAATGCCGAGTCTTCAACCCGTGGCATCCTTCTCTTTCGGGCCTACCTGCCAGTAATTTCCTTCCTGCGTGGGCGCGGCGTCCGCTCCCGCTCGCCCGCAAGGAGATGGCCCTATGCCGTACTCTGGTACTTCCCTGTTTCCCGAAGGACTGGTGCTCTTTTCGCTCAAGGGTGCCACTTACGAAATGCTGGAAGACCTGGGCCCCGGCCATCATGGCGAGCGCGTCCTATCGGCCCTCCAGCGCGTCAAGGACAAGGTGGTCCGCCGAGTCATCCTCAAAGCGCTGCCGCTGTCTGACTCTGCGGCAGTGTGGAAGGAGGCACGCAAGCGACTGGAGGAAGAGATCCAATTGGCCACCTTCCTCCGACACCCGAACATCGCCTGCGTCCATGGAGCGCACAAAGCCAAGGGCACTCTGTTTGTCATTACGGAAGCTGTCGCCGGCTTCTCGCTGAATACACTCCTTGACGTCGCGGCAGCGCGGGGGAGCTACTTCCCCGAATCCTTCATGCTGTATGTCGGGGCCAAGATTGCGGGGGCCCTGGCGCACGCGCACACCTGCCGGAGTGCGCAGGGGGATCCGCTGAAAATCGTCCACCGGGCGATTGACCCGACACGCATCCGCGTGACCTTCGATGGACAGGTCAAATTGACGGACTTTGGCGTGGCGTCCGCACGACTTCCCGGCCAGCGCACCACGCGTCGTCCCGGCACGCGGGGCGAAGTCTTTTGGGCTTCTCCGGAGGCATTGCTAGGCCAGCCCGAGGACGCGCGTTCGGACTTGTTCATGCTGGGAATGGTGCTGCTGGAATTCGCCACCGGCAAACACCTGCTCAGTGCCTACAACCTGCTGCCAAAGGATTTATGGGTGCTGGTCCCGGAAGGGGAAACGGAGCCGCTGCGCAGTGCTATCGCACGGATGAGGAACGCATGGCACGGGGTGGATCCGGAGGAGACGATATTGCGTGCGGCCACCTTCACCCCGGCCGATGTAGAAGCGGCGACACAAACGCTTTCAGAGCCCACGCGGGCTGTCTTCCGCAAGCTGCTGCGGCGTAAACCAGCAGAGCGGCACATGTCCGCGCTGACACTGCAAGACGATTTGGCGAAGGTGCTGCGCGCGCGCGGGAGCTTCACCGCCAGGATGGCTTCGCAGGAGATTCAAGCGGCACTGCGAGGAGCTGGCCAAGCGATGGCCGAGGATGAGGAAAGCCCAAAGAGTTTGAGGCATCAAGACTTCATCACGACGGAACCAAGCCCGGCATGAGCCTGCTTCTCAACGGCCAGTGCCATGGGGGGGGGCGCCACGCCGCTTTGAGTTCGTGGAGCCCGCCCGGCGCGCAGGAGTGGCAAGCGCCTAGCGCGCCCGTGGGGCACTTGTCTCTCATCCGGCCATCCGCCGGATGCGTTGAACGTCTTTGAGAGGTGAAGCCTCCAACTCTCCAGTGCGCCAACGGGCTCGTGTTCTGTCTTCTTCGCCTGACGGTGGTTCATCCCCTTGGACACCTCTTCCCGTTGGCCGAGTAGGGCCGAAAAACCTCTGCGCACGCGGTGTTCATAGCGAGCTTTGCGTTGTCGGCCTGCCTTATAGGCCGATCCGGCGCAGCGCTTCGCGTCTGAGGTGGCCCGGGACTTTGGGTCTGTGGCCACCCTTGCGCACGGGATGGGCACCACGGGGGCCGAGGTGGCGCTCGGCGCGAGTGTCCGCCGCGCACCGGGCAAACTCCGCAGCCCCGAGGTGGTGGTCGGCACGGGCTCTGGCCGCTACTGCGCACCGGGCAAGCTCCACGGCGCCCGGGTGGTGCTCGGCGCGGAGGCTGGCAGTCACTCCATATGGCGAGGACACCACGGCTCCGAGGTGTTCCTCGGCACGGGTCATCTATACAGCCCGAGGTGGTGCTCGGCGCGGGCAAGCTCAACGGCCCCGCCTTGGCGCTCGGCACGGACGTTGGCGGCCACCACGCACCGGCAGGCGCCACGGCCCCGAGGTAGTGCTCGGCATAAATCCTCGCCGCCGCTGCGTACCTCGCAGATGCCACGCCATGAGGTGGCGCTCGGGGAGGCCCGATCCGCTGGGTTCTGGCCGTGGCCCTACCTCGCCCTGGAGGATGAAGCTCTTTCCTGCTGGGGGACTTGATGAGGGTACATCGCACTGTCGCGCTACTCCTGCTGGTTTGGCTGACAGGCTGTGCCTCAGGGCGCGTGGTGCGCTTGGAAACAGGCCAGGGGTCGCCAGTCGTCTTCACGCCTCACAGCGACGAAGCCGGGCCGGTGGAGGTGGAGCGGCGCGAGTTCAAAGCGGCCGTGGCGAGGCTGGCGCGGGGCGTGAGGCTCCCGGCCAATCCCGAGCAGGCCGCGCGGCGCCTGATGGGAGTGGACGCCCGAGGCGGCACGTACCTCTTCGATCCGCGCACCCGGCGGATGACGCCAATGGAGGGGGCTGCACTGGCCTCCGACATGCCGCTAGCGGAGGTGGAGCTGACGCGGGCATATCTGCGTTGGTGCGAGCGCACCGGGCGCAAGGGCGACTGTCTGCATTTGCTGGCGGAGAATCCTACCGTCACCGGAGACGGGCGCTATGCGCTGGCCATGGCCATGGCTCAAGGTGTTGTCCTGGAAGAGATGCTGGATGCCTTCAAAGGGATGGCCGATCCGCATGCGGCGCTCTCGGCGGCGCTGTGGACCATGACCTTCTATCTGGTCCTCTGGTCGGTGCCAGAGCCCGTGTCCAAGGGCTTGGCTGCCGTGATGACGGCGACAGCCATTGTCTACCTTGGGGTGGACACCTTCTGGACGCTGATAGCGGGCTTCAAACGGCTGGTGGAAGAGGCGGACCGGGCCACCACGTTTGACGAACTCCGCGATGCGGGTGAGGGCTACGGCAAGGTGATGGGCCGGAACGCGGCGCGAGCCTTCGCGCTGCTGGCGACGGTGGCCATCGGAAACACGGCTGCGGGCTTCGCCTCGAAGGTGCCGCCGCTGCCCGGTTCCGCCCAGGCGGCGGCACTGGCCGGGGGCCGCGCGGGTATCCGCCTTGGCGCCGTGGGCGAAGTGGGAGCGGTGGCGGTGACGGGCGAGGCCGTCACGGTGGCACTCGCCCCCAATGCTGTGGCCATGACGGCACGAGCCCTGGGGGGCACGGCTGCCGCCCCGGTGGATGCGGAGGGCCACGACCACCACATCGCCACGAACAAGTGGTGGAAGTCCCCCCACAATGACGGCCCGTGGTCGCCTGAGTTTCAGAAGATTTTCGACAAGGCGGGCATGTCGCTGGACGACCCGGCCAACATCGTTCGCGTCAAGGGCCACAAGGGGCCGCACCCCTTG
The DNA here is from genome assembly GCF_003611605.1 of Corallococcus sp. AB011P. Lineage (NCBI taxonomy): Bacteria > Pseudomonadati > Myxococcota > Myxococcia > Myxococcales > Myxococcaceae > Corallococcus > Corallococcus sp. AB011P. Next base: position 57,714 of record NZ_RAVX01000012.1, read on the forward strand.
GAGTATCACGAGCGAGTTTTCGAGCGGCTGACTGATGCAACAAGAGGGTGCCGATCCATGCAGCAATGCCGCGAGGCGCTGACAGCCGAACTCCGCAAGTTGGGGCAGGAAATCGCCACTCCAGGCACCAAGTTCAACAGGCTGGTGACGGGCACCTAGCGGGGCCAGAATGGTCAACATGCCGAAGCGGTACTTCAAGCTTGCTGTCGATATGTCCGTCAAGGGCCGTTGGTCGCTGGGAATGCTCGCTGATCTTCAGGGCCGGGAGTTGGACGACCCGTGGGCGTTCACGGATGGAAGGCGCCTTCCCGACCCGGGGCGCTTGACGCTTCCCGTTACCAGACCGGGAAGGGCGGTGGACTTTAGTTATGGGGGCATCGCGACCCCGGTGGTACATCCCAGGGTCGTGCCCGTTTTCGCTCAGCTCGCTCCCGAGGACGTGCAGCTCTTCCCTGTGGGGATTGAGGGCCAACCCGAGCCGTTCTGCGTCCTCGTGGCCAACAGGTTGATTCGCTGCATTGCCAACGAGGCTTGCGAAGAGGTCCAGATATGGACGCCAGAGGATGGGCGACCTGAGAAGGTCGGACAGTACCGGGATATATGGGGCTTGCGCATTGACCCCTCCAAGGTGGGCGACTCCAAGGTGTTCCGTACCTGGGGCTGGCACATCGCCTTAATCGTCCGTGAGGAAATCCGCGATGCGCTAGAGCGCCTGGACGCCACGGGAATGAAGTTTGAAGAGGTTTAGGTGCATATTCCACGGCTCCGAGGTGGTGCTCGGCGTAGGCCGTGGGTTGCCACCGCGTATCGGGTGAGCAGTCCGGCCCCGAGGTGGTGCTCGACGTGGGCCGTGGCTGCCGCTACGCGCCGGGCTGGTAGGCACCATGGGCCGAGGTGATGCTCAACGTGGGCTGCTGCTGTCACTGCGCGCCGGATCGGAAGGCGCCACAGCTCTAGGGAACGCTCGGCGTGGGCCGTGGCTACCGCCGCGCACCGGGTGGCCACTCCAGCCCCGAGGCGGTGCTCGGCACGGGCGCTGGCCACTACGGGCGCTGGGAGGGCGCCACGCCCCCGTGGCACCGCTCGGCATTGGCCCTGGCTACCGTTGCTCGCCGGGTGGGCCCCGGCCCGAGGTGGTGCTCGGCGCGGGCAGGCACCAGGGCCCGAGGTGGTGCTCGGGCCCTGGTGGCCACGCAGCGGACAGGCACCACGGCCCGAGGTGGCACCCGGCACGGGCAAGTTCTACGGCTCCGAGCTAGCGCGGACGATGGTAGCCACGCGCCGGGCAGGCAGCACGCCGCCGAGGTGGTGCTCGGCACGAACGTTGGCGGTCACCGCGCACCGGGCAGGCGCCACGGCCCGAGGTGGTGCTCTACACGTGGTAGCCGCCACTGCACCGGGCGTGATCCACCGCCCGAGGTGGCGCTCGGCATAGCCGGCCCCGCCGCTGCGGCGCGCACAGCCTGAGGTGCTTGCCACCGCGCGATGTCCCTGCGCGAAGTAACGCGCCCGGGCCCCCGGGCCAGCCCGCCACACGCGCGGCCAGGTGGCATCAGGCCCCACATTGCGCCATGGCAAGTTATCCCCGCCCGTCAAGGAATCAGGCTTTCGGGCGATGACTCAGCCGAGCAAAACTTAGTGGTCGGGTGGATGATGGAGAACTAGGCTACTTGGTGCTCCTGTAGGAATGTGAGGTGCTTTGATGACGTACCCGGAATGGAAGTTCAATCAGACGGTGTGGAATGTCCTGGGCGGCGTCGCCCTGGTTGTTGTGGGACTCCCAATTCTACTTTCTGTAGCAGCAAAGGTTGTTAGCCAGTTGACGGCAAACAGTCCCGGCACTAACGACAAGGAACCCGGACACGGGTGAAACGTCCATGGGAACCATTCACGATGCATTCAATGAGTTCCTTCGACGGATCGAGCTTAACCCGACGCGAGTCGCGCTTGCATCGCAGCGCTACAATGCAGTCAAAGATACTGTCGAGGCAAACCTCAAAAACGCGACGGTGCGGCAGATCGGTTCATTCCAGCGCAAAACAAAGATTCGGCCACGAGATTTGTCAGATGCGCTTGATGTTGACGCGCTTGTTGTCATGGGCGAGGCGAGACAGTATGCGCGCTCCGGGCAGGGCCTAAGTCCTTCAGGAGCCATCCAGAAGGTCATTGGTGCGCTCAAGCGAAACGAGACCTATCGCGTTATGCAGCCGCAGGCGAATGCGCCTGTTGTTGTGTTGGAATACGCGGATGGCTTCAAGATGGAGGCCGCCGTCGGATTTGTTGAACTGACAGGCAAATACCCTAGGCACGGGGGGCCGTCTTGTTACGTCGTTGGAGAGCGTGGCAGTTGGCGTCCCGCCGATTATGACTATGATGCCAAGCTGATTAGCAGCCTCAATCAGCATGAATCTGTGCAGGGATTTCTTGTTCCATGTATCAAGATGCTCAAGCACCTGATTCGTTCTCGCGAGGTGCCGCTTAAGTCCTTTCACATAGAAATCCTCGCCGCCCATATCCTTCCAGATGCCTTTGCCGCATGGGAGCAACGTGGGCTTCCCTGGGGCTACCCCCAAGCAGTTGCGCACTTTCTTTCGGTAGTGGGAGAGCGGCTGCGGGGCCCTATAGCGCTTCCAGGCAGCTACTCTCCACCTACAGATTCAGCGCAACCACCTAGTGAGTTAATTGAAATCGGCAAGTTCCTTCAGGAGCAAGGCAGTGAGGCGTGGAGGATTTTTGAAGTGAGCGATGTTTCAAAGGCGATTGCACGGTGGCAGCGCTTCTTTGGCGCTCCGTTTCCGGCGGCATCGGCGATTTTATGACAGACATCAGCGAAAGGAGCCGGGAGGCGCTCGTGCGCGAATGCAAGCGACTCCAGGAGAACAGCCTTTACACCGCAACAACGCATTTCAGGCTGACTGATCAATTCAGAGCCCTGCACTATTTTCTAGGCACCCTTCCGATAATTTTTGGTGCCATCAGTGGATGGAAGGGGTTGAGTGACCCGCATGTAATAGGCGTGCAGTCGCCAGTTTGGGTTCCAGTGTTCTCGTTTCTGGCCGGCATCTCTGGGAGCCTATTAGCATTCTGGAACTGGGCCGAGCGGAGAATGATGCACTTTGCTGCCGGCGCAGCATATAAGACCCTGGAAAACGACGCGCGGCGTGCCTGGGAAATATATTCGATAGATGAGGAACTTGCTGTGCTGAAAAAGCGAGTCGCCGACTTGGGAGATCGCTACAATAAACTTAACGAGTCAAGCCCTCAGACATCAAATACGGCTTTTGCATTTGCCCGAAAGAAAGTCAAATCAGGCGTCTTTACTACGGACATGGAAAAGAAGGAGAAAAGAGACAAGTCGACGAAGCCGGAAGGCTCATTTCCGTAAGCACAAAGGCCGTGCTCGCCGCGCGCATATATGTCCACGCAATATGTGTCCGGGCGTTGTTCATTTAGCGGATGCCGAAGGAGTCAGTGTTGGGACTGGGCGAAACGTTTGAGGAGTTTCTGTCTAACCTCAAGATCAACAATGCCGAAACGATCTCACTGCGGTACGGGGAGATCACAGCGGCCTTGAACAAGCAGTTCCGCGATACCGAGTCGAAGACCGCCAACAGACTCCAGGTTGGTTCGTATGGCCGGGATTCAGCGATTAAGGGCGTTTCTGACCTCGACATGCTCTACATCATGCCGGACGATTCTTGGGATGATTACAAATGGGACAAGGGGCAGTACAAACTGCTCGACGCTGCCAGTAGCGCAATCAAGAAACGTTACCCCACAACCGAAATCTTCGTGGATCGACTGGTTGTCCGTGTGCTCTACGAGAGCTTCCACGTCGAGGTTCAGCCTGTCTTCGAATTGAAGGACGGCAGCTTCAAGTATCCCGACACCTATGGCGATGGGAAATGGAAGATCACCAAGCCGCGCGCCGAAATCAATGCCATGTCCGAGGTCGACGAGGAGAAGAACGGGAACCTCAGACGCCTCGCGAAGATGGCGCGAGCGTGGAAGAACAAGCACGGCGTCGGCATTGGAGGGTTGCTGATCGACACCCTTGCACATAACTTCCTCAATTCGACGAAGGAATACGACGAGACGAGCTTTCTCTATTGCGACTATATGAGTCGTGACTTCTTTGCCTACCTCGCAGAGCTGCCCGACCAAGATTACTTTGAGGCACTTGGAAGTGGCCAGTGGGTCAAGGTCAAAAAGAAGTTTCAGAAGAAGGCAAAGAAGACGCATGAACTGTGCCTAAAGGCGATCACCGCAGAGGGAAGCGCGACGCAGAACGCAAAATGGCGAAAGGTTTACGGACGCAAGTTTCCGGCTGACGCTGTAGCAGAGGTTAAGAAGTCGGCTCTCGTTGAGGATGCCCGCCACGCGACTAATTCCGAAGAGTTCTTCGAGGACCGCTTCCCCTACGACGTCCGATACAACATCCAGCTCGAATGCAAGGTCTCTCAGGATGGCTTTCGAGAATTTGCGCTCAGTGATTGGCTCAGCAAGCGCATGCGACTTAAGCGCAAGAAGTCGCTTAAGTTCTTCGTTGAATGGCACGACGTGCCCAAGCCCTTCGACCTCTACTGGAAGGTGCTTAATCGAGGGCCAGAGGCGATTCGACGGAATATGATCCGAGGGCAAATCCTGAGGGACGCCGGCCATCATGAGCGGACTGAAACTACCGATTTCTACGGGGACCACATTGTGGAGTGCGTCGCCGTCAAGAATGGCGTCGTTGTAGCAACCGACCGAATTCTTGTACCCATTGATGAGGACAGTGATGGACAAGGATAGGCTGCTGCGCTCGATCGCCGAAACGGGCTACAATGTCGGGTATGGGGCGAAAAAGCACTTCGCCACCTATGATATTGTCGAGAAGATTCCCGGCTGGATCAGTTTTGTATCAACTTGCTTCGGAGTGCTTGGGCTTGTGCATGAAAAGCTGTCGGACAAGACTCTAGCCGCAACCTTGGTCATACTTGGCTTCGTCGGCCTCTATATCTATCTTTACGACCCAAAAAAGATGGAGTATGAGCGGGTCGGTATTGAGCTGACGAAAATCTACAATGAACTGCGCGACCTCTACCGCAGTGTGCAGTCCAGTTCGGCGACACAATTCACCGCCGAAGCGGAACGCCTCCGAGCCATAGAAGACGCCTATTACTCCAAAGGCATCACTAAGCAGATTCTATTCAGTGATTGGTATGCTCACTACAAGTTTTTCTGGCAACACCAGATCGATTGGATCAACGAGCAGAAGAATTTCCGTCTTTTCCGCGACAAGATTCCGCTAACTTTCACAGCATTCATAATCACGGCAGTGGTGGTCGTTGCGGCGTATCTTTTGTTGCGTTTAGCAGACTGATGGATGCGCTTTGCCCCAAGACTGCTGAGACACATCTCTGGGGCGCCCCTCACAGCGTCAGCCCACCTTGAGTTCCAGGCGACTCTCCCTGGGGGTAGTGAAGGTGAGGATTTTTACCCAGTCTCCGCGCCGACTGACAAAGGCGAAGAGGTGGCCGGAGTAGACGTCCTCGCCCCCAGCCGGTGCGCACCAGCGCCATGAGTCCGTCTATGGACTTGCGCATGTCCACCGCAGGGATGGCCAGCAGGATTCGCACCGAGGCGGGCAGCGCCAGCGCGCACCGCGCTCCAGGGCGGCCACCAGCCGGGCCAAGTACTCCACGTTCGCGTCCGGTCCGAACCGCACCCGTACGCCGCTGGGTAGGGCGAGTTCCAGCGGTGTCGTGGCCGGGGCGGGCGCGCTGCTCACCTGCACCGGCAGCAGGCGCACAGTCGGCTCGACTACGGCGCTCACCTGGAGCCTGCGCCGGTAGACCCACGACTGCAAGGTGCTCAGGCGCAGCCCTTGGCGCCCGGCGAACTCACGCTGCGCCAGCTCGCTGGCCTCGAACTCCTCGGCGACCCGCAGCCACTCCGGCTTCTCGACTCTCTTCGGGATCCGTCCACGGATGACCGGAACCGCTCAGCTCGGCAAAGCACGGCGGCCGCCGGACGGTTACTATCCACCACCGGGCCGGGCGGCAGACGGGCACCATGGCCGCAAAGCGGCGCAGTGCCCGGCCCCTCTCCGGCGCTGCGCTCCGGCCGATTGGGCACCCCGCAGGGACCAAAAAAGAACCAAACCCAATGGACGGGCCTGGACTCCCCCGGACGGGACGGTGCCCCCATTCTTAGAGGGAAAACCGGGTGGGCGGCCGGTGGCCCGAATAGGGACCAAATCCGCCTACGAGGCTTCGATTCCCTCCGCCTCCATCCCGAGAAGCCCAGCAATCTCTTCTCCCGCGCCTCGGGCGATAGGTGGGACGAGGCGTGCCTTCAGGAGGCCTCGTCCTGCCCGAGGAGGACGGCGGGGTCCGCCACCACGAGGTCCGCGCCGTGGCGGCGCAGCTCGGCGGGCCGGCCCACCCTGTCGACGCCAATGACATAGGCGAAGTGCGCTGCCCGCGCGGCCGCGACGCCGGTGGGCGTGTCCTCGAAGATGACCGCCTCCTCGGCGTCGGCACCGAGAGCCCGGACCGCCGCGAGGTAGAGCTCGGGGGGCAGTGTGGCGTCCAGCCGCGCGTCGAAGAGGTCCGGGATGCCGGCGGACTGGAGCAGCTCCGCGCCGTGCCTGCTCGCGGAGACGGCCGCGGTCCGGAGTCCCGCGGCGCGCGCCGCCTGGACGTAGCGGACCGTCCCCTCATACGTCTCCACCCGCTCCTGCCGGAGCAGCTCCACCAGGAGCTCTCCCTTTCGGTCGTTCAGCGCGTGGACCGTGCCCTCCGGCAATTCGATGCCGCGGGCGTCGAGGAACGCGTGGATGCCTTCCAGGGGCGGCTTGCCGTCGAAATAGCGGCTGTAGTCGCGCACCAGGTCGAAGGGGATGAAGGGCTGCCGCGAGGACCGCGCCCGCTGCCGCAGGTAGTAGTCGCACAGCTGCTTCCAGGCCCGGGCGTGGAGGCTGGCGGTCTGGGTGAGGACGCCGTCGAGGCCGAAGAGGCAGGCGCGCGCGCGCGGCGGAAGCCCCAGCTTCGTCCGTGCGAGGGGCGGCTGGCCCAGGATGAAGGTGTCCACCGCGTGGGCGAACCCCTCCTCTTCGTTGGTGCGCGTGACGTGGCGCGCGGGCCGTTGGACCTCCGGGCTGGCGTTGCCCATGGCGATGCCCATGCCGGCGATGCTCAACATGGGCAGGTCGTTGGCCATGTCCCCGATGGCCGCTATCTGCTCCAGGGGAAGCCCGAGCAGACGCGCGGCCTCGCGTACGACCATCCCCTTGTTCGCTTCAGGGTGCGTGACGTCGACGTAATAGGGCGTCGAACGCGCCGCCGACGCGTCGGTGCCCAGCCGCAAGGCGAGCTCCGCCTCGCAGCGCGCGACCCGCGCCGTGTCCTCGCTCACCCCGACGAGCTTGATGACCGCATCGAGCACGCCGTGCAGGTCCGCGATGACGACCGGGTCGAACCCGACGTTGCTCCGCTCGCGCGCCACGCGGAAGGCCTCGGGGGCGCGGAGGAACCACTCCACCCCCTGGTAGACCCAGACATCCAGGCCCGCCTGGAGCATGAAGTCGACGGCCTGTCTGGCAATGGCGGGCGGCAGGGTCCGCTGCGCCAGCACTGTCGTGAGATCGGGTTTGACGTACACGCCGCCGTTGAAGGCCGCCAGGGGAGCGGTGAGCTTCAGCGGGGCCACCAGCGCTGCCATCCCACGCGGCGGCCGCCCGCTCGTCAGGGTGAACTGGATGCCGCTGGCGCGCAGCCGGGCGACCGCCTCGCAGGTTCGCGGGGTGAGGACCTTGTCCCGCGTCACCATGGTCCCGTCGACGTCCGCGATGAGCAACTTGATGGTCATGGCTGTCTCCGCCTGCCCGCCCGCCCGCTCGCCGCCGCGTCCGCACACCGGGCGTCATCCGTGACAGCGGGGGCCTGCATCAAGATGGCATCGCGACGTGGGCCGCACCATCCAGCCCGGTGCTCAAAGGCAGACCCGTTGCCAGGCGCCCCACCGCCAGTTGTCTGCGCATCGGGACGCCCTCAGGTTTCCCTCCAGGGAATGGGAGGAACACATGCCGACGATGCCAGGGCTCGGTGAAACCGCGCGAGCCATCATTGCAGACGGAATGGGCATCCTGGCGGCGGATGAGACTGTCTCCACGATCACGAAGCGCCTGACCGCGCGCGCAATCGAGTCGACCGCGGACAGCCGCCGCGCCTACCGGGAGCTGCTCTTCAGTACGCCCGGCATCACCGAGTTCATCGGCGGTGCCATCATGCAGGACGAGACGATCCATCAGCACAGCGCGGCTGGCATTCCGCTGGTCAAACTGCTGTCGGACCGCGGCATCATCCCCGGCATCAAGGTCGACGCCGGCGTCCACCCCCTGGCCGGCGCGCCGGGAGAGTCCGTCACGGAGGGGCTCGACGGGCTCCGCGAGCGGCTCAAGGAGTACCGCGAGCTGGGCGCGCGCTTCGCCAAGTGGCGCGCGGTCTTCGTCATCCGCGCCGGGCTGCCCACCGCGGCGTGCATCCACGCGAACGCACATGCGCTCGCGCGCTACGCCGTCCTCTGCCAGGAGCAGGGCCTGGTGCCCATCGTGGAGCCCGAGGTCCTGATGGAGGGCGCGCACGCGCTCGAGCAATGCGAGGACGTGACGGGGCGCGTGCTGCAGGCGGTCTTCAATGAGCTCTTCGCCGCGGGGGCGTCCCTGGAAGGGATGTTGCTCAAGCCGAACATGATCACCGCTGGCCACGGCTTCGCGAGGCACGTCCCGGTGGCGGAGGTGGCGGAGGCGACGTTGCGCGTCCTGACGCGCCACGTGCCGCCCGCGGTCCCCGGAATCGTCTTCCTGTCCGGCGGACAGGACGCGGTCCTGGCCACGGAGCACCTCAACGCCATCAACGCGCTGGAAGGCCCGAAGCCCTGGACGCTGAGCTTCTCCTACGGACGCGCGCTGCAGGACGAGGCGCTCGAAGCCTGGCGGGGCCAGGGCGCGCAGGTGCCCGCCGCCCAGCGGGCGTTCCACCACCGCGCCTGGTGCGACAGCGCGGCGGCCCAGGGCGCGTACAGCGCGGACATGGAGGGCGAAGCGGGTTTCGCCCCATCCGAATCCACACTCCACACCCACCACTGATGGGAGGCATGTCATGGCACACCCCGAAGGAACGGAAGCGTCGGAGTATGGGTCGCCGTTGTCCGCCAGGGAGCACGGCCAGGGGCCCTCCGCTCCAGGCCGCGAGCGGACCCGGGGCGGAGGACCGCTCACCGCCCGGGAAGTCGAGTTGATGAACGCGTACTGGCGGGCGTGCAACTACCTGGCGGTGGGGATGATCTACCTCCAGGACAACCCGCTGCTGCACCGGCCCCTGGTGCCGAAGGACGTGAAGCACCGGCTGCTCGGCCACTGGGGCGCGAGCCCGGCGCTCTCGTTCACCTGGGTCCACCTGAACCGGCTCATCGTCGAGCAGAACCTCGACGTCATCTTCGTGGCCGGGCCGGGCCACGGCGCCCCGGGCGTGCTCGGGCCGGCGTACCTGGAGGGCACCTACTCGGAGGTCTATCCGGACAAGAGCATGGACGCGGAGGGGATGCGGAAGTTCTTCAAGCAGTTCTCCTTCCCCGGGCACATCGGCAGCCACGTCACCCCGGAGACGCCAGGCTCCATCCACGAAGGCGGCGAGCTGGGCTACAGCCTCTCCCACGCGTACGGCATGGCCTTCGACAACCCGGACCTCATCGTCGCCTGCGTCGTGGGTGACGGCGAGGCCGAGACGGGGCCGCTCGCGACGGCCTGGCACTCGAACAAGTTCCTCAACCCCGTGCGGGACGGCGCCGTGCTGCCCATCCTGAACCTCAACGGGTACAAGATCGCCAACCCGACCATCCTCTCCCGCATCAGCCCGGAGGAGCTGGAGGCGCTGTTCGTCGGCTACGGCTACAAGCCCTACTTCGTCGAGGGCAGCGACCCGGCCCAGATGCACCAGAAGATGGCGCAGACCCTGGAGCAGGCCGTCGAGGAGATCCGCGCCCTGCAGAAGACGGCACGGCTGACGGACACCCCGACGCGTCCGCGCTGGCCCATGATCATCCTGCGCTCGCCCAAGGGCTGGACCGGTCCGAAGGAGTTGGACGGGCACAAGCTGGAGGGAACCTGGCGCTCACACCAGGTCCCCTTCGGCGACGTGCGAGGCAACCCGGCGCACCTGAAGGCGCTCGAGGACTGGATGCGCAGCTACCGGCCCGAGGAGCTGTTCGACGCGGAGGGACGGCTGATGCCGGAGCTCCGGTCGCTCGCGCCCAAGGGGGCCCGGCGGATGAGCGCGAACCCCCACGCCAACGGCGGCCTGCTCCGCAAGGCGCTCAGGCTGCCTGACTTCCGCGACTACGCGGTCAAGGTCGGCACGCGCGGCACCACGCTGCATGAGAACACGAAGCCGCTCGGCGAGTTCCTGCGCGACATCATGCGCGACAACCCGACGAGCTTCCGCGTCTTCGGTCCGGACGAGACCGCCTCCAACCGGCTCCAGGCCATCTACGAGGTGAGCGGGAAGACGTGGATGGCCAGCATGGTGCCGGAGGATGCCGACGGGGGCTACCTCGCGCGGGACGGCCGCGTCATGGAGATGCTGTCGGAGCACACGCTGCTGGGCTGGCTGGAGGGGTACTTGCTCACGGGGCGCCACGGCCTCTTCCACACCTACGAGGCGTTCGCCCACGTCGTGGACTCCATGTTCAACCAGCACGCCAAGTGGTTGGACATCAGCAAGAACCACGTGAAATGGCGGGCGCCCGTTGCCTCGGAGAACATCCTGCTGTCCTCGACGGTGTGGCGTCAGGACCACAACGGGTTCTCCCATCAGGACCCGGGCTTCATCGACCTGGTGACGAACAAGTCCGGCACGGTCACGCGCATCTACCTGCCGCCGGATGCCAACACGCTGCTGGTGGTGGCGGACCAGTGCCTGCGCAGCACCGACTGCGTCAACGTCATCGTCGCGGACAAGCAGAAGCACCTGCAGTTCACCAGCATCGACGAGGCCGTCGCCCACTGCGCCAAGGGGTTCGGCATCTGGAAGCGGGCCAGCACGGACGAGGACGCGGAGCCGGATGTCATCCTGGCCTGCTGCGGTGACGTCGCGACGCAGGAGGCCCTGGCCGCCGCCTCCATCCTGCGCGCGCGCGCACCGAACCTGAAGCTGCGCTTCGTCAACGTCGTCGACCTGTTCAAGCTCCAGTCGTCGGCGGATCACCCGCACGGGTCCACCCAACGCGAGCTCCAGGGCCTGTTCCCGCCGGGCAAGCCCATCATCTTCAGCTTCCACGGCTATGCGTCACTCATCCACAAGCTGGCCTATCGCTTCATCGACCACGAAGACCTGCACGTGCATGGCTACCGGGAGAAGGGCAACATCAACACGCCCTTCGAGCTGGCGATCCTCAACGAGACGTCCCGCTACCACCTGGTCATCGACGTCATCGACCGCGTGCCCGGGCTGCACGCGAAGGCGGGGCACCTGAAGGAGGAGATGAAGAACGCCATCCTCGACAACCTGGCCTACGCGCACGAGCACGGCCGGGACCGGCCCGAGGTCGCGGACTGGACCTGGCCGGACTGAGGGCTCGCGCCATGAAGCTCCCGGGCCTTCGAAGAAGGCCCGGGAGCCGCGTCATGCGCGGGGCTCGGTGATGATGTAGGCCGCGTTGACGAGCGAGAAGTGGCTGAACGCCTGCGGGAAGTTGCCCAACTGCGCGTGCAGCTTCGGCATGTACTCCTCGGCGAGCAGGCCCAGGTCGTTGCTCAAGGACAGCAGGTGTTCGAACAGCCGCCGGGCATCCTCGAAGCGCCCCATCATCTGGTACGTGTCGGCGAGCCAGAACGAGCACGCGAGGAAGGTGCCCTCCTCTCCGCTGAGCCCGTCCACGGAGCCGGAGGCGTCCGGCTTGAAGCGGAGCACCAGCCCGTCCTGGAGCAGCTCGCGCTCGATGCACTCCACCGTGCCCACCACCCGCGGGTCCGTTGCCGGAAGGAAGCCGGTCATCGGGATGTAGAGCAGGCTCGCGTCCATCTGCTTGCCGCCGTAGTACTGCACGAAGCTGTTCAGCTCGCGATTGAACCCCTGCGCGCAGACCTCCTCGAAGATGCTCTCTCGGGCTTCCAGCAGCCGCTCCATCGGAGCCGACATCTTCGTCTCATCCGAGGCCTTGATGGCCCGGTCGAGCGCCGCCCACGCGGCCACCTTGGAGGCGGTGAAGTGGCGATTGGGTCCGCGCATCTCCCAGATGCCCTTGTCGGGATTCTGCCAGACCTTCATCGCGTGCTCGGCGACGTTGAGCAGCGCGCGCTGCGCGACGGGGCCGACCTCGCCGAAGTATTTCGCGCCCGCGTAGAGCACCGCGGCCACCTCGCCGAGCACGTCGAGCTGGAACTGGTTGTAGGCCCCGTTGCCGATGCGCACGGGCTTCGCGCCACCGTAGCCGTCGAGCCAGTCCAGCGTGGACTCCGTGAGGCGGCGCTCGCCTCGGATTCCGTACATGATTTGCATCTGGGCGGGGTCTCCCGCGATGGCACGCATCACCCACTTCCAGAACGAGGACGCCTCATCGCTCAGGCCCGCGCGGTTCAGGGCGTTGTGCGCGAGCACGGCGTCGCGCAGCCACGTGAAGCGGTAGTCCCAGTTGCGTTCGCCTCCCGGCGTCTCCGGGAGCGACGTGGTGGGCGCGGCCACGATTCCGCCCGTGCGCTCGTAGCTGCAGGCCTTGATGGTGATGAGGGAGCGGACGACCTCGTCGCGGTACCTCGGTGGCGGGACGATTTTCGACACCCACTGGGTCCAGTAGCGGTGGGTCTCCTGTTCGGCCTGGTCCGCATCCAGGTTCGGCGGGACCTGATCCAACCACGAGTAGTTCCAGCTCATCACCCAGGAGAACCGCTGGCCCTCGGTCACCTCGAAGTTCGAGACCAGCGGGGACGCGGTATCCCTGTCCGTGCGCCGGACGAACAACGCGTCAGGGCCGGCGAACGCACGGAGCGAGCCGCCCACGCTCTCCACCCTGGGGATGGAGCGGCCGAAGGCGAAGCGTGGCGTCAGCTTCGAGTGCATCGCCACCGTCCCCTTCACCCCCACGACGGTCCGGACGATCCTGGGGAACTCCTGGCTGACGGGCATGAAGTCGATCAACCGGACGGAGCCCGAGGCGCAGGTGAACTCCGTCTCGAGGATCAGGGTGTCCTTCCGATAGCGGCGGGTGATCTTCTGGATGGGCTCCCTCGGTGCGAGCGCCCACTCGCCGTTCTCCTCCGTCCCGAGCAGGCTCGCGAAGCAGGCGTCCGAGTCGAAGTCTGGCAAGCACAACCAGTCGATGGTCCCGTCCCGGGCGACCAGCGCCGCCGAGCGCATGTTTCCGATGAGCGCGTGGTCCTCGATCCTGCGGTTCGTCTGGATTCCCAGCTGCGCCGGGACGACAGGCTTCTGGGCCTTCTGTTTCTGCGTGATTTGTTCCGCCATTGCGTTGGCTCCCGTATGCCTCATGATCAATTCTTGACGCTGGCGCCCGGGGCGCGGAGGCGCAACCGCCGCGGCGGAGGGAGAGCGACCGCCTGGTGCTCCGGGGGCGAGGAGCCCCTGTCGCGGGTGGGGGCGCGACCGCTTGGCTTGGCCTGAATGAGTTCGACGGTGGCCCTGCACATCCTGTGTCGCGGGGCCCACTTCGAGGCGCTACGCGAGGCACCGGTGGAGGGCGGGAGCATTCCCCCCTTTGGCCGGGTGCCGGATCCCACCGTGGGCATCGGGGACCGCGACCCGCTCGCCCCACGCGCAGGCGAAGGAATCTCCTTCGAGTTGGAGCAACTCTTCGACCTCTTCTGGATGCTCGGCAACGAGCTGGGGGTGAAGAGCGTGCTGAAGCCAGGGCCTGGTACGCCGGCACAGAGGTTCTGAATGGTGTTCTATGCTGGCGCCAGTTCAGGGCAAGCACGTCGCGGAGACGGACCGCGGCGTGCCCCAACGGGTCGCTCCTGATGGCCCGGAGCTCAGTCGATGATGGGCCCCTGCCCGCCGCCGCAGCCCCGGTTCATCTCGCAGAAGTTGAGGGGGCCATAGCCGATGCAACACTCGTCGGCGCTGGTTCCACACGCGAGGCCACACTTCGGGCGGCAATCCGCGTTGCGGCTGCTCGCCGAAGGATAGACGCAGACCCCGTTGCCCCCATTGCAGAGGGAATAGGGCGCGGCCCCCACGTTACAGACGTTGATGGCGTCCTCCCGGGACGCGAGCTCGGCCGGCGAATCCACATCCGCCTCCGTGCCACCACAGCCCACCAGCAGGACCGCCGCGAACAATCCCTTGAGCATTTTTGACATGATTCCTCCATGAACCGCCGACACCGACGAGGCTCTCATCCTACGGGGCGTCCGCCTCAGCTCAAACCAGGAGTCCCAGGCCAAGGAGCGCCTCCGCGCCCCAAGCCCCTTCCCCACCGTGCCGCCCTCCTCTCCTGCCTGCTGCTCGCGGCGGCGTGTGGCCGGCGCGTGGAGTCCGACAGCACCGAAGCCGTGGGCTCCGCCACCGTCCGCCACGTGAGGACCTGCAAGTGGATGGACTGGGAGAACAACTCCTGCCGGGTGGACTCCGTGATGACGGCGGGCTCCCGGCGCATCGAGGGCGTCTATTTCACTTCGGCGAGCCCTCACGGGGAGCTGGCCCTCGTGAACGTGATGCAGGGGGACAGCCTGCTCGTCGACACGCGCTCTGGAGCGGTCCGCGCGACGCTGCCCGCCCAGACCAGCGTCAAGGAGTGGTGCGGCGACGCGGAGCTCGTCCTCTCCGGCCCCACCGGGGAGAGCGGGGACTCCCACCTGGAGCACGTGTGGATTGAACAGGGCACGGAGGTCCACCGCGCCACCGTCTACCGGGGCCCGCGCCACGTGCCCCGGGTCCTCTGCGGCCCCGAGCACACGGTGGCGCTCGTGCTCTCGACGCTCCACGACGGGCCGCCCATCGAGCTGCACCGCTGGAGCGCGGACCAGGGCCTCCAACGCGTGGAGACCTGGCCTGGAGACATCCAGGGAGGAGGTGCCTCCGACCTCGTCCTCTCCTGGACCGGCGCGGGCCGGCCGGACTGGTGCGCGCGCAGCCGCCCCTACTCCCTCAACACCTGCGTGCCACCCACCCGGCCCGCTGCCCCCTGATGCCTCCGCGCGCCGCTCCGGCCACCCGTTCTTCCTCAACGCCAGGATGCGGCGAGCTGGCGTGATGCCCTACGCCACTCTCTTGAGCTCGTTGGATTTCATCCAGGCCATGGCGAGATCCGCGATGGCGGATGCCCTGTCCGTGCCATTGATGATGGCGCGTGCACGGCGGAAGGCGTCGTGCAGATTGGCGTGGGACGCCGTGAGGTAGTCCGACAGCTTCTTCGAGGTGAACGCCCCCGTCTTCATCCCGTGCACCAGGATGAAGAGCGACACATCGGGCTGCAAGAGCAGCTCGGGGTGACGGACCAGGTCCAGACCGAGGATGTCACTGTACTTCTGGTAGTTGCTCTTCCACGTCAACTGCACGTAACCGCGCCCGTGATAGGGATGGTATTTCTTGCCCCTGAGGTACGCGTCGGCCTCCTTCTTGGTCATGTAGCTGGCCTCTTCGATGGGCTTGAAGGTGTCGCCCGTCTCGTGCTCCACCGTGGCGAGGACATAGGCAATCTGGGTCGGCAGCTTCACGCCCTGGCGGATGCACTCCTCCCGGATGGCCCGAACGGTCCCCCACTTGTCCGCCCCGTGGAACGAAGGCAGGGAGACCTTGGACGTGGCAGGGCGGACCGTGGAGGGAGCGGGCTGCCTGGCAACTGGAGCCACCACCTTGGGTTTGGGCTTGGGCTGCCCAGCCAGGCTCGCCACGGAAACCGTGGCCTTCACCAGGTCGGCCATCCATCGCGCTCGGTCCAGCCCCCGGCTGAACGTGACGGCGTTGCCGACGGTGCGGTAGCGAGTGCCACGTTTGGTGGGGTCGTCGCCTTCCAGCCGGCCATCCTTCATCGCGTGCAGCGTGAAGAACTTGCCACCAGCGGGATCACTGGCCTGGTAGTGATTGTTCGCGGTACGGCTGGTGATGAGAACCCAGTGATCCCCCCTGCCATCGTACTTGTCCTGGGACTTGCCACCGTTCCGCGTGTAGTAGTCCACATGGACGACCACGGGCCGGCCCGCGGCCAGCTCCCGGTCAATCTCCGGAGCCTTGAAACCCGTCAGGCGCTTGAGGTCCACCTCTGGCTTTGCGATCCGGCCCAACCTGTCCCAGTCGAGGATGTCTCCGCCTGAACCGAAGCCGTGGTTCTTGAGCAGGAACTGAGCCATGTCAGCCGGTGTATACAGTTGACCGGTGATGCCACTGACCGCCATGGTGACCGCGGTCATGGCGCAGCCAATCTGACGGACGTTCTTCCCGCTCTTGCTCGCGATGACGATGCCGCCCCAGGTTTCGTCCTTCCCCGTGGCGCTGTTGTACCCCTGGGCAAAGAGCGGGTATCCATCACGGCTGGGAAACTGACGCCCACTCCGGGTGAAGTACTTGCCCGCGACAGCCCCCGGAGTCGCGGCGGCCGGCGGATGGACCTGTGCCAGAGGTCGAGGCTTCGTCCCCGCGCTCGGGGTGCTGCTCGCGAATCGCGACTGCCCGCTCAGGAGCGCCTTCCACGTCAGGGGCCCCACGAGCCCGTCCGCCACCAGGCCATGTGCGCGTTGCCACTCGTGGACGGAGTCATCCGTGATGGGCCCGAAGAGACCATCCGCGCGGACCCCCAGCTTCGCCTGGAGCCATTTGACATCGCTGCCCGCGAGGCCCTCTTTCAGCGTTCGCGCCCCCAGGGTCATGCCGTCGCGGTAGGCCTCGACGGTGAGCGCCGTGGCGGGCCGGGCAGGCTGCGAGGGCTCTTGCTCAGGCTGAAGAGGGGGGGCAACGCTCTTGGTGCCCTCGACCTTCAACATCCGCGTGATGCCCCAGGACGTGGTCAAATCGTACAGTGTCTTCTTCTCACTCACGGAGACGTGAGCGTGCTTCGTGTGGCGGTTCTGCCCCGTGTAGCGCTGCGGGGCCCACGCAGCCACGTCACGCCTGGCATAGGAACGCCAGATCTTCTCGTTCCAGATGATGTACTTGATGCGGGGATCGCGGCGCTCGAGCAGTTGCGCCACGAAGTTGTCCATGTTCGCGCCGCCCGCGGGGTCGTGCGTGAAGTCACACGCGGTGACGATCCCCGTGGCGCCATCCTTCACCCAGGGGTTGTGATCACTCTCGCGAGCTGCATGGGCGGCATCGCCAATCCAGCCATCACACGACTTGCTGCGCGAGGGCGCACACCGGTTCAATTCGTTTCGCAGCTGGTCGAGCGAGTTCGCGATCCGATAGGTCACTGCAGTCCCCTCCCTTTTATTGCTGCATGACTTGCTTCGGGCCTTTCAAGCCCCCGCGCCGCGCTACGGCGTGGCGGGCGGCTCGAAGCGCTTCTCGTCGTAGCGTCCCGTCTTGGGGTTCCACGTATAGCGGGCGTCTAGCTGTCTGGACTTGCCCTCCGCTCCCAGGATGAAGGCGTCGATGCGCGACAGGTCCAGCGACGCATCCCATTCCACCTTCTCACCCTGGCTCGCGGCGCCCTCCAGCGACATGGCTTGCGCGAACCTGCCGCGCTCGTCCATGGGCACGACCTCGAAGGACACCATGGGGCAGGCACCGCAGGTCCCGGTCCCCAGGAGCGATTGGATTCCCTCGGTCACCAGCAGCAGGTGCAGTCCAGGGGGGCGCCGCGTATTGAGCACGGTTCGTGTGCCGCTGTATCGCGTGTCCAGCAGTGCCTTGTCGCGGCGGGACACCAGCCAGTGGCCCAGGCTCCCGGTGGGCTCCACCTGCGCGGGCACCGTCAAGACCTCGATGTCGTTGAGCGAGGCCTGGGGCTCCATCTTGGAGAGGTCGACGCTCACCACCTCCGGGCTCGGAAGCTCCGGCGAGTACTGATAACCCCTGGCGGGATTGAGCCAGACCTCGAACGTTCGCACGTCGGGTCCCGGCTGATAGGAGCTGCGCTCATTGGACTTCAAGGCCCGCTCGAACAACTCCGGCCAGGCGCCAAAGCGCAGTGGCTGGGCGAGCTTCACCGCCTGGAAGGTGCTGGAATCGCCGAAGCGCTGGCCCTTGACGGACGACAAGAATGTTTCGAGTTTGTTCTTGTTCTCGTCGTTATCGACCAGGCTCACCAGGACCTTGAGGTCGCGCAGCGGGGCCTCGGCCGAGCGGGGAAAGGCGCTCGCGGGAATGAGCGCCTCGAAGCGGTAGCCGCCTTCCATCAACTCGTAGCGAACGGGGCCCACCGTCCCCTTCTTGCCGAAATGCACCACCCCTCCAGACATCAGCCCGTACTGGGCGATGAAGGGGCGCACCAACTGCTTGCGGCGCTCCGTCTGCTTCTTCCACCAGGCGCGGCACGCCGCGGGGTCGCCCGAGGTCACGACCTCCGAATCATCGCAGGCGTCGACGGTCGCGAGCGGGTGCTCTCCAAACTGGTTGACGAAGGCGAGCGGCGGCATTTCGGGCTGGGGCAGGGCCAGCCACAGCTCCAGGTGGTCGTGGTGGATCTGCTCGGGCGTGGCGGACAGGAACACGCGGTCGTCGCGCACCTCGCCCGCCACGGCGAGTCCTTCAGGCCCCACCGCCACCCACAGCTGGGCGGAAAGATCCTGCGGCGATGTGACCTGCGAGGTTCCTGCCACCTGCTGCTCCCTCCCAAGGGACAGCGAAGGAGGCAACGCCTTCCACTCACCAAGCGCGCCGTCCACCTTGAAGCCCGCAGGGTGGCCCTCGTGCAGCCGCAGGCCTTGGGACGCGGAGTCCGCCATGGCGGGCGCGGCGGCCAGCAGGAACAGTGATATGGACGTATTGAGTAGAGTCATACAACAACCTCGCGGAATTCTTACTAGTATAACATCAAGACCCAATCCCTGGCCAGGCGCGGAGGCGCTTCCTGGGTAGAGGAAATCCATGTCTTCGAACCGCTGGTCTCGCATCTTGGTTGCCTTCACGGTTGCCCTGTCCGGATGCAAATCCAATCCACCCTCCACGGCGGATTCGAACGCACCCGCTCCCGCGCCCGCCAAGGCCTCCGCTCCCGCGCCCGCGAACAAGCCGGCGCTGGGTCCAGCCTTGTCGTACCTGGAATCCGTGGGGCCCCAGCGCTGTGCATGGGTGCGTCAACCTCTCCCCACGGGGGAGCCCCAGCGCTTCGCCTTTGACGCGGCGTGCGACGAGACAGGGTTGTCCTGGAACCCCGCGGCGACCGAGGGGCTCGCGTTCAGCGCCGCCATGGGCGAGCGCACCGCGCCCCTCGCCTGGCTCGTGGATTTCACGGCCAGGAGCATCAAGAAGCTGGATCTCTCCTCCCTGCCTGGCGGAGCGCCCGTTGAGGGCAAGGAGGGGCCGTCGCTGGTGCAACTGGGATTCGATACACAGGGCCGGCCCCAGGCGCTCATCGCGGACGTCTACGTTCAGCGCGCACCGGAGTCGGGCGAAGGGGGTGCGCGATTCCTGACCTTCGAAGGCCAGCGCTATCCGGTCGCGGCTGGGAGCTCCAACGGTGAGAACGCCCCGGGGCTCGCATTCGCCTACCGGATGGAGGGACCGGCGTGGAAGCGCGTCGAGACCAAGGTGAGCAGCTTCGGCTCACAGGATGCACCCGACGTCAGCGAGCTCGATGCCGCGAAGAAGATGCTTCAGCAGACGTTGTCGTCGTCCAGCGAGCTGCCAGGAAAGCCCGCGGACAAGGCCATGGCGCACACGTTGGAGACGACCCTGATCGAAGACCCGGCCGAGGAGGAGGCCTGGCGGACCTTGCCGACACCGGGAGCGGTCCTGCACTACCGGGTCGCGAAGGATCCCGAGGATGATTCAAGCTTCGCGAGCCTCCCCCTGCGCTGGGAACGCGACGGGGCGCTGGTGGCGCCCGAGCAACTGGCCGCTCAGCAGGGAGAGCGTCTGGTGCTTCAAGCGCGGGGCGCGATGGTGCTCATCGTGTCCCTGAACGAGACGGGCCGCACGGCACAGGTGTTCGACAGCCAGACGATGAAGAGTCTGGTGCGCGTCCAAGGCGTCGACGCTCCGACGCTTGTTCCGTGACGTAGGCCTGCGACGTCGAGGCAACTCCTTCACAACGGGCTCCAGCTCCGCGTCCTGGCTCCAACGCCTATCGGAGCGGGCGCTCAAAGCTCCAGAGGGAGAGGTCTTCGATGAGCCTGGTGAAACAGCAGGGCATCCTGAGCCCGGGTACGCAATACACCAAGGACGCGGACGTCATCATGACGGCGGCGGTCCTTGGGTGGGCATGGAGCCGTCTCACGAACGCGGACGCGAACAAGCGGCACGCGCGGGTCGACTTCGAGGTGGAGGACGGCCACAAGCTGACCGAGCAGGCGCTGCGGGAGAAGCCGGTGGACCCCACCCACCTCTCCGCCATCCAGAAGCTCAACCAGTTGCTGCAGGCGGCGGGGCTCAAGCCCGACCAGAAGGTGGAGCTGGGCACGACGCCCATCTGGACGACCGGTGGCCGCATCACCGGCGGCAGTGGCGACAAGAGCCCCAACGACCGCTACCGCTACAACCCGCCGCTGCCGGAAGGCTATGCCGACAAGCTGTTCCGGATGGCCACCAACCCGGCCACCGCGGACAGGCTGGGCTACCAGGGCCGCGGCGCTTATACGGGGTTCATCGATGGCCGGACGGATGGCCAGACCGGCCTGATGAGCACCTTCCGGCACAACGTGCCGTTCGACATCACCTACGGGCGGCGGTGGCATCCCCCGGAGGCGCTCGCGGACAAGCCCTGGGGGATGATCGGCTCCGCCGCCGAGCAGGACAACAGTGACCCGGCAAAGCCAGGGCTCAAGCAGCAGGGCATGCACTTCGAGGGCCCGGCGCCCCAGCGCGGCCATGACATCTGCGCGTACACGCACGGGATGATCCAGGCCATCTACGACGTGCATTTCCAACAGCTGGCCAACGACACCAGCCCGAACAAGAAGACGCCCTACAACCCCGGCACGCCGTATGAAATCGCCGTGGGCGAGAAGACCACGAAGCTCGCCTCCTGCTTCCCGTGCAGCATCTTCATGGAGGCCACCGGGCACCCGGCCTCCTCCACGCACCTGGGCCGCGGCGAATCCTGGAGCCCCCTGTACCCGCCCCCCAATTCCACCACCACGCAGCACAAGGCCTGGCAGGCGTGCAACGCGCAGTGGCAGGCCTACTGCAAGACCATCCTCGATGCCGGGCTCCAGTGCCTGAAGAAGGGCGCCGCCCAGGTGAACGCGGACTGGAGCGCCAGCGTGAACGCGCTCGAGGCCTTCCTCAACGGGCCGAACGGGGTGAACAAGACGCCGGCCACCGCGGCCCAGGCCTACGCCAACCTCATCCTCGACGCCGTGACGGTCCACGACCACGAGGTGAATCGCGTCAACCGGACCCTCAAGTAATCACACGCATGCGGTGGTTCCCGGCTCAAGGCCGGTGACTTCCGACAGGCCTCACGGGGCAGCCGCCCCGTGGGGCTTCTTTTATTTCCGCTGGGAATCACAGCCTCGCCGCCGGTGCCGTCCTGGCGGCATGATCCGAACGCACATCTCAGAGGCTTGTGAAGCAAGGGACCTGGCGCTGTTGGACGCGGTGCTCTTCGTCATCCGGACGAAGGAGCCCCTCACCCAGACGAAACAACGGGAGGCCTGGCGCGGCGTGCTGGGCGACCCGGAGGTCCTCGACCCGCGGCGCGAGTTGCTCGTGGAGCGCCTGGTCCGCCGGACCGGCGCCCCGCTGGAGGGCGACGCCCTCTTCGCGTCGCTGCGCGTGCGACTGCCGGACACCCCCAACCGCCTGCTGGCCTACGGACTGGCGCTGCGGGCCGCGACCGCGCACGGCGAACACCCGGGGCCGGTGCAGCCGCCGCTGGCCCGGCTGTGCCGCGAACTGGGACTGACCCCGGCCCAGGCGCGCGACATGCGCCTGGGCATCCTGGATGGCCTGTCCCCCGTCGCGCTGGCGGCGGAGCCCGAGCACCCGCGGCACGCCCGCGTACTGGAGCTGGTGCTGCTGGCGGCGGGGCTGGAGGCCCACCTGACGGAGGCGGAGACGCTGGCGCTGGACGCGTCACGGGAGGACGCGCCCTTCCTCCTGGAGCTGACCCGCCAGTTGCTGCGCCGCATCGCCTTCGGGTCCCAGGTGGCCTCGCCGCTGGAGGCGCTGTGCCAGCGGCTGACGGACATCGCGCTCGCGCCCGCGACCCTCGCGCAGCGCTGGGACACCCTGCGGCTGGCGTACTGCTTTTCGCACGCGGTGGGCCACGACCTGGGACAGCAGCTCCTGCTCGACCTGCTGCAGGAGCTGCTGCACCTGGGGACCGTGGAGGCGGCCCGCGCTACCGCTCGCGGATCCGCGCGTACCTGAGGATGTGCATGGGCGGGTACAGCCCCAGCGCGTGCGCGGCCGGCATGTTCACCTCGAAGGAGAAGCGGGACAGCGTCTCCACGGGCAGCTCCGCCGGTGAGCGGTGCTCACGCAATATCTGCGTGGCCTTGAAGCCCGCCAGGCCACCGACGTTGTAGAAGGGCGCCACCAGGCCCATCATGCCGCCCGCCTCCAGCTGCACCTCGATGGCGCAGAAGGTGGGCAGGCCCAGGCGGATCGCTTCGTCCATCAGCAGCTGGCTGTGCGGCGCGAAGAAGTTCACCGGAGGCAGGTACACCAGGTCCGGCCTCCGGGCCGCCAGCGCCTGCATCATCCCCGGCAGGCGCGCCGCGTCCGGCTTCCCGTCCTTGCCAAGCGGGTGCACCGCCACCAGTTCGATGCCCGCCTGCGCGGTGAGCTGCTTGAGCTTGTCGAACATGTTGCGCTGGGACGGCTCGGACGGGTTGTAGGCGACGCCCAGCCGCTTGAGCGGCATGAAGGACTGCATGGCCTTGAGCTGCACGGGCAGCGAGGCCACGTGGATGGCGCCGGTGAGGTTGCGCCCGGAGCCCTCCAGCCGCGTCACCAGCCCCGAGGCGATGGGGTCCGACACCATGGAGAAGACCACCGGGACGTCGGTGATGTGCCGCGCGGGGTCCACCTCGCCCAGCCGGCCCACGAGCCCCTCCGTCACCAGCGTGCTCTGGGCGTAGATGAGGTCCGGCCGCCGCGCGCGAATCTCCTGGATGACCGCCGGCAGCCGGTTCGCGTCGCCTTCGATGTTGCGGACGGTGAACTCCACCTCCAGCCCCGCGCTGAGCAGGTAGTCCCGGAAGCCCTGGTCCGCCTCCGCGCCGGTGCGGTGGATGACCATGAAGACGCGGTACGGCGCGGCGGAGGCGGAGGCCGCCGACAGCAGGACGAGCGCCGCGAGGAAGGCGCGGGCCGTCATCGCCCCGCCTCCGTCCGGGCGGACGCGCTCCGCCACATCCGGCCCTGCCGGTCCAGGCTGTGCCGCAGGATGTGCTCGATGACGTCCGCCTGCTGGAGCCCCGCGTCGCGCGCGGTGAACATCACCGCCGCGTGGCTGCCCAGGTTGCAGCCGATGTTGAACTCCAGGAGGAACAGCTCGCCGGTGTCGCGGTGCTGGCGGAAGTCGACGCGCAGGTAGTCGAAGTCCCGCACCGCGGCGCACAGCCGGAGCGCGTACGTCCGCAGGGTCTCCGCCAGCGGCCCCCGCGGCGCCATGCGGCGTTCACGCCCGCCGTCCAGCATCCGCTTCTGCCGGTGCGTGACGATGCCGTGCGGCAGCGAGGAGGTCTCCTCCGCGACGCCCAGCACGATGGGCTCCTCGCCGCCCAGCACCGGCACCGTCAGGTCCAGGCCGGGCACCAGCGCCTCCACGAGGCAGGCCTGGCCCAGGTCCTGGAACAGGCGCAGGCGCGCGTGCAGCCCGGCCTCCGTCTCCTGGACGCTGTCCTCGGAGATGCCCACGGACGCGGCGCCGAAGCGCGGCTTGATGATCCACGGCCCCCGGAAGTCCGGCGCGGGCGGCAGCTTCCCCTCCGCCGGGCACGTCACCCAGGGCGCAGTCGGGATGCCCAGCGAGCGCGCCATCAGCTTGGTGAGGTGCTTGTCCTCCGCCAGCGCGCGGATGTTGGGCGGCGCGCCCAGGTAGGGGACCTGCAACCATTCGCAGAACGCCGACGTGAAGACCTCCGAGTTGCGGACCGGCGCGCGGTTGAGCAGCGTGAAGACGTAGTTGGGTTCGCTGCGGATGTGGACCAGGTCCTCCAGCGAGCGGCACGGCGTGCACCGCAGCCCCAGCCCCGTCAGCGTGTGGAACAGCTCGTGGTTGTAACGCGGGAGCACGCCGTGCTCCGGGTGCAGCTCGGGCCAGGGGGCTCCGGGGTCCGGCGCGTACTGGGCGAGGAACAACACGTCCAGGTGCTCGCGCTGCGTGGGCGTCAGCTTCAACAGGTTCTGGGGGGTGGCGGTCATGGGGCTTTCGGTGTGGGAGTGGTGGGTGGAAGGGAACGCAGGAAGAGGTAGGCGGCGAGGCCCGCGGTGAGCGCGAGCATCCCGACGCCGATGACGTGGGTGCTGCGCACGAAGCCGCTGGCGCCCAGCAGCGCGGCGGCGAGCAGCGGGCCGACGAGGCTGCCCACGCGCTCGATCATCCGGAAGACGGACAGGAGCGAGTCCAGGCCGAACCCGGCGCACTCCTCGGCGAAGAGCGGCGGGATGCTGGCGAGCAGCGGCGTGGCCGCCAGCGCCTGTCCCAGGCCCACCAGCAGCACCGCGGCCAACAGCGGCCACGAGCCGCCGGCCGACGCGAACAGCAGCACGCCCAGCCCGGAGAGCCCGCCGCCCACGAGCATCATCCCCCGGTGCCAGCCGTGGCGGTCCGCCAGCAGCGACACCACCGGCGTGGCGAACACCGTGACGATGAAGTAGCCCATCATCAACCGGCCGATGGCCGCTTCCGTGAAGCCCATCTCATGCAGGCGCAGGGGCGTCAGGTAGAAGAGGAAGCCCGTCAGCACCAGGCGCGCCGGCATGGCCGCCAGCAGGATGAAGAGCAGCACGCGCCCGCGCTTGAGGATGCCCAGGTATGCGGAGGCCGCCGTCGGGCGGGCCCCCCCCTCCTCCCGCGCCCGGACAGGCCCCAGGTCCGGAGCCAGCAGCAGCACCAGCACCATGGCCAGGCCCACCAGCGCCGCGGCCACCCCGAACGTCGCCGAGTAGCCGATGCGGGCCGCGAGGATGCCGCCGATGGCGGTGCCACAGACGCTGGCCGCCGTGGACGCGCCCACGAACACGCCCATGCTCCGCGCGCCGTGGCTCTGTTTCGACGTGCGCGCCACGTGCAGGAGCGCCGTGGCCGTCACGATGCCGTAGCCGCCCGCGGTGACGACGCGCCAGAGGAAGAGCTCCGTGAGGCTGGATGCGAGGCCCGTCATGAACAGACCCAGGCCGGCGGGCACCATGCCCACCAGCATCGCCACGCGGCTGCTCCGGGTGTTGAGCAGGCGCCCCGCCAGCGGCGTGCACACCACCATCGCGGTGACCCACAGCGACATGGGCAGCGCCACCATGAAGCTCTCGGAGAAGTAGGGGCCGGGCTGGTACAGCCGCTTGACGAAGAGCGGCCAGAACGAGCGCGACAGCTCCGAGCCGAAGAGGAAGACGAACAGCGGCAGCCGCAGGTCGCTTGTCCCGGGCTCCTCCAGCGCGGTGGGGGCCTTCGGGTCTCCGAAGCGGAAGCGCTCGCCCAGCGTCGCCAGCTCCGGCGCCGCGCGTTCGTCCAGCGCCGCGTGGCGGCGGTTGAGGCCGCGCACCAGCCTGCCCGCGGCGGCCAGCGCCCGGGTGGCCTCATCGTGCAGCCGCACCCGGGCCTGCCGCGTGAAGTCCCCCGCGCCGCCCAGCTCCAGCAGGCGCCGCAACAGCCGCAGCGGCCGGATGACCAGCAGGCCCATCAGCGCCATGAGCACCTCCACGGTGACCAGCGCCGTCACGAACAGGGTGATGAGGATGTCGGTGTGGATCTCCTGGAGCCGCTGTTCGACGTACGTCGCGTCGATGCCCAGGTGCAGCTGGCCGATGACGCGTCCCCGCGACTCCACGGGGTGGACCAGGTCCAGGTCCCCGTCCAGGCGCGCCAGACCGCGCGCCTCCTCGAGCGCGTGGGCCTTGATCACCTTGTCGAAGAAGGACGCGGGCTTCGCCTTCAGCTCCCTGGACGCGTACAGCAGGTGGCCGTCTGGCGAGGCGAAGCCGATGTAGCGGATCTCCTCGTGGCCCAGGGCCGCGTCATCCAGGTAGGCATCCGCCGCGCCCAGCCGGTTCACCGGGATGCCCAGGTCCGCGGCGCGGTGGAACTGGAGCGCCACGGTCTGGGCCAGCGTCTCCGCCTTGGCGCGCAGGTCCGGCCGCAATGACTCCTCGAACAGGCGCGAGGCCTGGAGCGACGCCGCCACCAGCGTCGCCACGATGAGCAGCGTGGGCAGCAGGCTCACCTTCCAGATGCGGCCCCGGGACAGACTTCCGTCGTTCGTGGTGGGGCTCATGCCGGGCCCTCCAGAGAGCGCTCCGCGCGGGCCAGGGCCAGGGAGGCCTCCTGGTAGCTCGCGTCGAAGGCACGCAGCGCCTCGTCGGCCGGGGGCACGTGCGCCGGCCCGTCCATGTTCCGGAAGGCCTGCTCCATCGCCTGGAAGCGCTGGCCCAGCGGCCGGAGCAACATCCACATCAGGGCGCAGACGAGCGCGAAGCCGACGGCCAGCGGCCACAGCGCCTGGCGGGCGAAGGTGTGGAGGAAGGCGCTCGCGCGCGCATCCAGCGCCTTGCGGTCATAGGCGATGAGCACCAACCCCACGGGCTGGCTGAAGGGGTTGAGGATGGGCGCGCCCACCAGCAGGGCCTCGCGGTCCGAATGGCTCCAGGTGCCGCCGTGCGCGGCGGCGGCGGCCTCGAACCAGGCGGCCCGCTCCCGGGCGGAGCCGGGCAGATGGGTGGTGGCGTGCAGCCCGCTCTGGAACAGCACCGTGCCCCGGCGGTCGAGGATGGCGACGCCCCGGATGTCCGGGTCCATGCCGGACACGCGGGTGAGGATCTGCTGCGCGTCGCGGACGGCGGGCAGGGCCAGCCCCAGGTCGATGGCCGCCTCGGTGGAGGCCTTCGCGTCCAGTGCCAGCACGCGCAGCCGGGACTGCTGGAGCTCCCCGAGCGTCGTCTCGAACTTGGCGAAGTTGAGCAGGACGACCAGCGCGATGGAGAAGCACAGGATGGCCGCCGTCGCGGCCCCCAGCTTGAAGAACAGACTCATGGCCCCGGGCTCCCCTCTAGAAGAACCACTGGATGCGCATGAGGAGCTCGTCGTAGGGCGCGCGCCCCCCGGCGAAGACGTACCGGCTGGCGTTGAACATCCAGCGGGTGTTGGAGTTGAGGTACCAGTTGAGGCCGGCGGTCAGCTCCTGGAGGCGCTCCTCGGAAGGCCCGTCGTGGCCGGGCAGTCCCTCGAAGCGCAGCCGCGCGAAGCCGTAGCGCAGCCCCAGCTCCCAGGCGCCCGCGCCGTACCTGTCCGCGCCCGGATCAAACGGCCGCTCCGGCTCCACGCCCCGCTCCTGCTTCTTCTCGCCCGTCAGCACCCACGTGCCGGACGCGTAGAAGGCCTGGGAGCGCAGCCCCGCCAGGTGCACCCGCCGGTCCTCCCTGCCCAGGTCCGCGGCGGTGAGCCAGCCCTCGCGGGAGGGAGAGAAGAAGCGGGCGTACTCCACCTTCAGCGACGTGGGCCCCTGGAAGGAGACGAAGTCCGCGCCCAGGCGCCATTCAGGTGGAACGACGAACAGGCCCGTGGCGCCCGTGGCGTACGTCAGCTTGTACTGGGGCGCCGTCAGGAAGGAGAAGCCCGTGGCCAGCCGGCCGCGCGCCTCCTCCGGCAGGTTGTCGCCCAGGGCCTGGGTGGCGCTCACCGCGACGGAGACGCCCTCCGCGGGCACCACGGCGATACGGCCCGCCAGCATCTTCCCGCGGTCCTCGTCGCGCGCCTTGCTGCTCGCCTCGTTGAAGAGGCCCAGCCAGTACTCCACGCGGTTGCCGCCCAACTCTCCGTGGAGCGCCAGGCCCTGGTCGTACCGGGGCAGCACCAGGGAGAAGAGGAGGGATTGTTCGACGAAGTCCAGGAAGGTGGAGGAGGTCTCCAGCCACTCGTAACCGAAGGGGACCTTGAGCCGGCCCGCGCGCAGCCGCAGCCAGGGCGCGGCGCGCAACTCCAGCCACGCGTCCTGGTAGAGGGGCGTGTCACGCAGGCCCACGTCGGTGATGAGCCGCACGTCCGCGAAGGGCGCCAGCGTGCCGGACAGGTTGATGCGCGCGCGGCGGACAAGGAAGGTGCTCGCGAGCCCATCGTCGGTGGGCGTCAGCCGAAGGTCCGTCTGCAGGCCCATGCCCACGCGCAGCGTGGACCGGCCGTCGCGGCTCTGGAGGATGGTGGCCCCCGTGGGCGGCGGGGGCTCCGCGCGGGCCCGGGGGGCCAGCAGGATCATTGATACAAAAACAGACAACAAGACAAAGGCACGCAATTGGGGTGTGGGCATGCCCGTGGGACGGCGACATGGATGTCTTTGTGAACCGTTCACACCGGAGGGGCCAGGCCGTCCTTGGAGACAGGGCGCGGCGCATGAAGCCGCTCATTCGCGAGTGAACCATGTCTGTCCATTCCCTCCGGCACGGGCGCGGGTTGCGCCGGGCCCGGCTTGGCGCCCTCCTCCTGGTGCTGGCCGCCTCGCTCGGAGGGGTCGTCGCCCTGGGGCTGGGCGAGGCGTGGCGCGGGGACGCCCGCCTCCAGTTCGAGCGGCTCGCGGCGCAGGGCGCGATCATCCAGGGGCCGGTGGAGATGTTCCTGCGCGTGGGCATGGCGCTGGAGCAGTTCACCGGCTTCACCCAGCTGGCGCGCACGCTGCGCCAGACGGACCCCACGCTGGAGGCGGTCCGCGTCCTGGACGACCAGGGCCGGCTGCTCTTCTCCGAGCCCCCCGGCCCGGAGGTTCTCGCCCCCGCGGCCCGCCGCGTGCCCCCCCTGCCCCACCAGCGCTTCGCGGTGACGGAGGACGCGCGCTCCTTTCGCGTGTCGCTGCCGCTGTCGGACCGCTTCGGGGAGGTGGGCCGCTTGGAGCTGGTGATGTCCCGGGAGGCGGTGTCCCAGCGGGTGCTGCGGCGCTGCCAGCCCCTCTTCACGCTGCTGGGGGGAGGTCTGCTGTTCCTGGGGGCCTTCGTGGCGGGCGCGCAGCGGCTGTGGATGCGGCGTCCCCGGCGCTGGCTGGGCGCGGCGTTCTCCTTGAGCTTCCTGGGCCTGACGCTGGCCACGTCCCTGGCGCTGGCGGACCTCTATTCCGACGGGCTGCACCAGCGCACCAGCAGCCTGGCGCACTCGCTGGCGCGGCGGCTGAACGAGGCGGCGCGGCTGGGCCTGACGCTCTCCCACCTGCGTGGCCTGGACACCCTGCTGGAGGAGTACCAGCGCACCAACGCGGACCTGGGCTCGCTGGCGCTCATCGCGGATGAACGGGTGCTCGTCCAGGTGGACGCGGGCGCGGAGCGCACGGGGGACGAGCGCTTCGAATACACCATCGACCTGGAGCTCACGGAGGGCCCGTGGAACCTCCCCGTGCGTCTGGAGGTGGGCGCCGCGAAGGGCGCGCTCCAGGCGCGGCTCTGGCGCACGGCCCCTGGCTTCCTCTTCCTCTTCGCCGCCTCCAGCCTGTTGGGCCTGCTGGTGCTCGGAGCATTGGCGCCCCTGCCCCGGCGTAACTCCGGCTCGCGCGCCTTCGAGCAGCGGACGGTGGGCCGGCTCCAGCCCCTCGCCTTCCTCGGGGGCTTCCTGGAGGGGCTCCCCTTCGCCTTCCTCCCCGTCGCCGCGCAGGCCCTCCTCCCGGGCGGCGGCGCCGCGCTGCTCGCCGTCGCCTTCCAGGGGGCCTGCGCGCTCGCGTTCGTCCCCGCCGAGCGTTACGCGCGGCAGGGTCACCTCGGGCGCTGGCTCGTGGTGGCCCTGGGGGTGTCCACCGCGGCCTTCGTGTTGATGGCGTTCACCTCGGACCTGCGCGCGTGGCTGGTGCTGCGCGGGCTCTGCGGGTTCGGGTTGGGGGCGCTGGCCGCCGGGACGCGGGCGTATCTGCTCGCCGCGCTTCCCCCGGGACAGCCGCCCCGGCGCCTCGCGAGGCTCACCCTGGCCCGGGGTGGCGGCCTGCTCGCCGGCACGGTGCTGGGCGCGCTCGTGGCGGCCCACCTGGGCCCGTCCCCGGTGTTCCTGTTCGCGGCCCTCTGTGGCCTGGGCGCGCTCGCGTATTCGCGGCACTGGCTGCCCCCCCTGGAGGCGCGGAACCGGTCCGCCGCGCCTCGTGCCTTCCGGGCCTCCCTCACGCCTCCGCCCCAGCCTCCGGGGGCGTGGAGTCCGCGCGAGCACCGCCGGGCGCTGCTGTTCGTCGGGCTGCCGTCGTGGCTTTCGCGCGGGGGCGTGCTCGGGCTCGTGTTGCCCCTGTGGCTCGTGGGCGAGGGCAAGGACACGGACCGCATCGGGCAGCTGCTCGCGCTCGTCGCGCTGGGCGCGTTGCTTCCCCATGCCCTGCCGGCGCGCCTCGACGGGAGCCGGAGGCTGCTTCAGGGGGGCGTGCTGGGCACCGGGCTGTCACTGCTCGCGCTCGCGGCCTTCGGCTCGCTGGAGCCCGTACGCGCGCTGGCGCTCTGCCTGCTGGGAATGTCCCTGGGGCTCGTCCACGTCCCGCTCGACCACCACGTCGAAAGCCAGCCGGCGGAGGGCGCGCGCGGGAGCACCTGGGCCTCCATCACTCCGCTGCTCGGCGCGCTCGGGCAGTGCGTGGGGCCGCTCCTCGTCAGCGCCTTCTGGAGACCCCCGGAGGATCCGCTCCCGGTGCTCGGAGGGCTGGGCGTCGGGGTGCTGCTGCTGGGGGCCGCCCATTCCTGGATGACCCGGGCCCCGCCCGGTCGCGAGGTGCGCCATGCGTGACTGGCTGCTGGGCCTGCTGCTGCTGCTGTGCGTGTCCTGTCCGGTCCAGGCACAACCGGACGACATCTCCACCTGGGTGGCCCTGCCGCCGGAGACGCTTCGCGGCTGGCGGGTGGAGGCGACCGCGCAGCGGATCCTCATCACCCCTGAACAGCCCCCCACGCCCCAGCTCCAGGTGCGCGAGGTGCTGGTGTTGCTCACCGTGGCCCAGAGCAGCCTCAACTGGATCCTGGAGGGCATGCTGCCCGTGCTGCGCAATCAGCGCGTGCGGGTGGACCTCACGCTCTACAAGCTCGGCACGGGCCGCGAGGAGCAGGAGCGGATGCTCGCGCTGGCGGACTCCGGCCAGTTCGACCTCATCGTCGCCATGGGCTCGGACGCGACGCGCTTTCTCTACAACCGCTTCGGCAACCAGCCCACGCCGGTGGTGGCGCTGTGCAAGTCGCCGGAGCTGTGGCTGGGCTTCGAGGAAGGTGCTTCCCAGCAGGCCAAGCCGGACAACATGGCCTTTGTCTCGCTGTCGCTCTCCCCCGACGTGCAGCTGCACTACCTCCAGGAGCTGCTGGGCCCGTTGAAGGTGCTGACGGTGGTGTACGACCGCCGCAACCAGAGCACGGTGGAGGTGGAGGCGGAGGCCATGCGGCGGCTGTCCGCGCGGGACGGCTTCCAGTTGCTGGAGCTGGCCGTGGAGGGCAAGCGCGGCGCGGAGGAGACGCTCTCCGAACAGCTTCCGCGCATGGCCCGCGCGATGCGGCAGATAGACCCCGACGGCCGGCACAGCCTCTTCTGGGTCACCACCTCCTCCGCGGTGTACGACGAGCTGGAGCGCATCGACCGGTACTCCGAGGGCATTCCGGTGCTGGGCTCCGTGCGCGAGGCCGTGCGCGAGGGGAACTCCAGCGCGGTCATGTCCATTGGCGTGCCCTTCAAGAGCGCCGGCCAGCTGGGCGCGCGCTACATGCTGGAGGTGCTGGGCTCGCGCCTCCCGGCGTCGCGGCTGCCCATGGGGGTCATCTCCCCGCCGGACCTGGCCATCCACCTGCGGCGGGCGCGGCAGCTGGACATCAAGCTGCCCTTCCACTTCCTGGAGCAGGCCAGCTCCCTCTACGACCTGGATGGCCGGCTGGTGCGCCAGGACGGACAGCCCGCCGCGTCCGCCCCGGCGGCCTCGCCATGAGCGCTGGCGTCGCGAAGCCCGCGCCACTGGAGCTGCTGCTGGAGCTGGTGCGCGCGCAGGAGGCGGGCGACCCCTTCCACTTCCGGATGGAGCCGCAGGAGTACCTCCTGCGGCGCGCCCGGGGCAGCTACGCACGCGCGGCGCTCGACTGGGAGCCGGCGCTCCTGTCGGACCTCGCGGAGCTGGAGAAGCCCCAGCCGGACCGCAACGTGGTGCAGCGTCTGGGGGAACGGCTGCGCGCGTTCCTGGAAGGCGTGGGCTGGGACGCCCAGGCGAACGACATCGCCGCCGCCGTCCAGGTGGGGCGCCCGGTGCACCTCACCTTCCGCTTCGCCGCGGCGGAGCTCTTCGCGCTGCCCTGGGAGCTGCTCACGCTGGGCACCTCCGGGCGCACCGTGGCGGAGCTGCCCGGCGTTCTGATCCGCTACGAATGGCCCGCGTCCGGAGACCTGCCCGCGCCGGGCACCTCCCAGCAGGGCCGCGTCCTCTTCGCCTGGTCCGCCGCCGGAGGCCAGGTGCCGGCCCGGGCGCATCAGCAGGAGGTGAGCGGAGCCTGCCGGCAGGGCGCGTACCCGTTCGAGCCGGAGCGGGACGTCCTGCCACACGTCTCGCTGGCGTCGCTGGCGGAGGCGCTCAACCGGCCCGGTGAACCCGTGTCCGTGCTCCACCTGCTGTGCCACGGCGGCCGGCGCGGGCAGACGTATGGACTGCTCTGGGACGCGTCGTGGGAGGGCGGCGAACCGGAGCTGGTGGACGGCGCGACGCTGCGCCAGCTGCTCATGCCCCACGCGGCGACGTTGCGGCTGGTGGTGCTGTGCGCGTGCCAGAGTGGCGCGGGCGCGACGGACAACCACCTGGGCAGCGTGGCCCAGGCGCTCCATCGCGCGGGACTGCCCGCGGTGGTGGCCTCGCGCCTGCTGCTCTCCGTGCCGGGCTCCGTCGTGCTCACGCGCGCCCTCTACCGCGCGCTGCTGGTGAAGCCCGCATCGCTGGAGGAGGCGGTGGGGCACGCCCGGCGCCTGCTGGCGCTGGATACCACCGCGTTGGACCACGTCTCGCTCCAGCTCTACGCGCGCGCGGAGCACGGCGGAGACACGCGCCCGGTGGCGCTCCGGCCCTACCGGGGCCTCTTGCCCTTCCAGCAGGAGGACCGCCGCTTCTTCTTCGGCCGCGAGTCGCTCCAGCAGGAGCTGCTCCAGCGCGTCCACGAGGCGGTGGAGGGCCAGCGTCCCCGCTTCCAGGTGCTGGCCGGTGTCTCCGGCAGCGGCAAGTCCTCGCTCGCCCTCGCGGGCCTTCCCCAGGAGCTTCGGGCCGCGGACTGGGAGGTGCGGCTGCTCAAGCCCGGACAGGGCGCGGCGGAGGCGCTCCAGGAAGTGCGCCAGGCCCCACCGGAGCGCCGGCAGCTCTTGCTGGTGGACCCCTTCGAGGACCTCTTCACAGCGATGGAGTCCCCGGCGCGCCGCGACCTGGCCACCGCGCTGTGGAGCCTCGCGAAGGACCCTGAGCGCCGGGTGGTGGTGCTGGCCACGCTCCAGGTGGACTACCTGGGACGCTGCGGCGACCTGTTGGTGGACGCGGAGGGCACGCGCCTGGACGCGGCCGTGTATTCGGACGCCCACCGCCTCTTCGTCACGGAGCTCCAGGGTGATGCGCTGCGAGCGGCCATCGAGGGCCCCGCGCACAAGGTGGGGCTGCGCTTCGAGGCCGGGCTGGTGGACCGGCTCCTCCAGGAGGTGGGGCAGGAGCCCGGGTCGCTGCCGCTGCTCCAGTACGCGTTGGATCAACTCTGGGAGGAGCGCGAGGGGCAGCAGCTCACCCACCGCGCCTACGCGGCCCTGGGCGGCGTCGCGGGGGCGCTGAAGCGGGCGGCGAACCGGCTCTATGAATTGTTATCTCCGAGCGCGCAGGGGCAGGCGCGCCGGCTGCTGGTGGAGCTGGTGGACTTCCAGGGCGGGCCGTCGCACGGCAGGCGCCGGCGGGTGCGCTCGCAGCAGCTGCGCCCCACCCCACCGGAGCCCCGCGCCGACTTCGACCGGGTGCTGGGCGTGCTGCTCACCGCGCGGCTGCTGACCCGGGAAGAGGACGCGTCGGGCGTGGAGTGGTTGCAGCTGTCGCACGAGTCACTGCTGCGCACCTGGCCGGAGCTGGCGGAGTGGGCCCGCGCGGACCGCGAGCGCATCCAACACTTCCGCGAGCTGGAGTCCTGGGCCCAGGACTGGATCGCGCACCGGAGCGCTCCCGACGGCGGCGCGCCCTACCTCCTGTCCGGAAGCCGGCTGGGCTACGCGCAGGACATCCTGCGGCGCTACAGCGAGGAGCCGGGCGAGGACGTCCTCCAACTGCTGGACGCCAGCGTGGCCTCCGCCGAGGCCCAGGACGCGTCGGCGCGCCAGCGTCTGGTGCGGATGCTGGTGGCCGCGCTGGTGGTGGCGGGGGGGATGGCGGCGCTCGCGTGGAACGCGCGCCAGTTGGAGGCCCGGGCCTGGCGGGAGCGGCAGGAGGCGCGGCACTACGCCCAGCGCGCCCGGGACCTGGTGCTGCTGGACGTCGCCCGGAAGCTGCGGCGTGACAATCCCACGCTGGCCCTGCTCATGCTTCGCGAGGTCCAGGAGCCCGGCCGGCTCCGGGGCTGGGCCCAGGACGTGTCCGGGGTCCTCCAGGAGCCGCTGAGCCGCGCGGTGCTGCGCGGCCACGCCCAGGCCGTGGTCCACGTGGAGGTCAGCTCGGACGGGCAGCGCGTGGTGACGGCGTCGAAGGACGGCACCGCGCGGCTGTGGCGGACCAGTGGCGAAGGAGCGCCGGTGGTGCTCACGGGCCACGCGGGGCCCGTCTACCACGCCACCTTCAGCCCGGCGGGAGGGCAGCGCGTGCTCACCTCCTCGCACGACGGCACGGCGCGGCTGTGGAGCACGGCGGACGGCGTGTTGCTGCACACGTTCCGGCACCGCGGCGTCGTGCAATGGGGCGCCTTCAGCCCGGACGGCCAGCGCGTGGCCACGGCCTCGCGAGACGGGCTGGCGCGGCTGTGGCGGGTGGACGGCACCGGCGAGCCGCGCGAGGTGCGGCACCGGGGCGCCGTGCAGACCGTGGCCTTCAGCCCGGATGGGCGGTGGCTGCTGACGGCGTCGCTGGACGGCACCGCGCGCCTGACTCCCGTGGAGGGGACGGAAGGCCCGCGCGAGCTGCCCCACCCCGCCCCCGTCACCTCCGCCACGTTCGACCCGGAAGGCACCCACGTGCTGACGGTGGCCCGGGACGGCGTCGCGCGCGTCTGGCCCGTCAACGGCACCACCGCCCCCGTGGCGCTGAAGGGACACCAGGGCGAGGTGACCACCGCGCGCTTCAGCCCGGATGGGCACCAGGTGGTGACCGCGTCGGTGGACACCACCGCGCGCCTCTTCCGGGCCGACGGGCGAGGCGAGCCTCGCGTGCTGCGCGGCCACCAGGGCGCCGTGCGCCTGGCCACCTTCGGGGGACC
Organism: Corallococcus sp. AB011P; assembly: GCF_003611605.1. Classification (NCBI taxonomy): domain Bacteria; kingdom Pseudomonadati; phylum Myxococcota; class Myxococcia; order Myxococcales; family Myxococcaceae; genus Corallococcus; species Corallococcus sp. AB011P. The sequence continues at coordinate 93,359 of NZ_RAVX01000012.1, forward strand.
GCTGGGCGAGTGGATCCTCACCGTCTCCTCGGATACCACCGCGCGGCTGTGGTCCGCGCGCGAGGACACGCCGCCCCGGCTGTTGCTCGGCCACCGGTCCACCCTGCTGTGGGGCGGCTTCGGTCCGGACGGCAAGCAGGTCGTCACCGCCTCCGTCGACGCCACCGCGCGGGTGTGGCGCCTGGACGCGCCCCAGGACTCGCTCCCGCTCCAGACGTCCGCGGGTTTCCTCTGGTCCGTGGCCTTCAGCCCGGACGGCACGCAGGTGGCCACGGCGTCGCAGGACGGGGCGGTGCGCCTCTGGTCGGAGGACGGCCGGGCCACGCACGTCCTCCGGGGCCATGCGCAGGACGTGCGCTCCGTGGCCTTCAGTCCGGATGGCCGGTGGCTGCTGACGGCCTCGCTGGACGGCACCGCGCGCCTGTGGCCGGCGGACGGAAGCACGGCGGGCCGGCGCGTGCTGGCGTCCCAGCGCGAGCCCTTCTTCGGCGCGGCCTTCAGCCCCGATGGCCAGCGCGTGGCGCTCGCATCCAGCCCGCGCGCCACCCGCATCGTGAGCGTGGATGGGACGCGGCCGCCCGTCGCGCTGGAGGGCCACGGCGACCAGGTCCGCTCCGTGGCCTTCAGCCCCGACGGCCAGCGCCTCATCACCGCATCTCAAGATGGCACCGCCCGCATCTGGAGCGCGGAGGGGCGCCTCACCGCCACGCTCTACAGCCACGACGACTGGGTCCTCTCCGCCGCCTTCCACCCGAAGGATCCCACCCAGGTGCTCACCTCCTCGCAGGACGGCACGGCGCGCCTCTGGACCGTGGAGAACGGCCGGGTGCGAGGCGTGCGCGCGCTCCTGCGCCATGACGCGCCGGTGCCCTGGGCCACCTGGAGCCCGGAGGGTAGCCGCGTCGTCACCGCGTGCGCGGACGGCCGTGCCCGCGTGTGGCTCACGGACGCGCCCGGCGAGCCGTACCTCATCCTCTCCGCGCACGAAGGCGAGGTGACCTCGGCCGTGTTCAGCCCCCGCGCGGAGGAGCCCCGGCTCGTCACCGGCTCCACGGACGGCAGCGCCCGGGTGTGGCGTCCGCGCGAGCCGCTCCCCATCGAGCGGCTCCAGGAGAAGCTCCAGGCGACCAGCTCCGCGTGCCTGACGCCCGGCGAGCGGCGCGGCCTGCTGGGCGACCTGCCCGCGAAGGCCCTGGAGGCCAACGCCGCGTGTGAGCAGCGGCATGGACGCCCACCACTCCCGGACGAGCCCTGAAGCCTTCCAGCGGCGCTCACAACTCCCAGCCACCCGGCGTCTTCCAGACACCCACGGCCCGGCCTCCGCCGGGGCCGGCAACCCGGGAGTCCGCCCGATGGCCCTCTTTGGCTTTGGTTCCAAGTCCCCCAAGTCCTCCAAATCCTCTCAGTCCGACGAAGCCTCCGAGCCGAAAGGCGAAACATTCCAGGCGCTGACGCTGGAGCAGCTGCGCTCGTTCCTGACCCGGCTGCCCAAGGCGCGCGCGCAAGAGGTGCTGCCGCACCTGAACGACGCCATGTCCGAGGCGGGCATCAACACCCCACGCCGCCAGGCCGCGTTCCTGGCGCAGCTGGCGCACGAGAGCGCCGAGTTCCGGTACTTCGAGGAGCTGGCGACCGGCCGCGCCTACGAGCGGCGCAAGGACCTGGGCAACGTCAAGCCGGGTGACGGCGCGCGCTACAAGGGCCGCGGGCCCATCCAAATCACCGGCCGCACCAACTACCGCGCCGCGGGCAAGGCGCTGGAGCTGGACCTGGAGGAGAACCCCGCCCGCGCGGCCGACCTGGACGTGGGCTTCCGCACCGCCGCCTGGTTCTGGAACAGCCGCGGCCTCAACAAGCACGCCGACAAGGGCGAGTTCGACGCCATCACCCGGCGCATCAACGGCGGCTACAACGGCAAGGCCTCGCGCGACACCTACTACCAGCGCGCGCTGCGGATGCTGGACAAGAAGTGACGCGCCCCCGGGCGCGTCCTGCCGCCCCCTGAAACACGAAGAGCCCGCGACCTGAAGAAGGCCGCGGGCTCCTTTGTCGTCATGGCGTCTACTTGCGCTTGGACGGAGTGGACGCGGGCTCCGTCGTCGCTTCCTCCTCCGTGGAGGTGCTGCCGTCGGAGGACTCGACGGTGCCGCCTGCCAGGTGCTTGCCTCCGGGACGGAACAGCATGCGCACCGTGAGCTTGCTGGAGTCCTTCTCGTTGAGGTCGTGCAGGCGCGTGTGTTCCTTCTTGGTGCCGCCGCCGAAGATGGAGAACCAGCGCTTGGGCTGCGGCTTGTCCTCGGGGATGTCGCTGTCCTGCTCCGTCATCTCGAACTCGAAGCTGGCGGAGACCTCCAGCTCCGCCACGGAGAAGGAGTAGTGCTTGCGCGCCGTCTCCTCCGCGATGTCCAGCGAGGACTGGACGGCCAGGATGAGGTCGTGGATGAGGACTTGCGCGTGGTCAGGCGTGGGATTGGGCTTTGCCATGGGATGGGATGGGCGGCGGAAGGGTGGAAGGCGAGCCGCCACCGCCGGTGCTCCAGAACGAAGCACCGGCGGCGACGGGTGTGTCTTGCTTCAGCGTGTTCTGCTCAGACAGACGGCGGGCTTCAGGCGCCGCCGCCGGTGCTGCCACCCTGGGCCGCGAGCAACGCCGCGGGCTTGATGGTGCACTTCACGGTGAGCCCCATGTGCTCCTTGTAGTCGAGCGTGAGCTTCTCCTTGATGCTCATGCGCCAGACGTTGAGGGCAACGTCCGTCTCGCTCTTGATCTCGAAGTCGCTCGTGAGGTTCACCTCGAAGTAGTACTCGGCGATCGTCATCGGATCCATGCCCGACGACATGAGGCGCTGCGCGGTGCGGGCGGCACCCGCGAAGGCGATGATGTAAGCGGACAGCTGGGCGGCGGACTGCATGGGAGTGCTCCTGGGATTGGGTTGACGGCGGACATGCCGGGCACTGCGTCCACAGGACGCCGCACGCCATTTGTGTGTGAATGCCAACGCCAGACATCCATGGCTCACACGGCCGCCACCCGGCGCGTCCTGCCGTCACGCGCACGACTTCCCGGGCGCGCACGCCAGGAGCCCTCCCAAAACATGAGCACGCAGAACGTCGAGCTGTTGTTGTCCCACGCCGATTCACACGAGCCGGTGGCCCCCGACGGCCTGCCCGCCGACGCCGCGGCGCGGGTCCCGCGCGACGACGACGCGCAGGGGCGCGAGGAGCGCCACTTGTGGGACGACGGCGAAGACCCCAACTCCCTGCCCGCGCAGCGCTGGGGGCTGGTCGCGCCGGAGGGGCCTGAAGGAGACCGGCTGCTCGCGCTGATGGAGCCCCTGCGCCGGCACCGGCAGGAGCAGCAGGACGGCCACCCGGTGCGCATCTACCGGGTGAGCCCGGAGCTGGCGGCGGAGGGGCGGAACCTGGAGGACTTCACCCGCTGGGTGCGCGTCGTGCTGGACGACGAAGCGGTGCCCGTGGCGGACCGGCCCCGCTACCTGCTCTTCCTGGGGGACTTCCACCAGGTGCCCTTCGAGCTGCAGCAGGCCGCGGCCCACGACGCCTACGTGGGGCGGCTGGCCTTCCGGCGCGACGAGGACTACGCGGCCTACGTGGACAAGGTGCTGCGCTGGGAGAACGCGCCCTCCGTCGAGCGCCAGCCCCGCTCGCTCTTCTTCACCGTCCACGACGGCACCGCCGCGACGCGAACGGGCTATCATTCGCTGGTGGCCCCGGCCATCGCGTCGGCCCGGCAGGCGCGGGAGCTGGGCCGATTCCCCGCGCGGGACGTGCTGGAGCTGGGCCTGCCGGGAGAGCCCGGCGCCAACGCACTGCTGGAGCAGGCCGCGCTCCAGGAAACCACCCTGCTCTTCTCCATGAGCCACGGCCTGGGCAGTCCCCGCGCGGGCTGGCGGAGCACCGACGCGAAGCTCGCGCTCCAGGGGGCGCTCAACCTGGGCGAAGGCCAGCACCTGGATGGCGCGGCGCTGGCCCAGCGGCCCTTCCTGCCCGGCGGCATCTGGTTCCTCTTCGCGTGCTTCGGCGCGGGCACGCCGTCGCGCAGCGCCTTCCATCACTGGCTGAAGCAGTTGCAGGCGGGAGGCCAGTTCAGCGGGAGACTGGAGTCGCTCACCGCGGCGCTGCCCCGGCCCGGGGAGCGACCCTTCGTCGCCGCGCTGCCGCAGTCCGCGCTGGCCAACCCCCAGGGACCGCTGGCGGTCATCGGCCACGTGGACCTGGCGTGGACGTATGGCTTCCAGGACCGCGACCACCGCCAGGGCAAGGTGTCCCGTTTCATGGAGCCGCTCCAGCAACTGGCGCGGGGCCGGCGCGTGGGCCTGGGCCTGAGTTGGCTGCTGCGCGGGGGCCACCAGGCCAACCTGGAGCTGACCACGCTGTATGACCAGGAGGAGGCGGCCCGGAGCGCCGGGAAGCCCTCCACGGTGGATCCGCTGCGGCGCTCGCACCTGTGGATGCTCCGGCAGGACCTGGGCGGCTACGTGCTGCTGGGCGACCCGGCCGTGCGTCTGCCATTGGCTCCGCGCTGACGGTTGGAAACAACAAAACCCCGGGCGGCGTGCAAGGCCCCCCGGGGTTCGAGCTTCGCGACGCGCAGGGCTCAGGCGGAGCGGTGCCCGCCGCGCTCCACACCGTGCAGCGTGAGGTTGCGCAGGGTGTCGTCGGCCAGCTCGAAGAGGCTGGCCTGCGCCTTCAGCAGCTGGTCGCGCGCCAGCTGCTCCAGCGCGTAGAACGGCGCCAGGGTCTCCAGCGCCTTGCGCACCCACTCCTCGTGCTGCGAGCGCAGCGGCCGCGCGGCGGCGTCCCCCTCCACGAACTGGCGGGAGTATTCGAGCGCGGAGCGCTGGGCGGCGATGGCCTGGTGCAGGGCGCCCCGCCCCAGGTCCATCAGGTGGGCATACGGATCGACTCTCTTCGCTTCGGTCATGGCGTTGCTCCTTCGGGTCAAGACAGGTGGGTGCTTCTAGAGGCGGTGGACGACGGCGCCCCCTTCGGCCGGCGACAGGTCCTCGTCACCGAACGCCTGGGGCCCGTTCGCCAAGGGCTGCGTCCACGGCGAGGTCTCCAGGGCGCGCTTCATGTCCCGGTAGCCGTCCGCCCGGCGCTCCGCGATGGAGGCGCGGGAGAACTCCGCGTCGCTGCTGGAGATCTGGTGCTCACCGCGCTGGTACGTCAGGTGGATGATGTCCAGCCGGGGCGCGGGCTTCGTCAGGGGCTCGTCGCTGAACGCGAGCGGCGAGGACGCGGACATGTGCCGCGTCACCCGGGTCGCGGTCCGGCGCAGGTTCCACACGGTCGCGAACTGGTCCACCTGCTGCGACGTGCGGCCCGCGAACTGGATGGACTTCATGCGCCAGCTCGCCTCGTCCAGGTTCCGAGGCAGCGGCGCGCGCGCCTCGAACAAATCAATCATGAAGACGAGGGAGTGCCGCTGGGGCGGGTCGTCCAGGATGGCGTTGAGCGGCGTGTTGGTGACGCAGCCGCCGTCCCAGTACAGCTCCCCGTCGATGAGGCTGGGCGGAAAGGCGGGCGGCAGCGCGCCGCTGGCGAGCACATGGTCCGGCCCCAGGGCGCTTCGCGTGTTGTCGAAGAACACCAGGTGGCCGTCGCTCACGCGGGTGGCCCCCAGGCTCAGCCGCGTCGCGCGGGAGTTGATGTAGTCGAAGTCCACCAGCCGCCGCAGCGTCGAGCGCATGGGCCGGGTGGAGTAGAAGCTCAGCGCCTCCGGCGAGCCCGGCGGCGCGAGCTGCGGGGGTATCGCGCGGGGCGCGTAGAAGCCGGGCTGGCCGAAGAGCAGGCTGGTCATGTGGCTGCCCAGGTTGAAGAGCTGGCGCAGGCGGCCCTTGAAGAGCGAGCCCCACTCACTGCCCGGCCAGGACACCTCGCGCCAGAACGCCTCCAGCCGCTCGAGCCGCTGCTCCGGGCGGTTGCCCGCGACCAGCGCGGCGGTGAAGGCGCCAATGGAGATGCCGGAGACCCAGTCCGGATGCAGGCCGGCCTCCTCCAGGGCCTGATAGGCCCCCACGTGGTAGGCGCCCAGGGCCCCGCCGCCTTGAAAGACGACGATGACCTGCGGGCGCTCCTGGGGTGCTTGCGGCTGTGTCATGGATGTCCTCTCGCGGGTGCTGCGGTGGAGTGCCGCCCCGGAGGAGCGGGGGGCTGATGGATCCCAATCCACCCTTCCCAGTCCCCCGCTCCCCGAGGCAGCGCTCCAGGGACGTCCGCGCCCGGGCGGTTGTGAATCCACGCCGGCTTTGAGGTCACGATTTTCACACCCGGCGAGCGTCCGCGTCCTTCAGGCGCAGCTTTCAACCCCTGGAGACAGACATGAGTGGACGCGTGGCAGTGGTGACAGGAGGAACGCGCGGCATTGGCGCGGCGAGCGCCGACGCCCTCCGGCAGCAGGGTTACCGCGTGGCGGTCACCTACTATGCGAATGAACAGGCGGCGCAGAACTTCACGGGGCGCACCGGCATCCCGACGTTCCGCTTCGACGCCGCCAACACCGCCCAGTGTGTCGCGGGCGTGAAGAAGATCGTCGAAGCGCTGGGTCCCATCGAGGTGCTGGTGAACAACGCCGGCATCACCCGGGACGCCATGCTGCACAAGATGACGTCCGAGCAGTGGAACGAGGTCATCCAGACGAACCTCACCTCGTGCTTCAACCTGTGCAACGTCGTGGTGGGCCCGATGCGCGAGCGTGGCTTCGGCCGCATCATCAACATCGGATCCATCAACGGGCAGACGGGCCAGCTGGGCCAGACGGCCTACGCGGCGGCCAAGGCGGGCATGCATGGCTTCACCCTGGCGCTGGCGCGCGAGGGCGCCGCCCGCGGCGTCACCGCCAACCTCATCGCGCCGGGCTACATCGACACGGACATGGTGCGCACCGTGCCTCCGGACGAGCTGGTGCGCATCCGCACGCGCATCCCCGTGGGCCGCCTGGGGCGCGCCGACGAAATCGCCCGCGCCGTGACGTTCCTCGCCTCCGACAAGGCCGGCTTCATCACCGGCTCCACGCTCACCATCAATGGTGGGCAGCACATGTACTGAAGGAGGCCGCGAATGAACGCATCCCTGGAGCCCATGCGGCGCGCCTTCCTGGAAGTCCTCCTCCGGCTGGCGATGGACCCCCAGCGGATGCTCGCGGCGGGAAGTGACGTGTGGGAACGCTCCCTGCGCGGGGGCGTCCCACCGGAGCCCGCCCCTTCCGCGCCGGACCGCCGCTTCCGGGACCCGGCGTGGAGGGAGCAGCCCTTCTTCGACGGCCTGCGCCGCGCGTACCTCACCGGCGCGGGCTGGCTGGAGGACCTGGTGGCCCAAGCGCCGGGCGTGGACCGGCACACGGCGCACCAGGCGCGCTTCTACGCGCGCCAGCTCACCGACGCCCTGTCGCCGTCCAACTTCCCCGCGCTCAACCCGGAGGTGCTCCGCGCCGCGCGCGAGTCCCACGGCCTGAGCCTGCTCAAGGGGCTGGAGGCGCTGTGCCAGGACCTGGCGCGAGGCCAGGGCCAGTTGGCGACGCGCATGACGGACCGGCGGACGTTCCGGCTGGGGGAGAACCTGGCCACCACGCCGGGCGACGTGGTCCATGAGGAGCGCCTGTTCCAGCTCATCCAGTACCGGCCCACCACGCCCACCGTCTACCGCCAGCCGCTGCTGGTGGTGCCGCCGTGGATCAACAAGTTCTACATCCTGGACCTGCGCCCGGAGAACTCGTTCGTCCGCTGGGCGGTGGAGCGCGGGTACACGGTGTTCCTCATCTCCTGGGTGAACCCCGACGAAACGCACGCGGACGTGGACTGGGAGGACTACCTCGTGCACGGACTGATTGCCGCGCTGGAGGCCGTCTCCCGCGCCACCGGCGAGGAGCGGGTCTCCACGCTGAGCTACTGCATCGGAGGAACGCTGCTGGCGTCGGGGCTCGCGTGGCTCGCCGCCCAGAATGATCCGCTCGTCGCCAGCGCGACGCTGCTCACCACACAGGTGGACTTCAGCGAACCAGGGGACCTGGGGGCCTTCGTCGACGCGCCGCAACTGGAGCGGCTGGAGGCCCACATGCGCGAGCGCGGCTATCTGGAGGGACTGGAGATGATGACCACCTTCAACCTGCTCCGGGCGAAGGACCTGGTCTGGCCCTTCGTGGTGAACAACTACCTGCTCGGCCGGGAGCCGGCCCCCAGCGACTTCCTCGCGTGGAGCACCGACCCCACGCGCATGCCCGCACGCGCGCACGCGACGTACCTGCGGGAGCTGTACCTGCACAACCGCCTGGTCCAGCCGGGCGCGCTGTCGCTCGCGGGCGTCCCCCTGGACCTGGGCCGGGTGAAGACGCCCCTCTACGTGCAAGCCTGCCGGGAGGACCACATCGCGCCCTTCCGCTCGGTGTACCGGGGAGCGAGGCACTACCGGGGTCCCGTGCGGTTCGTGCTCGCGGGCTCGGGCCATGTCGCCGGCGTCATCAACCCGCCGTCCGCGAACCGGTATCGCTATTGGGTCCCGAAGCCCCGTCCGGTCGCGTCATGCAGGAATGCAACCGCGTCACCTGGAAACGCACCTGCGTCCGCCCCAAACGCGGATGTGTTTGCGTCGCATTCAAACGCAGCCGCGTCTTCCCTGGACGCGGATGGAATTGCACCCCGCGGAAAGACGGATGTGATTGCGTCGACACCGGACGCATCTGCGTCCTTCGTGGACGCGGATGGGATTGCGTCGCACGCGGACGCGGATGCGTGGCTTCAGGACGCGGAGGAACACCCGGGGTCCTGGTGGACAGACTGGGAGTGCTGGCAATCCGAGCGCTCGGGAGAACGCGTCCCTGCCCGGATCCCCGGCGAGGGAGGGCTTCGCATCATTGAAGCGGCTCCGGGGCGCTACGTGCGCTCGCGCATCCTCCCGGAGTGAGCAGCGCGAGCCGTGCTCCGCCGGCCTGCCTGGCGGAGCACGGACCTGCGCTCAGCGGGGGCACGGCTCTTGCGAAAGGGTGGTCCGAAGGATTCCGTACGCGAGCTGGATGCGCTTTCTCACGTTGCAACTGGTCAACCGGAGCTGTTCAGCGATGTCGGCATAGGACATGTCCTGGAGGTAGCGCATCACCAGGGGCACCCTCAGATTGGCAGGCAGCGCCTCGATGCATTCGCGGACCGCCGCGGCGCTCTCGCTCCGGAGCAGGCCCGCGTCGGGCAGCAGCTCCTGGGACTGAGGCTCCGCCGACTCCAAGTCCTCCATCCACTCCTCGGCGTCGCCCCAGCGCTGGCGCTCGCGGTGGATGTCCATGCAGACGTTGTGGAGGATGCGGCCCAGCCAGGCCCTCGGGTTGAGGATCTTCCCGGGCGACACGTAGTTCTGGTGGGCCCGGAGCATCGCGGTGTCCACCGCGTCCTCCGCGTCCACCACGTTCCCTCCCATCAGCCGCAGCGCCTGCTGGAACAACGGCTCCTTGTGCTGCTCCCACACACGCCAGAAAGAGGGATTGGTGTTTTCTCTCACGGTTTCCAGTGCTCCAAAAGTGCATCTGGAAACGGTGCAGCGAGATGTCTGTGAACAACCCTTGAACAACTCCAAAAAGGGCAGCCCGGAAATCCACGGGAAATCACAAGCCGTAGCGGCCGGCGTCTTCCTGGCGTTCACCCCCCGAACGCATGGCGGAGCCAATGAGCGCGCGACAGGAAGCGGAGCAGGACACCCTCGAGGAAGAGAACCCCCTGAAGGAACACCTCGCACTCCAGTGGAGCAGGCAGGCGGGCGCGAGCTTCCCGAAGTTGTGGGTGGGTCATCTGGAGGGCGACGAGCGTGGCGTCTTCGCCAAGGTGCCCATCGCGGCGGGAGAAGAGGTGCTGCGGGTGCCGCGCGCGTGCCTGGTGACGCTGGACGTCGCGAGAGCGTCGGACATCGGCCGGCTCATCGCCGCGCACGCGCCGGACACGAGCGAGGAGTGCTACCTGGCGGCGTTCCTGCTCCAGGAGAAGGAGCGCGAGGACTCGGCCTGGAAGCCGTACCTGGACGTGTTGCCCCGGTCCTTCCCGCACCTGCCGCTGTTCTTCGACGCGCAGGAGCTGTCGCTGCTCCAGGGCTCCTCCGCGCTGCGCGAGGTGGCGCGGTGGAAGGAGCTGCTGCTCGCGCGCTACGCCATGCTGGCGCAGCGGGTGCCGGGCTTCGAGCGCTTCACGCCCGACGCGTACCTCTGGGCGCAGCACGTGTTGATCAGCCGCAGCTTCGGCCTGACGGTGGCGGGCAAGCTCACGCGGTGCTTCGTGCCGGTGGCGGACATGCTCAACCACCGGGCCTCGCCGCGCCTGGTGTGGGGCAACACGGAGGACGGTGAGGCCTTCGTGCTGGTGGCGCACGAGCCCGTGGCCGCGGGCGAGGAACTGCACATCAGCTATGGCATCAAGCCCAGCTGCCGGTTCCTGCTGAGCTATGGCTTCGTGCCGGAGGACAACCCGGATGACACGCTGGTGCTCTACCTGGGCGTGTCCGAGGACGCGGTGGAGGCGGAGGGAAAGCGGAAGCTGCTCGCGCTGGCGACTCCGCCGTCGCGGCGCCGCTTCGAGGTGCCGCTGCACTACGGGCATGCCTCCACGGTGGCGATGTTCTCCTTCCTGCGCGTGGCGTGCGCGAACGCGCGGGAGCTGGCCCGGCTCGCCGAGGAGGCCCGGGAGGAGCAGGGCCTGGGCGAAGTGCCACCGCTGAGCGCGGAGACGGAGGAGCGCGTCTTCCAGTACCTCCAGGACGTGTGCGAGGCGCGGCTCGCGGGCTTCGAGACGACGCTGGAGGAGGACGAGCAGTTGCTCCAGGGGGCGGACCTGTCGCGCAACGCGCGCAACTGCCTGCTCTTGCGGCGCGGTGAGAAGCGGCTGCTGCAGGCCTACGCGGGCCTCGCGCGCGCCTTCCTCCCCGCGCTGAGCCCCACCCCGCCCGGCCCCGCCGTGGGCGGATGAGCCGGCTTCATTCCCAGCCTTCAGGACGACAGGACATGACCATGGACAAGAAGATCATCGCGGTGGTGGGAGCAACGGGCGAAGAGGGAGGCAGCCTCGCGCGCGCCATCCTCGCGGACACGCAGGGAGGCTTCACGGTGCGCGCGCTCACGCGCAAGCCAGGCTCGGAGCTGGCGCGCCGGCTGGCGAAGCTGGGCGCGGAGGTCGTCGCGGCGGACGTGAGCGACGCGAAGAGCCTGAAGGCCGCGTTCACCGGAGCGCACGGCGCCTTCTGCGTCACCAGCTACTGGGAGAAGCCCGACCCGGAGCGCGAGCTGGCACAGGCGCGCACGCAGGCGCACGCCGCGAAGGAGGCGGGGGTGGCGCACGTCATCTGGTCCACCCAGGAGGACACCCGGCGCCTCATCCCTCCCGAAGACAAGCGGATGCCCATGCTCAAGGGGCACTACCGCGTGCCGCAGTTCGACGTGAAGGGCGCGAGCGATGCGTACTTCAGCGGCCTGGACCTGCCGGTGACGTTCGTGCGCACCTCGTTCTCGTGGGAGAACCTGCTGTCGTTCGGCTTGGGAGGAAAGCGCAACACCGACGGCACGTTCGACTTCGTGCTGCCCACGGAGGACCAGAAGCTGCCCGGCATCGCCACGGAGGACGTGGGTGGATGCGTCCACGGCATCTTCCAACGCGGGCCGGAGGCCTGGGCGGGCCGGACGGTGGGGCTGGCCAGCGAGCACCTGACGGGCGAGGAGATCACCCGGACACTGAAGCAGGTGCTGGGACAGGAGGTGCGCTTCCACTCCATGGAGCCGGAGGTCTACCGGACGTTCAACTTCCCCGGCGCGCCGGAGCTCGCGAACATGTTCCAGTTCATGCGGGACTTCTCTTCGGAGTACTGCGCCGTCAGGGACCCCGGGCTCACGCGCGAGCTGAATCCCCAGGTGCAGTCGCTGGCCCGGTGGCTCGAACGCAACAAGGCCCGCTTCGTGCGCGCGGCGTGACGGGCAGCAAGCCCTGCCTCCGAGTTTTCGGAGGCAGGGCGTCCTTCAGCCCGCGCGGACTTTCAGACCGAGATCTCCCGGCCTCCCCCACCCACCCCAGGAGGAGGCGGCGGAGGCCCCTTGTCCCAGCCATCCTTCCAGAAGAGCCCCATCGCGCCCTGGCAGCTGAGGAAGAACAGCGCGGGGGTGACGATCTGCTTGGGCAGGTACTTCACGAGCCCCTTGCCGAGGACCCAGCTGAACGCCGAGCCACCGATCAACTGCCCCACCTGCTGCTTCGTCCAGTCGAGGGTGTTCTGCTGAGCCTCGGGAGGCAGCGCGTTCCAGAGGGTCGCGACGAGCGCCGGATCGACGTTCAACCCCGAGGCGTACCGGAACCCGGCCTTCAGCGCCCGGGCCGTGAGCAGGTTGTGGTACTGGATCACCTGCTGCTGCTGGGGGCCCTGCAATCCCAGCTGCCCGAGCGTGCGAAGCCCACCGACGAACAGCTGGGGAGGCTTGCTCGCGAGGCCGTAGTAGATGCCCCAGAAGAAGGGATACTGCTTCTGCTTGTCGTCACCGCTCACGGTCATCGCTCCTTGGATGTGGGAGATTCCTCCCACAAAGAAGACGGTGAAGCCGCTCGCGCGTGAAGCTCGGACCGCCCGCCCACCCGCTCAATGCCGGTTAAAAATCCGGTGGAGCCGGTACTTGGCTTTCATTGGCTGCGTGTCGCCACGGACCGGGCACCAGGTGACAATGGACAGCTCATCCCCGCCGGAGCAGCTCGGCTCGCATTGCCTCCACCGCGTCCTTGGCCTCCTTCAGGCCCACGCCGTGCTGGTCGCGGTAGAGCTTGATGGCCTGGATGAGGTTGTTGTCTCGAACGGCGCGCTCGATGGCGTCGTTCGATTCCGAACCGGACACCTCACGGCGTTCCAGAGGCTCCATGCGCGCCCGGCCATCGCGCATCGCCTCCACGGCGTCCTTCGCCTCCTTCAGGCCGCAGCCATGAATCTGCCGGTAGAGCTTGATGGCGTTGATCATCTGCCCGGACTCGATCAACTCCGCGAGGCTCTTCTGCCCCTCCTCCGAAGACAACTGGGGGAGCGGCTCCGATGGCTGCTCACGATTGGAGGAGCGCAACCAGAAGCCCACGAGGGCTCCCATGACCACTGCGATCAACAGCAACACCAGGAATGACGGGGACATCTCACGAGCATACAGAACTGGGAGCCCAGGTACGCCTACCCGGGGACCCTCGCCCAGGCTCCGAAGGCCAGCTCCCCGATGTAGGTCGCACCCGCTTTCACGCGCTCCTCCGTGAGCCGCTGGTCGAGCGTATCCACATCGAGCTCCGCCTCCGTCGCCACACCGTGCTTCACGATTCGGGGCAACATGGCGCGGACGATGGCGCCCGTGGGATGCGCCTGCGTCGGCGTCTGCACGACGGCCACCGCCCGGACCTGCTCGACCGTGAGTCCCGCCTGCGTGAAGACCGACGCCAGGTCGAAGCCCATGTGGATGTTCGCGCCTTCGCGCTCCACCGTGCGCCAGATCCACTCACGCACCTTCACGTGAAGCGGCAAGGGCATGAGGCTCGCCGGTCCCCCCGTCGAGTCGTGCTCCTGGAAGACCATCAGCCCCCCGGGCTTCACGGCCCTCGCGAGCCCCCGCACGGCTTCAACGGCGTCCGTCTGGTACATGAGCACCCGCCGTCCCACGACCGCGTCGAACAGGCCCTGCTCTTTCGGAATCGCAAGGAGGTCTCCCTCCACGAACGTGACGTTCGACAGGCCCTGCTCCCGCGCCCTCACGCGGGCCAGCTCAATCGCCCCGGAATCGCGGTCCACGCCCACGACCTGCCCCTGCGTGCCCACCTGGCTCGCGGCCATGAAGGTCACGTCGCCCCTTCCACAGCCGACATCGAGCACCCGCATTCCCACCCGGAGTCCCGCGTCCGCCAGCAGCCTCTCCGTCATCGTCGCCACATTGTCCATGCGACCGACGGTAGGCAGCTCGCGCCGACCCCGGAAGGGCGTGGCTTCGGATGGCATCGGCGGATCTTTCGATCTGCCCACGGCTACGGGCCGCGGTCCGTCACGGCGCGGTCCAGATGGCGGCGATGCCCTCGTTCTGCGAGGCGCCGCCCGTGGTGTCGATGAAGATGGACCGGATGCGCTTGGAGGACTGGAACCCCACGAACTCGAAGGCATTGGCACCCGTATCGAGCACCGCGTCTTCGAAGACTTCCTGGGTGGCGTCCGTGAAGGTCAGGGTCACCTTGTGCTGGGCCACGCCGTTCGTGAGCAACTCCAGGCCCACGGCGGAGACGGGTCGCAGGAAGGCGATCTCGAAGTCGTCCTCACCGTTGGCGATGATCGTGGGCTTCACGGGCAGGGGATTCGTGTTGTTGCTGTGATTCCAGCCGGGCCCCATGAAGCAGAGCCAGCTGTTGGCATGAGGCGCCAGGACGTTGACGGTGGGCGCGCTGGAGCCCCACGGCAGGTCGGCGCCCGGCGGTGTATGGCCGCAGCTCGACCCCGCGCCTGAGGGATGGTCGGGATACGCGTCAAACGCGATCGCGGGGAACGCGAGCTGGGTGGCCCCAGTGGCCGCCGTGAAACCCGCCTGCTGGGTGAAGACCTGGGCGAGGCCCTCTTGCCGCGTGCCGAGCACCGCCGCCTCTTCGTCCTGCATCGGGGCGCCGCACGACATCAGGACTCCACAGCCAAGCACACACATCAACCTGAACATGTTCATCGCCGCTGCTCCTCTCACAATGTCTGAGCGTCCGGATGGCATGGCCTCCATCGCGGTCACTCCCTCGCCAGGTCAATGTCACATGCGTAGAAGCAGGCATCCACCATGCCCGGCCTGGGCGCCGCACCTTGAGCGTTGACCACGCGCGGCTGCGCGACCCGATCGAACCTCAACATCCCACCGGGCATGGCCACCTGAGCCGGCTGATTGAACCTCATCGCTGTTTGAAGGGCATTCCACCGGATCAGGTTGACCACCACACTCGCCTGCTGACCATGTGGAATCGAATACACGTAGCGGACCCCAGCCAGGTTCATCTGGTTGAGGCCTTGCTGGATCAACTGCGCGAGGAACCAGTTCAGGGATTGAGCACTGGGCATGTAATGCCCGGAGTTGTTGTCGAGTGAGGTCAGGTATCCCTGGGCGTTCGTCGAGAAACAACCGACAGCCAGCGCCTGGCCTCCCGCCAGCATGCTGCTGTGCTTCTTCCTCGTGGCCGCGCCCACGCCCCTCGCCCCTTCGTCCTGCGTGACAAGGACCCGGCCGTCCATTCCAACCGCGAAGAGCCCATTGTAATTGAGGAACTCCCGGGTGCTGCTCCAGAAGTGGCGATCCCTGGCGCGGACGATCTTCCCCCCCACGATCTCCACCTCGGCATGGGCTTGCCGAGCGGCATTGTAGTAGCGGACGTTGTCTTGAATGAGCCCCATCTGGTCCAGCCGTGAGAGGGCTTGATCCACCGTGAACGACGGAAAGTCACGGCTGCCCCCGCCATTGAAAGCCAGGTCAAACAGGTTCCGCGGAGCAACGTTGAGACGCATCGGCATGGAAGTCTCCCCCTCTGCAACACCCCCCTCGAAAACAGGATATCGGGTGTTCGTTGACTTCCAGCCTGAGGCAGCAACCCAGGCATTGCAAGAAGATCAAAACATAATGGAGACACTGGAAGGGCAGCTCCCAACCCATCCAGTCTGCTGGCTCAGGGTGATGATGAAACCCTGTCGGTCAAGTCCGCAGGACGGCGAGCTCGAAGTCGTCCTGCGTCCTGATTGCGTACTCAGGGCTCGCGGAAGCCGCCGCGCACCCACTCGTTGGCGACGTCCCGGGTGAACTTGAAGTTCACCGGCACGCGATGCTTCACGACGGTCGCGCCCGCGTCGTCGATGGCCGACAGCAGCGCGTGGGGTTCGTACTCGTCGGCCACCATCTCGAGCCGGACCTCGTACCAGCGGCCCTCCCAGGCGATGGAGAGCTTCTTGGTCATCGCCTGCTCGTGCTGTCGCGCGGAGCGATCCAGGACCTCCGAGGCCGTCTTCACGAAGGTCGCGAACGCCGTCGCATCGAAGGGCTTGGGATTCTTCTTGTCGCGGCCCATCACCCACGGGCTGATGAGGACGGGCTCGGAGAGCCCCTGCTTGCGGATCTCCACGGCCCAGCCGTCGTCGTCTTCGTTCTTGATGACCTTGGCCGTCCACCCGTTCTTCCGCCAGAACGTGGGCTCCATCACTTCGGGTTCGGCCGGCGTGCGCTCATTGCTCATGGCCGTTGCTCATACTCCCCCCCGGTGACACCTCGCCAGGACACAATCCTGGAACCGGATGCATCACGGCGGCCGTGCGGGTCTCCTATCCAGTCAGTGACCGCCTCTGCCAGCAAGGGAGCCCATCGATGACCTGTCTTCCCCGTGGTCTGGGAGTACTGCTGCTTGCCTGCCCCCTGCTGCTGACGGCCTGCGCCGACACCCAGGGGACACCGGATGCCGGCACGCCCCCTGTCGTGGGGTGGGATGGCACCTCCACCCCCATCGAGGAGAAGGGCGACTGGATTGACCGCGGCGTCTTCGCTCCCTGCGAGTTCACCCCTCCAGTCGGTACCCCGCTTGACTGCGACACCCCTGCCCTCTTCGACCTGTCGAAGTGCGACCTGGGGGCCCTCAGCACGGCGGCACGGCACGGCATCTACCAGACGGAGCTGCGCTCGACCTCCGGCGAGTACCCATGGGGCGGCGCCGGCATCCTGCTCCCGGAGGATGGCGGCGCCGGAACCCTGAACTTCACGCCCCTCACCCGGCAGCAGTTCGATGAGCGGGGCCTGTTCCTCGCGAACACCTTCACCACGACCCGGGGCGTGGTCACGAAGTATGCGCTGGCGGGCTGCGACGCTCCCGAACGCAACCACATCACCGGCTGTTATGCGTTTTGCAGCAACGGCGTGCTCGCGGAGAAGGGCACGTTCGACTCGGAGCGCATGACCTGGGGCCGCGGTGAGGCCGAGTCCTCCGGGGGCCTGGACCTCGTCTCCGAGTCCTTCGTCGGGCTTGGCTTTCCGGCGGACGTCTACGTGACGAAGAACCATGCCTACGTGGTGTCCATCCAGCTCAAGAACTACATGCCCTCGGGAGGTTTGACGGTCTTCGACGTCAGCGACCGCCGCCACCCCGTGCTGAAGAAGGTCATTGCCCTGCCGGACGACGGGTACTGGAACGCCGCATGGGCCAAGGACGACGTCCTCTACATCGCCACCCGCGCTTCCGGCGTCATCCTCTATGACATCTCGAATCCGGGGGACCCGACCTACCTCCGCAGCGTGCCCAGCGGCGCTCCCCTGGATGTGCACACCCTGTTCGTGGAGGGCAACCGGCTCTACGCCATGGCGCTGCGGCCCCAGCAGACGATCATCTTCGACATCACGTCACCGCAAGCCCCCGTCCTGCTCAACCGCTTCACCTTCTCGTCAGAGGAGTTCGTCACCAGCTATCCGCACGACGCCTTCGCTTACGAGGGCCGCCTCTACATCAACCACACGGACATCGGCTTCCTGGTCACCGACCCGAGCGACCCCATGCAGGTCAAGGAGCTGGGCCGGTACCACTACAACCGGCAATACAGCCATGCCAGCGCGGTGGGGACCTTCGCGGGCCGCACCATCGCGTTCGAAGGCAGTGAGCAGGAGGGCGCGCACCTTCGCGTGCTGGATGTCACCGACCCGGCCCACATCCAGCTCATCGCCGAGCACCGGCTGCGCCCCACCACCTCCATCCACAACATGATTTTGAAGGGCACCCGGCTGTACGTCGCCTGGTACCAGGAAGGCGTACGCGTGTTCGACGTGACCAATCCCACACGCCCCCAGGAGATTGCCTATTTCAACACCTATCGTGAGACCGACCCGAAGCGGTTGGGCTTCGTCTACGAGGGCGCCATTGGCATGCGCGTCCCGGGCGATGGGTATGTCTACGTGGTGGATACCGCGCGCGGGCTGCTCATCTTCAACGACCCCTGAGTGCGCGCAACGTGAGAGGGAGGGGCCTGCGCTCCTGAGACGATCGGGTCCCCTGGTCGTTGCATTCTGCTCATGCGGAGACGACGTGCGGACACTGAGCGTCCAGCGGAACAGGGCCTAGATCCACGGCGCAGTCAAGGAAGGAGGGCAGGCATCCGCTTGCCCTCCTTCGTGCACGGTCGGCACACCGCCCGAAGGAGGATCGAAGTGCAAGCTCCCTACATTGTCTCCCCATTCATGCAGGTGCGCAGACGCGCCATGGGTGCGCTCGCATCACTCGCGCTGGTCACCCCATGGCTCCCGCTTCAGCAGGCTCACGCGGAGCAACCGCCGCCGCCGTGCCATCCCAACCCGAATGCCAACGCGGATGTCGCCACCGTGGCCAAACGTGGAGACATCGTCGCGCTGCCCACGCCGCTGAAGGATCGGATCCTCCGGCTCGCAAGCCGGCCGCACACCTTCCTCCCCATGCAGGCCTACGCGGAGGCGGACACGCCAAGCCAGCTCTTCCAGTACTACCTGCTGGACACCAATGGCTTCGAGCGCAACGTCTTCGTCAGCATCATTCCCGGCGTCAATGACACCGCGATGCTGACGGCCACGGGCGGCAACTGCGGGCTGCCCACCATCGCGTCGGTACGGCTCGTCGTCGAGCCGAAGCCCGGGCTTCCCACCGACCCGAACAACGTCCGTGCCTTCATCGACGTCTTCACGGACATCTCCGGGCTCTTCGTCATCAACAACGAGAGCGGGTGGTACGAGGGCTGGATGATCCACGACCTGGTCGTCCCGCCGGTCGCGCCCGCGCGCCCTGACGGGCGTGCCCAGTTCGGCACGATGACCCCCGCCGATGCCGCGATGATGGCGAAGATCGGACACCACAACAATGTGCCCGGGAATCTCTTCACGACGGATGGGAAGGCCGTGCGGTTCCCGAGCGAGAACGATCGCTTCCCGTGGATCCAGAGCAACGTCGTCCCCATCCAGCTGAGCATGGGGGCGTACAACGCCATGCAGCAGCTGGATGTGCACAACTACTGGGAGTTCAACTACACCACGAACTGGGTCCACCCGCTCTACGAGCTGCCGTTCACCGGTGGCTTCCCCGACAAGATTGGGGCACCTCCTGACGCCTTCGAGGACGGGGAGATTGGCTTGCTGAAGTCAATCGTCCCGGGCTCGGGGCCCCTGGGCGTGAAGAACTTTCCGCAAGAGTATGGAGACAGCCCGTACCGCCCCCGCGATCCGGACCTCTTTGACGCGGACATCGAGTCCCAGCGGGAGTTCCGCCAGCGCTTCATCCCGAGCGGGCTCGCCAACGAAATCTTCCTGGATGTCTATGTCCGGCTGGCGTCGTTCATGCCCTGGGAGAAGAACCTGAACCGCCGCCTCTTCCAGGCCTACGCCCGGGAAGTCGCGAGGGTCGACCAGAATGGTGACGGCGTCGTCTCGGCCGCCGAGGGAG
The DNA here is from genome assembly GCF_003611605.1 of Corallococcus sp. AB011P. NCBI lineage: Bacteria > Pseudomonadati > Myxococcota > Myxococcia > Myxococcales > Myxococcaceae > Corallococcus > Corallococcus sp. AB011P. The sequence goes on from NZ_RAVX01000012.1 coordinate 112,801, forward strand.
ACGTCGACGCCGCCTCGGATGGCTTCGCGGACAACTCGCGGTTGTTCATCCCCGCCACGGCGTTCAATCGCTTCGCGGTGACTCGCGAGATCAACGATGGCTATCTGGCGCCTCGCTTCGCCCCCAGTCAGCGCGCCTGGCTGCTGACGGGCGGGCGCCAGGAGGTCAGTCCCACGGTAGACGCCTCCGCGGGTCGCGACGGCGACGACCGCTAGGCGACCCGAAGTCGCCCCGGTTCCGTGGCACTCCCCGCGGAGCGCCGCGGAACCGGCAGTACCTCCGGGGGAGGACCAGAACTTCTGGCGGGGTCGTCCGTTGAATGCCGCCATGGCCCACCTCGTCCCGTTTGCCCTGCGCGCGCTCCTGCCGCTGGGGTTCGCCGCCGTCTTCGTGATGTTGTCGCCCCAGGTCCTCGCGGCCCGTGCCACCACGCGCTCCCTGGGTGGCGAAAACCGCTACCTGACCCATGTCACCACCGACAAGCCGCTCTACCGCCCCGGGGAGCAGGTGCTGGTGCGGGGCCTGGTGCTGGAGGCCTTGAGCCGCAAGCCCTACGCGGGCTCACTCCAGGCGCAGGTGGAGGTGCGCGGCCCGAAGGGGGACGTCGTCACCACCAGCACGGCGTCCACGGCGGATGCCGTCTGGGGCTACGCCTGGCCCATCCCCGCTGGCCAGCCCGGCGGCGAGTACACCCTGCGCGTCACCTACCCGTGGACGGGCGCGGCCCCGGCGGAGCGGAAGTTCGACGTGCGCGCCTACCGGGCCCCCCGGCTCAAGTCCCAGATTGAGTTCCTCCGGGATGGCTACGGGCCGGGCGACACCGTCACCGCCACGCTGGACGTGAAGCGCGCGGAGGGCGGCGTGCCCGAGGGCGCGAAGGTGACGGCCAACGCGCTCGTGGATGGCGTCACCGTGGCGCAGGTGCCTTGCACGGTGGACACGAAGGGCCGCTGCACGGTGCGCTTCCCGCTGCCCGCGGCGATGGAGCGCGGCGAGGGCACGCTGGCCTTCACCATCGAGGACGGGGGCGTGGTGGAGTCCGCGGCGAAGACGATTCCCATCCTCCTCCAGACGCTGGACCTGGCCCTGTACCCGGAGGGCGGCGACCTGGTGGCGGGGCTCGCCTCGCGCGTCTACTTCGAGGCGCGCACGCCCGCGCGCAAGCCGGCGGACCTGATGGGCCGGGTGGTGGAGGTGGACAGCGGCCGGGTGGTCGCCCGCGTGAGCTCGGAGCACGAGGGCCGTGGCCGCTTCGAGCTGACTCCGCAGGCGGGGGTGCGGTACGCGCTGCGCATCGACTCGCCGTCGGGCATCCGGAAGAGCTTCCCGCTGCCGGAGGTGAAGCCGAGGGGCGCCGTCATCCGCGTACGCGAGGACGTGGTGCCGGCGGGCAAGCTGGTGCAGCTCGTCGTGGGCCTGAACAGCGTCGGCCGCGCGACGGTGACGCTGAGCCAGCGTGAGGTGCGCGTCGCTTCCGCGGTGCTGGGCGACGTGAAGGGCGGGCCGGTGACGCTGGATCCGGGCGAGGCGGACGGAGTGCTCGTCGCCACGGTGTGGGACCACGACGGGCGGCCCGTCGCGGAGCGGCTGGTGTTCCGCCAGCCCTCGAAGGAGCTGTCGGTGGAGCTGAAGGCGGACCGCACGCGCTACGTGCCCGGAGGCCCGGTGCGGCTCACGGCCCGGACGACGCGCGGTGGCCAGCCGGTCTCCGCGCTGGTGATGCTCACCGTGACGGATGACGCGGTGCTGGAGCTCCAGGAGAAGCGCGATCAGGCGCCGCAGCTCCCGGTCATGGTGCTGCTGGAGCCGGAGGTGAAGGAGCTGGCCGACGCGCAGCTCTACCTCGACGCGAAGAATCCGAAGTCCAAGCTGGCGGTGGACCTGCTGCTGGGGACGCAGGGCTGGCGGCGCTTCGCGCTGACCGACACACAGGGCTTCCTCGCCCGGCATGGTGACGCGGCGATGCGCGTGCTCGCGGTGCGCTGGCCGCAGGAGCCCGTCCGCAAGCCCCGGCCGTCGTCCATCAGCAAGGCCGGACGCGGCGCTGGCGTGGCGGGCATGCCGCGAATGGAGAAGCCCCTGATGGACCGGAACGTCGTGAACGAGGATGACGCCCTCGCCGGCCAGGCCGAGGGCGCGGTCGTCCCCCAGATGGCCCCCGTCGCCGCGGCGGCTCCGCCTCCCATGCCCCCGGCGGAGGCGGCCCAGGAGGTGGAGGCACCGGCCCCCGTGCTCCAGGTGGCGAAGGAGGAAGAGGCACCGATGGAGCGGAGGGCCCTTCGCGCGAAGAGGGACATGCGCTTCGACGACAAGCAGGTCATCCAGGGGCAGATGATCTACCTCCGCGAGTTCGCGCACACCGCGCGGCCCAACCGCAAGGCGGGAGACCGGGTCGACTTCGCGGAGACGCTCTACTGGAACGCCGGGGTGCGCACGGATGCCCGCACCGGCGAGGCTCGGGTGTCCTTCGCGATGAGCGACTCGGTGACGACGTTCAAGGCGTTCGCGGGAGCGGTGGGCGGTGACGGCGCGCTCGGTTCAGCGGTGGCGGAGCTGGAGTCCGTGCAGCCGTTCTACGCGGAGCCCAAGCTGCCGCTCGAGGTGACGTCGGGAGACGTGGTGCGGCTGCCGGTGGCGCTGGTGAACGGGACGGAGGCGCGGCTTTCAGGCGCGGGAGTGAAGGTGGACCTGAAGGGGGACGTGAAGGTCTCCGGCGGCCCCACGCTGGACCTGGCCTCGCAGGCGCGGGGCCGGCAGCTCTTCTCGCTGGAGATTGGCCAGGAGGCGCGGCCGGTGGACGTGAAGCTCACGGCGAGCGCGGGCGAGTACACGGACGTCGTCACCCGCACGCTGTCCATCAAGCCCCGGGGCTTCCCGGGCCGTGTGTCCTACGGCGGGCTGCTGTCCTCGAAGGCACCGGCGGCGCACCAGGTGGTGCTGCCCAGGAGCCTGGTGCCCGGCACCGTGCGGACGTCCATCGCCGTGTACCCGGGCCCGCTGGCCAACATGACGGAGTCGCTGGCCCGCCTCATCCAGGAGCCCTCCGGCTGCTTCGAGCAGACCAGCTCCACGACGTACCCCATGACGATGGCGCAGCAGTACTTCCAGACGCACACCGGCGTGAACCCGGAGCTGGTGGCGAGCGCGCGAGAGAAGCTGGAGCGCGGCTACCAGCGGCTGGTGGGCTACGAGACGTCCGAGAAGGGCTACGAGTGGTTCGGGCAGAGCCCCGGCCATGAGGCGCTGACCGCGTTCGGCCTGCTGCACTTCACGGACATGCGCCAGGTGCGCGACGTGGACACCGCGATGATGGAGCGCACGCGCGAGTGGCTGCTCCAGCAGCGGGACGGCCAGGGCGGCTTCAATCGCAAGCGCCGCGCGCTGCACGTGTGGGTGGAGGACCCGGACACGTCGAACGCGTACATCGTCTGGACGCTGCTGGAGAGCGCGGGCCAGCCGGCCTCGCAGGCGAAGGAGTTGTCGCGCGAAGTGGCCTCGGTGAAGGCCGCCGCGGCGAAGAGCACCAACAGCTACGTGGTGGCCCTGGCGGCCAACGCGCTGGCGCTCGCCGGTGACACCGCCGAGGCCCGGAAGCTGATGGGCCGGCTCTCCTCCGCGCAGGGGCAGGACGGCGTGGTGGGCGGCGCGACGCAGTCCATCGTGGGCAGCTCCGGAGAGACGCTGAACATCGAGGCCACCGCGCTGGCGGCGCTGGCCTGGATGCGCGACCCCGCCTACGTGGGCAATGTGGAGCGCGCGATGAAGTTCCTCGCGGAGTCCAGCGACGGTGGCCGCTACGGCGCGACGCAGAGCACGGTGCTCGCGCTGCGCGCCATCATCGCCTACGACAAGGCGCGCGCGTCCAAGCTCACCCCGGGGCTGGTGCGCGTCTACGTGGATGGCCGTCCGGTGGGCGAACCGGTGCGCTTCGACGGCTCCTCCCAGGAAGCCCTCAAGCTGCCCGACGTGAGCGCGCTGCTGGGCACGGGCGAGCGCCGCGTGGAGCTGCGGATGGAGGGAGGCGCGGAGCTGCCGTACTCGGTGGAGGTCACCTACAACATGCTGACGCCGGACAGCTCCAAGGACACGGCGGTGACGCTGGAGGTGGCGCTGGCGAAGACGGCCCTCACCGAGGGTGAGCCCACCGAGGCGCGGGTGGTGGTGGCCAACCGCACGGGCCAGCGGCTGCCCACGGCGGTGGCCATCTTCGGCGTGCCGGGTGGACTGGAAGTGCGGCACGACCAGCTCAAGGAGCTGGTGAAGCGGCAGGTGGTGGATGCATATGAGGTGCTCGGGCGCGACGTCGTCCTGTACTGGCGTGGCATGGAGCCCCACAAGCGCATCGACGTGCCGCTGTCCCTGGTGGCCGCGGTGCCCGGCACCTACACGGGCCCGTCCAGCCGCGCGTACCTGTACTACGCGGACGAGCACAAGGTGTGGAGCGAGGGCGTGAAGGTCTCCATCGCACCGAAGCCGTAGCCGGACGGAAACGGCCGGGCCTCCGACCAGGGCTCGGTGGGCTTGACGGTATAGGCAGACATAACAGCCCCTGCTCACGTCCATGACCCACCGGTCCCAGCCCTCCCGTCCTCCCCAGTCTGGACGCGCCCTCTTCGTGGCGCTCGCCCTCCTCCCGCTCGCCACCGCTTGTGGTGACGAGGAGCCCGTCGAGAAGCCCGGCCCCGTCGAACCCCAGGCCGATGCGGGCGGGCGGGATGCGTCCACCGCGACTCCCGACGCCTCATGTGCCGACGCCACCTGCGATGGGGGGACGACCGTCCAGGAGCCCCCCGACGCGGGCCCCGCGGAGGGTGGTGCCACGGATGCCGGCGCGGTGGATGGCGGCGCTCCGGATGCCGGCCCAGACGTGCCCCTGCCCCTCCCTGTCGACCTGCGCGCGCCGTCCGAGCTGCTCGTGCGCGGCGACGACTTCACGGTCCTGCGTGTGGGCGTCGAGCGGCGCGAGGGCTTCACCGGCCCCGTTACCCTCGCCATTCGCGGCCTGCCCTCCGAGGTCTTCGTGGCCGACCGTTGGGTGTCGGCGGACACGAACGCGGCGGCGCTGGTCGTGAGTGTGTCCGGGCGCGTCGGCCCGAGGACCCGCCTGGACGCCACGCTGGTGGCCACGGCGGAGGGCCGGTCCACCTCGCGGCCGTTGCGGATGTTGGTCGCGGGCCCCTCCTTCACGCTGGACCCCACCTTCCCCGTGGCGCCCCTGGGCTGGACGGATGGGTCGCGGTTCTTCGACGTGCTGGCGGACGGCAAGCTGCTCACGGCCTATCCCATCGCCAGTGCCTCCTGGCCAGGCCCCCAGGGCTTCGTGCTGGAGCGACACCATGCGGACGGCATCCCGGACCTGACGTTCGGGATGCTCGGGTCGGTAACGCACACGCGTCCGGCAGTGTCACGCATGCTTGCGTTCAAGACCCTGCCCACGGGAGGAAGCCTCGTGGCGGGCGCCGCCGCCGACTGCCACGACGGCGACAACGCGACTCCCTGCACCATTCTTGTCTCGCGCCATCTCGCCACGGGCATGCTCGATACGAGCTTCGGGGATGAGGGCGTCGCGTCGACGCGCTTCAATGCCGCTTCCCGTTCCCTCGTGAAGCTCCTCGTGGACGAGGTGGGCCGGGTGTCGGTGGCCCTGACGTACTACGACCCGACCCAAAGCGGCCCCTACGTCTACGCCGTGCAGCGGTGGGAGGCGGATGGCAGGCCCGTCGCGGGGTTCGGGACGGAGGGGCGGGCAACGTAGGCCTCGTCCGATTGGACGTCCGGCTGAGCTCCGTGTCTGGCTTCATCCGCGAGCCGAATGGCTGTCTGCTCGCGAAGACGGTGCCGGAGCCGGGGCTGGTCCGCTTCTGGCCGTGACGCCCCGCTATTCCGCGAGCCGAGACAGCGCGTCGAACAGGGGATCCTCGACGTAATGAATCGCTTCGTGGAAGGACTCGGACCTCAGTCCCGGCCAGGCACCGATCCACTGGTAGGGACTGAGCCAGACCGAGCCCTTCGCGTGGTCCAGGCGCAGCGCGCCCATCAGGCCCCGCTTCCCCTGCATCACGTTCACGTGCACCACGCGCAAGGTGCCGCTGGAGACCCTTCCCAGGAGCCCTCCGGAGGCATCTCGCGCGGAGAGGTCGTGCTCCGACGGCTCCAGATGCATCAGGGGGTCCTTGCAATAGGTCGAACCGTGAGCATCCACCTTGAAGACCAGGAAGAGGATTCCGAACAGGCCGAAGAGGAATCCGAACATGAACAACCCGGTCGCGAAGGCCATGACGTCGAGCCCCGGCCAGCCTTGCGACAGTCCAAAGCCCACCGAGCACACGAGGGTCAACGGACCGACGGTCTTCAGTGCCGCCAGAAAGAAGCGCGCGGAGTTCAGCTGCCACAAGGTGTAGCGCTGGCGTTCACGGGTGGAATCCATCTCGCTACGATAGAACGGGGGCCCCTTCCCGCGCCGCTCCCTTGAGATGATCCATCCCGATTCCGCCGTCATGGCCCTGCTGGCCCGCGTCTACGACTCGCGCAACAGCTTCTTCGATGCGAAGGGCCGCTACAGCCACCGGATCCCCTCCACCTTCACGGAAGCGGAGCATCAGCAACTGCGGGACGCCGGTCTGGTGCCTAATGTCTTCATCCAGTGGGGACATGACGAAGCCATCGACAAGCTGCGCCAGTCCGCCACGAAGGTCGACCTGCGCCCGGCGGCCGATGCCTTCGTGGCTTCGCTGGTATCCGCCGATTTCGCCTGGTTGACCGTGCTGCCCGCCGCCGTCCTCGGGCGCGCCATGCCGGTCCACGCCGAGGAGTCCATGCGCGGCGGCAGCTGCCGCGTCTGCTTCTTCGAGGCAGGCGCCATCGACACCACCCAGGCCGCGTACTTCCGTCACCTGGAGGGCGCGGGCTGGGGCGACGCCCAACCGGTCAACGGTGTTCTCGCCTTGAGCGCCGCCATCGACAGCCCGCCCTCCTCCTGGCCCAAGCCCACACCGCGGGATGTCTGGGTGTTCCATCAGGTGCTCGACCTGCTGCGCGGTCTGCCCCCCACTGCGCGCTACAGCCAGGCGCGCACCGCGCTCCACAAGGCCGGGCTCCTGAGCACCAACCGTCCCTCGCGCTGCGGGACCGTGCTGGAGGCGCTCGCGTTCATCGGCATCCTCCAGACACCCGAGCACCCGGGCCTGATGACCCGCTTCACGCCCGCCATCGAGCGCGACCGCCGACCCTCGGTACGCGTGGAGGTGCCGGCGCCGCTGGCGTGGTGGTCGGCGAAGGAGGGCCTCCAGGAGACGCTCCTGGCCACGCTGTTCGGCCATCTCGAGCGGCCGAAGGCGGAGCCCACCCCTCCAACAGCAACGCCCACCGCACGCCGCAAGACGGCCAGCCCGGCCGGCCCCCGGCCCAAGTCCATCACCGGCCCTCCGACGCCGGGCAGTGTGTACGCCATCCGCTTCCGCGAGGACTTGTGGGGTGCCGCCTATTGCCATGAGGTGCGCACCGACGGCCGGGGCATTCCGCGAGGCCGGATGGAGTACCTCGACCTGCTCTCCCCCACTCCGCCCACGGCGGATCAGGTGGCGGGTATCGGCTTCCGGGATCGTCTGAATGGCGAGCGCTGGCAGACCTGGTGCGGAGGTCTCGACAAGACCACCGGGGTCAAACGCATCGCGGTGGACGTGCCTGCTCCCGCGCACCGCCAGCCCGTGCCGGAGCGCATCCCCACGGGAGGCGCGAGCGACCTGCTGCACCTTGCCCAATGGAACTTCAAGTTCTGACCGCAACTTCCGCGCGCGGTCCGGGTTCATGAGGGCTTTCCTGGAGGAAATCCCCTTGAAGCGAAGCGGAACGACGCAGTTCATCTGGGCGTGCGCGCTGTGGACCCTGGGCACCGCCGGCTGTGGAAGCCCGGAGGACACGCTCGACCCTGGCGATGGCGTGACCTGGGGAACGTCCCAGGCGGCCCTCACCGTGTACGAACAAGCCGCGCTGGACACGGCCCACAACGCGGCGGGCTGCAAGCCGCTCGGCAACTTCTATTGGGAGCTCGGCAACGGGTCCGGGCTGCTCTACGGCTTCACGAAAGGCAGCGGCGTCACGGCCACGACGGTGATGCCCATCGCGTCCGCGAGCAAGTGGCTGTACGCGGGGGCCTACGTGCAGTCCAAGGGGTACGCGAACCTCACCGCGGATGAGAAGAAGCGGCTCAACTTCACCAGCGGCTATATCGACGAGAACACGACCCTGTGTGACGCCGCCGGGACGACCGTCTCCGCGTGCTACGGGCCCTCCTTCAAGGACGTCACCTACCGCCTGCTCCAGAACGGCCGCTTCTTCTACAACGGCGGGCACATGCAGAAGCTGGCCCTGGATGACATCGGCGCGCGCAAGGGCACGGGCCTCCTGAGCGTCATGGACTGGCTCAACCCCTTGCTGGGCACCACCTTCCCGGAGTCCGACAGCGACGTCGCCGTGGCGGGAGGTTTCTCCGGCAGCGCGGCGCAGTACCGCGTCTTCCTCCTGAAGCTGCTCAACAACCAGAACGCGCTGTCCTCCAAGCTGACCGTGGACTCCGTCCCCGCCTGGCCGGGAGGCCCCAACGTGGCCCACACGCCGTGGTCCGGCGCGGGCGAGGCGTACTACGGGCTCGGGCACTGGATTGAAGGAGAGAGCGTCAGTGGCACCTGGACCGTGACGGGCCACTCGTCGGCGGGGGCCTTCGGCTTCTATCCGTGGGTGAACGCCGCCAGGACCCGGTACATGGTCCTGGCGCGCAGCCGTCAGCTCGGCAACGAGGAGGGCGAGAAGTCACGCGCCTGTGCCCAGACCGTCCTCAAGGCGTACGAGACGGGCGTGGCGCAACCCTGATCACAGTCACGGGACAGGCGTGGTGACCCTTCCCGCGGCACCTCGGGCGAACATCCGTCCCAGCCACGCGTCGCGCGTCGAAATGCAGGCGCGCGCCACGTCGGACTGAGGCGCGATGTCGTAGAAGCCATGGAAGGCTCCGCCCCAGACGTGCAGCTCGCACTCGCCGCCCGCATCGAGGATGCCGCACGCATAGGCGACGGCTTCGTCTCGGAACGTCTCCCTTGCCGCGACGTCGATGAAGGTCGGCGGCAGCCCCCGCAGGTCCGTTGCGCGCGCGGGCGCGGAATAGGGAGACACGTCCGGGCCCCCGCGGCGCTCGCCCAGCACCGCCCGCCAGGCCGTCAGGTTGCTGGTGCGGTCCCAGACTCCGACGCCGTCATACCGGCGGGCGGACTCCGTCTCATTGCGGTCGTCCAGCATCGGGCATTGCAGCAGTTGCCCCAACAGCCTCGGGCCCTGCCGATCCCTGGCCAGGAGCGTGGTCCCCGCCGCGAGCCCGCCGCCGCCGCTCCCGCCGAAGATGACCAACTGGTTCGGATCAAACCGCAGCCGGTCGGCGTTCGCCGCCATCCAGACCAGTCCGGCGTAACAGTCCTCCACCAAGGTCGGCGCCGGGTGCTCGGGCGCCAGCCGGTATTCGACCGTCACGCAGACCGCATCATGCCGGAGCGCCCACTCCACGAGCGGCTTCGCTCCCGCGAAGCGGGTCCCCATCACCATGCCGCCGCCGTGGATGTGATAGACGGCCGGCCCCGGAACCGAATGGCCCTGCCGGGCAATGACCGAGACCGTGATCTCGGCGCCTTGATAACCGGGGATGCTGTAATCGACGCAGTGGACCTTCGCGTCGCCAATCAGGTCCTCCCGGGTCACGCGGCTCAAGCCCCGGAAGTGCTCCAGCTGCTCCAGCGTCATCTTCCGGGGCACATACCCCTCCAGCGCGGGCAGGAGGGCGGCCAGCTGAGGGTCGAAGTCGATGGGGTGAGCGCTCATCCTCGGAGAGGATCAAGCCTCGGCGCGCGCGTCAAACGTTCTCTGCGTTGGAACCGAGGCGAGACGAGGTCTTCGGGCCCGCCCCTGGTCCGCCCCAGCCCAACTGGCTAGCATCCATCGCCCCCGTCACCTGAAGGGAAGCCATGTCGAAGCAGTGGGTACTTTCCGGCGGCGGGGCCACCTACGTTGTCGTCCTGTGGAACGACGCGGAGGCGAAGAACACGAGCCGCCGGGTCGCTCCCGCGGTGATGCAGATGTGCCTCGACGGGTGGATGCGCACGCACCGTCAGGCGGTCCGGGAGATGTACACCGCCTGCGCGGCGACCCCGGGCTCCGCGACGTGGCCGGCCGACCCCGTGATGAAGCAGCGCCTGGCGGATGCGTTCAAGACGGGGAAGCTCGTGGGGCTGACGCGCGCCAACGCCCCAACGGTCATCAAGCCCGCCTCTCCCCTCCCCGTCCGTCCGCCGGGCGCGGATGCCCCGCCAGCGCATGGGGTGGGCATCGTCATGTGGAGCAAGTCGCCGCCCCTCCAGCTGCGCTCCAGCCCCGAGCAGGGCAACAACGTCCTCGGGAGCCTGGCGTTCAACACGCCCGTGCAGGTGATTGCGCAGATGCCCGGCGGCTGGCTGTCGGTGAGCACGCGGGACGGGCGCGTGGGCTTCGTCTCCGCCGACTACGTCTGGTCCGCGCCACGCCACCCGATGCCCGAACCGAACGCCCGGCTCCACCGGGTCGTCAGCGGCGTGAGTGGCACGGCCATCGCCATCGCGGAGACCTACTACGGCGACGTCGCGCACGCATGGGGCGCGGACCTGCGCTTCTTCGTGGCCGTGCTCGCCCAGGTCAACCGGCGGGCCATTCCCAACACCACGGCGGGCTGGAAGTCGCTCGAGTTCAAGGCCGACACATACATCTGGATCCCCAGCAAGGAGTTCGCCAAGGGGCTGCGCGGCTCGGTCAACTCGGGCTCGTACAGCTCCAACGTGGTGGACGCGTTCGCGTCCGGCTTCCAGCGGGTGGCCGAGCTGCTGAGCGACATCTGGGAGGCCATCAAGCTGTCGCTGAAGTACATCCCCGAAGCGGTCACGCGGCACGTCGAGCAGGCCCTGCGCACCGTCCTCATCGCGCTCCTCGAGATGGCGGTGGGCGCCATCCTCTTCCTCGCCATCTGCACGGCGGTGGGCGCGGCGCTGGGAGCGCTCGCGGGCGGAGCGGGTGCCGCGCCGGGTGCGGCCGTGGGGTTCGAGGTGGGGCTCGCGCTCCTGGAGTGGATGGGGTTGGCCTTCCTGGCCACTTGGATCTTCAACTCACTCAAGAAGATTGGCTCCGCGTTCGGGAAGTTCTTCAGCAAGGTGTGGGACGCGCGCGGAAACGCGCAGCGGCTGGACGAGGCGGCGCGCGAGCTGGCCGAGACCATCGGGGTCCTCGCGGGCGTCCTGGTCGAGGTCCTGGCGATGTGGGCCACGGCCAAGGGCGTTGGCGCCGCGCTCAAGGCGCTCAAGGGCACTGCGGTGGAGAAGGCCTTTGGTTCGACCCGCCTGGCGTCGTGGCTCAAGGAACGCGCCGCCAATCACTCGGCGGGCAAGTCCAAGGTGCCCGGTCCCAGCCAGCTCGCCAAACGCCTGCGTGAGCGCGAAAAGCCCCCCACGCCGACCATCGCGCAGCTCGCCGAGCAGGCCGCCCCCCTCTACGAGAAGGAGCTGGCGCCCGCCCGCAACCTGATTGCACGGGTGTTCAAGGAGATGGGCTCGGTGCAGGCGCGCGCGAAGGATCCCGTCTCCGCGGCCAACCGGTTGCAGCGCGCGGTCGACCGGTTCGGAGCGAAGGTCTCCACCGTCCAGGAGGCCATCACCAACCTCTGGGATGCCATTGGCACGCGGCTCGTCCTGTCGGACACGTCACCGGCGGCGATGACGCGGGTGGTGAACCGGCTCGCGGAGGCCATCCGGTTGGGGGAGGTGGAGGTCATCGAGATCAACAACCTCCATGGGCCCGGGGGGAAGCCCTACTTCACCGCCGAGCACCTGGAGGCGTTGCAGCTCGCGGCGTTTGAAGGAGGGAAGCCTCCCCTGCGCATCACCGAGTCCAAGTTGATGGAGAGCGGCTACACGGTGGTGTGCGCCTACCTGAAGCATGGCAACGGGGTCCGGGGCGAGCTGCAGATCATCGGCAAGGACGTGCTGGCGATCGCCAACGCCGAGCACATCCCCTACGACGTGTTGCTGGGCAAGCCGCTCGTGCGCAACGTGTCGAAGGCCGCGGAGGTCGAGCTCCAGAACCTGGTCAAGCCCATGGAGACCGCCATGTCCGCGCTGACCGAGGCGCAGCAGGCGCAATACCTCCAGTACCTCAACCAGGCCTACATCCACGCCCGCATGATGGAGCTCGGGCAGGCGTCCAACGCGCCCCCGCTGCCCCCGGGGCTGAGTCCGGTCTTGAGCATCGAACGGATCCAGGCGCTCGAGCGCTCCATCGCGGCCATCAAGGCCAAATACAAGTAACCCTGAGGAGCCCCATGCAGATCGTCCTGAACGAACAGAAGCTGCAACAGGCGATTGGCGCCGCGCTCCATGAGCTGTCGGGGCGCGCGCTCCAGGGCGTGCCCGACACGGGGGCGTTTACCGCGCTGAGCACGCGCTTCGCGGGCGGCGCGCTCGTGGACGGCGTGGGCGACGTCGAGCTCCGGGTGGCTCCGCTGAGCGGGGACAAGGGCAAGCTGGAGCGCTTCTTCGAGGTGCGGGTCTCCACCCCGAGCGGAGGCAGTCACTCCTCCACCTGGGTGTTCTACGGGAAGACGGCCGCCCTCAAGGAGGTGCTCAAGAACGAGGCGCCCCTCAAGGGGAAGATCCGCGCGGCCATTGTGGCGGAGGCGGAGTCCCTCCAGCGCCACGAGCTGGCGTGAGGGAGTGCCTCACGCGTCGCTGAAGCTCGCGGTGAGGGCGTGGTGGTCGGAGGCCGTGCCTGCGTCTATGACTTGAGCCGCGATGAGCCGCCGGGCCAGCGAGGGTGAGGCGAAGACGTAGTCGGTGCGGAAGTCGATGACCTCCCCCTCGCGTTGGCGCCGGGCGGTGGCCCACTGGGGCGAGCCCGGCTTGAGGCGCAGCGTGTCCAGCCAGCCGAAGGCCTCCAGGTCGTCGATGACGTCGAAGCGTGGTGGGTGGCCGTACTTGTCCACCCGCGCGCGGCGGACGCGATCGGCCAGATCCACCGGATAGGGGTCCGCGCGCGACAGGGAGTTGAGGTCCCCGGCCAGGATGAAGTCCAGCGCACCGAAGGCCGCGGGCTCGATCAGGGAGCGCAGGTAGCGCGCCTCCACGAAGCGCAGGGCCTCATGGTGGGAGTCGAAGTGGGCAGCAAAGAGGGTCAGCGGCTCCGCGCCCGTCTCCAGTTCGCATTCGAGGAGGCAGTGGCCGATGAAGTGGGCATTGGCGTGGGCGCGGGCCGAGCGCAGGGGCAAGCGGCTGACGACAGCGACATGGTAGCGGCTGCCGCTGGGGCGGGGCCGCGCGGTGCCCAGCCGCACGTGGGCGTCGGTGGCGGGGAGGTTGAGCGCGGCGGCGACCTGACGAAGCCGCTCGCCGTCCTCCCAACCCAGGCACTCCTGCAGCACGAGCACGTCCGGGTTCTCACGGGCGATGAGGGCCAGGAGCAGCGGCATCCGCTCCTCGCCTCCCATCAGGATGTTGAGCGTCATCACCTTCAGCGGCATGCCGGGCAGACTACTCCGCGGCATTCGGTCCTCATCCATCCAGTTGCCAGAGCGCTTCCGCTTTTGGCACCAAGAACCGTCCGACGGGCAGCAGTGGCCCCATGCCTCTCAGCCGGGCGAGCCTCACCAGCGCTGCGGCGTTCGTTTGAAGCGTCAGCGCCACGGGCAGTGTACTCCGCAGCACCCACCCACTCTGGGCCGCATGATGCAGCGCCGCGTCCCGAGTCGTCGACAACTCGAGGAGTGCATCCTGGACCCGGGCCACATCATTGACCGCAATCCCTCTCAAGCCACTCCACAATGCATCCGCCGGATGGACAAGCTCCGCCTCGACCCACTCAGACCAGGCCTCCTCCATCTCATTCGCCGCGCTATCGAACTCCAGACCCGCAAGCAAGCAGAGTTGCCGCGTCAGCAACAGCGTCGCGAGTGAGAGGTCAGGTTCGGGGAGCGCGAGTTCGAAGAAGCGTGTTCGAAAGGTGGCGACCGCCACTTCATCTCCGGCTGCGATGGCCGAGAGCAAGCCGCCACTCAAAAGCTCGCAAACGACCATCAATTGCTCACTTGCTTGAGGAGCGTCGATGCCCGTCCAGATCACGGCTGGCAGGTCTGACCGAATGAACTCAAGCCATGCCCGACGATGCTGCGAGAGGACGTGCCGCACTTCTGGGACTTCCCGCTCCTCGAGCAGGAACATTGCCCGAGCCTGTGCCTCCAGACGCGGCAGCGTCGACATCAGGTCCTCGGAACCGGGAGAGGCACGTCCGAGTTCCTCAAGCTCTTGAGTCGCGAGGGCCTGCAGTCGTGCCTCCACCATCAGCGCCATGACAACCACCCGCGCTCTTCGACATGAACGCTCGTCCTGGCGGCCAGGGGCTCATTGATCATTGATGCGTGCATAGACCCAATCCGCCCCCATCGCCCCTCCGATTCCTCCCAGGATTCCGCCCACGACGCCTCCGATGATCCCCGTGACGACCGCCCCCGGGCCTGTTGCCACACCGAGCGCGGCTCCGCCTGCCGCGAACACCTGCCCCACGGCCCAGGCTCCAGCGAAGCCTCCAGCCCAGGCCCCGGCCTCCTGCGTCGCAACCCGCGGGCGCTGAGCGGCTGGAGCACTCGCGATCCGATCAACGGACTCATAGGCGCCATACACTACCAAGACTCCGCCAGTGAATCGTAGCCCCTGAGTGGCTCGCGAAGCATATAGCTCCGCCTTGAGAGACTTGATGGGACTGATGCTCTTCGCGGGGATTGAATTGACGCCGTGGCCTTCACCATAGCTACGGACGTGGGTGCGGCTCTGATTGACGGCACTCAGGCGCTTCCGGAGTCTGTCAAGATGATTCTGTCCCCGCCCCCCACGGGACGCCTCGTCAAGCTCTCGCACCGTCGCCTGTTCGAACTTCTTCAGGTCAGCGAGAACTTCGCGAGCGCTGAAAAAGGTCCCGCCCCCCTGCTTCACCACGCGCGGGTCGATGCGAACGACCTGCCCCGTACCTCGAGTCGATGAACCCTGGATGATACGGCCCAGATTCTTTCCCGTGGAGATCCGGTCCGTTCCTACTTTGAGAACGTTGCCACCCGGTCGGGTATGCCGGAAGGTCATCTCCGCCCGACTCGATGCGGCTTTGAACGAGGAGGGACCGCCCGCCGGAGATTTGGGGACGAGGGGCTGGCCTGCCATGATCTGGGAGAGCGCGGGATCATAGGAGGCAAGGAACCGATAGTAATAGGGCCATGCGGCATGAATCAGGGCCCCTGTTGCCGCCCCATTTCGTCCATAGGAGAGGGCCGGAAACGCTTGTTCATGCTGATAGACGGGCTGCCCGAAAGCGAGTGGCATCGCGCCATACTGCCTATGTTGTGCCAACTCGGTGACTGGGTGCTCCATGGTGAAGATTGCCCATCGATGGAACCCCGCCATTCGTGTCGCCAGCTCTTGCGGTGACGGGAAGGCACCCTGGAAGCCGTAGATGACTTCGCCCGGCCCCTTGGAGCGCCCACCGGCCAACTGGGACGCAATGCGACTCCCCGAAGCTTGCCTGCTTGGAATCTGCAGCACCTGGCCCTTGAAGATGAGATTGGCGTCCTTGATCCGGTTGAGTCGGCAGATTTCTTCAATCGCGACGTCGTACCGTTTCGAGATTCCATACAGAGTTTCGCCCGCCTTGATTTTATATTGAAAGCTGGCCACTGCCCCTCCAGGAAAGCATGCATTGCATGCCAATGCCGCGCTACGATTCTAGCGTTCGATTGCCTATACAAAACGACCCTGGATGACTGGTGCGAGATAGCGCTTGACCAGAACCTCATGGGTTCGTTACCCGCCTCGCCCCTGTGAGCGCGAGTTCAGAATCCCCATCTCCAGAGGAGCCGCACGCGGATGATCGCCGCAATTTGGCTGGAGGCGTTCGCACGGCTCCCATCGGATGAAGGACAGGAGGCGGACGCCACGACCCAGCTGTTCAGGCAGGTCGAGGGCGGGCAGCCCCTGCTTGAGGCACGTCCTCCGCCATGGAAGGCTCGCTGGATGGAAAACCAGGAGAGCGGTGGCCTTCGAAGCGTGTTGCTGACGCAGCTGGATACGGCCTGGGCGCTCACCCAATACCATCTCAACGGGCTCACGACGCGGGAGTGCCTGCTCCGGCCTGCGCGGAAGGGCCTGCACGTGGAGCAAGGCACGGACGGCGTCTGGCGCGCGGAGTGGCCGGAGTCAGAGGGCTATGACATCGGGCCCGCGTCCATCGCCTGGCTGACCTGGCACATGGGTTTCTGGTGGTCGATGGTGCACGACCACTCGTTCGGTACCGGCGCACTGAAGCGCGAGGACGTGCACTGGCCCGGGACCGCCGAGGGCGTCCAGGCCTGGATTGCGCGCCTGCACGACCAGTGGCGCACCTCCGTCATGGGACTGGACGAAGCAGAGCTGCACGCGTCGAAGCGCACCCGCTGGCCCCTGGAGGGCAGGCCCTTCGCGGACATCGTCGCGTGGGTGAACCTGGAGCTGATGAAGAACGCGGCGGAGCTGGGCTACGCGCGCTTCGTCCTGGCCGTGGCGGAGAGATAGGGTCGGCTTGACTACGCATAAGCATCGACTTATGCGTTGCGCATGCAGCGTGTGGCCGTGGCCGAGAACAAGATCTTCCAGGCGCTGGCGGACCCGAACCGCCGGGCGATTCTCGTGTCACTCACGCGTGGCGAAGCGGCGGTGAAGGACCTCACGGCGCGATTCGACATCTCGCAGCCCGCGGTCTCTCAGCACCTCGCGGCGTTGAAGGACGCTGGCCTGGTGAAGGGCCGGCGTGAAGGACGTTGCACCTACTACCGGGTGGATCCTCGCGGAATGAAGCCGCTCATCGACTGGATCGCGCACTACCGCGCGTTCTGGTCGGAGCGCGTCGACCGCCTCGAACAACTGCTGGAGAAAATGGACCCATGACCTCCTCCGACAAGACCGCGACTCAGCGCCGTTCGAACCCCGCGGACAGCCATGACCTGATCCGCGTCCAGGGCGCTCGCGAGAACAACCTGAAGGACGTCAGCGTGGAGCTGCCCAAGCGGCGGCTCACCGTCTTCACGGGCGTCTCCGGCTCCGGCAAGTCGTCGCTGGTGTTCGGCACCATCGCCGCGGAGTCGCAGCGGTTGATCAACGAAACCTACAGCGCGTTCGTCCAGGGCTTCATGCCCACGCTGGGCCGGCCCGAGGTCGACGTCCTGGAAGGACTGACCACCGCCATCATCGTCGACCAGGAGCGCATGGGCGCGAACTCCCGCTCGACGGTCGGCACGGCGACCGACGCCAACGCCATGCTGCGCGTGCTGTTCAGCCGCCTGGGCAAGCCGCACATCGGTTCATCCAACGCCTTCTCCTTCAACGTCCCGTCGGTCCGCGCCACCGGCGAGATGACCGTCGAGAAGGGCGAGGGCAGCAAGACGGAGAAGAAGGTCTTCAACGTCACCGGCGGCATGTGTCCGAAGTGCGAGGGCATGGGGCAGGTCAACGACATCGACCTGACCCAGCTGTACGACGACAGCAAGTCGCTCAACGAGGGCGCCCTCACCATCCCAGGCTACAACGTGGACGGCTGGCTCGTGCGCATCTTCGGGGCCTCGGGCTTCATCGACCCGGACAAGCCGATCCGCAAGTACACCAAGCAGGAGCTCCACGACTTCCTCTACAAGGAACAGACCAAGGTGAAGGTCGACAAGATGAACCTCACCTACGAGGGGCTCATCCTGCGGATCCAGAAGTCGTTCCTGTCCAAGGACGTGGACGCGATGCAGCCGCACATCCGTGCGTTCGTGGAGCGCGCGGTCACGTTCACCTCCTGCCCCGAATGCAAGGGCACCCGGCTCAGCGCGGCCGCCCGGTCCTCCAAGATCAAGGGCATCAACATCGCCGACGCCTGCGCGATGCAGATCAGCGACCTGGCCGAGTGGGTGCGCGGCCTGGACTCGCCGTCCGTCGCCCCGCTGCTGGCGTCGCTGCGGCACACGCTCGAATCGTTCGTGGAGATCGGCCTGGGCTACCTCAGCCTCGACCGGCCTGCCGGCACGCTGTCGGGCGGTGAGGCGCAGCGCACCAAGATGATCCGCCACCTCGGGTCCTCGCTCACCGACGTGACCTACGTCTTCGACGAGCCGACGGTCGGACTGCACCCGCACGACATCCAGCGGATGAACGAGCTGCTGCTGCGGCTGCGCGACAAGGGCAACACCGTGCTCGTGGTCGAGCACAAGCCGGAGATGATCGCGATCGCCGACCACGTCGTCGACCTGGGCCCCGGAGCCGGCACCGCCGGTGGCGAAGTGGTCTTCGAAGGCACCGTCGAGGCGCTGCGCTCGAGCGACACGCTCACGGGGCGCCACCTGAGCGACCGGGTTGCCCTGAAGTCGTCCGTGCGCAAGCCGTCTGGCGTCTTGAAGGTGCGCGGCGCCAGCACGCACAACCTGAAGAAGGTCGACGTCGACATCCCGCTCGGTGTGCTGGTGGTGGTGACCGGCGTGGCCGGGTCGGGCAAGAGCTCGCTGATCCATGGCTCGGTGGGAAACCGGGACGGGGTGGTGTCCATCGACCAGGCTCCGATTCGCGGCTCGCGGCGGAGCAACCCGGCGACGTACACCGACATGCTGGAGCCGATCCGCAAGGCGTTCGCGAA
This sequence comes from Corallococcus sp. AB011P, assembly GCF_003611605.1. NCBI lineage: Bacteria > Pseudomonadati > Myxococcota > Myxococcia > Myxococcales > Myxococcaceae > Corallococcus > Corallococcus sp. AB011P. The sequence goes on from NZ_RAVX01000012.1 coordinate 131,539, forward strand.
GGCCAACGGCGTGAAGCCTGCCCTGTTCAGCGCAAACTCCGAAGGCGCCTGCCCGACCTGCAACGGCGCCGGCGTCATCTACACCGACCTGGCGATGATGGCGGGCGTCACCACGGTCTGTGAAGACTGCGAAGGCCGGCGGTTCCAGGCGTCGGTGCTGGAGTACAAGCTCGGCGGGCTCAACATCGCCCAGGTGCTCGACCTGCCCGTGAAGGATGCGGTCGCCTTCTTTGGCTCAGGCAAGGCGCAGACGCCGGCCGCGTCCGCGATCCTCCAGCGCATGGCCGACGTGGGCCTCAGCTACCTCCGGCTCGGCCAGCCGCTCACCACGCTGTCGGGTGGCGAGCGGCAGCGGCTCAAGCTCGCGACACACATGGGGGACGAAGGCGGCGTCTATGTGCTCGATGAGCCGACCACCGGACTGCACCTGGCCGACCTCCAGCAGCTGCTCGGGCTGTTGGACCGGCTGGTCGACTCCGGGAAGTCCGTCATCGTGATCGAGCACAACCAGGCGGTGATGGCGCACGCGGACTGGATCGTCGACCTGGGACCGGGCGCGGGCCACGACGGCGGACGCATCGTGTTCGAAGGCACCCCGGCCGACCTGGTCGCGGCGAAGTCGACGCTGACCGGCAAGCACCTGGCGGAGTTCGTCGGAGGCGCATCGAAGGCTGCCTCTGGGAAGGCACCCGAGCCGACCCGGGCTCGCGCCCAGAAGAGATCTTAGGGAGCCGGGTCTCCGGGCCCCCCGCGCGACGGAATGATAGCGTCCCCCCGGCAGTCGTCCCGACACCGGGGGAATCATGGCAATCACGATGTCACCGCAGGAGTACGCCACGGCGTTCCGCCTGCTCGCTGCGTCCGCAAGGCATCCGACGAACATCCACCAGATCGTCACGGAGCGACTGTTCCCAGGTCTCCCCGAGCACCCCACCCTGCTGGATGTCGGAGCGGGGGCGGGCAAGGTCGCGGAACGGCTCGCGCCGCATTTCGGCTCGCTCACCCTGCTCGAACCCCACCCCGAGCAGAGCTCCGGCTTCCATCATGAGAAGGCGACGGTCATCCCTGCCTCCCTGGAGCGGTACGCCTCCAATGACAGATATGACCTGGTCGTCTGCTCGCACGTCCTGTATCACGTGCCTGTCTCAGAATGGGGCGGCTTCATTGACAGACTGCTCGGCTTCGTGCGGCCCGGCGGCAGCTGTCTGATTGTGATGGCCGCCGCCCGGGGGCCGACCCATGCGATGTGCCGCGAGTTCTCCGACACCCTGCACTTCAGCGAGGAGGTCGTCGCCGAGCTGCGGCGGAAGCACCTGCCCCACGAGGCGATCGCGACGATGAGCGGGTTCGCCGCGCAGACCTTCGAGGAGATGTACACGCTCTGCCGCTTCCTCGTGCTGGAGGGGTGTTACACGGCCGCGCAACTGGCGGCCCTGAACCCGGACGAGGCGGCAAGGCTCGATGCGCGAATCCGCGCGCATGCCGAGCGGTGCCAGCAGCCTGACGGAACGTACCAGCTGGAACAGGATGAGGATGTGATCCTCATCCCCCGGTAGCCGTCACGCCGACCTTGGAGGCGACCTCTTCCAGGACGTCGCGGGGAAGGTTCAGGGCCCGGCTGAACTCCGTCTTGAGGGCAGCCGGCACCGGAGGCTCACGCGCGTCGACCGCCGTGAGCACCCGCTCCGCCCACGAGAGGAAGGCAAGCCCCTGCCGCGCCAGGGATTGGGCGAAGGGAAGAAACGCCACTTCGACCCGGGGCGTGATGGGTTTCTCCGAGGCGCTCCGGTCCTCCATGCTCAGGAGGACCGATGAGAACGCGGAACTCCGCCTGGAAGGGTGAGGGAGCCATGGGGAAGAACGTAACGCATCCTCCTGCATGGACAGTGTCTGGAGGGGAATCCGGGCGACAGGGAGTCTCCCGCGTATCCTGGCGCGATGAATGCCCTTGCCCTGCTCGCCCTGGTGGTCCCTGCCGCGTCGCCTGAAGACGGCTCGCCGCAACCCTGGTTCACGGTGGGCCCGCTGCTGAGCGCGAGCCGCCGCCAGGAGGACACCACCTGGGGCGTGGGCCTGGAGTCCACGCTCAACCTGGCGATGCACAACAACAGCATGCGCTCCTTCAAGTCAGGCGCCGTGGGTGTCTTCGGGCAGGGCCAGTGGATGGACGGCGACCACGCACGGCTGTGTGGTGGAGTCCAGGGGACCTTCCTGATCTTCGGACTGGAGACCGGCGTGGCCCACGAGACGGGGACGGCGGCCCACCGGCCCACGACGTCGCTCCACCTGGCGCCCTTCCTCGGCTTCGTCTACGGCTCCGTGGGCGTCCGCTTCAGCCTCCCCTTCCAGGACGGGCGGGACCTGTCGGGCCGCCTCCCGTATGGCCGGGAGATTGGCCTCACGCTGACCCTCAAGAAGCCTTTCTCCCCCATGCTCTGATTCACCGCGTCCATGAAGCCCGAACCCACGGAAGTGCTCCACCTCCTCTTCGATGAACAGGGCCAGCGGGTGGGCGACGTGGCACCGGTGAGGTGTGGCCTGTGCGGCGCACCCGCGCGCGGACGGACGCTCGCCTCGGGCATGCTGGAGGGCGGTATCGGCTGGGATTGTCCCTGTGGGGCCCGGGGCGTCCGTGTCGAGCTGATGGACCTGGACGAGGTGTATCCGGACGTCCTGGAGGCCTGGGGGCTCAAGCCCGCCGAGCCCGCCCTCTCCGCCCCACCCGAGCCCGTGGGGGAGTCAGGCTTTCTGTTCGCGAGCTACGTCGATGGCCCCGGCCTGCGCACCCAGCTGTTCGACGAGGCGCGACGACAAGGTGCCCAGGTCGCCGCATCCCAGGTGCGGGTGCGGATCACCACGCCCAGGCAGACCTTCCCGGACTGGACCTGGGATGTGCTCTGGGCACGGCCTGTCTCCCAGCGGAACTGAGGTGCGCTCGCGGCCCGGCGCCTTGCCTTGCGCCGGGCGTTGAGTCGCTGCGGGGTTCAGCTCTTGATGGCGGCGGAGCCTTCCTGCTCCGGATGCTCCTCACTGCAGACCTGGCCGGATGCTTCGTCCCGCGGCTCTTCGTCGCGGGTGGCCACCGAAGGTGTGGGTTCCGGCTTGAAGCAGCGGCCGATGCAATCTCCTCCCCACCGGCTACACGTGATCCACCCGCCCTGATCATGGGTGCAGGACGTGTTGCAGGGAGTCGCACAGGTACATGCGGTCTCACATGATTCCGCACGGGCTGAGGCGATCGGGGCGAGTGTGAGGACGGCGGAGGTGGCCAGCAGGAACCGCAAAAGCTTGCGCATCTGATGCCTCCCATCGGGGTGAGGCGTTCACTTTGCGCCGCTGGCCACTCGGAATGCAAGTCATTGCCGGCGAGTAGCCGGATGCCTACTGCCGGTCGCTGATTCGCTGCTGCAACAACCAGTCGTAGAGAGACAGGTCGGCGTAGGCCGTGTCCCAGGTCGCCCCGTTGTGGCCGCCGTTGGGATAGACGGTGACGGCCCGCATCGCGCTCGCGCCCGCTCCGCACTTCGTGTCCAGCCAGAGCTTGAGGTTGGTGGAGCGTCCGGGCGTGTCCAGGGCCCCATGGAAGGCCCAGATGGGCAGCGGCTTCAGCACGCAGACATTCGGGTCGTTCGTCGGCGTGGAGGTCAGCGCGATGGGGACGATCGCCGCCAGGTGGGCTGTCTGGGTCATGCCCAGCTCGATGCTGGTGTTGACACCGCCGCTCAGGCCCGTGAAATAGACGCGGTCCGCGTCCACCCGGTAGTTCTTCTTCGCGTCCTCCAGCAGCGCCATCAACGTGTTGGCATTGAACCAGCCATTGCCACTGTTGGTGACGGGCATGCGCTGATTGGGAGAGATGACGATCGCCTGCATCGCCGCGCGGAAGCTGGCCGAGTTGAGCTGCTTCGCCAGACCCTCGGGGTTGCTCAGCACCGCCGTGTGTTCGAGGTTGAGCGTCGAGCCGCCAATCCCGTGCAGCGCGATGATGAGCGGCCAGTGCGTGGTGCGGTCGTCGTTGTAGTGCTCCGGGAGGAACACCGCCGCGTCATAGCGGGGGCCGCGCGCCACGGTCTGCTGGCCGGCGGCGCAGGTGGTGGGACCGGTGGGCAGGACGGCGCCCGGCGTTCCCATCAGCTTGAGCTCCCGCAGGCGGCAGTACGGCGCGTCCTTGCACACCAGCCGGACCTTCGTGGTGATGACCGGGCTGGTGAAGGTCAACGACTTCACCGTGCCGTTCAGCGGATGGCCGGTGGATGGAATACTGGTTGTGCACTACGCCGTCGTGCAACAGCACCACGTAGAAGAGCCCCGTCTGGTAGAGCATGGAGACCGCCGCGACGGCGACCCCAAGCTCTCCGAGTCGCGTCCGGCCGGTGTCCGCCCGGGCCGGTTCGAGTGAGCGCTCCGCGTCCGTCGTCGCTTCGCGAGAAGGCTGCGCAGGACGTGGTTGCGACTCGGACATGGTGTGCGCTCCCTCGGCTCGCTGACACGGATGCGTGGCCCCGAGAATAGGTTACCGCCGCCCGGCGCCCTTCCCATGATGGCGCACCTCTCGACCTCGCCGGGGTGCCGACACGGCCCTCGGTGCGCGCGGTCCCCTCATGGGATGAACGATCTCTACGCGGTCCACGTCCTCGGAGCACCTCCGAGAGGGGCACCCGGGCATCGCGGCGCGCACGGGCCGGTGACATTCAGTCCCGTGATTGCTTCAGGCATGCGGAACCCTAGGCCTCATCCCGTATGCTCCGCGCCCCATGTCCCTGAACCTGAACGCCCGAAGCGCGCTCGCCGCGGCCTCGCTCCTGCTGACGCCCCCGGCGCTGGCACAGGCACCGCAGGACGGCGCGCCGCCCGCGGAAGCGGCCCCGCCCGCGCAGGCCCAGCCCGTCATCACCAGGCCTCCGGAGCTGCTGCAGCAGGTGGAGGCCCCCTACCCTCCCGAAGCGCTCGCGGAGGGGCTCACCGCCTCCGTGCGCCTCATCATCACCATCGCCGCGGACGGCTCCGTGTCGGACGTGCTGCCCACGGAGCCCGCGGGCCATGGCTTCGACGAGGCGGCCATCGCGGCGGTGCGCCAGTTCCGCTTCTCACCCGCGGAGGTGGACGGTGTGCCCGCGCCGGTGCAGGTGGAATACATCTACCACTTCACCCTCAACGTCCCTCCGGAGGAGGCCCCCGGACCGGACCAGGCCCCAGTGGCGCGGAAGGCCACGCTCAAGGGCCAGTTGATTTCGCGCGGCAGCCGCTCGCGCGTGGCCGGCGCCACCGTGCGCTGCGGTGACGACCCGGAGGCGCCCGAGGCCCTCTCCGACGCGGACGGCCGCTTCAGCCTGGACGTGCCCCCTGGCGAGTGCGCGGTGCGCGTGGTGGCGTCCGGCTACCAGCTCTACCAGACGAAGGAGCAGCTCCAGGCGGACGAGACGACGGAGGTGAACTTCTTCCTCGCCCCCACCGGCGGCGCGCTGGAGACCGTCGTGCGCTCCGACCGGCCGAAGAAGGAGGTCGTGCGCCGGACCATCACGCGCCAGGAGGCGCAGCGGACGCCGGGCACCTTCGGCGACCCCATCCGCGTCATCCAGACCCTGCCGGGCGTGGCGCGTGCGCCCTTCATCTCCGGCCAGCTGCTGGTGCGCGGCTCCAACCCCGGCCAGACGGCGACGATGATGGACGGGGTCGGCATCCCCCTCCTCTTCCACCTGCTCGGCGGGCCCTCGGTGGTGAACGCCGAGTTCATCGACCAGCTCGACTTCTTCCCCGGCGGCTACGGCAGCCAGTACGGCCGCGCGGTGGGCGGCATCGTGGAGGTCGGCACGCGCAAGGGCGCAGCCGACACATTCCATGGCTCGGTGAAGGTGGACCTGCTGGACGCGGGCTTCTTCCTGGAAGCCCCCGTGACGGACGGCATCAGCGTGGCCGCCGCCGCGCGGCGCTCGTACATCGACACGATTCTGCCCGCCGTCCTCCCCAAGAGCGAGGGCAGCACCCTGTCCGTCGTCCCCAAATACTGGGACTACCAGCTGCGCGTGGACTTCGGCGCGAAGCGGGATGCCCGTTCGGAGGAGGAGGCCCAGGCCCTGGCGGGCGGCGCGCGCAGCACCGGCTACGTCATGGCCTTTGGCAGTGACGACCAGCTCCGGCTGGTGACCGGAGGCCCAGAGACCGAGCGCGACCTGACGGTGGACACGCACACGCTCTTCCACCGCATCAAGGGTGACTGGACGTACCGCAAGGGCGCGCTCACGTCCGTCTTCACGCCGTACGTGGGCTACGACGGCACCAGCTTCAAGTTCGGCGCCGCGAAGCAGGATGGCGTGGGCTACACGGTGGGCGCGCGCGAGGTGCTGGGCCTGGAGCTGTCCTCCAGCCTCACCGTGCGCACCGGCCTGGACCTCGTCTACGAGCACCAGTCCTTCGACGTGGAGTTCCCCGCCCCGGAGAACTTCGAGTACGTGGCGTTCCCCGGCGCCGAGTCCGTGGGCGAGCTGCTGGTGGAGAAGATTGGCCTCGGCTCCTTCGACGGCGCGCTCTTCGTGGAGGCGGACCTGAAGGTGGGCAAATTCACCTTCACCCCCGGCGTGCGAGCCAACTACCAGCGCGCGGGCGACGCGCGGAACGTGGCGTTGGATCCCCGGCTGTGGGTGAGCTTCGCGGCCACCGAGCGCACCCAGCTCAAGGGCTCGCTCGGCCTCTACAGCCAGCCGGCGGAGACGTTCCGCTTCATCTCCCTGCCGTACGGCAACCCGGACCTGGCCTACCAGCGCGCGTTCCAGAGCAGCCTGGGCGTGGAGCACCGGCTGACCGACGTGTTCAACGTGGACGTCACGGGCTTCTTCAACCGCCGCTTCGACAACATCGCGGCGCCCGGCGACATCCTCTCACTCCCGGGTGGAGGCGTGGTCCAGCTGCCGTACTCCAACCAGGGCATCGGCCGCGCCCTGGGCGTGGAGGTGATGGTGAAGAAGCAGCGCGCGTCCGCGACGGACAAGTGGTCCGGCTGGCTGTCGTACACCTTCAGCCAGTCACTCGACGGGCGCACGGGCTCCGCCCCCGAAGGGAATGGTGGCGACTTCGGCGGGGGCTTCGGTGGCAACGGCGACGAGACGTATGGCCTCAGCCCCTTCGACCAGACGCACATCCTCACGCTGGTGAGCACCTACGTGCTGGGCAACGGCTGGGAGCTGGGCGGGCGCTTCCGCTACACCACCGGCCGCCCGACGACGCCACTCAACCACACGTTCGACCAGTACCAGGTGGACCGCAACCGCTTCACCGGCATGTACGGCCCCTACGCCTCGGCGCGCATGGCAGGGTTCCACCAACTCGACGTGCGGCTGGACAAGAGCTGGCAATTCCAGAGCTGGACGCTGGGGGCCTACCTCGACGTGCAGAACCTCTACAACGCGGAGAACGTCGAGTTCACCTTCAACGACTACCGGCAGCGCCGGGAGTACGAAGTGCCCGGCATCCCCATCCTCCCCGTGGTGGGCGTGAAAGGAAGCTTCTGACATGAAAGCCCTGCTCAACACCGGAAGCCTGCTGCTGATGGCGCTGACGGCGCTCGCCTGCGTCGAACCCGAGGACAAGCCGTCGAGCGTGCACGACCTCCGCGTGCTCGGCGTGTCCACGGAAAAGCCCGAGCTGATCGCCTCCACCTGCGAACAGACGCCGGAGGCCTTCGACGAGCTGGCGGAGGAGGTGACGTACCGCGCGCTGCTGGTGGACCCCGCCGGCGAGGGACGGCCCATCCAGTACCAGTTGTGGGCCTGCGCGGATCAGGACAACCGCATCTGCGCGAACGAGGCGGACCGCGCCCTGCTCGCGGAGGGCACCACCGTCGCAGGCGAGCTGACGCTCCCCATCCGTCCCGGCGCGGCCCGGGTCTCGCAGGACAAGCTCCTCCTGGAGCGCGTGCTGGCGGAGGACTCCTACAAGGGGCTGGGAGGCATCCGCATGCCGCTCGTCCTGAGGGTGTCGGCGGGCGACGAAGAGGTCTACGCGCAGAAGCTGATGGTCTTCTGGTGCCCGGTGGTGGAGGGCATGACGGCCAACGTGCAGCCCGTGCTTCCGGGCCTGCGGGTGGACGACGTGGCCTGGCCGGAAGGTGAGCCCCTGGAGCTGCGCGGCCCCGGGCCCTTCGTGATGACGTCCGAGGACGTGTCGGACCGGGAGGAGAACTACGTGGTCCCGGGCCTGCGCTTGCAGGCCGTGAACCTCAAGGAGGCGTGGGAGATCGCCTGGTACACCACGCTGGGAGAGTTCAACCTGTCGGAGACGGGCGGCGCGGACTTCGGTGGCCAGCAGGGGCGCCACCGCGTGGAGTGGGAGCCGGCGGAGGGCGCGGCGGCCCAGGAGGTGACGTTCTGGGCCGTGGTGCGGGACGGGCGCGGCGGCAGCTCATGGCTGGTGCGCCGGGCTCGCTGGAGCCCCTGAGCACCGCCGTCCCTCCCGGGAACCGGGCTCAGCGCGGCGCGGCGCTGGCGATGAGGTCGTTGATCATCTGCGGCATCTCCGTCGCCGCGCCGACGTCGAACCTGTCGACGCTCATGAAGAACCCGACCCCGCGAACGGGTGAGAACGCCAGGTAGTTGAACACGCCGCGCGTGGCCCCGGCCTTCTGGAGGATGAACGGCCGGTCGCCCCTGGGCATCATCACGACCCAACCCAGCCCCATCGCATCCATGTGGCCGGACTCGTCGAGGCCGAGGACGGGGTGCAGCCCGTCGCGCTGCACGTAGGTGGCGTGATTCAACAACCGCGTCTCCGTGTCGGATCCACCGACCTCCAGGTGCCACTGGAGCCACCGGAGCAGGTCCCCAGGAGTCGAGTACAGGCCGCTGGCGCCCCGAGGCGTGGAGTCGTGGGTCGGCTTGCCTTCGTCCGCCATGTGCCACGGCTTGCCGTCAGGATGGTAGCCGCCGAACAGGTTCTGGGTGCGGTCGTCGGTGCACCCGACCTTCCAGGGCGGCGCGTTGTACGAGGTGTGTTCGAGCTGGAGTGGGGCCAGCACCTCCTGCTTCAACAGCTCGTAGAAGGACGCGGCCCGCGACGGGTTGCACTGATCGACCAGCGCCCGGGACAAGGCGTTGAAGCCGACGTTCGAATAGAGCGCCCCCGTTCCCGGCGGAAACAGGACGGACGGCAGCTCCTCCGGCTCCGGCGCTTCGAGCCCGATGTCCGGTGAGACCTCACGGGGCAGGCCGCTCGTGTGCGTGACGAGGTCGATGAGGCGGATGGCCGGATTCTGGACGACCTGGGTCGTGAAGCGGGCCTCCCCCTTCACGACCATCCTGGCGAGCAGGTGTCCCGTGAAGGCCTTGGTGATGGAGCCGAGCGGCACGAGCGTCCGTGCATCCGGCTCCAGGCAATCCTTGCCGCCCCAGCCCAGGACCGTGCTCGCGAAGGATCCATCGGAGCCTCGGACGATGGCGCCCATCACCAGCTTGGGGAGCTGGTACTTGAGCTGGAAGATATCGCCTGCGAACACCGCGCCCTCCACGAGCGGCTGGAGCCGGGCATGGGCCGCCGGGAACGGAGGCAGCTTGCTCAACTGGTATTGCCAGATGTCTTCACGCAGCCCATCTGTGAATGATTTGGCGTAACCGCACTGATCATCCAGCGGCGCGGGTGCGGCGCCGGCTCCCTGGTAGAGCCCGAAGAGGAGCTGGGGACTCTTGCCATCCGTGCGCATGTAACAGGTGAAGTCCCGGCTCGCGCGCGTCAGCCCCAGATAGACCAGGGTCTGGCGTGGCTCCGCCGGGGTCAGGTCCAGCCGTGCGACATCCGCATAGGTCTTCTCGCCGGGGAGGATCCGGGTTCCCGCCGGGATGAGGCACTCCACTGGCGCGAACCCCTCGAAGCCGGTCACGAAGAGGGTCTGATTCGCGAGGGTCAGGACGCGGATGATGGGATTGGGACTGGCCACGGTGTTCTCCTTTTTCACTGTGAGAGTACACGGGGCCAGACGTTGCCAGCGAAGCAACATCCACGCGGGCTTCGTTGCCTCCCGGGCCACGGGAGACGTGGCTGCTGGGGAGTGATTCCGCGCGGTTGAACGCGGCCATCTCCTTGCAGCGCTTCCGGACGCTCCCAACGCCTCACGTCCTTCCCGGAGGTCCGCGCATGAGACGCAACCGACTCATTGCTTCGTTTCCCCTTCAGCTGGTTTTCGCGGCGTCGCTGTACACGGCGACGGCCGAAGCCGCGGCCCTCCGGGTCATGCCCCAGGGGCTTGGCTCCGGCACCGTCACGGGCACGGGCATCAACTGCACCAACAGCCTCGGCAGCGACTGCGATGAAACCTATGCCGCCAGCGCGTTCGTGACCCTCACCGCCACGCCGTCAGCGGGGTCCTCCTTCGCGGGCTGGAACATCGACCTGGACGAGGACCTGACGTCCACGCCGGACTGCACGGGGACGGCACCCCTCTGCACCCTGTCCATGGGCGTGGCGCGGTCCGTGAAGCCTGTCTTCCGGCTCGCGGCGGGCACCGTCAACCCCATCCCCGTCGCCAACCCGAGCACCATCACGCCCGAGGAGCTCGAGGCGTACCTCAACAACCCCGCCAACGCGGCCACGAACACCGTGGCCCGCTTCGTCAGCGCCCTGCCGGCCGAGTACAGGGCCAGCCCCATCCTGATGGCGCGTTCGGAGAGCCTCCAGACGGGCACCGCGGAGCACCCGCGCCTGCTGCTCTCCAGCAAGGACGCCCGGTCCGTCTTCTCCATCGGGCCCGCGCCGCATGCGTCCTATCCAGGCTCGCATCCGGACGTCATCGAATACATGCAGTGGGACGAGGCGACGAAGAACTTCCGCTTCCACGAAATCATCCTCACGGCCATCCCCCCGATGGGCGCCATCCCGCCGCGCTCGCGCCACATCGAGAAGGATGATGGGAAGTGCGCGGCCTGCCATTCGACGCGCAACGTGCTGAACCGCACGGGCGTCCCCGGCACGGATGGCATCCCGGTGGGTGTCATCAAGACGAAGAACAAGCCCAACTGGGACCCCTATGACAACTGGGGAGGGATGCTCCCCTTCAACCGGGATCGCCTCTACCAGGGCTCGGTGGACATCGCCGCGTTCCGCAAGCTGTTCAACCCCTGGACGTGGCGGACGCAGCCCGAGGTCCGCCGGCTCATCGAACAGCTCCGGCTGCAACCCCCCGGACGGCTGCCGGCGGGGAGCCCCCATCTCATCACGCGCTACCGGGGCGGCCCCAACGACGGGACGCCGCGCTTCAGCTTCGACCTGACGCCCCCGGTGACGACGGAGCCCGTTCCGTCAGGGAACGCTCCCACCATCGCGACGGCGTATGGCTTCAACGCCCAGCCGGGCGTGGGCGCGCTGACGTCCGTCACCCGGGGCGGCCCGTCCGTCACGCTGTTCCATGACTCGCTCATCTCCGGGGACGAGGGGCGCGGCGTCCAGCTGTTCGACCTGCTGGGCGGCCTGGATGGAAGCCTCAACCAGCGGCGCATCGCGGACGAGCTCGCCAGCCACCGCTGGGCGACCGGCAGCGTCTACGTCGACCCGCGCCCGGTGGCCCTGGCCATCACCAATGGCTGCCTCACCATCAACAGCTCGCTGAACACGGTGCAGAGCAACCCCGCGGGCCTGGCGGTGGACCTGCCCTTCTTCACGTCGCGCAACGGCCTGGGCATCAACGCCCTGCGCGACGACACCCTGGCGCGCACCCAGAGCATCCCGCGCCGCAAGGCCGACATCGAGAAGCTCAACCTGAGCCGCGCGGGCGACCCCTACGTAACGACCGGGACGACGGTGAACGGCCTCATTCCCCAGTACGGCGCCGCGACCAGCGCGTCGACGGACGTGTCGCTGGCCCGGCTGCGGCAGGAGGTGTTCCGCCGGCCCATCGACAACCCGGCCCCGGACTCGACGGTCATGGGCGGCATCCTCGTGGACCGGGAGCAGTACAGCCCCAATACGAACCTGGTGACCCTGTACCGGTACTTCCTGGAGCCGCTCGGCGTGTCGGTGGACAAGTGGTCCCTGGGCGTGCGCGGCCGCTCGCGCGCCTATGGCTTCGCCGACGTGTTCGGCACGTACACCAATGCCCTGCGCACGGAGCTGGAGGCCAATCTGACGGCGGACCCCGTCCCCGGCCTGGCGGCGCCCTACTCCTGCGCCAGCCTGATTCCGGCGGTGAACGCGACGCTGGCCTCGCTGCCGCCCGCGGGCGCCGACCCGACGTACACGGACGTGCAGCGCATCTTCAACAAGGCCTGCATCGAGTGCCACGGTGGGCTGGACTACCCGCCGTACAAGAACTTCGGCACCTACCTGAACCTGGCCGAGAACCAGAGCGCCCCCGGCGTGAATCCGCTCACGGCGCCGCATGCCATCGCGGAGTCCCTGGCCACCAGCCTGACGGCGCCGCTGTTCGACCGCATCACCCGCACGTCGGAGGCCTGCGGCAACGGGCTGGGGATGATGCCGTGTGGCGGGCCGCCGCTGAGCCAGACGGACATCGAAACCATCAAGCGGTGGATCATCGGCGGCAATCCCTCCCTCTGGGGCGACCCGCACCTGACGACGATGGACGGCGTGCGCTACGACTTCCAGGGCGCCGGTGAGTACGTGCTCCTGCGCGACCCGGGATTGGAGCTCCAGGCGCGCCACACACCCGTGCAGACCGAGCACCCCGTGGGGCCGGATCCACACACCGGCCTGACGGCCTGCGCGAGCATCACGACGGCGGTGGCGGCGCGCGTCGGCCCGCATCGCGTCAGCTACCAGATGAACGCGGAGAAGCCGGAGCTGCTGGAGCTGCGCGTCGACGGCAAGCCGGTGACGCTGGAGAAGGAGCTGCTTCTCCCCGCCGGAGGACGCATCACGTCCACAGGGACGAACGGCGGCATCCGCATCGAATCCGCGGGAGGCACGCGCATCACCATCACCACGGATTGGTGGGCGCACTACGGCCTCTGGTACATGAACATCGACGTGCGGCAGGCGCGCGCCACGGAGGGCCTGCTGGGTCCCATCGCCCCGGGCAACTGGCTGCCCGTGCTGCCGGATGGCTCGCAGTTGGGGGAGCGTCCCTCGGACCTGGGGGACCGCTACGTCGGCCTGTACGAGAAGTTCGGCGAGTCCTGGCGCGTGTCCAAGGACACGTCCCTCTTCGACTACGCCTCCGGCTACTCCCCTGAGTCGTACACGCTGCGCGAATGGCCCGGGTACAAGGCGGACATGTGCCGCATCGAGAAGGCGCCGCCCGGCATCCCGGTGGTGGAGCCGCTGAAGGCCATTCCGCTGGAGGAGGCGGAGGCGCTGTGCAAGGGCGTGTCGAAGGCGCGTCTGCGCGACTGCGCGCAGGACGTGGCCGCGACCGGCGAGCCGGGCTTCGCCCAGACGTTCATCACGACGGAGAAGCTGGGCCGCAACCTCCCGCCCGATACGCTGGAGCTGGTGGCGCCTCAGGAGAACACCATCACCTCGTCGGCCGTGACCTTCGAGTGGAAGGACGCGTACGACAAGGATGGGGACGCCGTCGTCTACCGGCACTGCGTCTGGAACGTGAACACCCGCTTCACCTTCGCGGCCTGCACGAAGGGCGTGCCCGAGCAGTCCAGGACGGTGAAGCTGGAGGGCGGCAGGGACTACTTCTGGAAGGTCCTCGCCGAGGACGGCCGGGGTGGCACGACAGAGAGCCGCACCTGGCGCGTGACGGTGAAGTAGCCACACGTCGCGGCTGAAGAACGAAGGCCCCGGATTGCCTGTGAGCATCCGGGGCCTTGTCGTGTGACGCCGCTGTTTGCCCGGGCAACCCCGTGCGCCTCCTGGCAAGGTCCCCTGCCATGCCACGCCCCCGGACGCCCAGGAAGCCTGACACCGCCGCGCTGATGAAGAAGGCGGACGCGTTGCTGGATGAGATGCCGCCCCAGTTGGAGCAGGCCATCGCGCTCCTGCGCGAAATCGTGGAGGCGGATCCGGAGCACCTGCTGGCGCTGCACTCGCTCAACTGGGCCCTGGATCCGACCCGGCGCATGGAGCCCCACCGCTGGGAGCGCGAGGTGAAGGCCGAGCACTGGCGGGTTCGCGACCGCATCCTCGAATTGACCCGCGGGACGAAGCCCGGCGGAGAGCTGTCGACCCAGCAGAAGGCGCGCGCGCTGGCGCTGAGCCAGTGGGCCGACGATCTGGTGCGGCGCAAGCCGACGGACGCGCAGCTCCAACAGGCGGAGGCCGCGCTGGTGGAGGCCGAAGCCCTGCGCGACATCGCGGACCACGCCTGCGCGCGTCGGGGGCTGGAAGCGTGGCACGCGCTGCGGCGAGGCACTCCGGAGCAGGGCTACCGGAAGCTGCTCGCCCGGGTGGAGGCCGCTCCCGACCCGCGCGCCCGCGACGACGAGGGCAACGAGGATCCGTTCGCCTTCCAGGGCCTGGAGGGCGCCTTCTCCAACGACGGCTTCCACGCGTGGCTCCGGAAGCAGAAGGCCGCGACGCGTCCCCCGGCGAAGAAGGCCAAGGCCCTGGACGACGCACTCCTGCAGGCGGCGGGGCTCGACGCGTCCCCCTTCTTCGGACCTGGCTTCGAGGGGGAATGGCGCACGGGCCGGGTGCTGGCCCTGATTGCGCTGGGGGCCGACCTGGAGGCCCGGGACAAGAACAAGCGCGGTGTCCTCCACCTGGCCGCGATGGTGGACGACGCATCGCTGGTGAAGGAGCTCCTGCGGCTGGGCGCTCCCGCGGACGCGACCGATTCAGCGAAGTCCACGCCCCTGCACGCCGCGGCCGAGCACGGAAGCACGGCCTGCATCGCCCTGCTGGCGAAGGGCGGCGTTCCCGTGGACGCGCTCGACAACGCGGGGCGCACGGCGCTCTTCGACGCGCGGCGGGCGGACGTGGCGCGAGCGCTCATCGACGCGGGCGCCAACCCCAACGCGGGCAAGGGCTGGACGCCGCTGCACCAGCACGCGCGCATCCAGGAGCGCGGGCCCGTCATCCAGGTCCTGCTCCAGGCCGGAGCGGACGCGGCCCGCAAGAGCGCGGCGGGACAGACGCCCGTGAAGGAGGCGCTGGAGCACGGCAACCCGCACCTCGCCCAGCTCATGGGCGCCAGGGCGCCCTCGGGGAAGAAGGGGGCGCTGGACGTGCAGCCGCTGCTGGCCGCGCTGGCCCGCAAGCGGAAGGCGTTGCTCAAGGCCTGGTACTTCGAGGACAAGGACGTGGACTCCGTGGAGCAGGTCCTGAATCGGCTCGCGCTGGAAGGCGCCACGTCGTGGGACGCGCTCGCGGCGGCGGTGCAAGGCCTGCCTCCCTGGACGGCCATGGCCCTGGTGGAGCTCGCCCGGGATGTGCTCCCAGCCGAAGCCAAGGCGCCTTCCTTCTCCAAGCTCCCACGCTTCGTGCGCGGGGACCTGGTGGTGAAGGGCGACGTGCAGGTGGACGGGCCCCTGCTGGTGACAGGAAACCTCACGGTGGAGGGCGTGCTGAGCAACGCAGGGCCCGAAGGCCTGCTCGTGGTGGGCGGCTCGCTGCGCGCGAGCGGCGTGGACACGGATGGGGAACTGGTCGTGGGCCAGGACCTGGAGGCCCAGGTCGTCTGGGGGCACGGCAACGACGCTGCGCTCCGGGTCGGCGGCGTGCTGAAGGCCAAGGCGGTCATCGCGGATGACCACGACGTGCAAGCCCAGGTGAAGGCAACGCATCACTTCGCCGCGGGGAACTTCGACGCCACGGACGCGTCGCTCCAACAGCTCTTCGTGCCAAAGGCTTTCGCTCGGGCGCGACTGGATCGGGAAAAGCTGTTCAACGCCCTTCGCAAGGCGGGAAATGTTTTTCGGAGCCCGGACTGACAGGTGAAGCCGCGGACCAGCACCTCGCAGTCGTGCCGGTCCGCGGGTCAGTACACCCGCCCACCACCGGAGCCCACCTTGGGCCCGGTCAGATGAACGCACGCAAGGGGGGCGGCGGATGAAACGGATGAAAGCGGCGCTGTTGTTCCTGTCGTTGGGCGCAGGCCTGGGCTGCACCAGCACCTACGACCCGTACTACTACGACGACGTCTACTACGATTCGTACTACGGGGCGTATGACGCGGCCTGGAGCTATGCCTGGGTCGACCCTGTCTACAGCTATTGGTACTACGCCATCGGCCAGGTGCAGGCCATGGCCGTCGACCCGGCCACCGCGGCCACCCAGCTCGCGGCGAATGCCTCCACCGCCTTCACCCCCTCCGGCTGCGCCACCGCGACCGCGACGGGCGCGACGGTGAACTACACCTTCAACGACTGCACGGCGGCGGTCTCGCTCACGCAGATCTCGGGCAACGTGGAGGTGGTGCTCTCCGACAATCAGGGGCAGCTCGCCGCCACGGCGAACTCCAGCGGGCTCACCATCAACGGAGAGCCGTACAACCTCTCCCTGCAGATCGCCGGCTCCCCGCCGGATGGCGACCAGCGCAAGGTGACCGTCACCTCCAACAGCTTTTCGCCGAATCGCTTCGATTCGCGAACGTCCCAGAGCACGGTCACCTGGACGGCGGGCAGCGGGTGCATCACCGTGGACAGTACGTCGCAGGCCACGAAGGGCGGGCTCAACTCGACGGCGACCGTGTCCGGCTACCAGCGCTGCGACCACCAGTGCCCCACGGCGGGGATGGTGCAGGTGGAGACCAGCGAAGGGACGTTCACCGCGACGTACGACGGCAGCAACACACTTCGGGTCGTCGCGCCGAACGATGACGTCAAGACGTACGACCTCGACTGTTGAGCGCCGGGCGCGGCCGGGGCGGACGGTGGCGTCTGGCCCTGGCCCGCGCATTGCTCAAGGGCAGGCCCGAGGGCTCCAATGACGGCGCTCCGGGTCCACGCCCTTCCCGGAGCCGTTGCACCGTGGCCGTTCCGCCACGGTGCGCGGCTGGGTCGCCACACGCCACCATGTCCCGACCGCACTCCCCCTTCGCCTCCATCCCGAGCCGCCACGGACTGCTGCCCGCGATCCTGTGCAGCATCCTCGCGGTGGACCTGCTGGCCCTGCGGCTCGACTGGAGCGAGCGCGCCAGCTTCGCCTTCCTGTCGTGGAACCTGTTCCTGGCCTGGGCGCCGTACACCCTGGCCCTCATCGCACGCGGGCTCATGGTGCGAGGCCTGGGCCGTCCGTGGCTCCTGGCCCCGCTGGCGCTTGGCTGGCTCGCGCTGTTTCCCAACGCGCCCTACCTGGTCACCGACTTCATCCACCTGCGTCAGCGGCCCGTGGTCCCGCTCTGGTTCGACGCCGCGCTCCTGGCCCTCTTCGCCGCCACCGGGTGGCTGCTGGGCCTGCTGTCCCTGGACATCTGGAAGCGGTGGCTGGAAGAGCGCTGGGGCCGCACGGCGGCGTGGGCCTTCGTCGCCATCACCTCCGGCCTGTGTGGCTATGGCATCTACCTGGGCCGCGTGGAGCGCTGGAACAGCTGGGACGTGCTCTCGGAGCCGGACCGCCTCTTGCGCGCCATGGCCTCGCACGTGAGGGATCCCCTGGCCCACCCCGCCCTGCCCTCGCTCACCCTCCTCTTCGCCCTGCTCCTGCCGCTGTCCTACGCAGGCTACGAGGCGCTCGTCGCCCGCTGGTGCCGCCAACGCGTTACACTTCCCGGCGCCAGAGTGAGGTGAACGTGGCGCCGCCAGGGTCGTCGGGAGGATGCACCGTGACAATCGAGCGCGACCTCAACGAAGCGCTGCGCGCCTCCCGGGTGGAGCTGGATTCGGAGGCGGGCTTCGATGAGCTAGCGGCCGGATGGCGCGGACTGAAGGATGGTTCGAGATCGCCGCCTCCCTGGGTTGAGGGGGCCGCCTGCTCAGCGCTTCAGCAGCATGGGGATCCACGCGAGGAAGAGCTTCGTCATGAACCTGACCGACAGGAAGCTCGGATGGTTCGGAACATCGTTGGGGAGCTCCACGCCCGCGGGCTTGTAACGGGTGCAGGTGCGCAGCTCCAACGGGGGCACCTCGCCGGTGAACCGGTTCCGGTAGACCGAGAACCAGTGCGGCCCCGGGCCCATGTCCATGTACATCCCCGAGTTGCAACACGTCGCGACGAGCCGCCTCGTCGCTGAAGCGTCCTTGAGCTTGAAGCCCGACAGGAGCGACTCACCTCGGGAGACGCGGAGGCGATCCTTCCGGTAGAGGAGGAAATCCGTGCCGCCCAAGGGGCCGCGAGGCGACGGCGCGTTCGGAAGGGCCTCGATATGGCGGCCCCCCTCCTGGCAGTCGTCGCAGTAGCACTCGACGTGGATGATGGGCGGACCGCGCCCCTCGAGCGCCACCTGTCCACAGGCACAGGTGGCGGTCCGGATGACGTCGTTCTTCTCGGGCATGCGCCTCCTCTATTCCGGCGGCGGCGCAATCACGAGCGCTTTCGCCGGGCTACCGGAACCACCGGAGCCCGGCCACGGCGTCACCGTCGTGCTCGTAGTACTCGACGACGACGGTGTGCTCACCGGCGCGCATCCAGCGCGCCTGCATGTAGTTGGTGGAGGATTGGTCCTTCCAACCATTGATGATGCGGCTGCCATCCACGAAGACCCGGATGCCGTCATCCGCCTGGGCCAGGAAGAAGTACAGGCCCGTCGCGAAGTAGAACCGCCCCGTCCAGCGCACGGAGAAGTCATCCGCGCCCACGCCCTCCACGGGGTTGCCCGCCCCCCAATAGTTCATGAGCGGTGCCCCCTCGCAGCGCACCACCACCGGGACGCCCGCCAGCTCCCGGTTGGTGAAGTACTCCGCGCGGTACTGCCCCGCCGGGCACTCCGCGGGCCCGACGGGTTCGAAGAAGGCCGTGACGCCCACGTCCTCCGTGCCCACCTGGAGGGTGTGCTCCGCGGGCCCGCCGTCGGACCAGCCGACGAAGCCGTAGGGGCCCTGGGGTGACGGCGCGAAGAGCGCGTGCGAGGAGCCCGCGACCACGGAGCGCACCAGCGGTGAGGGGCTGGCCGTCCCGTCGAACACCAACTCCAGCCCGGGAGGCGACGTCTCCAGCGTCACCTGCACCTTCAGGGGCAGCAGCGTCACCATCCGGCTGCCCGTCAGCCCCGCGGAGTCCGTCGCGGTCAGCGTCAGCGCGAAGCGCACGTCGTCGCCATGGTCCGGGATGGTGAAGGATCCGCTGGGGCCCTGGCCCTCGGCGTAGGGATGGGAATGGCACGCGCCCGGCGTGCAGTGCACCAGGGTGAGCGTCCACGCCATCCGGTCGGCGGGGATGGCGCCGTCCTCCGCGTCGCTCGCCGAGCCCGCGAACGTCACCACGTCTCCCACCTTGAAGCGGAACGCCTCCGACGGCGAGTGGATGGACACCACCGGCGACAGGTTCCCCACGGAGATGCGCACGGAGGCCGTGTGGCTGCCGCCATGCCCGTCGCTGACGGTCAGCCGGGCCACGTGGAGGCCGGCCACCTCGTACAGGTGCTCCGGGTTCGCCACGCCCGACACGGAGTTGCCGTCGCCAAAGTCCCACACGTACTGGAGCGCGTCGCCGTCCATGTCGCGAGAGCCGGCGCTGGAGAAGAACACCCGCAGGGGCGGCCCGCCTTCGCGCGGCGTCGCCGAGGCCACCGCGACCGGCGGCGTGTTGTTGGCCGGGTAGCGGATGCGGCGCAGCTCACCCGCGAGGATGTCCACGACGTGGAGCTGGGAGCCCGGCCCGCTGCTCAGGTCGACGACGCCGCCCGCCTCGGTGGCGAAGAGCGCCACGCTGTCCGGCACGAGCTGATCATTCGCATCCACCCGCAGCGCGCGGATCCATTGCTGGGTGTAGTCCGCGAAGAAGTAGGCGCCCCGCCACTGCTCCGGGAACGCCGGGTCCTGGATGAAGGCGCCGCCCGTGGACGTCTGGCCCTCGGCATGCGTCCAGGAGTACAGCGGCGGCCGCACGGCGCTCGGGCCCCGGGCATACAGCGCCTGGCACGCGGCCTTGGGCTCATAGCCGCGCTGGCGACCCGAGCCCTCGTAGCAGGGCCAGCCGAAGTTCGCGCCCGGGGTCGCGACGTTGATCTCCTCGTGGTCGTTCCATCCGACGTCGCCCACGTAGGGCGTGGCGGTGCCCGGCCGCAGGTTGAAGCGGTACGGATTGCGCAGCCCCAGCGCCCACACCTTCGAGCGGTTGGCCTGGCCATTCCCATTCCAGAACGGATTGGACGGCACACCCTCGCCGGTGCGCGTCACGCGCAGCACCTTGCCCGCCAGCGAGTCCAGGTCCTGCGCCCGCAGCGCGTCGTCATCCACCGCGTCGAAGCGGGCCCCGTCCCCCAGCGACACGAAGAGCGTGCCATCCGGCGCGAACCGGATGTTGCCCACGGAGTGCGACGCGCTGTCCGAAGGGATGCAGTCGGAGCCGGGAGGATGGTCGTTGCAGGAGCCGGCCACCACGGTGCCCAGCAGCACCGACTCGCTGGCGGGCGAGGCCGTGTCCCCTACCGCCGTGTAGCGCGCCAGGCGCGACGTCTTGGGCCCGTCGTCATCCGTGGCATCGTCGTCGTAGGTGTAGAGCAGGTAGACGTAGCCGTTCTGCGCGAAGGCGGGGTCCACCGCGAGCCCCAGCAGGCCCCGGTCATGGTGGTTGTTCACCCGCGCGCCGAGGTCCAGGAAGGGCGTGGGCAACAGGACGCCGTCCTTGACCAGCCGGACCACCCCCGCCTTCTCCGCGACGAGGATGCGCCCATCCGGCAAGTGCGCGAACGTCGTGGGGTAGTGCAGTCCACCCACCACGAGCTCGGACGAGAAGCCCCCTGGCAGGGCCCGCGCGGCGGGCTCTGGAGCCCTGGCCCCCGCCAGCAACACCCAGCCCAGCCCGAAGCAAAGACAGATGGCGAATGGATCCGGCCAGCGGCGCGGCAAGGACATGGGCCCCCTCCAACGGGTGCGAAAAGAGTGGGCGCAAGCTGGTGCCTCCACTCCCTCCAGCCACCCGTCCCGGGGCCATGCATCGCTGTCACCTTGCGCGCGACACCCCAGCCAAAGAGGGCCGAGCGCGCGCGGACGCTCACGTCAGCGACGGGAGGTGCGTCCCCAGCGGAGCGTCAGTCCGGCGTAACCGGTCGGCTGACGGCGGCCGTCCCTCACGTCGAACGGAAGCTCGAGGCCACCCTCCGCCCGCAGTTCGAGCGAGGGATTCAGCCGGTACGCCACGCCCAGAGAACCGCCCGGCGCGACCAGCAGGTGCGAGCCGTTGAGCCTGCCCTGGAAGACGGTGAGCGGGCCCGCGAAGGCCCCCATCAGCGACGCGCCCCCGGTCAGGGTCCACCTTCCATTGAGCCGATAGTCGACCAGCGTCTGGGCTCCCAGACGGAAGTTGACGGGCTCCGTGGAGTTGTTGGTGACGGGCACGTACCAGACGCCCGCGCTCGGAGCGACCGACACGGTCCAGGGTGAGCGCTCCACCAGCCGATGCCGGGTCCCCAGCTCCAGGCCCAGCAAGGTGAGGCGGCCGCCCCAATCCCAGTTCTCGCCGGCCCCCTTGCGGAAGGTGAGCTCGGGGTTGGGCAGATACGCCCGCTCCCGGCCGCGCTCGAAGGCAATCGTGTTCACGGAGACGCCGACCTCGGTCGTCCCCACGGGCGTCGTCGCCGCGCCCAGGTTCCGCGCTCCGCTCAGACACCCGGGGGCGCAGAGGAGCAGCGCCCCCATCCACAGCGCACGCATGAAGGGCCTCGGCGTCATCGCGGCCATGCGAAGCGCACCCAGACCGGCTGGTGGTCGCTCCCGGAGGGACGCGGGTCCACGCCGCGCTCCACCGGAGTGAGCCCCCGGACGAAGACGGAGTCGAGCGCCAGGCCGCCGATGACGGAGTCCACGGTGTCCCCCACCCCTTCGGAGGCCCACTGGAAGCCCCACTGCGAGAACAGCTTCACGGTCTGCGTCAGGCTCCCCGGGTCGGAGGTGTTGAAGTCGCCGGCGATGACCTGCGCCGGCGCCGCGCCTTCGACCGCATGGATGACGGTCTCCGCCTGGTCCAGCCGCGCGCCCAGCCCGACGATGGGGGTCGCACCGTGCACGGAGACCACCTGGAAGGGGGTCCCCTGGATGTCCACCGTCGCGGCCACCCCGATGCGGTGTTGCTGGTGGTACGGGTCGTCGTAGGGAAGGTTGATCTTCTGGTCCGCGGTGATGGGCCACCGGCTCAGCACGGCGTTCCCGAAGTCATCACCGTCCTTGGCCACGGAGGCGGGGTAGTAGACATAGGACAGCCCCAGCTCCCGGGCGATCCGCTCCACTGCGGGAGCGTCCATCTCCTGCATCGCGATGATGTCCGCGTTCGCGAGCGGAGGGCTCGACAGGGACGCAACCGCCTCGGTGACCTGCTCGGCGAAGGCGAGGTTGTATGTCACCACGGTGACCGAGGAAGGGGCCTCCACGGCGGTGGGTTGCACGGGCCGGTAGTCCCCGCTGTAGCGAGGCCCCTCCGCGTCGGAATAGCTCGCCATGAGGGGGCACCCGGTCAGCAGCCCGCTCATCAGGAGGGCACACAGCCATACGGCCGGGCGTGCTTTCTCGCACCGCAAGGACTTACTCATTCCGGCAACGAACGCCGCGCAACCCCCGGGACTTCCACGGGGATGAAGCCAATGCCTGCATGGCCGGGAGGGCGCACAGTTCACCAGTGGCTGATGCGCACGCCTGCCCTCCCCGCGAGCACGGTCTGGAGCGCGTGAGCCAACTCTCGCGCAAGACCCGGGCCCCGTGTTCGCGCCGGGCCGCGGGCTCTATCCATTCGCCTCGCGCGGCGGGCCGAAACCTTCCGCGCCCGCCGTCCTACCCGCGGTACCCACGAGGCAGCTGAATGAATCAGGAACAGTTCTCCATGCAGGGGCAGCAGATGTTCGCCGAAGCCCTCAAGGCTCGGATCGTCGACGCCGTGCACGAGCGCGTCGTGTCCGGCCTGGAGGAGCGGATCGGCTCGGAGATCCGCGAGCGCGTCGGCGACGCGATTCGCGGTGCGGTGCGTGAGCGCATGACGAACATGCCGCAGGGGGAAGGGGCCGGGATGCCGTTCGACACGGAGCAGATCGCCGAGGCCATCCACCACCGCCTCACCGACGTCATCCATGAGCGCATCGTCAGCGGCGTGCACGAGCGCGCCCGCGAGGTGCTCCGCGAGCGGCTGGGCGAGGCGCTGCGCACCGCCCTGGCCGAGAATTGGATGAGCATGCAGCAGGGGCACGGGCACTTCGACCCGCAGCGCATCGCCGAGCGCGTGCGCGTCAAGCTGGAGGACGCCCTGCGCGACCGGCTGGGCAACGTCGTGCGCGAGCGCGTTCGCGACGCGATGCGGGAGCGGCTGGGCGAGGCGCTGCGCTCCGCGATGATGGAGCGGAGGATGGGCATGGAGGGCTTCGGGATGGACCCCGAGCGCATCGCCGACACCCTCCGCACCCGGCTCGCCGACAACGTGTCCGAGCGCATCCACATCGTCGTGCGCGAGCGCATCCGCGAGGCGTTGAAGGAGCGGCTGACGGACATGCTGCGCTCCGCGCTGTCCGAGCGCCGGCTGCAGATGGGCCAGATCGACCCGGAGCGCCTCGCGGACACCCTCCGCGACCGCATCGCGGACACCCTCCGCGAGCGCGTCCAGACCGGTCTGCGTGAGCGCGTGCGCGACGCGCTGCGCGAGCGGCTGGGCGACGAACTGCGCGCCCGGATGAGCGAGCGCACCCAGGGCATGATGGGCTTCCAGCCGCAGGGCGTGGGGATGATGGACCCCGAGCGCATCGCCGAGGCGCTCCGCGGGCGCCTGGTCGACGCGCTCCACGAGCGGCTGTCCAGCAACCTCCGCGAGCACCTGCAGGAGGCGCTGCGCGACCGGCTGGGTGACGCCCTCCGCGAGTCGCTGGGCGCCGTGGGCGGGGTGGGTCACACGATGCGGGGCGGGTTCGGGGAGCAGCACGTGGGCGGCTACCAGGCGCAGGGCCCGGGCCCGGTGGACACGGAGACCCTGGTGTCCGCCATCCGCGAGCGCGTGGGTGAGGACCTCCGCGAGCGCATGGCGAACATGGTCCGCGAGCGCGTCGCCGAGGCGGTGCGCAAGGAGCTGAGGAACGGCCCCACCGGCACCCAGCCCCTGGCCTGACGGACACGCGGCCCAGGGCCGGAGACTCCCTCCCCTCCTCCATCGCTTCAGGAGGAGGTGGAGGGAGTTGTTGCCTGTGCACCGCGCCGCCGCCGTCACGGAGCCGGCTTGCGCTTTTCGAGCTGGGCCATGTAGAGCCTCCGCTCCTCGGAGAAGGCCTTCGCGACGCTGGGCCGCTCCAGCAGGCGCGCGAAGTACGCGCTGAGCGCGGGCCACTTCTTCAGGTCGATGGGCGTCGCCACGCACCAGCCGAGCACCGTCACCAGGTACGCGTCCGCGACGCTGAAGCGCTCCAGCAGGAACTCGCGTCCGGTGAGGTGCTTCTCCAGGTAGGCGAGCCGGGCGGTCCCCCTCTCCAGGGCATAACTCCTGGCGCCCTCGGGCGACGACGCGTCGAGGAGCGGGGAGAAGGTCGCCTTGTGCAGCTCCGTCCCGATGAAGGACAGCCACTGCTGGAGCCGCACGCGCCCCCGGTTGTCGGTCGGCGCGAGCTCCGCCCGAGGCAGCGCCCCGGCCAAGTATTGCAGGATGGCGGCGCTCTCCGTGAGCACGTCTCCGTCGTCGGTGCGCAGCGCGGGGACGAGCCCAAGCGGATGCACCTCCAGGTAGTTGCTCCCATCGAGCGTGCGCTTCGTCTTCGAGTCGACCTCGATGTACGTCGCCTCCGTGCCCGCCTCGTACAGGCAGACGCGGGTCGCGACCGAACAAGACAGGGGGGAGAAGTAGAGCTGCATGGGATGTCCTCCAGGACGTCGAACGTGGGCCTTCGCGAGAAGGCGAGCGCCACTCTCCGCTTCCGGGAGGGATGCGTCCAACGCATCGTTGGCATAGGCTCGATGCATGGATGACATCACCCCGCCCTCCCCTCGCCTCGACGTGCGCGACCTGCGCGTGGTGCTGGCCCTGGCCTCCGCCGGCACCACGGCCCGGGCCGCGGCCGCGCTGCACCTCACGCAGCCGGCGGTGAGTCGCGCGCTGCTCGCGGCGGAGGAGCGGCTGGGCACGCGACTCTTCGACCGGACCCCGCGTGGGCTCGTGCCCACGCCAGCGGGCCAGGAGCTCATCGCGGGCGCCACGCGGATTCTTGTGGAGCTGGGCGACCTGGAGCATCGCGTGCGCGCGCCGGTGGCCCCGTCCATCCGCCTGCGCCTCGTGTGCGAGTGCTACACCGCCTACCACTGGCTGCCATCCGCGCTGGTGACGCTGCGCAAGAGCCTGCCGGGCCTTCACCTGTCGCTGTCGGTGGAGCACACCCAGGACCCCGTCCCCGCCCTGGTGGCCGGAGAGCTGGACGTGGCGCTCCTCACGACGTCGACCGTCCCTCGCGCCGGGCTGGAGAGCCGGCCGCTCTTCTCGGATGAGATCATCTTCGTGGTGGCCGCGTCACACCCGTTGGCGTCCCGCCGGGCGCTCACCCGGGAGGACCTCCGCGAGCACACCCTGCTCACGGGGCAGACGCCCGCGGCGGAGTCGCACTGGTTCATGACGCAGGTCTTCGGCCGCGAGCGGCCCCGGCTCCGCGTGGAGCGGCTGCCGCTCACGGAGGCCATCCTCGACGTGGCCCGCGCGGGCCTGGGCGTCGCGGTGCTCTCCGAGTGGATCACCACCCCGCACATGGGCAAGGGCGACCTCGTCGTGAAGCGGCTCGCGTCCGGGCCCTTGCGGCGGCCCTGGCGGATGGCCTGGAGGAAGGAAGTGGGAGACTCCGCGCTCCGCCTCCACGCCGCGCTCGAGCCCACCGTGCCCCGAGGGCTCGCGGTGGGGTAGCGCGCCGTGGCTGTCCGCTGCGGTGTCACCTCATTCCGAGAGGTGTCTATGATTGAGGCGGAATGAATCAATACGTGTCGTGCGACACCCGCCGCACCCGGAGCCTGTCAGTCATTCCGGAGACACGAAATTGTTCCAGGGCCGTCAGGGCATGGGGCTGGGAGAGACTTCCGTCGCCGCGGCATCCAGCCGCAGCGTCCGCGTGACGCGCGTGCCCTCGTCCAGGCCCTCTCCGAAGGGCACCGGCATGCTGTCCTCCGGGCGCGCGGGCAGCCCCTGCGTCACCGACGCAGGCACCGCGTAGGTGTGCTCGCCCACCCTCACGGTGGGGCTGCCGCTGGCCGTCAGCTCCAGCTCCAGGTCGAAGCCGCCAGTGGACGGCACCCAGTAGCGAAACAGCACGCCCTGGGCCGCGTTGCGAGTCCGCAGCGTGTCGCCCGGGGCCTGCTGACCCGCGAGCCGCGCCGAGACCACCGCGTCTCCGGGCAGCACCTGCACGTCCACGAAGGCCGCGTCCGGGCGGGACGGGGTGATGTGGAGCGACACCTTCCGGCGCCCACCCTCCCCAGCCTCCTGCCGCGTCTCGACCGCGGGCCCCCGCATGTCCTCCCCTGGCGCCGGAGCCGGCGCGTACCAGAACGGCCCCTTCACCTCCGGCAGCGCGTCCACGGCCTCCCGCTTCGGGTCGCCGCCCAGGTACGCGCGAGTCCAGTCATTGAGCACGGGATCCGAGGACACCCAGCGCGCCGTCTTCGCGTCCGCGTCCACCAGGTACAGCAGGCCCGTGGGGCGCGGGTTTCGCGCGTCGAAGCGCTGACCGGCGGCGAGCGACACCAGCAGGCCCAGTCCCAGCAGCGCGGCCCCGCCCGAAGCCCACGGCAGCCCCCGTCCCGCCAACCACAGCCAGCCGGGCGCGAGCAGACAGATGCCGAGCATCAGCAGGTCGGAAGGCACCGCGGCCCGCTCCAGCGGCAGCACCGTGTAGAACGTGGCCAGCACACCGGGCAGCAACAGCAGGAGCGGCAGCGCCGCCAGCCCCCACAGCGGCACGTGCCATTGAGGGAGCGGCTCCGTCCCCCGGCCTCCCAACCACAAGAGCAGCAGGACCATGCCCGCGAAGGGCCAGAGGAACAGCGCGCTCGCGCCCGGCAATACGATGCTCACCGCGATGCAGATCACCGCCCACGGCACGCAGCCCCCCGCCGCCAGCTCCATCACCGGCGCGCGCCGGCGGAGGTAGAGCCCGACGCCCATCGCCGCCATCACCCACAGCACCACCGCGAGGATGAAGCGCGCGTTGTCCTGCGTCTCCGAGCGACTGAGGGCGCGGAAGCCGGGCTGGAGGGCCTTCAGCAGCGGCCACGCGAGCCGCGCGAGGCTGCTGGCCAGGAAGCCCACGAGCAACAGCACCACCGACTCCCGCAGCACGGCCCACAGGCGCAATTGCTTGCGCTGGCGCGCCCGGAAGATGGCGAACATGAACAGGCCGCCCCAGAGGACCACCAGCGGGACGGCCCAGGACCGGGGGTAGTGGACGCGCAGCGGGCCTGCGTTGAAGTAGATGAGCTCCTCGCCCTCCGGCACGGACGCCTCGCGGGAGATGCGCCGGGTGAGCGCGAGCAGCGTGTCGCCCTGCTGCTGGAGGAGTCCATCGGAGACCGCGTCCACGGTCTCCTTGCGCGAGTGGTAGGCCTGCGTGCCCTCCACGTTGGCGAAGTTCAGCCCCTGCCAACCGCCCTGCCGCAGCGCCGTGAAGTCCGTGGCGTTCTTCATCCGCTGATACACGGCCGTGAAGAGCGAACCGGCCCCGACGTCGGGGGCCTCCTCGGCGAGCCTGCGCACGAGCCAGCCACCGCCCGGGGAGACCTCGAACATCAGGAGCGGCCCCGCGTTGCCGCGCGCGTCCACGTTGAGGACCACGCCCGACTCGCGGGCCCAGGGGTGGGAGGCCGCGAAGGCCGTGCTGCCCAGCAGGTGCTGCTCCTCCGCGTCCGTGAACAGGAACAGCACGTCCCCCGCGAGAGCGGGCCCCTGCTGGAGCGCGCGCGCCACCTCCAGGATGGACGCGACGGCGGCGCCGTTGTCGGACGCGCCCGGCCCCGTGGGCACGGAGTCGTAGTGGGCCACCAGCATCACGGTCGTGCCCTTCGCGCCGTCCTTCGCGCGAAGCCGGCCCACGACGTTCTCCACGTTCGCTGCGGGCCGCGGGATGCCCTGGGCGGGCGCGAAGACGGGCTCGCGTTGGAGCTGGACCTCCGCGCCCACGTCACGCAGGCGCGCTTGCAGGTAGTCGCGCACCTCCGCGTGCCTGGGCGTGCCAAGGGCGTGGGGCTCCGCGCCGATGAAGCGCAGGTGTTCCCGGGCGCGCTCGGCGGAGAACCGCTCCCCGGGCGCGGAGGCGGGCACGGGCTCCGGCAGAGAGCTTCCGCGCAGCACCAGGAGGATCACGCCCAGGCCGAGCACCGCGGTCACCCACCGTGCAACCGACGACGCGCGAGGGGAGGCACTCCATTCCAGGCCCGCGGTCGGGGCGGTGTCGCTCATGTTTCAGTCCTTCAGGCGCGCCCATCCGTCCGGGGGCCGCGGGGGGGTTCGCGGAGTCCCCGTCGAAGGGGGTGTCCATCGCGCGGGCACTCTACGTCACCCGGAATCCGGCGGACACGCCGACATCACGCACCTGCCGTGCGCCCCGGTGTTCAGCGCCTCCGCAGCCACGAGAACAGCGTGTCACCGCGCCGCTCCAGGTCCCTGCCTTGAAGTGGATTTTGCGCCACCCATTCGAGGTATCCCTCCAGGTCGCCCCGGGCCCCCTCCAGGGAGCGGCAACCGGCGACCACGTCCAGCAGGGCCTGCTCCGCTCGCTCGACGTGGCTCTGGGAAAAGCCCGATGGCTCTCGCGCGGTCATGTCTTCGACCCCGAGCGCCGCCACGGGTTCAAGCGATTCCACGCGAGGCTTCGCACCGGGCGTGACGAAATGAACCCGCTCGGTTGGCCCCTGAACCTCGAATTTCACCAGCCCGGTCGGGAGCGGCCTCTGCCGGTAGACGAAGTATTCGAGTCCGCCCCCCTTCGGGGGCCACTGCGTCGGCAGCACGGGAGCGAACTCCGCGCCCACCATGCCCGGTCCCAGTTCCTCCCGTGCTTGCTCCACGAAAGAACGGGCGGTCTTGGGGGCATGACAGGACTCATCCTTCGGTTTCATCGCGTGCGCTTCCTTCGGCGTCCTTTCCGGACAGCCGAGGAGCGGCAGCACCACCAGGAACCGTGCAACGCAGGATGCGATCCTCATACGTTCTTCACGCCCGCGAAGGTCAAGGCGTGCATCAGGGCCCGGAATCGCGAGGTTCCGGGCCCCTCGTCTCTTCAATGCATCACCCGCCGCTCAGATCGTCTTCTTCCCCGGCAGATCGAAGCGGTCCAGGTTCATCACCTTGGTCCACGCGGCGATGAAGTCCTGCACGAAGTGCGCTTCGCCGTCATGGGCCGCGTAGACCTCCGCCAGCGCGCGCAGCTGCGAGCTCGAGCCGAAGACGAGGTCAGCGATGGTCGCCGTCCAGCGCAGCGCACCCGTGGCGCGGTCGCGGCCTTCGAACAGGTTCGGCGCCTTCTCCGAGCGCTTCCACGCGGTGCGCATGTCGAGCAGGTTCACGAAGAAGTCCGGGGTCAGCTTGCCCGGGCGCTTCGTGAACACGCCGTGCTGCGTGTGGCCGTGGTTGGCGTCCAGCGCGCGCAGGCCGCCCACGAGTGCCGTCATCTCCGGCGCGGTGAGCGTGAGCAGGCTCGCACGGTCGATGAGCGCGGCGGCGGTCGTCGCTTCGGCCCCCGCGCGAACGTAGTTGCGGAAGCCGTCCGCCGCCGGCTCGAGCACCAGGAACGAGTCGACGTCCGTCTGCTCCTGCGAGGCGTCCATGCGGCCCGGCGTGAAGGGCACGGTGACCTTGTGGCCGGCGTCGCGCGCGGCGGACTCGACGGCCGCGGTGCCGCCCAGCACGATGAGGTCCGCCAGCGACACGCGCTTTCCGCCGCGCTGCGATCCGTTGAACTTCTGCTGGATGGCTTCGAGCTTTCCGAGCACCTTCACGAGCTCGGCGGGCTCGTTGGCCTCCCAATCCTTCTGCGGCGCCAGGCGGATGCGCGCACCGTTCGCGCCGCCGCGCATGTCGCTCCCCCGGAACGTCGACGCCGACGCCCAGGCCGTCTTGACCAGTTGCTGAATCGAAAGGCCGGAGCCGAGCAGCTCGCGCTTGAGCGCGTCGATGTCCGCGGCGTCGATGAGCGCATGGTCGACGGCCGGAATCGGGTCCTGCCAGAGCAGGTCCTCCTTCGGCACCAGCGGGCCCAGGTAGCGCGACCTGGGGCCCATGTCGCGATGGGTCAGCTTGAACCAGGCGCGTGCGAAGGCGTCGGCGAACTTCGCCGGGTTGGCCATGTAGTCGCGGGAGATGCGCTCGTAGACAGGGTCGAAGCGCAGCGCCAGGTCGGCGGTGGTCATCATCGGCGCGTGGCGCTTGCCGGGCACGTGCGCGTCCGGCACGGTGCCATCGCCGCTGGTGCCCACGGGCTTCCACTGCTGCGCGCCGGCCGGGCTCTTGGTCAGCTCCCACTCGTAGCCGAACAGCGTCTCGAAGTAGGTCATGTCCCACTTCGTCGGCGTGGGCGTCCACGCGCCCTCCAGGCCGCTGGTGGTGGCGTGCTCGCCAATGCCGCTCTCGTAGGTGCTCTTCCAGCCCAGCCCGAGCTCCTCGACGTTCGCGCCCTCCGGCTCCGCGCCAACATGGTGCACCGGGCCCGCGCCGTGGCACTTGCCGAAGGTGTGACCACCGGCGACGAGCGCGACGGTCTCCTCGTCGTTCATCGCCATGCGCGCGAACGTGTCGCGAATGTCTCGCGCGGAGCCGACGGGATCCGGCCGGCCGTTCGGGCCCTCCGGATTGACGTAGATGAGGCCCATCTGCACGGCCGCCAGCGGGTGCGAGAGCTCACGCTCGCCGCTGTAGCGCTCGTCGCCCAGCCAGGTGGACTCCGGTCCCCAATCAATGGAATGCGGCTCCCAGATGTCCTCCCGGCCGCCGCCAAAGCCAAACGTCTTGAGGCCCATGGAGTCCAGCGCCACGTTGCCCGTGAGGATCATCAAGTCGGCCCACGACAGCTTGCGGCCGTACTTCTGCTTGATGGGCCACAGCAGGCGTCGCGCCTTGTCGAGGTTGCCGTTGTCCGGCCAGCTGTTGAGGGGCGCGAAGCGCTGCTCACCCGAGCATGCGCCGCCGCGACCGTCGAAGATGCGGTAGGTGCCCGCCGCGTGCCACGCCATGCGGATGAAGAACGGGCCGTAGTGGCCGTAGTCCGCCGGCCACCAGTCCTGCGAGTCGGTCATCAACGCGTGCAGGTCCTTCACCACCGCGTCGAGGTCGAGCGTCTGGAACTCCGCCGCGTAGTTGAAGTCCTCGACCATCGGATCCGACAGCGAGGAATGCTGGTGCAGCATCGCGAGGTTGAGCTGGTCCGGCCACCACTGCGCGTTCGTGCGTGCGCGGCGGGGGCCGTGCGCGACGGGGCACTTCATTTCGTCGGTCATGCCGGAACCGTAGGCCGGCGTCGCGCTCGCCGGACTCCCGTTGTTCGGATGGGTTCAGCGGCCGTTTGCTACCGAACCCAACTGCTCACGCCCGCGGGTGGGCGGCGTCATAGACCTCCTGCAACTGTTCGAAGGTCACGTGGGTGTACTTCTGGGTGGTGGACAGGCTCGCGTGCCCCAGCAGCTCCTGGATGCTGCGGATGTCCGCGCCGCCGCCCAACAGGTGCGTGGCGAACGAGTGGCGCATCGCGTGCGGGCTCACCTTGCGCGCCAGGGCCAGCTTCAGCACGTACGCGTCCAGGTGCCGCGCGATGCTCCGGGCCGTCAGCCGGCCGCCCTTGAAGTTGAGGAAGAGCGCGTCCGGGTCCTGGCCCTCGCGAATCTCGGCCAGCAGCTCGCCGCGCCTCGCGAGGTAGGCCTCCAGCGCGCGGATGGCCTTCACGTTGAGCGGCACGAGCCGCTCCTTGCTGCCCTTGCCCATCACCCGGACGATGCGGCTGCTCCGGTCCACGCCCAGCAGGTCCAGGCCGCACAGCTCGCTGATGCGCAGGCCCCCGCCGTACAGCATCTCCAGGATGGCCTTGTCGCGAAGCCCCAGCACCGTGTCCACGTCCGGCATGTCGAGGATGGCGAACACCTCCTCCACCGGCAGCACCTTGGGCAGCGACTTCGGCAGCTTGGGGCTCTTCACCAGCTTGGCCGGACTGGCGGACAGCAGCTTCTGGCGCACCAGGTACTTGTAGAACGACTTGATGCTCGCCAGCCGCCGCGCGCGGCTCGTGGGCGCGTGGTCCACCGCGAGCGTGCCCAGGTAGCCACGGATGGCCGCGTGCGTGCCCGCGAGCAGCGACAGCTTCATCCGCTCCACGAGGTAGCGCTCATAGTCCCGCAGGTCGATGAGGTAGTTGCGCACCGTGTGCGGCGACGCGCCCTTCTCACCTTCGAGGTGGACCTTGAACTGCTCCAGCAGCGGGGACAGGGTGGACATGGTCGGCGAAGCCTAGGGGGCTCCCCGAGCCTCGCAAGATTCACGTCCGAGCGCGAGCGTCCGCCGCTCGTGGCAGCATGGACGGCATGACGGTGGACCTGCGAATCGCCTCGTACAACATCCTGGCGGATGCCTACGTCAAGCCCGAGTGGTTCCCGCACACGCCCGCGGACCTGCTCCGGCCGCGAAGCCGACACGCACCGCGGGTCCGCCGCATCGCGGCCCTGGACGCGGACATCGTCTGCCTCCAGGAGGTGGAACCCGACAGCTTCGCCGCACTCCAGGAGGGCCTTGCGCCGCACGGATACACGGGCGTGATGGCCCAGAAACAGCAAGGCCGCCCCGATGGCTGCGCGGTGTTCCACCGCCTGGAGCGGAGTCCAGGCCACCGGGTCCACTACTTCCGGGACCGGCTGGAGGACGGACGCATCTCCGGACATCTGGCGCTGATCATGGACTTCGACGTCGGCGGAGAGCGGCTGCGCGTGGCGTGCACGCACCTGCGCTGGGACCGGCCCGACCGGCCGGTGGAGCAACACCAGGGCATGCAGCAGGCCACCGAGCTGATCAACGAGCGGGTCCGCAAGGATCCGGAGGCCCTATGGATCGTGTGCGGCGACTTCAATGCCCGGCCTGGAGAGCCGCTGGTCCAGGCGTTCGAAGCGGCCGGACTGCGGGATGCCTACGCGGGGCGGCATCAGCCGACCTGCAACGCGAACGGCATCCCCAAGACCATCGACTTCCTCTTCCACTCCGCCGCGCTGCGAGCCTCGCCGGACCCTTTGCCAGAGCTGGACGAGCGGACGCCCCTGCCCTCGGAGCAAGAGCCCTCCGACCACCTGCCCATCTGCGTGCGGCTGCTGCGCTGACGTGCCGCGACAGATGGGCGCCCCGGAAGAGGCGCCCATCCGTCGTGACGCCTTCCTCAGTAGGCGGAGAAGCTCGCGAACTCGCCCGGCTGGAACGACCGCAGCGTGCCGAGCCAGATCTGCTGGCCGGTGCAGTCCGCCGTCCGGTAGGCGATCACGTTCTCGAAGTTGCTCCACCCCACCAGGGTGCCGGCGGTGGCCGGGAACGCATGGCACTGGCCGTCAGGGGCCGGGAAGTTCGCCACGGGCGTCACGAAGTTGCCGCTGTAGAACGTCAGGCCCGACTCCCAGTCGATCGCAGACTCGGCGAACGCGGCAGTGGATGAGATGGCAATGCCCGCGACGGTGACGACGGCAAGAGCGGCACGAAGAGCGGTTCTGCGCATGGCGATATCCTCCCAAGACCGGATTGTCTTTGAATCGGAGGATATCGAGAATGACTCGCAATATCGAAAAACACACTCACACCCACAGTAGGCCCGCTGAAGCGCATCAACAGGCATGCTTGATGCGCTCCTTCATTGAGGCATGGCGCCCTACACCGCCACGGCCTCCGTGATGCTGAGCGCGGCCGGCGTGGGGATGACGCGCGAGAGCCGCAGGCCCGCCTGGGCGAAGAGCTTGCGGAAGTCCTCCTCGGTGCGCTCCCGGCCCGGGAGTGAGGCCAGCATCATCACGTCGAGCACCTTGCCCCCGTGCGGAGCGCTCCCGGGGGGAATGACCGTGTCCACGACCAGCACCCGGCCGCCCTCGGCCATCGCGCGGCGGCAGTGACGCAGGATGTCCACGCACACCTCATCACTCCAGTCGTGGAGGATGCGCTTGAGGACATACGCGTCCGCGCCGGAAGGCACCGTCTGGAAGAAGTCCCCTGCCACCAGCTCGCAGCGCCCGGAGAGCCCCTCCGAGGCGATGCGCGCCTCGTCCAGGACGTGCCGGTGGTCGAAGAGCACGCCCCGGACCGACGGCGTGGAGCGAAGCACTTCAATGAGGAAGCCGCCGTGGCCGCCGCCCACGTCCACCACCTGCTGGCAGGCGCTGAAGTCATAGCTGCGGGCGATGGGGCCGTTCTCCAGGTCCGACAGGCTGGACATGCCCCGGTGGAAGGTGGCGCCCGCCGCGGCGTTGCTGGCGAGGTGGTCGAAGAAGGGCTTGCCGAAGATGCGCTCGAAGGCGTTCGTCCCCGTCCGTACCGTCTGCGTGAGCGCGCCGGCCGGTGCCCAGAAGATGTCCTGCGTGAGCATCAACACCGCGCTGCGCAGGGAGCCGGGGGCCTGGGTGCGCAGCAGCTCAGAGGCGGGGGTGAGCGCGAAGTTGCCGTCGCCGTCCTCGGAGAACACGCCAGCGCTCGCCAGCAGCCGCAGCACCCGGTACAGCGACGCCGCATCCGCGCCCACGTCCTCCGCGAGCCGGGCCGCGCTCTTGGGGCCCTGCTCCAGGTGGTCCGCGACGCCCAGCTCCGCCGCCGTGGCCAGCGCGCCGGAGACGATGAAACCAAAACCCAGGTCGACGATGAGCTGCGCCGGATGGACGGTCGGAGAGGTCATCCCCCGGTCGTACTCCCGGTCAAATCCAGACGTCAATCCACCGGAGGAAAGGCGGCCCCGGCCGATGGGAACGGGATTAGGCTCGCGGCATGAAAACCATGCCCAGTGAGAATCCGTCTCCCACGCAGCAGCTCTTCGCGGCAATCAATGGCTATTGGATCACCCAGGTCATCGGCACCGTGGCCCGTCTGGGGATCGCGGACCTGCTCGCGGGAGGCGCCCGCGACAGTGATTCGCTGGCGGCCGAGCTGGGCGTCCACCCGGGCGCCTTGTTCCGGCTGATGCGCGGCGGCATCACCGCCGGCCTCTTCGAGTCCCCCTCCGAGCGGACCTTTGCCCTGACACCGATGGGCGGAGGGCTGCGCTCGGACGTCCCTGGCTCGCTGAGGGCCGTGGCCATCATGCAGAGCGACAAGTCCCACTGGTTGCCCTGGGGACACCTTTCCGAGGCGGTTCGCACCGGAAGGGCTCCCGTGCAGGCCGCCCTCGGCACTGACATCTGGGAGCACTTCGTCCGGAATCCCGACGAGGCGGAGCACTTCGCCCAGGCCATGGGCAATCTGTCCGGCCTGGTGGCCAGCGAACTGACGCACCACATCGACTTCGCCCCCTTCGCCCGCGTGGCGGACATTGGAGGCAGCCACGGCGATCTGCTCGCGCAGGTGCTGCGCGCCCATCCCTCCTGCCACGGCATCCTCTTCGACCTGCCCCAGGTCACCGAAGGCGCGAAGACGGCGCTGGAATCCCGGGGCCTCGCCAGCCGGGTGGACGTGGTGGCCGGGAGCTTCTTCGAGCCCGGCATTCCCGCAGCCGATGCCTATCTGCTCAAACACATCCTCCATGACTGGGAGGATGACGCCTCCCTCACCCTCCTGCGCCGGATCCATGAGGCGGCCCCCTCCGGGGCACGGCTCTTCGTGGTGGAGATGGTGATTCCGGACAACCGGACTCCAGACCCCTCCCACTTGATGGACCTCAACATGCTGGTGCTCGCCGACGGGCGCGAGCGCACCCGGGACGAATTCCAGGCGCTGTTCACCGCCACCGCCTGGAAGGTGGAGCGCATCATCCCCACCCGGAGCGGGGCCAGCATCATCGAGACGGTGAAGGCCTGAGCGTTTGAACTAGAGTCGTGGGATGACCTCACGACTCCTGCTCCTGCTCAGTGTCTGTCTTCCCTTCACGGCTTTGGCCAAAGAGCCCAAGCCGCGGACCTATGACATCGTCATCGTCGGCGGCGGGAAGACCGAAGCCGAAGCCCAGGCCGCGCTCGACAAGCTGAAGCCCCAGGTGCTCTGGGTCCGGCTGTCGACCACCGGGTTCCCGGGCGTGTCGAAGTCGGATGACTATCCCGGCCTCAACAAGGGGCTGTACATCGCCGTCCTCGGCTTGTGCCCCAAGGGCGGCGACACGGACATCAAGAAGCTCATGAAGGCGGTGAAGGCATACGCGCCGGGTGCGTATTCCAAGAGCATCAAGGGCCAGTACGGCGACCCCTGCCCTCCCGATTCGGCCTTCCTGCCGCCTGACGCCGAGGAGAAGCCACTCCTGGACCGCATCGCGAAGGAGCCGGATTCGGCGGACGCCTTCTACGCGTACGCCGCGCACCTCAAGGAGGAGGGGCGGCTGGGGGAATCCCAGGCGGTGGTCGACGAGGCATTGCGGCTGAATCCGAAGCACACCGAAGCACAGTCCCTGACGCAGGTGCTGATGGTGCTGATGACGGATTGACGCCGGACTGCCCATTGAACGCTCGGGCCACGAAAGCAGGGAGCGAATCCCTTTCACCCGGCACAACGCTATACACTCCCGGGCATGGCCCTCGAGTCCCCTGCCCTGCGTGCGGTCATCCTCGGTTGTGCCCTGCTGTCGTCCTCCTGCTCCGACACGTCCGGGCCCCCGCCGTCCCCTCCTCCTCCCGAGGAGACCTGGGACGGAACCTATACGCCCCTGGTCGACCCGACGGACTGGGTCGACCGGGGCGAGTACGCGCCCTGCGCGTTCACACCGCCCCCGGGGACCGTCGTCGACTGCGACGACCCATCCCTCTTCGATCTGTCGAAGTGCGACCCCGCCTCGCTCGCCACCCTGGAGCCGCATGGCATCTACCAGGTGGACATGCGCCACGCCTCGGGCCTCGCGGACTTCGCCGGCATCCGGGTCCCCGAGGATGGCGGCACCGCGACCATGAACCACCTCCCGACGATGCGGAGCGCTCCGGTCACGCGGCAGCAGCTCCAGGGAGGCTTCCGAGTCTCCGCGCAATACACCTTCCGGGATACCGTCCGGAACCTGGTCTTCGCGGGCTGCGGCGTCACCGGGTCCGGGCTGGTGACGGGGTGTTTCGCCCGCTGCACCGATGGCAAGGTCGCCACCTCGGGCACCTTCGAAGCCGCGAGGATGACCTGGGCGCGGGGCGAGTCCGAATCCTCGGGAGGGCTGCGACTCCTCTCCGAGACCCATGTCCAGACGGTGCGCCCGGTGGATGTGTATGTCCACCGCGAGCACGCCTACGTCGTCTCCATTGACGACCCGGTCACCCAGGCACCAGGAGGGCTCGCGGTGGTCGACGTCCGTGACCCGAGCCACCCTGTCATCACGAAGCGGATCACCCTCCCGGGAGACTCGTACTGGAACGCGGCCTGGGCCAAGGACGATGCGCTCTACATCGCCAGCAAGAGCTCGGGCGTCATCGTCTTCGATATCACCCACCCCGAGGACCCGACCTTCGTGCGCAGCGTGCCCGGCCGCGGCCCCATCGATGTCCACACGATGTTCGTGGACGGCAACCGGCTGTATGCCGTGTCGCCGGGTCCCGCCCCCACCGGCGAGACACTCATCTTCGACATCTCCACGCCGCTCCAGCCCGTCCTGCTCAATCGCTTCACCGCCGCCGACACGACGTCCGCGATTCCCTCGGCGCATGACTCCTTCGCCTACCAGGACCGGCTCTACGTCAACCACTTCAGCGCGGGCTACGTCGTCTACGACGTGAAGGACCCCATGAGCCCACAGGAGCTGGGCCACTACACGTTCGAGTCCGACAACAGCTTCGCGACCAGTCACGCGAGCGCGGTGGGCACCTTCGCGGGGAAGACCGTCGCTTTCGAGGGAGGCGAGTACCAGGGAGCCCACCTGCGCGTGCTGGACGTCACGGACCCCACGAACATCCAGCTCATGGGGCGTTACAAGCTGCGCCCGCAGACCTCCATCCACAACATGATCCTCAAGGGCAAGCGGCTCTACATCGCCTACTACCAGGAGGGGCTGCGCGTGCTGGACGTCTCCGTTCCCCCCCAGCCGCGCGAGATCGCCTACTTCAACACGTTCCGCGAGTCCGACCTGCACCGGGGCGATGATCTGCTCGAAGGCGCCATTGGCATCCGCGTTCCCGGGGACGGCCACGTGTACGTCGTGGACACCTCACGGGGCCTGCTCATCTTCAACGAGCCCTGAGCTGGCGCCTCAAGGCGCTTCCTTGCACATACACCGGACATTCGATGCGCCCCTCACTGGCAGGTGGCGCGACAGCGTTCGGCCGTGCAGAAATCCGTCCCCTCCCGTCCAGAATCGAGGATGCCAATCACATGAAGCTCTTCTACACACCGGGAACCGGGTCGCTTTCACCTCACATCGCGCTGCGCGAAGCCGGTCTGCCCTTTCAACTCGAGCGGGTCAGCCTTCGCAACCAGCGGACGGAGACGGGCGCGGACTTCCAGGTCATCAACCCGCATGGCTATGTCCCCGTCCTGCAACTCGACGACGGCAGCTTGCTGATGGAGGGCCCCGCCATCCTCCAGTTCATCGCGGACCGGCTCCCGGAGCGTGGGCTTGCTCCGGCCCAAGGCACCCTGGAGCGCTACCGCCTCCAGGAGAAGCTCCACTTCATCTCCTCGGAGCTGCACATCCACTTCGCGTCCCTCGTCAATGAGGCCTACCCCGAGGCAGGGAAGCAATTCGCGCGCGCGCGGCTCGCCCAGCGCTTCAGGGCCCTGGAGCCCACCCTTGAAAACAGCCCGTACCTCATGGGTGAGCGGTTCACGGTCGCCGACGCCTATCTCTTCACCGTGCTGAGTTGGTGCGGCTATCTCAAAGTCGACCTGGGGCCATTTCCAGCCCTGCGCGCATTCCAGGCACGCATCCTGGAGCGACCGTGCGTCCAGCAGGCCATGAAGGCCGAGGGATTGTTGCGATGACAAAGCCCTCCGTGAGGCGCTCGGATTCAAGCAGCCGCAGTCCGAGCGCCCCGTTGTCCATTCCGACCCAGGCGCAACCACAAAGAGAGTCTTCTCCATTAAAAATCCGCCCATCCTGCAAATCAGCCCTTTCCGACCTTCACAGTCACGCGAAAGCAGACAACCCATGTTGATTGCAGCCTTCACTTGTAGTAAGTCAGTGTTCACCGGCTGACGCAGTGCCCGAGCAGCCGTTGACGCATCAAGCCATTCCATCAGTGGGTGCCAGGAGTTGGTAGGGGCACCGCTGACCGACGAAGGCGCTCGGGTTGCTGAGTGCTGTGACACGGGGGGGTCCATGCTTGAGAATCCAAAGCCAGATGGCCATCTGCCGCCGCCCGCGCTGGAGAGGGCCATTTTCGGCTTCATGGCCAGCCATGTGTTATTCGCAGCGGATGATCTGGGCTTGCTCGACAGGCTCGCTCAGGGAGGCACGCATGAGGGCCCAGCGCTTGCCTCGGAGGTGAAGACCGAGCCGCTTGCGTTGGACAGGCTCCTGACCGCGCTCGTCAGTCTGCAATTGCTCACGCGCGAAGGCGACGGGTACCGCATGCCCGACCCGGTCCGCCCCTTCCTGAGACGCGATAGCAGTCTCTACTGTGGGGGTGTCTTTCCCCTGCTGAAGAATTTCTCGACGCGGACCTTCCAGCACCTGGGCGAGGCCATGGTGGATGGCGCTCCCCAATGGAAGAAGGTGCTGCCCGGGGAAGGCGCGGCTCCCTTCGACATCATGTATCAGGATGCGGCGGCCCTGGAGCGCTTTGCCCGGGCCATGTGGAGCCTGGGATACCAGGCCGCCACGGAGCTGGTGGATCACCTGCGCCTGGAGCGAGGGGGTCACCTCGTGGATCTGGGGGGTGGCAGTGGTTCGTTCGCTGTCGCCGCGCTCCAGCGCTGGCCGGCGCTGACCGCCGAGGTCTTCGACAGACCCGCGATGGAGCCCACCGTGGCCCGGACGCGGAGCGAGTATGGGCTCTCCACCCGGCTGGGCTTCACCGGTGGCGATTTCTTCGAGTCCACGCTGCCTCGCGCGGACGTGTACGCGCTGGGCTTCATCCTCTCGGACTGGACGGATCTCCAGAGCGTCCGCCTGCTCCGCTCGGTCCACGCGGCACTGGCCCCGGGCGGCCGGGTCCTCATCCTGGAGCGCCTCTTCAACGAGCAGCGCACCGGGCCCCTGCCCACCGCGCTCATGGACCTTTGCATGCTGCTGGAGACGGGCGGCAGACACCGGAGCGCCTCGCAGTACCACGGCTTGCTGCGACAAGCGGGCTTCCTCCCAGGCCCCGTCCACCACTCCAGCTACGAGAAGCACATGGTTGTCGGCATCAAGGATTGACCCTTCCGCCGACTCCACATCCGCCAGACGAACGTTTGCCCGACTCGCGAAAGGCCTCGACGATGGAACACCACGAGTATCTGGTTCTGGGCGCAGGTCCCGCAGGCCTGCAGGCTGGTTACTTCCTCAAGGAGAACGGCCGGGACTACCGGATCCTCGAGCGAGGCTCCTCGCCGGGAACCTTCTTCGAGTCCTTCCCGCGCCACCGCAAGCTCATCTCCATCAACAAGGTCTACACGGGCCACGAGGACCCCGAGCTGAACCTTCGCTGGGACTGGAACTCCCTGCTGTCCAACAATCACGAAGGGCCGCTCTTCAAGGAGTTCTCACAGAGCTACTTCCCTCCGGCGGACACCATGCCCGCCTACCTTTCGGCCTTCGCCTCGCGCCACGCGCTGAACATCCAGTACGGCGTCAACGTCACCGTGATCCGGCGCAAGGAGCGCTTCGAGCTGAGCACCGCCGAGGGGAAGACCTTCACGTGTGACCGGCTCATCGTCGCCACCGGCGTGTCGCGGGAGAACCTGCCGGACATCCCCGGCCTGGAGCTCGCCGACCGCTATGGCTCCGTCAGCCTGGACGTCACCGAGTTCCGCAACAAGCGCGTCCTCATCCTCGGCAAGGGCAACTCCGCCTTCGAGACCGCGGACCACCTCATGGAGAGCGCGGCGGTCCTCCACCTGGCCAGCCCCAGGCCCATCCGCCTGGCCTGGCGCACGCACTTCGTGGGGGACCTCCGGGCGGTCAACAACAACCTCCTCGACACCTACCAGCTCAAGATGCAGAACGCGCTGCTGGATGCCCAGGTGCTCGGCATCAACCGCGTCGGTGACCACTACGAAGTCACCTTCCAGTACTCGCACGCTGGCGGCGAGGTGGAGACGCTGAGCTACGACCGGATCATCCTCTGCACGGGCTTCAAGTTCGACAACACGCTCTTTGACGAAGCCTGCCGCCCCGCGGTGACACCCTGCCGCCGCTTTCCCATGCAGACCAGCGAGTGGGAGTCGGTGAACGTGCCCGGCCTCTTCTTCGCCGGCACCATCATGCAGATGCGGGACCTGAAGAAGTACATGTCCGGCTTCATCCACGGCTTCCGCTACAACATCCGCTCCCTGAGCCGCATCCTGGAGTCCAGGTATCACGGCAAGCCCTGGCCCATCTCCCGGGCCGTCTCCGGGCAGGAGGAGATCACGGACTGGCTGCTGGACCGCATCAACACCACGTCCTCGCTCTGGCAACAGCCGGGCTTTCTGTGTGACGTGCTGGAGCTGACCGGTGGCGGGCAGGGCGTGGGGCG
Source organism: Corallococcus sp. AB011P (assembly GCF_003611605.1). NCBI lineage: Bacteria > Pseudomonadati > Myxococcota > Myxococcia > Myxococcales > Myxococcaceae > Corallococcus > Corallococcus sp. AB011P. The sequence continues at coordinate 173,223 of NZ_RAVX01000012.1, forward strand.
CGAGGAGTTCTCCGTCGACTACGCGCGTGAGCACCTGGCGCTCCAGGGCACCGGGCTGCTGATGCTGACGATGGAGTTCGGGCACTCGGCGGGCGCCGATCCGTTCTCCAGCGAGCGCATCCACCGCGGCGACGTGAACCGCGCCAAGGAGAGCGCCTTCCTCCACCCCATCGTCCGCCACTACGTCGACGGCCGGCTCGTCGAGGAGCACCACGTCATCGAGGACCTGGCCGCCGAGTGGCGCGAGAAGGAACACGTGCAGCCCCTGCGCGACTTCGTCCAGCGGGTGCTTTCGCAGCCCGCCTTCGCGCCCCCGTCCCGCCCTGCCCTGCTGGCATCCCACTAGCCCCGCACCCCGTCCGAGGCCGCCATGATTGATTTCCATGTCCATGCGGGTGACTTCTTCCGCCTTCGCGACGACATCCAGGGCCTGCTCACACGCCGCCCCCTGGAAGAAGGGGAAGACATCACCCGGCTGTTCACCGAGCCGGCCGAGCTGGAGCGCTACCTGCGCCGCCATGGCGTGCAGCGCGCCGTCATGCTGGCCGAGTGCGGGCCGGGCACGAACTTCTCCATCGACAGCGAGATGATCGCCGGCAAGGCACGCGGCTCGGACTTCTTCATCCCCTTCGGCAGCATCAACCCGAACTTCCACGATGCCCGGAAGGAGTTCGAGAAGAGCCTCGCGCTGGGCGTCCGGGGCTTCAAGTTCTACCCGGCCGACCACTCCTTCGACCCGTACACCCGGGACATGTGGGACGTGTATGGCGAGTGCGAGCGCGGCGGACTCCCCATCATCTTCCACACCGGCCACACCTCCCAGCGTGACGCCGAGCAGAAGAACATCCAGCCCTCGGACTTCGAGCGCATCGCCCGGGGCTTCCCCCGGCTGACCATCGTCCTCGCGCACGCGGGCAAGCCCCTCTGGTACCAGGAGGCCCGCGAGCTCGTCCTTCGCCACGAGAACCTCTACGTCGACACCGCGCTGGTGCCCCTGCTGGAGCTGACCACGGTGCTCGGGGACCTTCGCGACATCCGCCACAAGGTGGTGTTCGGCTCTGACTGGCCGGTGGTCGGCAGCTACAGCAAGCTCATGGGGCAGCTGGAGCAGGCCCACCTGCCCCCGGACATCGCCAGCGACATCCTCCATGGCAACGCGGACCGCATCCTCTCGCGTGCCGGCAGGGCCTGAGCCGTTCCTCGAAGCAGCCTCACGTCCGGAAGGGTCGCCCCATGTACCGAGACCTCCATCCCGTCACGTACTACTTCTATCCGCTGCTCCAGGGTGACTATGCCCCGGGTGCCCACAAGGGTCTGCTCGACTCCATGCTGGACACGGAGGTGGCCCGGCCGGCGGAGAGCCTGCTGTACGTCCACATCCCGTACTGTCACGACCTGTGCCAGTTCTGTCCCTTCCACATCAAGATCGCGAGCGGAGAGGACGTCTACGAGCGCTACACCACCAGCCTCTGCCGGGAGGTGGAGCTGCTGGCGCGCCGCCCCGCCATCGCCCAGCGGACCTTCTCCGCGGTGTACTTCGGAGGAGGCTCGCCCTCCATCCTCCCCGTGGCGCACATTGGCCGCATCCTGCAGGCCATCCACCGCCACCTCCGGCTCACCGCCGACGCGGAGATCAGCTTCGAGGGAGAGCCCCGGACGCTGGGCAACCCTGAGCTGCTCGAGCTGCTCAAGGAATGGAAGGTCAGCCGCCTGAGCTTCGGGCTGCAGACGTATGACGAGGTCCAGCGGCAGCGGTTCCGCATCGTCGCGACGCTCAAGGACGTGGAGCGCGTCACGGCGAATGCCCGGCGGCTGGGCTTCCACGACATCAACGTCGACATGATGTACGACCTGCCGGGGCAGAACCTCACCACGCTGAACGACGACCTGGCGGCCCTGCGCGCCGCGGACTTCGACAGCGTGGACTACTACAACCTGCACTACTACGCGTTCCCCAAGAAGTTCCGGGCCGCGATGGATGCGGGAACGATTCCGGCCAAGCCGGGCATGGACATGCACATGGCCATGACCGAGCACATCCGCTGGCGCATGCGGGAGCTGGGTTACAACGACGTCGCGGACCAGGTCTTCTCCAAGTACGACAAGGTCTGCGAGTACTTCCGGCTGCTCTGGGGCGGCGGCGAGGGCGACCACACGGCGGAGACCGTGGCCGTCGGCGCCTCGGCGCGGGGCTACCTGAGCGGCGTCGCGTACATGAACACCGGCGAGGTCAACACCTACTGCTCCATGCTGGAGCAGGGGCAACTGCCCGTGGCCAAGCTTTCCGGCCAGCTGGCGCGGCCCGAGAACCGGGGCGCCGTGTTCATGCCCAAGTTCTTCCGCATCTCCAAGAAACACCAGGCCGCCATCGACACCATCCCCGCGGACGTGTGGAAGGCCTGGCAGGAAAGCGGCCTCATCTACGAAACGCCCGGCACCTGGGAGCTGAGCGAACGCGGCAAGCAGTGGACCCCCAACATGATGCTCGACGCCTTCGAGTCCTCCCAGCGGGAGGTCGCGGGCGTCTCCCTGAACGCGCTCGAAAAGAAGCCTGGCGTGCGCACGGGCACCTTCTGACCCCGACCCCCCATCCATGAGCACCGGAACCCAATTCAAGGACCTCTTCAACAGGGAAGCCATCCTCGACCTCGGCAAGCGCGGCGCGGTCGCCGTGCCCGGGCTGAACGCCCAGGTCTTCGTTCGCGAGGCCAGCCAGGGGCTGGAGTCGATGGAGATGAAGGACCGCGTCCGCCACCTCGCGAGGACGCTGCGCCGCCACCTCGCGGAGGACTACCCCACCGCGCTGCGCCAGCTGGAGGTCATGGCGGGCTCCGAGCAGGGGCACCTGACGCCCCTGCGCGGCTTTCGCATCTGGCCGCTGTGCCACTTCGTGGAGGAGTACGGGCTGGACCACCTGCACGACTCCATGCGCGCCATGCGCATGCTGACGACCCGGTTCACCTCCGAGTTCGCCATCCGCCCCTTCCTGCTCCGCCATCCGGAAGGGGTGCTCGAGTACCTTCACCGGTGGTCGCAGGATCCGGACGAGGCGGTGCGCCGGCTCGTCTCCGAGGGCACGCGCCCGCGCCTGCCCTGGGCCCAGAGGCTGCCGGCCTTCCAGAAGGATCCGGCCCCGGTGCTCGCGTTGCTGGAGAAGCTCAAGGCGGACCCCGCGCTGTTCGTCCGCCGCTCGGTGGCGAACAACCTGAATGACATCGCCAAGGACCACCCCGACACCGTGGTGAGCGTTGTCCGCCGGTGGGCCAGCGAATCACCGGGTCCGGAGACGCTGTGGCTGGTCCGCCATGCCAGCAGGACGCTCGTCAAGCAGGGGCACCCGGGCGCGCTCGACGTGCTCGGCTTCACCCCCAAGCCCCGCCTGGAGCTCAAGGCCTTCAAGCTGTCGTCGAAGGCCGTCCAGCTTGGCGGAGAACTTCAATTCCACATCGAGCTGCACTCCAAGGCGCGTGGCGACCAGAAGCTGGTCATCGACTATCGCATCCACCACCGCAAGGCTTCGGGAGAGCTGTCCCCCAAGGTCTTCAAATGGACCACGCGCCAGCTGGCCGCGGGTGAGCAGGTGGCGCTCAAGCGCGTCCACAAGATCCATCCCATCACCACGCGCCGCTACTACGCGGGCGAACACCTGATCGAACTGCTCGTCAATGGCGAGCCGCTCGGCACCCGCGAGTTCATGCTCAGCGTTTGAGCCCCCTCCCTCAGCGCAGTCCCACCCCCACCCAGCAGGAGCCGTTCCACACCATGTATCTGACCTTGTCCGACCAGGCGCAGTCCGCGAGCATCCCCCCCGAGAGGCTCCACGCGAAGGTGACCTCCACTGTCATGGGCAACCTGGCGGCGAACTTCGTCACCGTGTCCCGGACGTCGCCTGGCCCCACCTCCGTGCCGGTGACGTCGGTGCTCGACAACCTGGTTCACGACACGGGCTCGGCCGTGCTGCTCATCGCCTTCCAACTGGACGCGGGCAAGGGCGAGCCCGAAGTGCGCCGCTACGTGGAGGCCCGGGCACCGGCGCTCGCCAGGCATGGCGGCAAGGTGCTGCTGAGCGGGCTCACGCCCCGCCGCGACGGCTGGCAGTACGACGGCTTCGAGTTGGTCCAGTTCCCCGCCCCGGACACCATCCGCACCTTGATGGGGGACCCCGAGTACCGCACGCCCTCCATCCAGGAGCTCTCCAAGATCTTCACCGGCAGCTTCGCCATGTTGCACGTGGCCGTCAGCTGACCCTTCCCTCGCTCCAGGGAGGCCGGCCGCCGTCCACCGGCCTCCCACCGCCCACGAAGAGACGCCCTCATGCCTGCCGTAGCCCCTGGCCCCTTTGGCCACCTGCTGCTGGGAAACGCCCGCGAGTTCCGGGACCACCCGCTGGACCTCATGATGAGGTGCAAGCGGGAGCATGGGGACGTCGTCCGGCTCCGGATGGGCCCCGTGAACCTGTATCTGCTCTTCCACCCGGAGCATGTGGGCCGGGTGCTGGAGGGTGGCACCTTCGGACGCAGTGACGTCGCGTCGCTGTTCGACCCCCTGCTGGGGGGAAGCATGATCATCGCCGACGGCGAGCCGTGGCGGCGCCAACGGCAGGCCCTGGCGCCCACCTTCGCCCGGGAGCGGCTGAAACAGCTCGCCGGACGGATGCGCGAGTCCGCGCTGGGGCTGGTGGCCCGCTGGGAGCAGGCCCGGATGCAGGGACGGGAGATCGACGCCCAGCAGGAGATCACCCGCTACGCCCTGGACGTGATGGCCATCTACCTGGTGGGGCGTACCTTCGACGCGGAGGAGTCCGCGACCATCTCCCGCGCCTGGTACGTCTGCCTCCAGAGCATGGCGGACCGCCTCTCCGCCATGGTGCCGCTGCCCGCGTGGCTGCCCACGCCCAGCATGCGGCGGCTGGTGGCCGCGACGGCGGACATCTCCCGCATCATCCTGAAGCACGTCCAGGAGCGCCGCCAGGAGCTGAAGCCGGAGGACCGGGGCGACTTCCTCTCCATCCTCGTCCACACCCCCACCCCCGAGGGCCGCAAGCTCACGGACGCGGAGATCCTCGCGGAGGCCAAGGGCTTGTTCCTCGCGGGCTTCGACACGGTGGCATCCGCGATGAGCTGGACGCTCCACGCCTGCACGACCCACCCCGAGGTACAGCGGAAGCTTCGCGCGGAGGTGCGCGCCCTGCCGGACGGCGGCGGAGGGGGCGCCGCCACGGCGGACATGCCCTACTTCCGCCGCGTCTTCAACGAGGCCATCCGGCTCAACCCGCCCCTGTGGATCGTGGACCGCAAGACCCAGGAGGACGTGGAGCTGGGCGGCTACATCCTGCCCAAGGGTTCCAACATCATCACCTGCCCGTACGTCACCCACCGGGACCCGGCGTGGTGGGAGGACCCGCTCCGCTTCGACCCGGATCGCTTCCTCCCGTCCCGTTCGGAGCACCGCCCGCGCTACGCGCACTTTCCCTTCGGGGGCGGCCGGATGAAGTGCATTGGCGTGGGCATGGCCATGATGGAGGCGCAGATCCTCTTCGCCGAGTTGCTCCCCCGCTTCCGCTTCGAGCTGTCTCCCTGGCACCCCGTGGAGCTGGAGCCCACGCTCGTGCTCCGGGCCCGCGGCGGGCTCCACCTCAGGCTGTCCGCGCCGTCGGATGACGGCCCCGCCCTTTCCCAGACACAGCCCCCATCCGCCCTGGGCGAGACCGGCTGACACGGCCGGCCCCACGGCGTCAGGTCCCCACCGTTGTTGTTGTTGTCCAACCCAAGGGAGTTCCCATGCTCAACCTGCTCCTCGTCGACAACATCGACCTTCCGTTGCAGACCGCCTACAAGTTTCCCCACGCCAGCCCGCCCATTGGCCTGCAGTACCTGGCGGCGTACATCAAGCAGCACCTCCCGGAGGTCTCGTCCGTCAAGGTGATGTCGCTCCCGCTCGCGCTGCTGGAGCAGAAGCGGCACCCGCTGGATGTCGTGCTCGAGGAGCTGCGCGGCCAGCACTACGACATGCTCGGCATCCGCTCGCTGACCAGCGGCCGGGACTTCATGGAGATTCTGTCGAGCGCGGTGAAGAAGGAGTTCCCCGCGCTGCCCATCATCGCCGGGGGCCCGTACGCCTCGGACTCCGCCGCCCTCATCCTCAAGGACCACGCAGGGGTGGACTACACCGCGAGCCAGGAGGGCGAGGAGGTTCTCAGGCAGTTCATCGAGGCGCGCCTGCTGGGCCGCGGCGAGGTCGAGAAGGTGCGCGGCCTGGGCCACCGCAAGGGCGATCAGGTCGTCATCAACCCGCCCATGGCGTGGATTGATGACGTGGACACCATTCCCTTCCCGGACTACCAGCACGTCCACCTCGACCGCTTCGCCAGGGTCGAGAACCCGATGCGCATCGCCAACGGCGAGACGTGGACCTCGCTCTTCACCCAGCGCGGCTGCCCCTACCGCTGCACCTATTGTCACGAAGGCTTCGGCAAGCTGAGCCGCGAGCGCAGCGTGAAGAACGTGCTGGACGAAATCTTCTGGCTGCACGGCGAGAAGGGCGTCACCCACTTCGCCATCCTGGATGACATCTTCAACATCCGGAAGGACCGCGCGAAGGAGATCATGCGCGGTGTCATCAACTCCGGCATCAAGGTCCGCTTCTCGTTCCCCAACGGCCTGCGCGGCGACATCATGGACAAGGAGCTGGTGGACCTGATGGTCGCCGCCGGCACCGTCTGCATCCACTACGCCGTCGAGACGGCCGCGCCGCGGCTGCAGAAGTGGATCAAGAAGAACATGAAGATGGAGAAGCTGGACCCCATCATCGACTACACGGCCCAGTACGACATCCTCCTGCGTGGCTTCTACATGGTCGGCTTCCCCGACGAGACGGAAGAGGAGCTGAAGGCCACCATCGACCACGCCATCCGCAGCCGCTTCACGGAGACGTACTTCTCCATCCTCTGCATGTGGCCCGGGACGAAGATCTACGAGGCCGCGGTGCAGGATGGCTTCATCCCGGAGGGGGCCTGGACGAGCGCCACCTCTCACGATGTGAAGAACAACGGCTTCCGCTACCCCGACGAGCTGATGGTCGCCGAGCGCCTGCGGGGCTACGGCCACACCCACTTCTCCAAGGAGCGGATGAGCCGCAACCTCCGCATCTGCGGCGCACTGGGCATCGACCGGAACCACATCATCGAGAAGGAGGTCAAATACGCGCAGCTGCTCCGCGACGGCTGGAAGGGACCGGGGCCCATCCCCTACGCGCCCGAGCCCGCCATCGTCGACACGCTGCTGGGCGTGGGTGACGGGAAGATGACGGCCGACGCGGCCTACGACGTCATCGCGCGCTACGTCGCCGAGGGCCACACCTCGCAGCCGGGCATCCAGGCCCCGGGCGTCAACCCCAACTATGTGAATGGCGGGGCGCCCACGCAGCCGGCTCACGCGGCCTCCTAGCCCCAGGCCCCACCTCGCCGTTTCACGAAGAAGGAGAGCCTCCATGCTGCAAGGGCGTGCCTGCGTCCTCCACCCGTATCCCAACCGCTACCTCATCGACAGCCTGCACGGCGCGGGGCTCCAGGTCGTCCTGGTCTGCCCGCGAGACGTCGTGCCGCCCGGAGCCCCGGTGGAGGCGGTCATCGACGCGCCCCTCCACGACGACGCCGCGGTCATCGCCGGTGTCGAGGCGTTCCACCGCACGCAGCCCATCGACTTCGTCGTCCCGCTGTACGAGGGCTGCACGCACCTGAGCGCCGCCATCGCGGCCCGGCTGAAGCTTCCCGGCAACCCGCCCGAGGCAGCGGACGCCAGCCGGAACAAGTACCTGGCCTACCAGTGCTGGGCGCGCGCGGGCGTCAGCGCCCCGCGCACCATCCCCCTGCTGGAGCTGGACCACGCCGCGGACGCCATCGAGCAGGAGCTGGGCTTTCCGGCCATCGTCAAGCTGACGGACTCCATGAACAGCCAGGGCGTGGGGCTCGTGCGCGACCGCCAGCAGTACGAGGCGTACCGCGAGCGGCTGCGCACCATGCTGTCGCGCCCGGTGGACATCGACATCCAGAGTGACCGCAACCGCCTGGCGTACGGGCGCGGCGCCGTGAAGGTGCTGGCCCAGGAGTTCTGCCAGGGCTCGGAAGTCAACGTGGACATCCTCATGGGCGGCGGTGAGTACGTCGTCGCGGGCATCTTCGAGAAGGCCCCCGCCATGGGGCCCTGGTTCGCGGAGACGATGTCCGTGTCCCCCACGTCCCTGGGCGCGGAGAAGGAAGCAGAGCTCGGACGGCTGGCCATCGCCGCCGTCAAGGCCCTGGGCGCCACCGTGGGCGCGGCGCACGTGGAGATCCGCTACTCGGAGCAGGGCCCCCGCGTCCTGGAGGCCGGCCTGCGTCCGGGAGGGGGTTACACCATGCAGGCCATCGAGCACCTGACGGGCTTCAACATGCCCGTCGAGGTGGCGCGGATGCTGTCGGGCGGCAAGGCACCCAACAGCACGCCCCGGCGGAAGGCGGCGCTCTATGGCGGCGTCGTCTATCCGCACAGCGGCACCCTCCGGAGCGTCACCGGGCTGGAGGTCTTCCGGGACATTCCGGGCCTCATGACCCACGTGGTGCTGCACAAGCCGGGGGACCGCGTCTACGCGCTGCCCGAGTCCGCGCAGCCGCACCTCACCTACTACCTCATTGGTGGCGAGACACGGGACGAGGTGCTGGCCCTGCACCGCCGCATCCAGGAGTCCGTCCGCCTGGAAATCGAGCCCTTCGCCTGATGGAGCCGACCCGAGACCCTGGAGTGCCCCTGGCGCTGGATGACGACTGGCGGCAGTTCGGCGACGCGCTTCAACACGTGCTGGGGCTGATTGCCCGCGCGCGCGAGCACGCGGAGGAGCGGCCCGTGCTGACGTCGGAGGAGTGGCTCCGGGAGCAGGCCGTGCACCCGGGCCCGCTGCCGGAAGGGGCCACACAGCTGGAGGCGGCGCTGCGCGAGGTGGAAGTGCGCATCACCGCCGGCTGCTGCAACTTCGCGCACCCCCGGTACTTCGGCTACGTGTCGCCGCGGCCCTTGCTGCAGCCGCTGCTGGGAGACCTGCTCGGAAGCGGCCTGAACCAGGTGCCCGGCGCGTGGCGGGGTGGAGCGGGTGCCACCGTCATCGAAGCCGAGACCCTGGCCTGGCTGGCGGACTTCGTCGGCTATCCCCGGGGCGTGGGTTCCCTGCCCGGCGGCATCTTCGTCAGTGGCGGCACCCTGGCCAACGCAAGCGCGCTCAAGCTCGCCCGGGACATGGTGCTGGGACGCCACGTGCAGACCCGGGGGCTCACCGGGCTGGGCGTCCAGCCCGCCTTCTACATGTCCCGGGAGGGCCACTTCTCCATCTGGCGCGGGCTGGACCTGCTGGGCCTGGGGCGGGAGTCCGTGCGCCTCATCGAGGTGGACCGCGACGGGAGGATGGACCCCGAGGCGCTCCAGCAGCGCATCCGCCAGGATGTCGCCCAGGGCTTCAAGCCCGTGTGCCTCGTGGGCATGGCGGGAACGACGCCCACGGGCGCGGTGGATCCGCTGGATGCGCTGGCCGCCATCGCGCGCGAGCACCAGATGTGGTTCCACGTGGACGGAGCCTCGGGCGGCGCGCTCGGCCTGCACCCCGGTTGCGCCGGGCTCTTCAAGGGGCTGGAGCAGGCGGACTCGCTCACGGTGGACCCCTGCAAGTGGATGTTCCAGCACTTCGGACTCGGCGCGCTGCTGGTTCGGAACGGGGCCGAGCTCTACAAGAGCTTCACCGCCACGGGCCACTACTGGGAGGAGCTTGGAGAGCTGGACCTGTTCCAGATGAGTCCCTACGGCACCCGGCAGTGGCGCTCACTGGGGCTGTGGCTGACGTTGAAGCACCTGGGGCGCGGCGGCCTGCAGGCACTCCAGTCCCGGCTGCTGGAGGCGACACGGCACCTGGCCACGCGCGTCCGGGAGGACTCGCGGCTCGAGCTCCTCATGGAGCCCACGCTCCCCATCTGCTGCTTCCGCCTGCGGGGCCCCACGCCCGAGGCGAGCAACGCGCTGAACACCGCCGCGCAGCGCGCCGTCACCGAGGAGGGCCACAGCTACATCACCCTGATGGACTGGCGCGGCGAGCTCTATCTGCGAGTCGCCATCAGCAACTACGTCACGGAGCCGCGCCATGTCGACGAGATGCTCGCGGCCGTGCTGCGGCATGCCGGGCCGAGGTCAGGCGTGGACCGTCCGTGATGAAGCTCCGGATGCCCTCGGGGCTCCAGGCCCGCGAGGCCGCGCGCTCCGCCGGTGGGCTGGTGCTGCTCGTGCTGGCCTGGGACGTGGCCCTCTACCTGTCCGCCGCGCCACTGCTGCCCCGGCCGTGGCAGGTGGCGCTCGGCCTGGCCGAGCTGCTCACGCGGGGCGTGCTGCTCAAGCACGTCGCCGCCTCGCTGTTCCGGGTCACCTGGGGGTTCCTGCTCGCGGTGGGCCTGGGCGTCCCGCTCGGCTTCGCCCTGGGCTGGAGCACACGCGCGGGCAGGGCGCTTGGCCCCTTCGTCCAGTTCCTCCGCCCCATCAGCCCCCTGGCCTGGATTCCCATCGCCATCCTCTGGTTCGGCGTGGGGGATCCGCCGGCCGTCTTCATCATCTTCATCGCCTCGCTGACGCCGCTGTTGCTGACGGCGATGAACGCCGTGCGCAACGTGCCCGCCGTGTACGTGAACGCCGGCCAGAACTTCGGACTGGGCACCCGGGAGCTCTTCCTGCGCGTCCTGCTGCCCGCCTCGCTTCCCGACCTGCTGGCCGGACTGAGGCTCACGCTGGGCATTGCCTGGCTCGTGGTGGTCGCCGCGGAGATGATCGCCGTGAACTCGGGGCTCGGGTTCCTCATCGTGGACTCGCGCAACGCGGGCAACCGTTACGACCTGGTCGTCGCGGGCATGGTGCTCATCGGGCTCATCGGGCTGCTGCTGGACTGGAGCATCACCCGGGCCGCCCGGGGCTTCCTGAGGGGGCGTGACATGATTGGAGACACCGAATGAGGGGCACGACCGCCGCGCGAGTCCTCCCGCAGGAGGCCGCGACTCCGGAGCCGCGCAAGGACACCCGTCCCGTCAAGCTGCGTGTCACGGACGTCTCCGTGTCCTTCCCGATGGAGGGCACCCAGCGGGTGGTGCTGGAGGACATCCAGCTGGAGTGCCGCGAAGGGGAGTTCATCTGCCTGCTGGGCCCGTCCGGCTGCGGCAAGTCCACCCTCCTCAACGTCATTGGCGGCTTCCTGGCGCCCACCCGGGGCCAGGTGCTCATCGACGGGCAGCCCGTCACCGGACCGGATCCACGGCGCATCTTCGTGTTCCAGGAGCGCGGCGTGTTCCCCTGGCTCACCGTGGAGGAGAACATCGCCTTCGGCCTCCACCACCTCCCCGCGGAGCAGCGCCGCCAGCGTGTCGCGCACTACGTCGAGCTGGTGGGACTGCGGGGCTTCGAGCGCGCCCACCCGTCCGAGCTGTCAGGCGGCATGAAGCAGCGGCTGGAAGTGGCCCGTGCGCTCGCCGTCAACCCGGACATGCTCTACCTGGACGAGTCCTTCGGCGCGCTCGACTACATCACCCGCCACACCATGCGGCGGGAGCTGCTGCGCCTGTGGGCCGCCGAGCAGAAGACCATCCTCTTCGTGACCCACGACATCGACGAGTCAGTCCAGCTCGCGGACCGCGTGGTGGTGATGTCGGCACGGCCGGGCCGCATCCAGCGGGTGGTGGACATCGACCTGCCGCACCCACGGGACATCAGCGCGCCCCGTTACCTCCAATACCGCGACGAGCTGCTCGACGAGCTCGGCGTGGCGCACCAGGTCTGAGGAGCCAGCCCGCGTGAGCCGCTACCGCAAGGCGCTGGAGACGCTGCTGCTGCCCACCTTCACCGGGCTGCTGCTGTTGCTGCTATGGCATGTGGCGGTGCGGCTGTCCGGGACGAACACCTTCCCCACTCCCTGGCAGGTGCTGCTGGCCGTGCGGGAGCTGGAGAGTCAGGGCCGGCTGGCGGGCTACATCCAGGACTCCCTCCACCGCGTGATGATGGGCTACCTGCTGGCGGTGGCCGTGGGCCTTCCGGTCGGGCTCTTCATGGGAATGCACGCCCCGACCGCCCGCTTCCTCGGGCCTGTCAGCCAGTTGCTGCGCCCCATCAGCCCCCTGGCGTGGATTCCCGTCTCCATCCTCCTCTTCGGCATCGCCAACACGGCCACCGTCTTCCTCATCTTCCTGGCGTCCCTCTTCCCGCTCACCCTTGCCGCGATGAACGCCGTCCGGGACGTGCCCGCCATCTACCTCCGGGCGGGGAAGAACTTCGGGCTCGGCCGGGTGGCACTGATCCGCCGCGTCATCCTCCCGGCGGCGCTGCCCTACGCGCTCACCGGCCTGCGCCTCAGCTTCGGCATTGCCTGGCTCGTGGTGGTCGCAGCCGAGATGATTGGCGTCGACTCGGGACTTGGATACCTCATCATCGACGCGCGCAACGCCGGCAAGCGCTACGACCTGGTCGTCGCCGGCATCCTCCTCATTGGCAGCATCGGCCTGGGCCTGGACGTGCTCATGCGCCGGCTGGAGCGCGCCCGCTCCGTACGCTGGGCGTACCACCGGGAAACCTGACCCACCCTTCTTCCTTCCACCCTCGGAGCCCCCATGCCTCCTCGCAAGCTGCTCGCGGCCCTGGCCCTCTGGACGCTGACCATCACCGTGCTGCACCTCACCATCAACACGCGCTGGGACAGCGTCGTCAACGAGCTGCGCCCCGAGCAGGAGCGCAAGCTCAACGTGGCCTACATCCCAGTCACGTGACACCTCACGTGCCCGGTGACGGACTACATCGCCCGCCACTCGCTTGAGCAGTACCTGTTCATCCCCAAGATGTTCCAGGGGTTCCCGGAGATAAAGGAAGCACTCATCTCCAACAGGATTCAGGCGGGCTTTCTCGTCGCGCCACTGGCCATCGCCCTGCGGTCGCAGGGTGTACCCATCAAGATTGTGTTCCTGGGCCACCGCTATGGCAGCGCCATGGTGGTGAAACGGGGAGGCTCCGTGAAACACGTGGCCGACCTGAAGGGGAAGACCATTGCCATTCCCAGCCGGTTCTCGGACGAACGACTGTTGTTGCTGCGCGCCCTCAAGGCGAATGGACTGGGGCCCACGGACGTGCGCACCCTGGAGATGGCGCCTCCGGACGTCGCGGGGGCCCTCGCATCGGATGCCATTGACGGCTTCGTCATGGGAGAGCCCTTCCCTTCACAGGCGGAGATGGGCGGTTTCGGGGAGGTCCTCTTCCATGCCCGCGAGTACTGGCCGGACTACATGTCCTGTGTGCTCGTCGTGAGGGATGACGTCATCGAGAAGCGGCCCGAGGCCGTCCAGGTGCTGGTGGATGGCATTGCCCGCTCCGGCCTCTGGCTGGACAAAGGCCAGACGGAGCGGGAGTACGCCGCCGAGTTCGTCGGGCGCTATTACTACAACCAGCCTCCCTCGCTCTTGAAGTGGGCCCTCACGCGTCCCCTGGGCCGGGTGAGGTTCAATCCCCTGCTCCCCCGCAAGGACGACTTCGAGCTCGTGCAGGGGCTCATGCACGAGTACGGGCTCATCGAAAAACCCATCGCATTCGAGGACTACGTCGACACGCGCTTCGCGGAGGGCGCCATGGCCGAGACAGCCTGGGACTACCCCGTAGGCCATGGCCGGATGGACGTGGAGCAGATGCCCATGGAGTGAAGGCCGGCCCACCGGCATCCCAGATTCCCGTAGCACCCAACCGAGGTAGCGGAGGTCGTGTTTCAATGAACAGCAGACTCAATCTTCTGGCACGCGAAGTCTGTGACAACCCCCATCCCTATCTGGCGGAGTTGCGGCGCAGCGCCCCCATCGTTCAGGTGGACCCGGGGGGCATCTGGGCGGTCACCCGCTATGACGATGCGCAGTACGTGCTCAAGTCGACGCAGCTCTTCTCGTCGGAGGCGCTGCGCATGGCCATGGACCCGGAGTGGCTCGGGCGCCCCAACCCCATCGCGGAGTCCATCATCTTCCTGGACCCGCCCAAGCACGGACGGCTGCGGACGCTCGTCAGCCGGGCCTTCACGCCCGCGACGCTGACCCAACTGGAGCCGCGCATCCGAGCCGTCGCCCGGGAGCTCGCGACCCGGATGGTGGAGCAGCGAAAGGTGGACTTCGTGGACGCCTTCGCCATGCCCATTCCCGCCACCGTCATTGGCTGGTTCCTCGGCTTGGACCCCTCGCTGCAGCGGCACTTCAAGCGCTGGTCCAACGACATCGCCGCGATTGGTGGCGCCCGTCCAGAGGACACCGCGCTGATGGAGCAGTGCCGCCGGACCCTCGATGAGATGGAACAGTATCTCCAGGGGGTGCTGGCCGACCGGCGGCGCGAGCTGGGGACTGACATGGTGAGCGACCTCATCCGGGCGCGGGTGGATGGGGAGTCGCTGACGGACCAGGAGCTGATGGGGTTCCTCTTCCTGCTGCTCGTTTCGGGGCTGGAGACGACGGCCAATCTGCTCAGCCAGAGCGCGCGGATGTTCGCGATGCACCCGGAGCTGCTGCCCCGCCTGCGAGAGGACCGCACGCTCATTCCCCGCTTCATCGAGGAGACCCTACGCCTTGAGCCTACCGCCGTAGCCACGCTGCGCACGTGCACCCAGGACGTGACGGTTGCCGGAGTGGAGTTGCCCAAGGGGTCCATGGTCCTGGTGTCGCTGGCCTCCGCGGCCCGCGACGAGGACCACTTCCCGAAGGGTGATAGCTTCATCCTGGAACGGGAGGGCTCGCCGAGCCTCTCCTTCGGCCATGGCTCCCACTTCTGCCTGGGCTCGATGCTCGCGCGGCTGGAGGCACGCGTCGCCCTGGAGGAGCTGGTGTCCCACGTGGACCGGCTGGAGCTGCGGACGGAGCGCATTGACTGGACGCCATCCCTCACCGTCCGTGGGCCGCAGACACTCCCCGTCGAGGTATTCCCCGTCTGAGCGGCGGCGCGTCCGCATCCGCATCAAGGGCGTGGGCTCGCACAAGGCGTGACTGCTGGATCCGTCCGGGCCTCGCGAGCCCCACTTCGCGCGCCGCGGCAGGTTGCGCGATGCGGCCCGGCAGGTGTCTGCTGCCGGGCCCATGTCACGCAACACGCAGTGGAAGGTGGCCGGCTTCGGTGTGTCGGCCCTGGTGCTCGTCGCCGCGCTGGTCCTCGCCAACGGAATGCCAGAGGTTCATGAGGCGCTGTCCCCGGAGGCGAGCGACCGGGATGCATTCGCGCAGCAGGCCCTGGAGGCCCTCCGCGCCACGGACCCCACGGGCGAGCTGACGTACGACCCGGAGCAGTTCCTCATCCAGCGCTTCGCCCCGGACGGCGGTCTGGGGATGTCCCTCTTCCTCACGAACTTCTACCGCGAGTACCAGGACACCCGGCCCGAGCGGCGCGGCGAGGTGCTCGCGCGGTTGGGGCGGGCGGGCGTGCTCCCGGAGGCCCCGGCCAGCTACGCGCAGGCGCGTCCCCTGCTGATGCTCGTGGTGCGCGCCCGCGACACCTTCGAGGCGTTCTCCCAGCAGGCCGGTGAGGCCGCGCCGGTGTCCTGGCGGCCGGTGGGCGAGGTGCTGGCGGAGGCGCTCGTCCAGGACACTCCGGACGCCATGCGCTACGTGCCCACGGAGGAGCTGGCGCGCTGGGGCATCTCCTACGAGCAGGCCCGCGCCGATGCGGTGACCAACCTGCGGCGGCTGGAGGCCTCGCCGCTCAGGCACCTGACCCTGGGTGTCTGCGCCATCTTCACGAATGACAGCTACGGTGCCTCACGGCTGCTGCTGGACGACGTGGTGCGCGGCTGCGAGGTGAAGGGCGATCCGGTGGTGGTGGTCCCCAACCGGGACACGGTGCTCATCACCGGCGCCGACGACGCCACGGGCCTGCTCACGCTGGCGGAGGCGGCCCTGGAGGGCGTCCAGGCGCCGCGCCCCGTGGACGGGCACGCGCTGCGCCTCACCGCGGACGGATGGAAGCCCTTCCTCCCCGGACCAAAGAGCCCGTCGCGGAGCATCCTGGAGAACCTCGCGTTCGCCAGCCGGGTGCGCGGCTACCAGGAACAGACCGAGCGGCTCCGGAAAGAGCAGGAGCACAGCGAGGTCTTCGTCGCCAGCCTCGTGCCGGCCAAGGACGCCCGGGGACGCTTCTTCGGTCAGGCCGTCTGGTCCAATGAAGGCGAGTCGCTGCTCCCGCGAGCGGACGTCATCGTCTTCATGGACGCGGCGCTGGGCCCGGACGCGCCCCCGGCGGCGACGGTCCGATGGGATCTCGTGGTGCGCGACGCCGGAACGCTGCTGATGCCCGAGCTGGGCGTGTACCCGGAGCGCTACCGCGTGACGGGCTTTCCCTCCAAGGAACAGCTCCAGCGCTGGAAGGCGGACCCGACGGCCATGGACGTGCCCTGATCCAGCCCCGCGGGCGCTATGCTCCCGCGGCCCCCAACCCGGAGATTGGCCCCTGGCGCTCGTTCCCCTCTACAAGCCGCAGGACCTGGTGAAGAAGGCCTCGAAGCAGGCCGTCTTTCCGGCCCTCAGGGTCGCGCCACCGCCGTCCCAGCAGCGGTCGCTCGTGGGGTTGAAGCGCCTGATGCACGAGCGCAACCTGGATCCTCACGGACTGGAGGCCACGGTCTACGACACGCAGGGCTGTGTGCTCAGCGGGGCGCTGCACGAGGCCGCCGACCTGTCGGAGAACACGAACCCCATCACCGAACCAGGCACCGGCGTCATCTTCAACGGGGACCACAACCTGCTGTCCCTGGAGGTGGGTGGCCCCGTGGTGGCGCAGTCCTTCGACCTCTACTACCTGCACTGGGGCTTCGACAGCACCCACTGCGTGCGGCTGGGCTCGCACGCGAACTATTTCGTCACCGCCGCCCTCCAGGGGTGCTCCATCTTCGTCACCGGCGACCCCGCCTCGCCGACGGTGTACCACCTGAACGCGAACTCGGCGGGGGCGAACGCGCCCAACGACGCGGCGAGGTACCAGGCGAAGGTGCAGGTCATGGAGGCCCGCTTCAACGCCGCCCGGAAGATCATGGGCGGCAGCCAGCAGTCGTCGGCCTCCGCGGCGATGCATGACTACATGCCCGGCATGCTGAGCACGGCGGGCACGGCCCAGCTCGAGTACGAACGCGGCGTGAGCGGCGCCTCCTGGTACCACGTGGGCACCCACGCCTTCCGGTCGTTCTGGAAGGTGGACCAGGACGAGCTGATGCAGTTCGGCACCGTGTTCGGGGTGCGGGAGTCGGGGCGCTGGTCCTTCTACTTCCAGAAGCGCAGCCGGCATGACTACCGCTACAAGACCTGGACGTCCGGCCGCGCCCGCCATGCCGAATGGAGCGCGGAGTGCCACCGGTTCTGGCCCGCCTGAGCGGCATCTGCTCAAGTGCCATCCGCTCACTTCCCTGGGAGGGAACGGATGGACGGCACGTACAAGTCATTGCGAATCGAGAAGGGCGAAGGCATCGCCGAGCTGGTGCTCACCGGCCCGGGCAAGGGCAACGCCATGGGCCCCGACTTCTGGCGGGAGATGCCCGAGGCGCTCCGCGCGCTGGACGCCGACGACGACGTGCGCGTGCTGCTGGTCCGCGGTGAGGGCCAGAACTTCACCTACGGCCTGGACCTGATGGGGATGATGGAGTCCCTGGGGCCGCTGCTCACCGGCGAGAGCAACCTGGCGCTGGAGCGCAGCCGGCTGCTCAAGCTGATTGGGGAGATGCAGCAGGCCACGGAAGGGATGGCCCGGTGCAAGAAGCCCGTCATCGCCGCGGTGCATGGCTGGTGCATTGGCGGCGGCATGGACCTCATCGCCGCGTGTGACTTCCGGTATTGCTCGCAGGAGGCGAAGTTCTCCCTGCGCGAGGTGAAGGTCGGCATCGTCGCGGACCTGGGCGCGCTCCAGCGGTTGCCGCGCATCATCGGCGAGGGGAACACGCGAGAGTTGGCCTACACCGGCGGTGACGTGGACGCGGCGCGCGCGCTGCGCATGGGCCTGGTCAACGAGGTCTTCCCCTCCCCCGAGGCCCTGCTCACGGAGGCGCGGGCGACGGCGAGGCGCATCGCGGACAACCCGCCGCTCGTGGTCCAGGGCGCCAAGCAGGTGATGGAGTACTGCGCGGACAAGTCCATCGCGGACGGGCTGCGCTACGTGGCGGTGTGGAACTCGGCGTTCCTCCAGTCACTGGATTTGACGGAGGCCTTCTCCGCCTTCGCCGAGCGCCGTCCGCCCAGGTTCCAGGGCCGCTGAGGACAGGGGGCATTCCATGAGCAGGTATTTCGTCAAGCTGAAGGCGCCCAAAGGGCAGACCGTTCCGCCGTTGCTCGCGCGCTTCGCGAAGTGGCTCGCGAAGCAGGAGTACGGCGCGTTCGGAACCTTCGAGCTCATTTCACCGAAGATGCCTGGCGGGCTGCGCGACGCGTGGTGCTTCCTCTCGCTGCCGGACGGTTCGCTGCTCGCGCTCGTCTCGACCGTGAAGCCGGCGCCCGTGGTGCTGTTCGATTCGGAGTCGGACGCGCTGAAGCTCGTCGCGCCCAGCCTCGAAGCGTTCCTGCTCGCGCTCGGCAAGGGGAAGACGCGTCTGGACGATCTCGATGAGGGCGACGAGCGCGAGGCACTGCGCGCGTGGCTTGAGAAGGAGGAGGTCCAGGCGCCGAAGCCCGCGACGTTCAACGTGCGGACCTATCAGCGCGAAGCCACGCCCGCGCCCGTCGTGAGCGAGGGCGTGAAGAAGCTCGCGCCCCTTCCGCGTGGGCTGGTGTCGCTGCTCGGCCGGCATGTGAGCGACGCGAAGCTGCCGGCGGATTTGAAGAAGCTGAAGCTGCCGACGAAGCTGCCCAAGGCCCAGGGGAAGCTGAAGGACACGAAGCGCGGCATCACCGTCACTGTCGGGCGCGGCGGCGTGATCCGCGAAGTGCATCTCGGCAAGAACTACGACGGTCCGCTCGCGTTCAAGCTGCCCTCGGGCGTGAACGACTTCACGGCGTCGAAGCTGCTGGGGAAGCCGACGGGCGAGCTCAAGAAGAAGGACGGCGGCCCGATCTGGGAGAAGGTCCTTGATGCCAATCGCGGCATCTCCTTCTCACGCAGCCGTGGTCACTTCGACTGGTGGTCCGAGCACCGGTTCTTCATCAAGGCGAAGTGACTTCTTCGCGCATGTCCACGACCCTCCAAGTCAGGAGGAGCGCGTGCTCCGGTGCGGCAGGTCGACTCCGCACCTGAGTGCTTCAGCTCCCTGACAGGCATACATGCCGACAAGGGCAGTCTCCCGCCACGACAACCAGGAGGGACTCAGGTGATACGGCCGTTCAAGGACAGTACGGGTGCGTTGGAGGGAGCGCAGGAGAGTCTCCTGTTCAGCTATCAGCACGACCCACTGAGCGGCATATTGGTGTTGATACTTGACCCTCCTGATAGGGGCGCAGGAGCAGATCGATCGTTCCTGCGTCTCCACTTCACGAACGTATCGGGCTTCCACCGGGTTCCCGGAACGTCCGCCGACCTACAGCGTTTCACGGAGCGGTACTCCGCTCGTGAAACCTCAGCCACGACGGTCGTTCAACAGATCGACATCGAGCAGAAAGCGAATTCGCTAAGCATTGCCTTGTCGCTCGGCAGCTTCGGCGGACTCACTTTTGTGTGCCTGTCGATCTCCGCGGAAACACGCAGAGCGCGTGTCACAATGACCCACGAGAACACTTGGGCATATCAGGATGTTGATGATGGCAAGCCCATGGATTTCTACAGTCCATTCGCATGAGCTTGCCAATTACCTCGGACCGTGGCCCCCGGTCGGTTCCCAGTCATCCGCTACGATCCGAGCACGGCGCCACCTCGGGGCGCGTCGAGCGCGGACGGTGAGCAGCGGTCAGCACCTGCTCGGGGAGGCCCGATCCGCTGGGTTCTGGTCGTGGCCCTGCCTCGCCCTGGAGGATGAAGCGCTTTCCCGCTGGGGGACTTGATGAGGACACATCGCGCTGTCGCGCTACTCCTGTTGGTTTGGCTGACAGGCTGTGCCTCTGGGCGCGTGGTGCGCTTGGAAACGGGCAAGGGGCCGCCAGTCGTCTTCACGCCTCGCAGCGGCGAAGCCGGGCCGGTGGAGGTGGAGCGGCGCGAGTTCAAAGCGGCCGTGGCGAGGCTGGCGCGGGGCGTGAGGCTCCCGGCCAATCCCCAGCAGGCCGCGCGGCGCCTGATGGGAGTGGACGCCCGAGGCGGCACCTACCTCTTCGATCCGCGCACCCGGCGGATGACGCCACTGGAGGGGGCTGCGCTGGCCTCCGACATGCCGCCAGCGGAGGTGGAGCTGACACGGGCATATCTGCGTTGGTGTGAGCGCACCGGGCGCAAGGGCGACTGTCTGCGCTTGCTGGCGGAGAGCCCCACCGTCACCGGAGACGGGCGCTATGCGCTGGCCATGGCCATGGCTCAAGGTGTTGTCTTGGAAGAGATGTTGGATGCCTTCAAAGGCATGGCCGACCCGCACGCAGCGCTCTCGGCGGCGCTGTGGACCATGACCCTTTACCTGGTCCTCTGGTCGGTACCCGAGCCAGTGAGCAAGGGCCTGGCTGCCGTGATGACGGCGACAGCCATTGTCTACCTCGGGGTGGACACCTTCTGGACGCTGATCGCGGGATTCAAACTGCTGGTGGAGGAAGCGGACCGGGCCACCACGTTTGACGAACTACGCGATGCGGGTGAGCGCTACGGCAAGGTGATGGGCCGGAACGCGGCGCGAGCTTTCGCGCTGCTGGCGACGGTGGCCGTCGGTAACACGGCCGCGGGCTTTGCCTCGAAGGTGCCGACGCTGCCCGGTTCCGCCCAGGCGGCGGCGGTGGCCGGGGGCCGCGCGGGTATCCGCCTTGCCGCCGTGGGCGAAGTGGGAGCGGTGGCGGTGACGGGCGAGGCCATCACGGTGGCTCTCGCCCCCAATGCAGTGGCCATGACGGCACGGGCCCTGGGGGGCACGGCTTCCGCCCCGGTGGACGCGGAGGGCCACGACCACCACATCGCCACGGACAAGTGGTGGAAGGCCACGAACAATGAAGGCCCGTGGTCACCCAAGTTCCAGAGGATCTTCGATAGGGCGGGCATGTCGCTGGACGACCCGGCGAACATCGTCCACGTCAAGGGCCACAAGGGACCTCACCCGCAGGCGTACCATCAACACATTCTCCGGCGCCTGACTGACGCAACGGAGGGGTGTCGAACCATGCAGCAATGCCGCGAAGCGCTGACAGCCGAACTCGGCCGACTGGGGGAGCAGATTGCCACTCCGGGCACCAAGCTGAATAAGCTGGTCACCGGCACCTAGGACCACGACAATGGCTCACATGGTAAGGCGCTACTTCGATCTGAGCGACGATATGACCATTCCAGGCCGGTGGGTGCTCGGCGCTCCCACCGACGCTCAAGGCCGGGAGGTGGACGACCCCTGGATGTTCTATCGGGGCCAGCAACTTCCAGACATGGGACGCTTGAAGCTTCCCATGGATGTACCCGGCAGGGCGCTTGATTTCTCACTCGCGGCGTTCGCGGCCCCGGTGGTCCACGCCCGAGTGGCTTCCGCGCTCACGAAGCTAGCCCCCGAGGAAGTGCAGACACTGCCCGTGGAGATAGAGGGCCATCCTGAGCCGTTCTTCATTCTCGTGGCGACCCAACTCATTCAGTGCATTGACGAGAAGGCCACCGAGGAATTTCAGAAGTGGACGCCGGAGGACGGGCGCCCTGAGAAGGTTGGAAAGTACCGAGACATTTTGGGAATGCGGATTAACGCCGCCCAGGTAGGCGACGCGAAGGTGTTCCGCGCTTGGGGGTGGCCCATCGTCCTGATCGTCCGAGAGGAAATCCGCGACGCACTTGAGCGCATGGGCGCCACGGGAACGAAGTTTGAAGAGGTTTAGGGGCAGGCGGTCCGAGTAGAGACCAAACCGCCTACGAGGCTTCGATTCCCGCCGCTTCCGCCCCTCCTGCGCCACACGGGCAGCGGAAACTCACCGCTCGCAGCGCAGCGCGACCGCGTGCGGGTTGTCGAGGTAGTCCTGCCAGAACTCCTGGCCGTACCGGGCGATGCCTTCCGGGGAGCATTCCGGGCGCATCCAGGTGAGGTGGTTGAATCCCGCCTCGCGCAGCGCGCGCTCGTACGTGTCCCGGCTCCAGTGGGAGAAGTGGATGGTGAAGGGCGTCTTCGTGTGCAGCTCCGCGGAGATGCCCTGCCCTTCCCGGGGCGACTCCGGGAAGTCCAACATCGTGATGCCATAGCGGGTGCTGTTGGGCCCCTTCGCGCTGAACCCGGGGTTGAAGGTGTACGTGACGAAGCGGCCCCCGGGCTTCAGGTGGGCGTGGATGTTCCGGCACATGCGCAGCAGGTGTTCGGGCGAGTTCGCGTAGTGCAGGAGATAGACGGCCGTCACGCAATCAAAGACACCCAGCGGCGCCATGTCCGCCACGTCCGACACGTGGTACTCGATTCCCACGGGCTGGGCCGCCTCGTGTTGCCGGGCGACACGAATCATCTCCTCCGAGATGTCCACGCCGGCCACCCGGTGAGCGCCCCGCGCCTGGAACTGCCGCGTGTACAGCCCGTCACCACAGGCCAGGTCCAGGACGGACTGTCCCGTCACGGCCCCAAGCGCTTTGAAGAAGGTGTGGCCTTCGATGTACTCCGAACGCACGGGCAGGACATCCCAGTCCGCCACCTTCACGCCAATGTCATCGTATTGCGCCGACATTCCGCACGACCTTTCGTGGCATCCGCCTTCCACGGAAAGAGTCTACTCCGGTGATTCCGGCGGTAGACTCGCGCCATGGAAAACACGCTTGGCGAGAGCCTGTCCCCCACTCAGCAGCTCCACCTGGCAATCACCAGCTACTGGCGCACCCAGGTCATTGGCACCGTGGCCCGCCTGGGAATCGCGGACCTGCTCTCAGGAGGCGCCCGCGATAGCAATTCGCTGGCGGCCGAGCTGGGCGTCCACCCAGAGGCCTTGTTCCGGCTGATGCGCGCCGGCCTCGCCACGGGCCTCTTCGTGGCCTTCGCCGAGCGGACCTTCGCCCTGACACCCTTGGGCGAGGGCCTGTGCGCGAACGTCCCTGGCTCACTGAGGGAGCTGGCCATCATCCAGAGCAGCCCGTCGCATTGGCTCCCCTGGGGACACCTCCCCGAGGCGATTCGCACCGGGAGCTCTCCCATCCAGGCCGCGCTGGGCGTCGACATCTGGGAGCACTTCGCCCGGAACCCCGAGGAGGCGGAGCACTTCGCCCGCTCCATGGGGGATTGGTCCGAGATGGTGGCCAGCCAGGTGGCCCGGCACGTCGACTTCTCCCCCTTCGCCCGCGTGGTGGACATTGGCGGCAGCCACGGCGATCTGCTGGCCCAGGTGCTGCGCGCCCATCCCTCCTGCCGGGGCATCCTCTTCGAACTGCCCCAGGTCGCCGAAAGCGCGAAGCCCGTCCTGGAGTCCCGGGGCCTCGCAAAGCGGGTGGACGTGGTGGCCGGGAACTTCTTCGAGCCCGGCATTCCGGCAGCCGACGCCTACCTGCTCAAGCACATCCTCCATGACTGGGAGGATGACGCCTGCACCACCCTCCTGCGCCGGCTCCATGAGGCGGCCCCCTCCGGGGCCCGGCTCTTCGTGGTGGAGATGGTGATTCCGGACAACCGGACTCCCGACATCACCCACCTGATGGACCTCAACATGCTGGTGGTCGCCAACGGGCGCGAGCGCACCTACAACGAGTTCCAGGCACTGCTCGCCGCGACCGGCTGGAAGGTCCAGCGCCTCATCCCCACCCAGAGCGGGACCAGCATCCTCGATGCGGTGAAGTCCTGAGGGACGGGGCGGCGCCACCGACGCCGCCCTCTCTCATCCGTGCGAGGGATTACAGCCGGACCTGGAGCTCGTAGCGGCGGTTCTGCGCCTTCTTCGCGTCCGTGTTGTCCGGCTTCACCAGCAGACGCTCGGAGCCGTAGCCCACGGCGGTGATTTCGCCGCGGGGGATGCCTCGCGCGACGAGCTCCTTGACGATGGCCTCCGCGCGCTGCTCGCTGAGCGTCTTGTTCTTCGCGGCGTCACCCGTCGAGTCGGTGTGGCCGGAGACCTCGAACTTGTAGCTTTTGACGCCGGCCGCGACGAGCTGCTTCTTCGCGTCCACGAGGGCGTTGGTGAGCTTCTTGAGCTTCGCGTCGCAGCCGGGGGCCAGCTCCGCGGTGCCCGTCTTGAAGCTGCACTGGTTCTTGCGGCCCTCGTCCGAGAGCTTCGTGTTGACGCGCTTCTCCACGGTGGACTTGCCGGCGTCGCCCGCGGCCTTCTTGATCGAATCGAAGGGGCTTTGCGCGGCGGCCACGCCAGGGACGGCCAGCAGCGATACGGCGATGCAGAGCGCCTTGAGCTTCATCCGTTGGACTCCTTGGGCTCCAGGGGGAAGGGAGCCGGAGCCAGAAGCTGCCGGGGGTGGCTCGCCGCGTCCAGCGACACGGCGTGGGCCGTGGGGGCGCCTGCTCCCTACTCACCCCGCTTTTTCTTCCCCCGCGCGACTTCTGTAGCCAGGGCGTCCAGCTTCGGCGTCCAGAACGCACGGAAGCGGTCCAGCCAGGCGTCCACCTCCGCCAGCGGCGCGGCGTCCACGGCGTACAGACGCCGGGCGCCATCCACCCGCACCGTCGCGAAGCCGTTGTCCCGCAGGACCTTCAGGTGCTGCGAGACGGCGGACTGCGTGATGCCGAACTCGCGCTGGATCACCTCCACGACCTCGCCCGAAGCGTGCTCGCCTTCCGCGAGCAGCTCCAGGATGCGGCGGCGGACCGGATCGCCGAGGACGTCGAAGGCGTGCATCAGCCCCCTGTATAGAACGCGGCCGTGCGCTCGGCCATCCCTCGGGCCACGTCCGGCGCCTCTCCGCCCGCCACGTGGGCGTCGGCCCAGGCCTGGGCGCTCGCACGCATGAAGGTCTTCGCCTCGTCGGAAGTCCCCCACGACGCGGCGGCCTCCGCGGCCACGTCCTTGCCCGTCTCCAGGTAGAGGCCCAGGCCCAGGAAGCTCAAATCCCAGCCCACGCCCGTGGCGCCAGGACCGAACTGGCTCCAGAACTGCTCGATGTCCGCGGAGTGCACGATGTGCTCGAGCGTCAGCCGCGTGCCCTTCCCTTCCGGCGCCAGGCGGATGGTCACCCAGCTCATGCCGCCGTTCATCTCCCAGGTCAGATCGAACGCCGAGGGCTTGTCACACCGCGTGATGGTCCCGCCCGCGTTCCCCTTGATCTGATAGCGGCCCCCCTTCTGCAACTGCCCCTCGACGGGCGCGAACCAGCGAGGGATGCGCTCGGCGTTGGTGACCGCGTCCCACAGGTCCTCCATGTCGGTGGGATAGACACGATGGGCGACGACCACGTGGGCAGGCTTGCCTTCGTAATCGCGTTCGACACACGCGCGGAACTGGGCGCCAATCAGGGTGTGAAGCATGTGCGGACCTCCTCCGTTCACGGACTCACTACAGCCCGCACTCATATTAGTCAACCCTTATATGACCCCAGGGCCTCCGTCCCTCCTCCGGCTTTGGGCAGGAGCGCGTGACCAGGAATTGCGATGGCGCACGTATACGAAGCGCATCGCGAACCCTTGGGGGGCATCATGAAGATTTCGAGCAGACTGTGTCTGTCATTGTCATGGGCATTGGGCCTGATGCTCTCCGGTTGTGGTTCCACCGATGAGGCCCCGGCTCCTCTCGCCACCGAGCCCGGCTTCGCCACCGAGCTGGCGTTTCCCGGCGAGCAGGGAAAGGTCGTCCGCGGCACCGTCGCCCTGCCTGGCGGAGAGCAGGAGCTCTCCTACGAACGCTTCGGCGGCACCGCCGTCCTGGAGGGCGACATCCTGGTCCGCGCCCAGGACCATGGGACCCGCAGCGCGAAGGGCGCCATCAAGCTGTGGACTGACTATCGCTGGCCGGATTCGTTCATTCCGTATGTCATCGACCCGGACGTCCCCAACCCGCAGCGGGTGCTCGACGCCATGGCGCACTGGCAGACGCGCACGCCCATGCGCTTCAGTGCCCGCACCGCGCAGACCGACTACGTCCGCTTCACGCGGGGCAGCGGCTGCGCGGCCCATCTCGGGCGCATTGGCGGCGAGCAGTTGGTCGTGATGGGGGATGGTTGCTCCACGGGGAACACCATCCATGAGATTGGCCATGCCGTGGGGTTGTTCCACCAGCAGAGCCGGCACGACCGGGACTCGGCTCTGACGGTCCACTGGGCCAACATCCAGCCCGGCAACGAGTTCAACTTCCAGACGTATGTGGAGACCGGCGATCACGGCTTCGACGTGGGGCCCTACGACACGGGCTCCATCATGCAGTACGACCCCTACGCCTTCTCCCGCAACGGGCTGCCGACCCTGACGCTGACGAATGGGTCCCTGTTCAGCACCCAGCGCAACGCCCTTTCCGCCACCGACATCGCGGACGTCAACGCGATGTACGCCGAGCGCGTCCGCCTGCGCCCCGCGGCGGCGGGCACCCGCTGTCTGGATGTGCAGAACGGCATCGTGGCCAACGGCAACCCCGTGTGGAGCTACGCGTGCAGCCATTCGGCGGCGCAGGTCTGGTACCTGATGCCGAACGGCGAGGTCCGCACCGGCCTGGACACGAACTACTGCCTGAGCGTGAACACCGGCGAGCCCATCCAGGGCGCCTCCGTGGTGATTGCCCCGTGTGACGGCAGCACCCGGCAGCGGTGGACGCGTCCCCCCGTCGGGGACGAGCTGCGCACCGCGCTGGACGTGACCCAGTGCCTGGACCTGCACAACTCCAGCACCGCCAGCGGGGCCCGGGTGAAGGTCTGGACCTGCACGGGCAACAACGCGCAGAAGTGGCAACGCTTCGTCCGGCTGCGCAGCTCCGTGCACTGGAACCGCTGCCTGGACGTGTGGAACAACACCGCGGCCAATGGCACGGCCACCATGTCCTTCGACTGCAGCGACGAAGTCGGCCAGCAGTGGTACTTCGCGTCCAACGGCGAGGTGCGCAGCGGCGTCAACCCGGCCTTCTGCCTGGACGTGAGGAACGGCAACACCGCCGAGGGCACCCGGGTGCAGATCTATACCTGCAATGACAGTTTCGCCCAGCACTGGCAGTTCTTCCCTGAGACGGGGACGATGGTCAGCAACATCGCCGTCGACCGGTGCCTGGACGTCTCCAACGCGAGTTCGGAGACGGGGGCCGCCACGCAGATATGGGATTGCAACTTCAGCCTGGCTCAGCGCTGGATGAAACTGTAGCGGCAAGGCCCCGGAGGTGACTGCGCCGGGTCCTCAGTCCCTCGTGTCGTCCACGAGCTGCACGGGGACACCGGGCTCGGCGGCATCTTCGTCCACGTCCTGGAGGTCCAGGGGGCCGGTGGAGAGCACCCAGACATCCAGGGTCGCGTCGTCGTCGGTGTTGCCCACGCACGCCAGGGTGATGTCGCAGGTGGGGCACGTGCCGGTGACGCCGAGCCGGGCCTTCAAGGATGGATGAAGCGCCTCCACGTCGATGGGGCGCAGGTAGGTGAACCGGAAGGTGTCCACGCCGATGGACACCGCCCCGGCAGGGACCTCGCTTCGCTCCTGGTCGCGAACCTCCATCGGCCCCGTGCCCGCGAAGTACGCGTAGCGGTTGTCCCGCTCGGGCGCGAAGCCCACCTTCGCGAAGACCGGCTCGTAGGTCCGCGTGTCCTGGAAGTGACGCTGCTGGAGCCTGTACCAGGCCTTCAGGTTCGACTTGCACTCCGCCGCGCGGGCGCGCTGGCCGAACCGGGCGAAGTTGCGGGCCGTGTTGACCGCCACCACACCCAGGCACGAACAGGCCAGCAAGCCGAGGGCGATGAAGAACCACTTCCGGCGGGAGCGCCCCTCCTCCCCCGTGCGGGCCCCTGGCGCCTGATGACTCAGGGCCTCACTCCTCGCCCGCGAAGGAGGAGACCACCCGCTCGATGACGGCGCGGCCGGCTTCGTCCGTCGCATCGGCGGTGGCCCATATCAGCCAGTCGCCGTTGACCGTGCCGGATCCCTTCTGTCCTTCGGGCACCTGTTTCAGCAGCCTCACCTCCGCCGCGCTCGCTTCGTAGTAGCCGTCGAACAGGTAGACCGATGCCCGGGCCGAGCACGACGTCCAGGTCTGGCCGAACCCCACCAGGGCCCCGAGTTCCTGGACGGCGGGGGCCGGTTCGGCCGGCAGGACGGCATCGCTGCGGGTGCCGTGACGCAACAGCGCCTCACCACGCGCAAGAGAGGGGGCATCCGGATTCATGGGGCTCTTTCGCGGCAGGGGCTCCCCGCCGGTTTCGTCCGCGCGCCGTGACGGGCCGCTTGCACACGCGCAGAGCAGCAGAGGGAAGAGCAACGCGAGGCGTGGTCGCATGGGTTCCTGCGATAGCACCTTCTCGCGCCGCACCGCCAGCCGCCCTCCGCGTCACTCATTCAGCCAGCGCGCGGAGGACACCTTGTCGTTGAAGCCCCAGGCCTTGCTGTTCAGGTTGGCTTCGCGGAGCGTGCCGTCGCCCACGAGGTCCCTGTAGCTGCCCTTGTAATTCGAGTCGTCGTAGAGCCGCACCCGGTAGCCCGGCGGAATGCACCAGCGGACCGAGGAGGTCTTGTCGTTGAACCTGTCGACGTCGTCGAAGCGCGCCCAGTTCTTCAGGCCCTGGTCCTCGTAGTCGAAGATGAAGCCGCGGTCGCTGAAGTCGGAGTCGTCGTAGAAGTCGACGTAGGCGTGCCCGATGTCCGTGCGGCAGCGGGTGTCCGCCCAGATGCCGCGGAACTCCACCAGCTTCACCGTCGAACCGGGGCCGTCATCCGCGTGCTCGGTGCCGTAGAGGAGGAGGCCGCGGTCGGGCCCCACGAAGAGGCCCGCGGCGGCGTCCAGGTTGCACTGCCGCGAGCCGTCGTTGCTGCAATACAGGTGCTTGGAGGCGACGTGCTCCAGGCGCATGTGGCCCTCCAGGTGCACCCGGTACAGGTGCGCGTAGTCGTCACTCACCGCGCCCCAACGCAGGCCTCCCAGCCGCGTACCCACGAGGTAGAGCTGTGAGTCATTGCAGTCCGTCACGAAGTTGAGGTTCTGGAAGGCGCCCCATTGCCCATCCTGCAGCTCCGACTTCTGCCACTTGTCGACGCGCACCCACTGGTTGGTCGCGGAGCGGAGGTCAGTCTCCGAGGAGCGGAAGACCTCCAGCGTGTTCGCGTCCACCTGCCCGAGCAGGAGCAGGAAGTGCCCGTCCGACAGCTTCGTGAACGAGGCCGTGCCCGCGGTCGCTGTTTCACCGTGGACGAAGGCGAACGGGCTCGGCGTCAGGGATTGATTGTAATCATAGAGCGCGATGCGCCCCAGGCCGGGGCCCTCCTCCATGGGCAGCGCCAGGATGCCGCCCACCGCCTGCATGCCGCCGCCGTGGCGGTAGCCGTCCAGCACCGGCAGCGCCGCCACCGCCGCGTCCGCGCCCGGCGGCGAGGTGTCCTCGGGTTCCTTGATGGTGGGGCTCAGCCGGTTGGAGCGGAAGCGCCGTCCCTCTCCGTTGCGGGTGGCCATGTGCACCAGGTGGCCCACGTTGCCCCCGGGGGCGTCATCCCGCTTGGACACGACGAGGAGGCGTCCCGAGCGGGTCGACAGCCGCTGGATGCCTTGCCAGTGATTGCTGCCCGGGTAGGCCACGTTGAGGTTGAACGGCCCGGGATGGAAGCCCAGTACCTCGCCGTGATCCCTCAGCTCCTGGAAGCGCAGCGGCACGTCAGGGCTGCACAGGTTGCAGTCCGCGCTCCCCCAGACGCAGGAGGTGTCGCCTCCGAGCCCGAGGGCCAGTCGAGCTACCGTGGTGGAGAGGGCTTCACGAGGAACCGCGGCGGACTCGCGGGCCTCCGGCTCACAACCGGCGAAGGTCAGCAATCCCGCCAGTGACAGTGCCGCGGCGGACCCGTAACGACGATGGATGCGTTGCATGGTTCTTGTTCTTGGATGAAAGCGCGGCGTCGGGCGGGCAGACGGCGCGAGGGATTCACATTCCCCCGGCGCCGCCCTGCCCCCGTGGCTACGGGTCCTGCGGCACCTGCGGGCAGTTCGGACCGGTGCAGATGGGGCCGCAGTCCAAGCACCAGCCCATCTCGTGGGCTTCGCAGAGGTAATCGCCACACGTCAGGCTCCCGCAGTCCGATAGGCAGCTGGCCACCGTCTCGCTTCCGTTGCACAGACCATCACCGCACCACGTGGCGGGGCCGCAGTCCAACGGGCAGGTGGCGTTCGTCTCGCCGTTGTTGCACCAGCCGTCGCCACAGTAGGGCGCGGGCGTGCAGTCCTCGGCGCACGTGTTGATGGACTCGCCGTTGGCGGTGTCACAGATGCCGTCACCGCAGATGAAGGCACACGGCAGACAGTTCCACGGGCCCACGCCACCACAGGGACATTCGGAGCCGAGCTCGGACTCGCTCTGCGCCAGCGACGTGGAGTCCATGTCCACGTTGCCGCACGCGGCAAGCAAGCCCAACGACACCGACGCGAACACCATCAACAGACGTGCTTTCACGGAAGGCTCCCGGTTGGAGGGACTCCCAGTGATAGCACAGCCTGTATTCCCTGATAAAACGCCCTACACCGCGCTACGGGTCCGCCGCCACGCATCCACGGAGGCGTGCGTTGTCGACAGGCTGCGAGGGCGCGGGCATCGGGAAACCTCCGGAGGCTTCCCGAGTCCCTCTGGACGCCCGCGAGGACAAGGCTCGCGGGCGTCGAATCATCCTTCGATGGGCTCGAAGGATGCGCGTCAGTCCCAGCGGCTGGTCAGCTTCAGCTTCCACTCGCGCAGCTTGCCGTTGCCCACGCCCGACGGGTTGACGATGTGCAGCTTCCACAGGCCGTTGATGGAGCCGTCACGCGGGATGCCGCGCGTCACCGGGATGCGCTTGGGCGGCGTGCCCTCGTTGGGGCCGTCCCACAGGAGCGCCGTCTCACCGCCCGGATCCTCCAGCGTGAGCACCAGCTTGGACGGGTTGTTGTGCGCCAGGTCCAGCTCCACCGTGATGTCCTCCGGCACCGTCGCCAGGCCCACCACCGGCTGCGTCGCCGTCAGCGGCGTCGTGTTCCCCTGCAGCGTCAGGTCCGAGTACGCCGTGAACTCGCCGGACATCCACGCCGGCCGGCACCAGCCCTCCGTCGCGCCCGAGTCCAGGCCGTGGCACGCCAGCCCCTCCTGACACGGCACGAAGCGCGAGCACGACGTGTGGTCGCCCGGGATGGGCAGCGTCGTCACACAGCGGCCGTAGGGGCTGGAGCCGTCATTCGGCTTGCCCTCGCAGTGGAGGTTCGGCCCGCACGTCCCCACGCCCGTGCAGGGGTCGCCTTCCTCGCCCTGCTGCGTGGCCGTCTTGAGGTTCTGGAGCGCCAGCGTGTTCACGGCCGGCAGCCGGCCCAGCGTCAGGATGTCGTAGAACGGCCGCGCCGCCACCATCGCGTTCGCCGCCGCCGCGGGCACGTTGTACGTGGACTGCAGCGCCGTCAGCGACTGCGTGTTCACCACCGCCAGCACCCGGCGCGCCTCCGCGACGTTGAACGACACGCCCTGGAACGTGCCCACCCAGCCGTCCACCGGCAGCTCCACCCGGCCCGTGCCCCGGGCGTACGATTCCAGCGCCGCCAGCGCCGCGGGCCCCACCTGGGGCAGCGCGTCCACCTGCTCGATGGAGACGAAGCGCTTGTCATCCGCCGTGTGCGGGATGCCGTCCGGCCCGTAGCGGTAGTTGATGATGCTCTGCGCCGCCAGCGCGTTGAGCGGCACCTGCGTGTCCAGCGTGTTGAAGGTCAGGGCGTACTCATTGAGGAACAGCACCACCCCGATGCCCGCGGGCGTGCCCGAGGCCAGCTCCTGCGTCTGCACCGCCAGCGCGTCAGCCGGCGTGTCCGACACCGCGGCAGCGCCGCAGCTCAGGAGGAGGGGAACCGAGGAAAACGACAGAAAACGACGGAGTCTGGAGTTCATGGCGTCCATGTACTCCAAGACAGGCCGCGTGTCGGTGACCGTTCAGGTTCTCTCCTGATACAGCGCGATGACGCCGTGGACCTGGTCGGTGACCTGCTGGAGGCGGTCCGCCGCCGCGTGGGTGGCCTCCACCCGGGCCACCGAGGCCTGCATCAGCGCGGTCAGGTCCGACACTGCGTTGAAGATTTGAGAGACGCCCGCCGACTGCTGGCTCACCGACGCCGAAATCTGGCGGACCGCGTCCGCGTTGCCCTTCACCAGCCCGGACAGCATGCCCAGCCGTTCGCCGGAGGCGCGGATGGTCTCGATGCCCCGGCCCATGCGTTCGCCGCCCTGACGGGTGAGGTCCACCACCCCCTGGATTCGGGAGCGCGTGTCCTCCAGCACCGCGCGCACCTGTTGCGTGGCCGTGACGGACTGGGACGCCAGGCCCCGCATCTCCCGCGCCACCACCGCGAAGCCCCGGCCCACCTCCCCGGCCCTCGCCGCCTCGATGGCCGCGTTGATGGCGAGCACGTTGGACTGGTCCGCCAGGTCCTGCACCGTCCGGGTGATGCCGGCGATGCGCTCCGTGTACGCCGCGAGCCCCTGGACGCGCTCGGAGAGGTCCGCCGTCTGCGCGCGCAGGTCCGCCAGCCCCTCCACGCTCCGGCCGATGGCGTCCTCCACCGCCGCGCCCACGTCCCCGGCCTGCTGCGTGGCCTCCAGCACCCGCGCTGCCTGCTCCGAGGCCAGCAGCGACGTCTGGCGGATCTCCTCCGCCGTCGCCCGCGTCTCCTCCAGCGCGCGGGCCTGCCGCGTCAGCTCATGGCGCTGCTCGCCGGTGGACTCCGTCAGCGTCGTCACCGAGGCACGCAGCGCGTCCGCGGAGCCCATCAGCGGCCGGACGACCTGCTCCTCCACCGCGCTCCGGGACAGCTCCAGCTGAGCCTCGCGCCGCGCGGACTCCCGGAGGTCGCGCTGGCCCTGCACGCAGGAGGCGATGAGGAACACGTCCTCGAACGCCACCCACGCGGTGTGCTCCATCCACCGCCAGGACTCGCGGGCGTGCATGCCGAAGATGGACTCCGGCCAGAGCAGGCCGCGCACGAAGTGGTCCGCCGCCACCACGCCGCTGAAGGTGAGCAGCACCTTCCAGTCCCGGTAGATGGAGAGCAGCGCCAGCGAGCCGAAGATGTGGAAGTGCGTCTCGATGCGGCCGCCCATCAGGTGGATGAGCAGCCCGGACATCAGCGCCTGCCCCACAGCGATGACGTGCCGCGTGGACTCGAGGCCGGGCCGCGTGAACGCGAGCACCACCGGCAGGCCGCCCAGCAGCAGGCCCAGCCCCACCGCGGCCACCACGTGGGAGTGGACCGTGCTCTGCAATCCCGCCCAGGCCCGGGGCGACAGGTACACCGCCGCCGCGATGCCGCCCAGCCACTGCAACACCATCAGGACCACGAAGGTCCGGTCCGTCCGCCGGCCCAATGACAGACGCTGCGCGTCGAACAGCTGGCGCGCGCGCTCGGACACGGCTGCTTCGGACAGCTGGATTCTCATCACGTGTCATCACCCGCGGGCGTGAGGGGTGTCTCGAGGGCACAGCCAAAGACAGGCGCGGTGACGGGGCCGGAGAGCTCCGCGTCCAGGAGGTCCCGGATGGCATCTCCCCCCGCGCTGTCACCTTCGTGGCCCCGCGTGGGGGTGATGCCGCCAGCGAAGCGCTCCACGCCGTCCGGCGAGAAGAGGACCAGCTGCCCCGAGGTGCGCGCCCCCAGCTCACGCGCCACCTGCCCGTCCACATCCGCCACCACCTCCACCCCCGGCAGGGCCACGGCGCGCGTCCACAGCTCCGAGCGCTCGAAGCCCGGCGGGGCCTCACGCGGCGCCCAGACGAACACGTGCGTGGAGAGCCGCGCGCCGTGCCGGTCCAGGAGCTTCGCCAGCTCCGCCAGCGTCGCTCGGGAACACGGGCACCGCGGGTGGAGGAAGACGAGCAGCGTCCAGGCGCCCGGCGCCCGCGTGAACCGCTCCGGCAGCCGGACAGGGGGCGTGGCCGCGAGCCCCGCCGCGTTCGCGTGGGACCACACGAGTCCGAGCCCCAGCACGCTCGCCACGAGCCAGCCGCCCACCAGCCACGGCAACGCCCGGCGCCGGAGCGCACTGTGTTTCAGACCCTCCTCAAGGGATGCCCGGGCCGGGGCATCCGCGGGGCCATGCGAGACGACCGGGGCGGCCATGCACGGTCATGCTGAAGAGTTCCCGTGCCAATGGCAACGCGTATTCAAGCAGGCAAGTCCATACATCCCCGAGCCCGGGAATCACGACAAGCTCCGTCGTCAGCCTCTTCCAGGAGAGAAGCCCGCCTTCCTTGTGGACAAACCCGGACTTCTACCCCTGAATACTTGTTATCACCGTTCCCAGAGCCGGATTTCAGTCCCCGCGCGGCGCACGAGGAGCGGGCTCGCGGCGCCGTCCACCGGCTCGATGCGGCCTGGAAGAGTCGCGGACTGGACGCACTTCCATCCGCGCCTGGCGAGCGCCGCATGCACCTGGGCGCCGAAGCCGCCGCCATAGGACGTGAGCAGGTGGGACGCGCGCAGCCGGTCCAGCAGGTCGCGGCTGGCGTCATCGGACAGGTAGTAGAGCACCTCCGCCAGCAGCACCAGGTCCGCCTCCAGCGCCACGTCCTCCGCGCTGGCCTCCACGATGCGCACGCGCGGAAGCCCCCCCAACCGCTCGCGCAGGCGCGTGACGAAGCGGGGCTCCGACTCCACGGCGCGGATGTTCGCGTCCGGGAAGAGCGCCAGCAGGTGCTCGGTCATCATTCCCTCGCAGGCGCCCACGTCCACCACGCTCCGGGGTGGGCCCGCGTGGAGCAGCGTCCCGAGGATCTTCGCGGTGAGGGCGAAGCGCTCGCCCTCGTAGGTGGAATGGGCGAAGCCCCAGGGGTCCGCGAGCTCCGAGAAGACCTCCGGCTTCGTGAGGGACAGGGCGCGCACCACGTCCCCGGCCCGTACTTCGGTGAAGGCCTCGATGCCGGGCCCGTCTCGCACGGGGTCCGTGCACGCGCCGGAAGCGGCTCCGTCCGGACGCTCCCGGTAGAGCGAATTGAGCAGCGCCAGCTTGCGCTGGAAGGCCGCGTCGTCCAGCACCGTGCAGGCGGTGGGCCTGGCTCCCGTGGCGGGCACCCACAGCCGCTCGAAGACGCGGCTGACGAGCAGCGCCACCTCGCGGTGCAGCGGGGCGTCCTCCTGGGGGCTGTGTGTGTAGACGCGGGCGTCGCTCCGGGCGCGCTGCTCGCGGCACCACGGCCCCACCTCCGACGGGGACAGCAAGAGGTGTGTGCCGCGCGCGCCCAGGGCCCGGCCCACGGCCTCCAGCTCCCGGCCCGCGCTCCCGTCCTCCGTCACCACCGCGACGTCCGCTCCCGGCGCCACCGTGCTGAACAACCGCACGACGTCCTCGGGGTGGGCCACGACGATGAGCGCCGGAGCCTGCTCGTTCTCAGCCATGTTCCGCGCTCCACTCTGAAAGGGATGGGTTGAGGGCTCCGGGCGATGCGCGCCGGGCAAAGTCTGTCTCCGCCGGGCGCCGTGCACGCCATGAGCACGGACCCGGTTTCACGTGACGGCGAGCGTGAGGCTCAGCCATGGGCCGCGCTCCAGTCGGACACGTCCTGCGCCGCCTCCTTCGGGAAGCGCAGCAGCGGCAGCAGTTGCTCGCGGATGAGCGGCTCCCAGCGCAGCCGCTCGGACAGCGCCCAGCCGGTCGCCAGCAGGAGGCGGCCTTCGTGCGCGTCGCGCGGGAGGCGGCGCACCACCTCCTCCGCCACGCGCTCCGCGGTGCGCAGCTCCTGCTCCCGCAGCACGCCCGCGGGCAGCGCCTTCCAGGTCTCCACCGAGTGCGCCAGTCCCGCGGCCCGAGCATCCGCCACCGGATCCGACACCACGAGGTTCGGATGCGCGGCCTCCGACAGCCCCTGCCGCTCGCACACCGCCTTCAGGGCACGCCGGGCGCCGCTGACTCCGGAGATGACGCAGATGGCGCCGCAGCCCAGGGCCTCCAGCTGCGCCAGGCCATAGGACTCATACAGCGACTGCCCCAGGGACACGTCCGTGGCGCGGTGCAGGTCGTCCCGCGTGAAGTCCAGGCCCGCGGGCCACGTGGGCTGGTTCACCAGCGCGAGGTGCAGGCCCGCGTCCTTCGCGTTGAACGCGTCCACCCTCGCCTTCAGGGCGCGCAGGTTGTCGGACGGCTCCGCCTCGTTCCACTCCGTCACCATCATTAGCAGCGCGGGCTTGCGCTCCGGTGGCAGCAGCGTGGCCAGGTGCTCGCATACGTCCACGTCGCGCCAGAGCCCCTTGCAGACCTCGTCCCGCGCGATGTGCGTGAGCAGCAGGCCGAAGTCCTTCCCCCACGCCTTGCGCGCATGGGCCAGCACCTTCGCGCGCGCGGCCTCCTTCGCGTCCCAGCCCGTCTCGATGGGCCGGTGCCCGTGGTGCACCACCGCCACCGGCTGGAGCGCATAGCGCGCATCCAGGAACCGCAGCTCGTCCGCCACGGACGCGCTCACCGCGCCCACGCGGTCGCACAGGTGGCCGTTGCGCAGGATCTGGAAGTTGGGCCAGGTGCCCACGGGGTACACCTGGTCCAGCGTCTTCCCCTGCTCCAGCCCCAGGCGCTGGATGTTGTAGAAGCGCGCGTCGGACGCGCCCTGCCCTCCCTCGCCGTACTCCACGAGCACCCGGGGCGTGCGCACCTCGCCCGCGTAATACACGGTGCGGCACCAGCGCCGCCCGTCGAGCAGCGCCTTGTACGCGAGCGGCAGCGACAGGTGCTCCTGCGCCAGGATGACCGTCCCCGCCCCGTCCTTCGGGCGCAGCCGCTCCAGCGCGTCGAAGACGGGCTCCGCGAGCACGATGGCCAGCATCGCGTCGTGATCCAACGCGGGCGCATCCAGGAGGCCGTGCCGGACCGCCTTCCGGAACAGGCGGTTGACCCAGGGCGCCGCGCCCAGCCGCGTGCCGAAGCGCTCGCGCCACACGCGCGACAGCCCCCGCCACGCCGCCGGACGCGGCCCACGGCAGTCGAAGGGGAGGTCCACCCCGAGCAGCGTGTGCAGCCGCGCGAGGAACTTCGGCAGCGTGCCCATCCTCACCCGGTAGCCCCGGAGCACGTCCGTGAGGTCCACGAGCAGCACCTCCACCGGACCGCCCGGAGCGTCGCGCCGCCCGTAGATGAACGACACGTCGTGCCGCGCCTCCACCGGCTGGAAGACGCGCGCCCACCGCTCCGGGTTGTCCCGGCGCAGGCCGCTGTAGAACACCTCGCCGTGCGCCTCCAGGTCGCGCGCCAGCGACTCCTCCGGCGCGTAGCTCCCCAGGCCGCACGGCCGCACCGTGGGGCTCACCAGCAGCGTGCGAGGGAACGCCTGACGGTACTCGGGCTCGGACAGCAGGTGCTCCAGCACCACGCCCATCCCGCCCAGCGTGCGCGTGGCCTCGTAGGAGAGGTGCACCAGCATGTCCCCCTCCGCCCAGGGCTCCCTCGTGCTCATGACGCCACCGTCCAGACGCGTTCGGCCAGCCCCCGGCCGGCGCCCAATCGCCGCGCGTGCGACTCCACCGCGGGCAGCGTCTGGGGCTCCAGCTGGCTGGCGTAGAAGGACAGCCCGCGCAGCTTCGCGGACCACAGCGTCGTCACGTCCAGACACCGGGGCGACAGCCCGAGCGCCCACGCGTAGTCGACGATCTCATCCTCCGGGTGGCGCGCGGAGTACGGCAGGTCCTCGTAGTAGACGACGTTCCGCTCTCCGCGCAGGGCCCGCACCGCGTCGCGGACCAGCAGGTGGTCCACGTGGCTGGAGATGCCCAGCGGCACGTAGCAGACCGCGTCCGGGGACACGCTCGCCAGCACCTCGCCCAGCGCCAGCAGCACGCGTGAGGCCAGCGCCGACCGCGCCTCTTCCGACTCCGTGGGGCCGCCCGGTGGCGCGCGCAGGCTGGTGTCGCGGAAGCCCAGGTGCACCAGGTCCAACCCGTGCGCCCGGGCGAACCTCCGGTCCTCGCCCATCCGCAGCGACGTCACCGCCATGGCCCGAGACGGGTCCACCGGCAGCACGAACTCCCAGCAGCTCTGGGAGAAGACCGTGACGAGCGTGGGCACGATGCCCCGGGGCACGCCGAGCAGGCTCGCGTACGCCCCCAGCGCCACGTCGTCCGGATGCGGGGAGAAGAAGACGTGCTCCGGCCCCTCGTCCCTTCCATTGCGCGCGCGCTCAGTCACGGGCGCCTCCCGCGAGCCGCGGCGCGGGCCACGCGTCCAGCGGCAGGTCGTGCAGGTCGCCCTCGGGCGTCACGAAGCCCAGGATGACCACGCGCTCGCCGTCGTTGTGCACCGTGTGCCGGAACGCCCGCACCGGCGCGTCCAGCTCGCGCGTCAGCCCTTCGGAGAAGCGGCCGGAGGTGATGAGCCAGTGCCCCTCGTCGTTGGGCATGAGGCGCGGCGTGTTCCCGTCCAGCCACACCAGCCCCGGCCGGGACTCGCCCAGGTTGAAGGTGAAGAAGCTCTTGTCCGAGTGCGGCTCCGACGCGTGCGCCACCACCTCCCGCCTGCGCCGCGCGGTGCTGGGCGCGTGGTACTTCACGAACCGCACCGCCCCTTCCGTGCGGCGGCGGAACAGCCGCGTGAGCCCCCCGGCGCGCAGGCCGTAGCCCAGCTCCAGCGCCTCCAGCAGCACGACGCCCACGGCGTGACACGCGTCGTACGCGTCCTCCGAGGCCTCCAGGAGCTCCCGCACCGGCTCCGGCACCAGGCGGCGGCGGAACACGGTCCACGTCGCGGGCTTGGCCATGAAGGCCTCGATGGGCTGCCGCACCACCGGCGACTCCGGGTACCAGGTGGCGTTGTAGCCCGTCTCGAACACCGAGGCCGCGGGCAGCAGCGCGTGCAGGTACGGATGCGCAAGCAGCGCGTGCTGGAAGGTTGCCTCGTAGCGCTCGAACAGCCCCGCCAGGGCGTGGCGCTCCAGGAAGGCCGAGGGGCGCTCCAGGTAGAAGAAGCCGCGCTCGGACAGGTGGGTGACGAGCCGCCGCGCGAAGGACTCCCGCTGGCGCGGCGTTCCGGACACGAAGTCCTCCAGCCGGAGCGGCCGGATGTCCGCGAAGCGCTGGGGCTGACGGCGCACGAGGCCGTCCCGCGCGGAGGTGAAGGGTCTGGGTGGCAGGGACGGGGCCGGTGTCCGTGGCGCTGTGGCGGGCATGGGATGTCGGGTCGTCATGGGTGGGATTCAGGCTGGAACGTGTCGCAGGCTACGGGTGGCGTCTGACATGCGTGGATCCCCCCGGACCCGGACCCGGGTCCAATGCCTCTCAAACCCAGCCACCTCCCAGGTCGCCCGGCACACACGCGCCGTCACTCACGCGCGCGGGCTCCCCCGCCGCGGACGGGGGCCATCCGTCCACCTGGAAACATCCCAGCCTCCCTCTGAAAAATGACCCGGACCGGTGGGTCCGGAAGACACCTCCGGGAGCGCTGCTTTCACCGGCTTGTACGGGTGGGAACAGCGATTGCGACGCGGGGGCCGGTGCCTTGACGGAGGCCCCCGCGCGCGCGCCCAATCCCTGTCATGCCTCCGCATACGAGACGTCTGCTCATCACGCTCCTCATGGCTGGTACCTGCGCCTGTGCTCGCGCGCCTGTCTCGCGGGACGTGGATGCCCTGACGGCCCTGCGGGTGGAGGCCGTCCGTCCGCCGATGCCGGCGCCCCGTGCGGTGCGGGTGGAGCGCCCGGTGACGACGGGGCTGCGCCTGGACGTGGTGCCGGACCGCGCGCGCGTCTTCGTGGACGGCAGAGCGATGGGGCTCGCGCGGCACCTGGGGACGCTGCTGCCGCTCGCACCCGGGGTCCACCAGGTGAGCGTCCGGCTGGAGGGCCACGCCACGTGGCGGGCCGAGGTGATGGTGGGCGACCGGCCGGAGCCCATCCAGGTGACGTTGAGCGCTTCGCCGTGACGCGAAGCGGGCCGTGACGCGCAGCGCACCGTCAATCCGAGGGGGGAGGCACAGGCGTGAAGCTGCCAAAGAGGAAGGGCCGGCTGTTCCGGCTGCCGTTCGCGGATGCGCCGGAGTCGCGCGCGCGGCTGTGGAAGAGCATGACGGATCACGGCCTGTTCGTTCCCGAGGACACGCCGCAACCCATCGGGACGGAGTTCGCGCTCCAGGTGGCCTTCCAGGGGGACGGGCCCGCTGTCTCCGGCCGCGTGCGGGTGATGGAGCACGGCGTGTCCGGCTGGGTGCGCGGCTACTTCGCGAAGTTCGTCGCGCTGGACGCGGGCTGCCTTCCGCTGCCGCTGAGCCCTCGCGAGCCGCTCGCTCACGCGACGGTGGGGACTCCCGCCGCGAGCACGTCCGCCGGTGCTCCCGGGGGGAACGCGGACTCGTGGCGGGAGGAGCCGACGCCGGTGGGCATCCGGCCGCGCTCCACGGTGGATGGCGCGTCCGCGCTGAATGACTATTCGCACCTGGAGCTGCTGCACGCGCGCGACCCGGAGGCGTGGCAGGGCGGGTTGCGGCCGTTCGACGCGTTCGGGCCGTACCAGCTGCTCCAGCGGCTGGGCACGGGCGGCATGGCGGAGGTGATCCTCTCCCGGCGCACGATGGCGGAGGGCGTGGACAAGCTGGTGGCGCTCAAGCTGGTGTTCCAGGAGTACGCGCGTCACCCGCGCCTGTCGGAGCTGTTCCTCACCGAGGCGCGGCTGAGCGCCACGTTGCAGCACCCCAACGTCATCCAGGTGTTCGACGTGGGCAGCGCCGCGGGCCGGCCCTTCATGGCCATGGAGTACGTGCACGGCCGCAACGGCGCGGACCTGGTGCAGGCGCTGCGGCAGCGCGGGCGTCCTCCGCCGGTGGCGTTGGCGGTGACGATCGCCATCGAGCTGGGCAAGGCGCTGGAGTACCTGCACGGGCAGCGCGACCTGGGCGGGCGACCGCTGCACCTGGTCCACCGCGACGTGAGCCCGGGCAACCTGCTCGTGGGCCTGCACGGCGAGGTGAAGCTGGTGGACATGGGGGTGGCGTCCGCCAGCATCGCGAGCGGCAATGCTCTGCTGGTGGAAGCGCACGCGGGCCCCACGGAGTTCCGAGTCACCCGCACCGCTCGCGGCATGCATCTCAGCGTCTCCCGCGGACGGCTGCTGCTGTCCGAGGGCACGCACCGCCGCACGCTCGAGGCCGGCAACTGGCTGGACGTCGCGCGCGGCCTGGAGGACGCCGAGCACGACGGCCCGCCCTTCCCCACCAGTCTCTCCCCCGGCGTGGACGCGCGCATCGCGTGGAGCCCGGAGCTGCGCATCCCGCTGAGCTGGAGGCCGTTGGACGACGCTCGGAGCTACCAGGTGCAGGTGGCGCGCGACCTGGGCTTCCGCCAGCGCATCGTGGACACGCAGGTGGAGGGCCTGGCCTTCACGTTCGTCCCGCCGGAGCCCGGCATGTTCGTCTGGCGCGTGTCCGCGCTGGACTCGGAAGGACGGCCCGGTGAGCCCGGCTTCGCCCGCCGCGTCTTCGTGGAGCGCCAGCGGCCTCGGGGCCTGCTCGTCACGCCGCGTGATGGCTACGAGGCTCCGAAGGCCGACGAGGACCTGGTCTTCGCGTGGCAGTCCATTGGCGGAGCGCCGCGCTACCGGCTGGTCGTCGCGCGGGACCGGGAGCTGAGGCATCCGGTGCTCATGCGCGAGGGCAGCCCGCAGCAGGTGGTGCTGCCCGGCCTCGCTCCCGGCGAGTACTCCTGGGGCGTGTACGTGGCGGAGGACCCACCCGTGCCGCTGTTCCAGAAGGCTCGCAGGCTGGTGGTGCCCGGACCTTCCGGGGCCCGCGCACGCGACGCGCTCCTCCCCATGGAACGCTGAGCCCTGACACTCCCAGCCTGACACGGCTGACGCGTCATGCGCCTCCGCTGACATGTCACACGGCGACGGAGACGACGTGCCGTCGCACGTCCAGGTGCGCGTCTCGTCCCGACAGCCCGGGCGTATGAACGCGGCATGTCGATTGCTATCTCACTCCGCACTTACTCCAGGAGGATGCATGCGCTTCATGAGCGGAGTCGTCGTCGCGGTCGGTCTTCTCGGGTGCGGTGGTTCGGAGGCCGATCAGGCCCCCTTCGAGACAGTGGGTCACACGGACCAGGAGATCGTGGGAGGCGTCGAGGC
Organism: Corallococcus sp. AB011P; assembly: GCF_003611605.1. Taxonomy (NCBI): domain Bacteria; kingdom Pseudomonadati; phylum Myxococcota; class Myxococcia; order Myxococcales; family Myxococcaceae; genus Corallococcus; species Corallococcus sp. AB011P. The sequence goes on from NZ_RAVX01000012.1 coordinate 215,450, forward strand.
CCGGCCGAACTCCCACCCCTGGATTGTCAGCCTGCAGAAGAAGTACGGCAGCCATTTCTGCGGGGGCAGCCTGGTGCGGGTGAGCAACACCAAGGAGGAGAGCGACATCGTCCTCACCGCTGCCCATTGCGTCTATGACGGCTACTCCAACGTCACTGCGTCCGCAGGTGCGCATGACCTGTACCGCCCCACGTCCACGCAAGTGACAGCCCGGGTGACGGTGGCCGTCTACCACCCCCAGTACAATCCGAACAGGACGCTGAACGACATCGCCGTCCTCAAGCTCGACAAGCCCATCAAGTTCGGCACGAGCGTCGCCGGGGCTTGCGGCCAGTCCTCGGGCATGCGCCCCAACCTGGGCCCTCAGCTCGCGGGCGGCAACACGCGCGTCCCTGTCTGCCTCCCGGCCTCCGGAGAGCGCGTCGCTGACAACACGATGGCTACGGTCGCGGGGTGGGGCCTGACACGCGAGGGGGGTTACGACACGTCCAGCATCTTGCTGCAAGTGGGCGTCCCCGTCCTCAACCATCGGGACGTCGCCAACAGCTACAGGACACAAGGAATCGTCATCGACGAGAGTGCCATGTTCGGGGCTGGGTATCAGCAGGGGGGCAAGGACACCTGCCAGGGCGACAGCGGCGGGCCGCTCGTCGTCAACGGCTCCCAAGGCTTCGTGCTCCAGGGCATCGTGAGCTTCGGGGTAGGCTGTGCGCGGGCAGGCCTGCCCGGCATCTACACGCGCGTCTCCAACTACATCCCGTGGATCAACATGCAGATCCGGACCCTCAGCGCCGTCAGGTAGGGCGCGCGGCAAGGGCTGCCTTCGCCAACTCCAGGTCCGTGTAGAGGCTCGCCTCGGGGATTCCCGCCTCCTTCAACTGACGAGCGGCGATGCGGTTGACCCACCACACCGTCCCCCCGGGACGCTGGTGAAACCGGGCGAAGCGCGGATAGAGCAGCGTCCCCATTCCCTCGAAGCCCGTCAGATCCATCAACAGCGGTGTCTCTGGGGGAGTCGCCGCGAAGAGCGAGTCCAGGGCCTCGGACGACAACGACGACAGCCCTCCAAAGAGACGAACGCGGCGCGGCGACTCCTCGAACACTTTCACGGGGAGCCCCGCATCCAGGTAGCCGTGGATGCCTTCCAGAAACGCGATGCTGTTGGCCTCGCGAGCCAGCTCGGTCGCGAGCCGAAAGAGCGCCAGGACCAGGGCATGATGCCGGGGCGCATGGTGGGCGTCCGGGCTCCACGCGACGAAACCGCGCTCTTGGCTCGAATGACGGAGGCGGAAATAGAGGCTGATTCCATCCATCCCGATGACGGCCGAGTCGGTCATCTCCAACGGGGCCAGGCTTGCGACTTCATCGAGGAACTGGCGTCCTCGCTCCTGGGGAATCGGGACACACTCCGCGAGGGGCAGGCTCTCGCTGGCAATCACCAGGGTGCCGTGGGCTTCGCGGAAAATCGTGGCGAGGGCGCCGTTCTCGAAGAACGAGGGGCTGAGCTCGACGCCATAGAACGTCGCGGGATGAGGAGGCAGGTGCAGCCGGGGCACGTGCTTGTCCTCCTCCTCCGCGATCACCGTGAAACCGCTGGCCTCCGCAGCCGCACGGAGCTCGAGCATCTCCTGGTGCGAGAGTCTCCGCCCCGTCCACCCTGGCAGAGCTCGGTATTGGTCGCGCACACCCTGAATCGACTCATTCGCGTGGACGGGGAGGATCTGCCGCAGGGAGGCCGCCTCTTTCAGCGTCAGTTCGGGCCCGCGCCAGAGAATCTGGACGCGCCATCCAGACGCCGTCCCAGGGATGGGCGCACAGCAGGCAGCCGCCATGGCCTGTTCACACCGAAGACAGGGTGTGAAGGCGATGCCACGCTCGATGGTGGAATCCCCGAAGCTCCCTCCGCAGCTGGGACAGGTCAGGCGTTCTTCCGGCTCGTCGTTCATCGCAAGCTCCGCGTCGCGAGTGCGGCGGGAGGCCGACACGGTCCATATGATAGTGCCGTGTCACGGGCCGTCCGCCGCCTGGCGCCTGTGCCCCTTCGTCCCGGGTGAACGCATGTCCGTCGCTCTTGGAGTCCTCGCTGGCGTCGCAGTGCTGGTGCCCACCGCGCGCTGGTGGTTGATGCACCGGGTGGGCACGCCCCGCGCGAGCGAGTCCTTCGATGGACACGTCTACCGGGTGGGCAAGGCCGTCATCGCCGAACGGCGCTGCGAGCAGCCCCGCGCCACGGTCATCGTCATGCACGGCTTCGTGGCGGACATGCGCTACTTCACGCACCACTACCGCGAGCCCGACCTCCAGCTCATCCTGCTGACGAGCTGCGACTACCACCTGCCCATCACCGACCCGCGCGAGCAACCCGCCCCCTGGGCGAAGGTGCCTGCCGAACCGGAGGGCACCATCTCCCATGACGCCGCGGTGCTGGTGCAGGCCCTGGAGCACCTGCCCCGGACGAACGTCGTGCGCGTCCACGGACATTCGCGCGGAGGGGCCGTGGTCCTGGAGGCCGCGAAGCTGCGGCCGGACCTGTTCGAACGGGTGGAGGTCGTACTGGAGGCGCCCGTGCTCCCGCAGGCCCGCCCCTACCGGAGCCTGACGCCCTCGCAGCTCTGGCTGCTGCCGTTCCTCATCCCGCTGTGGCGGCTCGCGCCCATCGCGAAGCACAACCGGGGCGCCTGGGGACCGCTGGAGAATGCTCGCAAGCGCGAGCTCATCATGGCCTTCCCGTTCAACCCCAAGCGGGTCGCGACGATGATGGCCAACCTGCGTGACATCGAAGCGTGGAGTCAGGCGCGCGATGCGTCCCTGTTCGGCAACGTGCGGCGCGGCACGGTGCTCGTTCCGGGGAAGGACCGGGTGCTGGAGTCCGCGTCCATGCGGGAGAGCGCCGGGCGCGCGAAGCCAGGACTCAACGTGGTGGAGCTGGACGGGTGCAGCCACTTCGTCCTGTGGGACCGTCCGGATGCGATGCCCGTGCTGGCGCACCCACCTGAACGGCCTACCGGCGGCGATTGAGCTACGCGCTCTTGCGACGCCGCATCATCGCTTCGTACGAACGGCCCACGCCCTGGGAGAGGATGAGCAGCTCGCCCACGTCCGGCGGGGTGAACTGCTCCGCTCCGTTGTCCACGTAGAGCAGGTGCACGACCTTGCCGCGCACGAGCAGCGGCAGGATGACCGCTGTCGTGGGGAACCCTCCGCCGAGCAGGCGGTAGAACATGCCCATCGCCGCGTCGCGCTTCACCGGACCGACGTAGTGGGAGCGCAGGTCGCGCACGAGGCGGAAGGTGCTCTGGTCGCGCAGCGGCACGCCGATGCGGCGGACACCTTCGTCGCTCACGCCCTGCCCCATGCCGTGCCAGCCGGTGACGAGGTTGCCCTGCACGGACAGCAGCAGGCACCGGCGCCACTTGCCCATCGCGAAGCGGAGCACCGTGCGGGCCACGTCCTCGCGGTCCGAGCTGCGCCCCAGCTCCGCCTGGGCCTCCGGGAACGTGAGCGGCGTGGGAGGAGGTGCCACCGGCTTCGCGGCCACGGGCTGAGTCGCGGCGGCACCCGGGGGCATCGCGCCCGTCGCTCCGGCTTGGGCCGCGACGTGCGCGGGGACTCCCTGCGCACCCGCCTGGGCCGCCACCTGCGCGGGCACGCCGGCGGCTCCCGGTCCGCCACGCACCTGCGCCGCGACGCCCTGCGCTCCAGCCTGACCCGCGACGTGCGCGGAAGCTCCCGCCTGGGCCGCCACCTGCGCGGGCACTCCCTGCGCACCCGCCTGGGCCGCCAGATGCGCGGGGACGCCCTGCGCTCCGGCTTGTCCCGCCAGATGCGCGGGCACTCCCTGCGCTCCGGGCTGACCCGCGACGTGCGCGGGCACTCCCTGCTTCGCCGCGCCCTGCCCCGCCGCACTCGCGGCTCGGGCTGCTTGCGCGGGCACTCCCTGCACCGGGACGGACGGAGCGATGTGCGCGGGGATGTCCACTCGCGGCGACACGGGCGCTCCAGGACGCGCCTGCGCCGGCATCGCGGGCCGGCCCTGGGGCGGCGCGGCCACGGGCGCCTCCACCACCTCCTCGCCGGTGATGATGATCTCCCCTTCGAGCACGTCCGCGTCCGCTTCCGCTTCCGAGCCGCCGCGCAGCGCCTGCGCGTAGACGGACTGGAACTCCTCCTCGCTCATCAGGTCCGGCGGCCGCTCCGCCGCCTTTTGCAGCTCCGCCGCCGCGCCCTTCGCGGGCCTCGGGCGGACGGCATTCATGTCGATGGCCCGCAGCTGCCGGAACGCCTTCGCGTGCCGCCGGAGCAGCTGGTTCATCCGGAACTCGGGGATGACCACCGGCACCACGCGCTTGCCCGTCTTGAACGCGATGGCGTCCAACGTCGTGAAGTCATGCGGATTCAGCACCGCGACGCTCAACCGCGTCGCGTCCGCCCGCATCGGCAGGTACTCCTTGTCGTCCGCCTCGTTGGGGTTCACCAGCGCCACGGCCTTCGGGTCGGGCACCATCTCCCCGGACGCGTAGGCGCAGTTGTGCAGCCGCCCCAGCGCCTTGGCCAGGTCCTGCTCGGACAGGAGCCCCAGCTCCACCAGGTTCGTCCCCAGCCGTCCGCCGTGGACCACCTGCGACTCCAGCGCCTCCTCCAGCCCCGCCGCCGACACGAGGCCGTCCTTCACGAGCAGTTCACCCAGGCGCATGGGGCCGCTTGTAGCCATGCCCCGTCACCCTCCGCAAGCACCCGGCCGGGCACCCGTCCCTAGTCGTCTGGATGGTGGCTCAGCCCCACCCGGTTGCCCTCCGGGTCCCTCACGTAGAGCGTCCAGCGCGTCTCATGCTCCAGCGGCACGCCCGCGCGGGCCAAGGTCTCCACCACCCCACCCCGCGCCTCGCGGGGAATCCGGAACACGAGCATCAGCAGCCCCGGCGCCGGATGGCGGAACGGCACCACTTCCGGCGTCCCGTCCACCGACTCGATGGCCAGGAAGGCGCCCCCTGGGACGCCGACCCAGACGCTGCGCAGGGTGCCGTCCTCCCGCGAGTGGCGCTTCAGTTCCGGAAAGCCCAGCAGGTCGCGATAGAACGCCGTCACGCGCTCCACGTCCTTCGCTTGAATCGCCACGTGGTGGAAGCCCTGAACGTCCTTCATGGGGTTGATGGTAGGGTCTGCCCGCCCATGGCGCGACTGCTCATCGTGGAGGACAACCAGGAACTCGCCTCCCTCATCGCCACGGTCGCGGAGACCCGAGGCCATGAGGCGCTCACCGTCTTCACGGGTGAGTCCGCGCTGGAGGCCCTGGGCCCCCACTCGCGCTTCGACGCGGCGCTGGTGGACCTGCTGCTGCCGGACATCCGAGGCAGCGAGGTGCTGGGAGCCCTGCGCGCGCACGGCATCCCCGCCATCGCCGTCAGCGGTGTCTACAAGGGCGACCGCTTCGCCCAGGAGGCCACGCAGATCCACGGCGCCTGCGCCTTCTTCGAGAAGCCCTTCGAGCTGGACTCCGTGCTCAACGCGCTGGAGGAGGCCGCCGGCGTGCCGCCCGTGACGCACGGAGAGCTGCTCGACGAGGTGGACCTGCTCGTCCTGGAGGAGCTGGTCCAGGAGCCGTCCGCGGAGAAGGAGCCCGCGCTCGAGTCCGTCCTCTCCCCGTCCGAGCCTGCCGAACCCGCGCCCCCCGAAGAAGCCCCCGGCGTGTCGGAGGCCCTGCCCCTGCCCTTCGCGCAGCGCGACGCGGTGTGGACGGAGGCCGCTCCCGCGCCCGTGCGTCAGCGGCGCCAGCTGCCGGAGTGGTCGCTCGGCGGAGACCTGGCGCACACGTCCGTGCCGCGGCTGCTCAACGCGTATTACGAAGCGCGCCACCACGGCGAGCTGAAGCTGCGCCAGGGCACCGTCCTCAAGGTCGTCTACTTCGAGGCGGGCCGCGTGGTGTACGCCGCCTCCAACCTGGCCCCGGAGCGCTTCGGCCGCTTCTGCCTGCGCAAGGGCGCGCTCACGGAGGCGCAGCTCGCGGAGGCCGCGGGCTACGCGCGCGAGCACTCGCTGCGCACCGGCGACGCCCTGCTCAAGCGCGGCCTGCTCAGTCCCAAGCAGCGCCGCCAGCTGCTGGAGGAGCAGGTGAAGGACATCCTCTGGTCCACCTTCGCGTGGACGGAGGGCGGCTATGGGTTCAGCCCCATGCGGCCGCAGCGCGCGGACCTGGTGCCGCTGTCGCTCTTCCCCGGCGACCTCATCCTGGAGGGCGTCACGCGCACGGAGACGCTGGTGGCGCTGCGCCAGCGCATGGCGCCCGGACGCCGCCTGTTCCCCACGGCGGATCCGCCCTACGGCCTGCACGAGCTGAAGCTGGCGGGGCCCCAGGCGATGCTGCTCGCGTTCGCGGACGGCACGAAGACGGTGGAGGACCTGCTCGCCCTCACGGACCTGTCCGAGCGCGAGGCCCTGGCCACCCTGCGTGGCCTGGAGCTGTCCGGCGTGCTGGAGGAGCGGCAGCAGACGCCCAACCGCCGCCAGCGCATCAGCTTCGGGCTCTGACGCCCCGCCGGCGCCGCGCGGCCCAGGCCAGCGCGCCCAGCCCGAACGCCGTCACGCCCGAGCCCCCACCGGAGCACCCGCATCCCGACGTGGAGGGAGGCGGCGGCTCCGCCCGCGACACGACGACCTCGCGCAGCGTCGCCGTGCCAGAGTAGTTCGGCGGAGCCAGGAGCGCCGTGCGCACCACGTACGTGAGCGTCGCGGTCGCGCCCGCGGGCAGCGGCACCGGATCCACCGCGAAGTGCTGCCCGGACACATCCACCGGCGTCACCGGCTGGCCATTCAACGTCACGCTCTGGGGCACCACCTGCGCACCGGTGACGGTCTCCCGGTAGTGGATGGAGTTCACGTCGCAGGCGGTGTTGTTGCGCAGCGTCACCGTGACGCCCACCTGGCTGGAGTTGATGCCCTCCCCCGTCTCCGTGCGCCGCTCCACCGTCACGAAGGGCCGCGCGCCAATGCGCACCGCGTGCTCGCGCGCCGCCCCGCTCGCGCCTTCGCCCTCGGCCGACACGTTCAGGGTGACGAGCTCGCCCACCAGGGACTCCAGCTGCGTGTCCACCGTGGCCAGCGACACCGAGTCACCCTGGGCGACGAGCGCCGCCATCTCCGGCCCTCCGGAAGGGTTCCACTTCAGGTTCACCGCCGAGCAGGCCCCTTCCGGAATCGTCTGGCGCAGCGTGCCCCGGGCGCCCTCGCCGCAGGTGGCGATGAGCTCACCGCTCAGCTCGCCCAGCACCACCTCGCGCGCCTGGCGGGGGAAGTCCGTCGTCGCCTCCGGTGCCATGACGGTGCCCTCGTGCACGCGCGCGCGCACGGTGTAGTTGGCGCTGCCGCACATGGGGGGCAGGTCCAGCGCGAAGTCGCCTCCGCCTCCGGTGGCCGTCCACGTGTCGAACACCTTGCTGGGGTCGGCCGGGTCCTCCAGCGTCACCACCGTGGTGAGGGGACGCATGCCCGTGCAGTTGAGCGGCGGATCCGTCTTCACGTGGCCGCGCAGCATGCGCTCCTCCGAGGGGTCCAGCTCCACCAGGGTCCTCACCGATTCCAGGGGCACCCAGCGCGGCTTCACCGAGACCTCCACGTCGGAGGAGGGGCTGTCGAGGACGAAGCCGTCCACGGTGATGCGGTTGAAGGCGCGCAGCTTCAGCTTCAGGGTGTCCACGCACGTCGCCCCGGCGAGCAGCACGGAGTGGCCCTCGGTGGGGTCCTGGCCCACGGGACGCCGGTCGTTCCCCTGGAGGGCCGTCACCGTCGCGCCCGAGGGATTATCCAGGACCGACCAGAACGTCGACACCGGCGGCAGTCCTGGCGTTCCAGGAGAACCTCCGCACAGGTGGGTCGCCTGGGGAATCAAAGCCGCGCCGGAGAAGACGTCACGCGAGGGGCTGGTGAACGGGGCCTCGGGAGGGCCCCACGGGTGGATCCGCACCGGGACCTTCGTGGGATCCGAGGTCAGCGCGCCGTCGTTCGCGCGCGCCTCGTAGTCGAAGGAGGTCGTGCCCGGTTTGCAGCGGTCCGCCAGGGTTGAAGGGGGCGTGAACGTGGCCACGCCGGCCTTCACGTCGAGCTTGGGTGCCCCGGGGGGCTCCGTCCAGGTGTACCTGACGGGCTCGCAGCCGGTGACACCTCGCGTGGCGGTGAAGGTGCCGGAGGGCCCTCCCATGAAGAAGTCGTTGCCCTCCACCTCCACCTGGGGCGCGCCAGGCTTGATGGAGTGGTTCAGTACCAGCGCCATCGTCTTCAGCGTGTCGTGCGCGCGCAGGCCGTCAGAGGCCACCACGTCCAGGGATGACGTCTCGGACGCACAGATGCCCACGGGCGCGGTGAGCCTCAGCTTGAGTCCGCTGTCCTCGCGCGAGTCGAGCGGAGCCTGAGCAACGGTGATCCGACTGCCCGGCGCACGCACCGTAGCTGACAGCCGCACCGCGTCCCCGTCCGGGTCGCGCAGCTTGAGCTCCACGTCCTTTGTCTCGCCCTCGTTCACGCTGAGGGTGGAGGGCAGGTCGCTCACGTTGGGAGGGTTCGCGTTCCGGTAGATGAGGATGTTCTGCGCGGGCCCGTCGAGGATGGCCACGCAGTAGGACGCGTCCGCGCAGGCCATCCGCAACGCGGGATGGGGGATGCTTGCGGGCGAGTTCGTACTCTGCCGCCAGAGCGTGCCCGGGAGTGCAGGCGGAACCGTTGGCTCCGCGCTGTATGCCACCACCTTGCCGTCTGATTTCTGCTTGAGGAGCAGCAGCCCGAAGCCCGTCCCAGCGACGGAGCCGCTCGTCACATCAAGCGCGAGCGCGTCGACCGAACCCGGCGCCAGCGGGATGGGCTCGAACGGATAGGCGGATCCGCCCAGCGTGCCTCGGAACAGGCCCGAGTCGTTGCCGAAGAACGCGAGCGGCTGCTCCGGCGTGGAGCCCGGCAGAAGGACCACGCTCTGGGCCAGGTTCGGAGCAGAGATGCCTGCGGCGATATAGGACACCGCGCTGGTGCCCCGGTACCAGAGGAAGTTCGCCTTGGCCGTGGATACGGAAAACAGCGCCTGGGGTTGCCCATCCGCCTGAGGGGCCAGCACCGCGAGATGCGGCTGGGCGCTCAGGTCCGGCAGCGGGGGCGGCAGGGTGCCCCACTCGGCCGTTCCCTCTTTCGGGAGGAGCGAGGTCCGGAACTGCGGTGTCTGTAAGGGCCCCTCGGCGGCGACGGCATACCCCACGCCCCCGTCGGCTGTAACGCGTGCGGCCTTTACCGCGTAGTCGCTGCCGTCATTGGGGAATAGGCGCTTGTTGTCATCCGTGGGCGAGCAGCCCCCCTCGCTCTGGAGCGTCCCGTCCAGACGGATGCCCACCACACAGGTAGGTCCGCGCAGGAAGCTGCCCGCCATGCCCACGTTCAGGGTCGTCAAGACGCCATCGCGCGACACGTACAGCTGGCCGTCGGTCGCCACGGCGAAGAAGCCGGGGCGGAAGACGGTCACGTCCCTCGGGGTTCCCGCCTGGGTCCCGATGTGGGTCCACTCCGCGCGAGCCACGCCCGCGCACAACCCCAGCCCCAGGAGGATCCACCCGACTCGCACGTTCGTCATCCCTCTGCCCGGCGACTACCAGGCCACTTCCGCCCGGAGATAGAGGCGATCCGGAGCATCCTCCGATTCGGCCTCCAGACCCAAGCCGCTGAAGCCCAGGACGGTGTACCCCAGGGCTACCCGCAGGCGCTCGTCCAGCCGGTAAGCCACTTCCGGCCGGAGCGCCGTCAGGCCCTGGTCGTCCGCCGCGGACGTGCGCCGGGCGGCCTCCACCGCGACCTCCAGTCCGCCCAGCAGCCGCACCGAGGGCCGCAGCGTGCCCGTCCACACCCAGCGCGAGGACTCGCCCAGGCTGGCGCGTCCGACGTGCAGGCCGGACGCCACGGAGAGCCGATCGCCCAGCCGCACCGCCGGCATCAGCGACACCGTCTGGAGCACCCGGTCTCCGAACGCGAAGCGGGCACCCGGGGACAGCTCGCGCGTGAGGCCGTAGCGGGCCACCACCAGCCACGGGCCAGGCCGCCAGACGAGCGCCGCGAACCCTTGCGCGAACCGGGCCTCCAGCCCCTCCCGGCCCGCGGTGTGCGCGAAGTCCAATCGCCCGGAGGCCGTCACGTCCTTCATCAACTGGCCCTCCGCGGCCAGCGCCAGCACCACCTGGGTGCGGTCCACCGGGCCGGAGGCGCCACGCACGGGAGTGCCCTCCTCGTGGCGCAGCTCCGCGCGCACGTCCGCGCGGAAGCGCTCGCGCAACCACTGCGCGGACACACTGGCCACGTCGCGCGTGAGGTCGCTTTCGATGTCCAGCGGGTTGCGCACGCCACGCTCATAGCGGGCAGCCGCGCTGAAGCCGCTCTGTCCCGCCGCCCACTGGAAGCCCACGGCGCGGGCCCGCCGCATCGCCATGGCGTCGTGCGCGCTCACGTCCTCCACGAACAGGGTGGTGCCGTCCCCCACCTCCGTGCGAGCCCCCGTCACCGCGCGGGCCGCCCCAAAGTCCGGCCCGTCCACGTCCACGGAGTAGCCGCCGTAGTAGGTCTCGCGGCCGCGCCGCGCGCGCGCGTCCAGCCAGGCCTGCGGGCCCAGCTCCGGCCCCCAGCCGCCCTTCACGCCCACGGACGTGTCGTTGTCCAGGTTCACGGCCACGCCCGCGGAGGTGAACGTGTCGTTCATCCGGCCCAGGCCTTCGCCGCGCTCGTGCAGCCGCTGCCGGTGGCCCGCGGACACGGTGAGGCGGGACGTCAGCATGCGGGACACCGATACGCCCAGGGACGTCCGGCCGCCTTCGAGCGCGGCGCCCTGGCCGGGCACCTCCGTGGCACGCAGCCAGCTGTCGCGCAGCTCCAGGCGCACGGTTCCTTCGTGGTGCTCATAGGCCACGGCGGCGCCCAGCGTGCGGGCGCCGAAGGGCGTGTCCTCGAAGGGCAAGCGCGGATCCGCCGAGCGGCGCTCGTCGCCCAGGAGCGTGAGCGCCACCGGACCCACGGGCTGGGTGACACGCAGGGACAGCTGCCGGAAGCGAGCCACGTCCAGGTGCGCGCCATCGGAGAAGCCCTTGGAACGCTCGCGCCACACGGCAGCCACGGCGCCGCCGTGACCAGGCCCCAGGACTCCAGGTCCACTCAGGCGCAGGGTCACCGCGCCGCCGTGGTCGTCCTGCGTGCCCACCGGGCGGAGGAAGGACAGGCCGCCGTCGTCCGACACGCCGAAGACGGAGGGCTCCACCGCGAGGCCCCGGCTGCTCGCGGCCTCCGCGAGGAGCGAGTAGCCCCACAGCTTCGTCTGCCCCCGCCCCGACAGGAGCTGAAACGGCGCACCCAGCCGGCGCTCGCGCACGGCGGCCAGGCCGACGGTGGAGTCGCGCCAGCGCGCCCAGGCCTCGCCGCCCACCGAATCGCGCGGGTCGCCCGTGTGCAGCACGGCGTAGTCCACGACGAGCACCGGCTCCGGCGCCTCGGAGAGCGCGTCCGTGCGCAGGAGCGATGTTCCGATGAGGAACGACAGCGGGCGCGCGAGGAGGATGCGGCCAGCGAGGTAGTCGATGTCGTAGTCGCGGCCCCGGATGAGGTGCTGTTCGCCCAGCGGCAGACCGGTGACGCCGTCGCGCACCTCCACGCGCACCAGCTCGGAGCCCTCCGCCACGGTGCCGCCGCCCAGGTAGTAGAGGCTGCCGCCGGTAGCGCTCAGCTCCTCGTGCGCGGGCGTCGCGGCCAGGCCTCGCGTGGGGTCCACGAGCCCGCCAGCGAACGCGTCCAGCCCCACGCTCACGGGACCCAGCTGTTCGCGCAACTCCGCGTAGGGACCGAAGAGGGGGCGGTGGTAGCGGCCCACCTCGCGGTCCTGCATGAGCGCGCGGTAGGTGCCGAAGCCCGCGCGGCCGTACTGCTCGTGGCGCGCTTCCAGGCGCAGGCGCCCTTCCGCGGGGTTGGGCGTGAGGGACACGGAATTGTCGCCCCACTCCGCCGGCGCGAGGTCGGGGTCGGGCCAGCGGTCGAAGCGCTCGGGCCTGCGGGGACGCAGCCAGTCCACGAGCGGCGCGTCGTCCAACTGGCGCAGGTCGGTGTCGGTCAGGTCCAGCTCGCCCACCACCTGCACGGGTCCCAGCTGGGCCTCACCGTGGAGGGCACCGCGGCCCCGCAGCCGGAAGCCCCCGCCGGCCGGCGCGAGGCTGGCCTCCACGTCGAGCAGGCCCACGACAAAGGGCTGGGCGCGCGCTTCGACGGTCACGGACACGGCGCTCCAGCGCTGCTGTGGAGGAGCCATCGAGATGGGGATGGTGTTGCGTCCCGGCACGAGCCGCACGGGCAGGCGGACCTCGCCTTCAGGGCCCGCGACGAGTTGGGTGTCAGGCGTCCTCACCTGGGTGCCGGGGACCACCTCCAGACGCAGGTAGGTGTCTCCCGTGGGCAGGGGCACGTCCGGGGACAGCCCGCGCACGGCGCCCAGGCGCACCTTCTCGTGAGGGATGACGATCCAGCCGTGCTCACCACGCCGAACCACGTCGAAGGATTGCTGGGCGAACTCCACCGTGCCGCCGGGCGAGGTGGTGGTGATGGCGATGACGTTCGAGCCCGGCGTCAGCAGCACGCTCGCGAGCCACGCGCCGGAGTCCTGCACGGTGGCGTCCACGTCGCCCGCGCGGACCCGGTCTCCGGGAGAGGCCTGGCCGCTGATGAGGAAGCGCAGGTTCCCGTGGTCGGCGGCGCGCGCTTCGGGAGGCCGGCCCGGGGCGGAGGTGGGGGCCGCGCGGGGGGGCGTGGGTGGCGGGCGCACGGCGAAGTCCTGGAGGGCGGCGGCGCCCCAGGGCACCTCCACGGTCGCGACGCGGGGGACCACCTGGCTGGACGCCGGCAGGCTGCGCGGATCCACCTTCAGCGCATGGCGGCCGGGGCGCAGGTGCGGGCCGCCGATGAGGTCCGGCACGCGTGAGTCCACGCCGGTGAGGTGGTAGCGGCCGAAGGCATCGGTGCGCACCTCGCGGCCGGTGGCCAGCACCAGGCGCACGTCCGCGAGCCCGGGCTCATCGGGTCCACAGAGCCCATCTGCGTCCACGTCCACGCAGACGCGCCCGGCGATGGTCGACGCCTGCGTCGGCAGGTCCGACGACAGCGACTGCGCGGACACCACGGTCGACAGCAGGAGCAGCGCGAGCAAGAAGCCCGCGGCGGCGCCCGGCACCGAGGCCCTCCGCGACGCCCCAGCCCTCAAGGCCGCACCTCTTCCACCGCCGTCACGCCGGTGCGCACGTCCGCCACGGATACGCTCACGGGGCCCTTCGCGCCGTGCACGGTGAAGCGCGTGAGGCCGTCCTGCACGGACAGCTCACCCCGCTCGCCCTCGGACAGCGCGACGTGCACCGGGCGGTCCTTCAGCACCTGGCCGCTCGGGGCCTCCACCCAGCACGTCACCCGGGCGCCCTCCACGCGGACCCGCACGTTGACCGGCAGCCGCGGCGCCAGTTTCACCGGCGCATCGATGCGCGCGGGCACCAGCGGCTCGGACCCCGGGAACACCGGCCCCTGGGGGCCCAGCACGTGCACCGTGACGTCGAGCCCCGGCCACACGGCGTGCGACACGCGCACCTTGCCAGGCGCCATCCCACCCACGAACACCGTCCCGTCCTCCCCCGTCGTCCGCGTCAGGCCGTTCATGAGCAGCGGCTGCCGGGGCACCGGCCAGCCGGCCAGGTCCACCACGCCCGCGACGAGCCCCGTGCCCTGCCGCCACACCGCGAGCCGCGCGGGCTCCGTCCCGAGCGGACCGTACGCGCGCACCATCACGTCCGTGCTCACCTGGTACGCGTTCTCCGGCGCGGTCCACGGGACAGTAAACGTCCCCGGCGGAGACTCCACCGCCGGCCCCACGCTCCCCTCGGCCGAGATCACCACCACCTTCGCCTCCGGCCGGGGCTGCCCGGCCGCGTCCCGCGCCGTCACCACCACCCGCGCCACCGAACCCGCGTGCACCATCGGCTCGGACAGCGACACCGTCACGTCGCGCACCGCGCCCTGCACCAACTGCATCGGCAGCGACTCGCGCGACCCCGGGCCCCGCTGAGGCCATGCCGCCTCGATGCGCTCATCCGCCGCGAGCGTGCGCGGCGCCGTGTAGCGCCACTCGAGCATGCCGTTCGTGTCGCGAACGGGCCCGTCCAGCCGGCCGTACTTCGCCTTCACCGTGACGCGCGCATCCGCGACGGGCTGCCCCTTCGGATCGCTGGTCGCGCACAAGAGCCGGGCCTGGGACACGCCGTCCGCGGGCAGCCGCTGCGGATTGAGCACGCACGCCAGTCCATCCGTGGGCGGCAATTGGAGGTCGATGGCGATGCGCTCCACGTGGCCCGACAGGTCCTTCACCTCGCCCTGGGCCTGCGGATAGCCGGGAGGCACCACCAGCGGCAGCACGAAGTGCCCTTGCGCGTCCACCGGCACGGGCCCGAAGCGCGTCCCCGCCACCTCCAGCGACACCTGGCCTCCGGGTTCGCTCTTGCCGGGCAGGTTCACCGACGACGCCAGCGGCACCAGCAGCCGCCCGTACGCGCCATGCACCGACTGGGGATGCGGCCACGCGGACAGCGCCACCAGGATGGCCGCCTCGGGCAGGCGCGTTGGAGGCAGCACGTAGCGAGCGGTGTACGTACCCGGCCCCGTGTGCTTGAGCCCCTCCAACTGACCGGTGCTCGCGCGCAGCACCGGCGGCGCGCCGCTGTCATCCGGCGTCCCATCCGCACGCAGCCGCTTCACAGTGAGCGTCGCCTCCATGTCGCGCCCCTTCACCGGCAGCGCGGGCTCCAGCGACAGCTCCATGTGGCTCGCGGGCGGCCCCACGTCGTAGCGGGCCTGGGCCTCCTCGCCGTCGCCCTTCACGCGCACCACCACCTCGCGCGCCTGGGCCTTCGGGACCACGACGTAGGTGCGCAGCGATGGAGCGTCCGGTCCGGGCTTGAGCGCCGCGCCCTCCGCCGTCACGGAGGACGGGGTGAACGCCACCGGTTGGCCCCCGGCGTCCCGGCGCACCACCGCGACCGTGAAGCCCTCCGGAGGCACGGGCACGTCCGGGCCGAGCAGCTCCAGCGAAGCCGCCCAGACCGGGGCACAAAACAAGACCATCGCGGAGAGGAGGAGACGTTCCAGGGCTTCCCGACTCTACAAGGCCCTCTGCCGGGACTGCACCACTTTGGTGCCGCTGGCCGTACGAAGGGGCGCTCCGTCGTCCCCGCGTACACTTCCGTCAAACCACTCCACCCACCAGGTGGGTGCCTCCGCGAAGAACCCGAGGGCCGACCCGGTGGATCAGGGAGGATCCCAGATCCCTCCGGCGTCGACCTCGATTTTCCCCGACCTCTTCCTCGGCTGCGGCGTCGACGGCGGTGGCGGGGCTTCGAAGGTCAGGTCCTGCTGTTCGGTCTGGCGCGCACCGCCCACGTTCACGGCGGTCACCTGAACGGGGTTGGGGCCGTCCTTGAGCGAGACGCTGAGCGTGAACTTCCCGTCCTCGTCGGTGGCCACGTTGGCGCCGTCCACCGTCACCCGGTTGCCCGGATCCGTGTGGCCGACAACGGTGACCTCGCGGTTGCGCTGCGTGCCCGTGGGCCACTCCATCTTCACGAACACGGAGCTGGGGATGGGGGCTGGCTCGGTGGGGGCCTGCCCGGGGCGGACGATGGACCGCTGACCAGCGCGCACGATGACGTACTTGCCTTCCTTGCCGGTCAGCTTCACGTCGCCCTCGCGGGTACCCACGCTCACGGTGCCCTTGCCGTTGTTGCTCATGGTGAAGGTACCCTGAGCGGTGCTGGCCTCCGCGTCGGCGCCCTTCGCCTTCAGGATGAAGGTGTGGCGGACATTGGAACGGCCCCGCACGGTGGCGGTGGCCAGACCGCTGCTCAGCATCACCTTCGACAGCTCGTTCGAGATCTCCTCCACGGAGATCTCCGTCTCCGCCTCCATGCGCAGCTCCACGGCCTCACCGTTCAGCACCACGGCCCAGGACCCACGCCCGGTGCGCACCACGTCCGTGGGCCGCAGCGGCATGTCCTTGCGCGCGGGTTCCCACGGTCCGTCGCCGTGCTTCACGTCCACGGTGCCGTCGAAGGAGCTCAGCACCAGCTCCACGGCCTTCTTCGCCTCCGCCTCCGTGACGAGGGGGCGCTTGGGAGCGGACGGCGGCAGCGGCGCGGGAGGCTCGCGCAGGAAGACGAACCAGCCCACCGGCAGCGCGGCCAGGATGAGCACGAGCCCGATGAGGAACGGCGCCTGTTGCCTGCGAGATGGGGGAGCAGCCATGCGAGGGACCTAGCTACCACACGCGGCGGGCTTCATGCCCGGGGCAGCACCACGGTGAACCGGGCCCCCTGCCCTTCTTCCGAGCGGACCTCCAGCGTCCCCCCGGCCTCCGTGACGATGCGCCACGCGACGCTCAGTCCCAGGCCCACATTGGACCAGATGTCCTTGGTGGTGAAGAAGGGCTCGAAGATGCGCGGCCGGATGTTCTCCGCGATGCCCCTGCCGGTGTCCTCCACCTCCAGGATACACATCCCGTCGCGCTCGCCAGTACGCAGGGTGAGGCGCTTCACCGGCGTCTTCAGCATCGCGGTGCGCGCATTGGACAAGAGCGCCAGCACCACCTGCGACAGGTGACCGGGGTCCGCCTTCACACGAGGCACCGCCGCGCTCAGCTCCGTCACCAGCTCGACGCCCTCTCCGCGCGTCTGGTTCTCCGTGAGGCTCAGCGCGTCGCGAACCACCGCGTTCAGGTCAATGGGCCGCAGGTCCGGGCGCTCGCGCTGCTGGGAGAAGCGCAGCAGGTTCTGGGTGATGTCCTTGCAGCGCTTGGCGCTCTGCTCGATCTTGCGCAGCGTTTCGAAGTCCACGTCATCCGCCCCGCGGTCCAGGAGCAGCAGCTGCACGTTGCCCAGGATGCCGGCCAGCGGGTTGTTGATTTCGTGCGCCACGCCCGCGCCCAGCTGGCCCACCGCCGCCAGCTTCTGCGCCTCCACCAGTTGCAGCTGCGCCGCGCGCAGGTCGGCCGTGGCCTCCTCCACCCGGACGCGCAAATCGTCGTTCCAGCTCATCAGCCGCGCGCGAGACGCCTCCAGCTCCTCGCCCATGCGGTTGAAGGTGGACGCAAGCTCGCTCAACTCGTCCTGGCCCTCCACGCGCAGGCGGCGCTCCAGCTCTCCGCGGCCATAGGCCTCCGCGCCCTGCACCACGTCCGCGAGCCGCCGGTCCAGCCGCCGGGTGAAGAGAGCGCCCAGCGCCAGGAGCACCACCAGCGCACCCGCCACGGACGCGAGCACCGTGGTGCGCAGCTCCCGCACGGGCGTCAGCGCCAGGGCCTCGTCCTCCGTCACGACGATGCCCATCTCCAGCGTGTTCACCCACGCCACGCTCACCCGGCGCGCGGGGTCCTTCAGCTGGAAGCTGCGCCCGCCTTCCGCGCCCAGGGCGGACTTCAGCGCCTCGCGCAGCTCCGGCTCCAGTGCCTCCATGCGCCGCGCGGCCTGGGAGCTGGCCACGACGCGCCCCTCGGAGTCCACCACGTCCAGGAGCTGCCCGTCACTCGCGCGCCGAGCGAGCAGCGCCTCCAGCTGCGTGAAGACGAGCTCCGCGATGGCGTACGGCGCATCCTCCGAAGCGCCCAGCTTCACCGCCACCGCCACGGCGGCCACGCCCGAGCCCGCGTGCACGTACGCGCTGCCCAGCGCCGCCTGGCCCTTGCCTCCGTCCCGGAAGTTCTCCACCGGCACCGCGTGCGCCAGCTGACGGACGCGCGCGGCGTCGAAGGCGGGATGGCGTTCGAGCGGCTCCGCGCTCCGGAACACGGCGGGCCCCAGGGGCTGCCCGTTCGCGTCCGCCTGGATGACCGCGCTCACCGAGGTGGACTGCCCATACAGGAGCATCAGCATGCCGCGCACCTCTTCGGGCGTGGCGCGCTCCCAGGGCAGGAGCTCCGCGGAGCGGGCGAGGCCGTTGACGACCTCCATCAGGCTCGCCTCCACGGCCTCGGCGGTGGCGGTCGCGAGCGCGCGCTGCTGCTCATCGATGCGCTGGGCCAGCGCGTGCTCCGAGCGCGACAACAGCAGGAAGCCGACGATGGCCAGGGGCAGCACCGTCGCGGCGAGCATGAAGAGGACGAGCTGCTGGTAGAGCCTCATCCAGTGACTGACCGGACCACGCGCTCCAAGTCACTGCGCAGGAAGACGGAGCCGGGGATCGCCTTGGCCCGCTTCTTCATGTCCGCGGCCCGGCGCGCCAGCTCCGCGTGGTCATGCGCCACGCCGTCCGTCATCACCGCCACCACGGACACGCTCATGATGGGGAACTCGCGCTTCTCCCCGAAGCGGTCCTCCGCTTCGATGTGGCCACGCTCCCGGTCCTGCCGGTCGTAGTAGAGCGGGATGATGCGGTCGAACTGCTCGATTGCCCGCTGGCACACCCGGTCCACGGACTCCACGGAGGTGATGAAGACGAAGTCGTCGCCGGCCACGTGGCCCAGGAAGTCCCCCGGGGCGCCCTCCTGCTGGAAGACCTCCCGCATCAGGTCGCCCGTCTGGCGCACCACGCCGTCCGCCTTCGCGAAGCCGTAGTAGTCGTTGTAGGCCTTGAGGTTGTCCAGGTCCAGGTAGCAGAAGGCGAACGGCTGGCGCGCGCCCAGCCGGCGCTGCACTTCCCGCTCGATGGCGGTGGAGCCGGGCAGCTGCGTGGTGGGCGACGAGGACAGCTCCTGCTCCTTGCGCCGCAGCATGCTCTCCACGCGCGCGCCCAGCTCCAGCGCGTCGAAGGGCTTGGTGATGTAGTCGTCCCCGCCCAGCTTCAGCGCGCGGACCTTGGACGACGTCTCCGTGCGCGCGGAGATGAAGATGACGGAGATGTGGCCGCTGGCGCGCTCGGCCTTGATCTCCTCCAGGAACGCGAACCCGTCGCCGTCCGGCAGCGTGACGTCCAGCAGCACCGCGTCCGGCCTGCGCTCGCGCAGGGAACGCCGGCCCTCCTCCACGCTGTGCGCGACGCCGACCTCGAAGCCCAGACCCTCCAGGACCTCGCGGCAGATGGAGGCGATCTTCGCGTCGTCGTCCACCACCAGCACGCGCCCGTGCTGCGCCCCGGCGCGGCCCCGCGCCAGCGAGTCCACCGTGGCCAGCAGCTTGTCTCCGGCCAGGGGGCGCACGAGGAACGCGTCCGCGCCGGCCCGGAAGGCGCGCTGGCGCTCGTCGAACGCGGAGGTGAGCAAGAGCGGCGCGCGGCGCGTCTCCGGATCATTCCGGAGGATCTCCGCCAGCCGCAGGCCGTCCACGTCCGGCAGCCGCACCGACACCAGCACCACGTCCGGGTGGAGGTTGCGAGCAGCGGACAGGCCCTCCTCCGCGGAGGCCGCCAGGCGCACCCGGTAGCCCCGGGCTCCGAGCAGCGCCTTCATGATGTGGCCCACCTCGGGCTCACCCTCGATGATGAGCACCTTGCCACGCGAGTCCGCGCGGACGGGCTGCGGCGACGGCAGGAGCGTGTCCACGGCCGCCTGGGACAGCACGTCCTGGGGCGGCTCCGTGGGGAGCACGGCGATGAAGCGCACGCCGGTGGTGGACGGCTCGGACCAGATGCGGCCGCCGTGGGCCTCCACGATGTTGCGGCAGATGGGCAGGCCCAGGCCGGTGCCGCGCACGGTGCGGTTCGCCTGGGTGCGGGCCTGCTCGAAGCGGTCGAAGATGCGCTCCAGGCTCTCTTCCGGGATGGGGTCGCCGCTGTTCCAGCAGGAGAGCACCACGTAGCCGGGCAGGCTGGACGTGGCGCGCAGCTCCACGCGCACCTCGCCGCCGTCCGGCGTGAACTTCACCGCGTTGTTGAGCAGGTTGTTGAGCACCTGGTTCACGCGGTTGGGGTCCACCATGGCGCGCAGCGGGTGCTGCGGCAGCAGGGGCACCACGCGGATGTGCTTCTCCGCGAAGGCGGGCCCGTACTTCTCCACCACGCGCTGGACGAGCTCCTCCAGGTAGATGCGCTCGAAGCTCATCTTCAGCCGGCCCTGCGCGTACTTCGACAGGTCCAGCAGGTCATCCACGATGCTGTTGAGCTTCTCCGCGGAGTCCTTGGCCAGCGACAGGTAGCGGTGCTGCCGCTCGTTGATGTCCCCCGCCATCCGGTTGAGCACCAGGTCCAGGGCGCCGGTGATGGAGGTGAGCGGCGTGCGCAGCTCGTGGCTCACCATGGAGACGAAGGTGTCCTTGCGCTCCTCCAGCCGCTTCTGATCAGTGATGTCGCGCAGCACCACGCACACGCCGCGCAGGGTGCCGCGCGCGTCGTTGACGGGCGTCACGGTGGTCTGCACGGTGCGCTCGAAGAGCTTCACGTCCTCGCGCAGCACCTGGTGGCCGCTGTACTCCAGGTTGCGGACCAGCTGGAACGGCTGGAAGCCCAGGCGCTCCTCCAGGAGCCGGTTGGAGGGACCCTGCCCTTCCTCCCCCGCGTGCAGGATGCGGCGGGCCGCGGGGTTCATCACCACGATGTCGTTCTTCTCGTCGGTGAGCACCACGCCGTCCGCCATGGACGCGACCATGCGCTCCATGCGGTGGCGGGCCTCTTCCTCCGCGGAGCGCAGCGACTGGATGGCGTCCGCCGTCTGGTTGGCGAGCACGTCCAGCAAGAGCCCATCGTCCTCCGTGAACGCGTCCGCGCGGTGGGAGAACAGGGACAGCATGCCCACCGGCTTCCCAGCGGCGGTGAGGTTCACCGTGAGCTGGTTGGGGTAGACGACGGGGGACACGGAGTCCTTGGTGGTGGTGCCGGTGACGCGGGTGATGACCCGGTCCTCCGGCAGCGTCAGGCCGCTGCTCTTGCGGTACGCGCCGAGCATGGACTCCTTGACGCCCAGGAGCGCCTCCTCGCCCACGTTGCCCACGCAGCGCAGGCGCAGCGTGGCGCCCCGCTGCCCGTCCGGCGCGATGAGGGCCGCGCCGCAGTCGTACGGCAGCACGCGGGCCACGGCGGTGAGCACGCGGTCGATGATGGCGTCGTAGCTGGCCGGGTCATTCGCGCTGGCGCGGCTGACCTCGTAGAGGACAAAGAGGGCCTCCACCCGCTGGTGCAGCTGGCGGATGAGCTTCTCCTTGTCCTTCTTGAGCTGGGCGAACTCCACCGCGTTCTTCACGGTGATGAGCAGGTCGTTCACGTCCCAGGGCTTGGTGACGTAGCGGTACACCTGGCCCTGGTTGATGGCCGCGATGATGTCCTGCGGGTCCGTGTACGCGGTGAGCAGCAACGTCGTGACGTCGATGCCCTCCGCTCTGGCGGCGTTGACCAGGTCGATGCCGGTCATCTCCGGCATGCGCTGGTCCGTGACGAGCACGTCCACGGACTCGGTCCGCAGGATTTCCAGGGCTGCCTTGCCGTGGGGAGCGGTGAGGACGCGGTAACGTCGCTGGAACATCCGGCTGAGGATGTCCAGGACGTCGGCCTCGTCATCGACGAAGAGCAGCGTGTGGCGGAGGTCGGACACGGCGGCGCCAAGTGTACGCCGAGATCAACGCACCTCCTCAAGCCGCGAGAAGGCCGGGCGGGGGGCAGCACGGCGGGTATGGGTGGGGGTACTGAACAGATTGACTCTACACGTATGTTCAGGGAGCATGGGCCACTGAAATTCTGTTGCCCATCACCGCCAGAGCAGGCGGGCGACCGAGCGAAGGAGTGCGGCCATGGAAGAGCTCACGGAGCGCCAGCGCGAAATCCTGACCTTCATCGTGAAGGAATCGGAAGTCCGAGGCTTCCCCCCGACCATCCGGGAGATTGGGGAGCACATGGACATCCGGTCGACCAACGGGGTGAACGACCACCTGAAGGCCCTGGAGCGCAAGGGCTACCTGACCCGGGGCGAGCAGCAGAGCCGCTCGCTGGTGCCCACCAAGCGGGCGAGGCTGCTGTTGGGCCTGGGGATGAAGAGCCGGGAGTCCGGCATGGTGGAGATTCCCCTCCTGGGCAAGGTGGCGGCGGGTGCGCCGGCGCTGGCGCAGGAGCACATGGAGGACTCGGTCAAGATCGACAGCTTCCTCCTGGGCGGGGTGAACGGCCGTGAGGTCTTCGCGCTCCGCGTCAAGGGCCAGTCGATGATCGACGACGGCATCCACGACGGGGACTACCTCTTCGTGAAGAAGACGCCGTCGGCGCAGCCGGGTGAGATCGTGGTGGCGCTCATCGAGGACGAGGCCACGGTGAAGCGCTACTACCCGGAGCAGGACCGCATCCGCTTCCAGCCGGCGAACGCGACGATGCAGCCCATCTACGTGAACCGCACGGACTTCCGCTCCACCATGATTCTGGGGCAGGTGGTGGGCGTGTACCGGAAGCTGCAGGGCGGCCGGACGTAAGAAGCAGTGACTTTCCGCCCGGGCACGGTGAGCCCGGGCGGGAGGTATCAGCGGACGGGGCAGGCGCCGCAGTCGAGCGCGTGGCCGCAGCCGTCCGGCACGACGGTGCCGCAGGAGCGGCCCAGGGAAGCGCAGGTCGCGGGCGTGCAGCAGGTGTTGTCCGCGGTGCAGGTCTGGCCCTGGGGACACATGCCGCAGTCGATGCGGCCGAACGTGGTGTCCTTGAAGCCGCAGGCGACCTGGATGCTGGCGCAGAGTTCGGGCGCGTGGACTCCGTTCATGGTCCTGCGGCCCCGGACCTTCTCCTTGAGCACTTCCACTGAGAGGTAGGAGGTGACGGGCGCATCGGCGGAGGGGGTCTGGATGTTCACCCCACTGCCCTTGGGACCCAGCTCGCGGGTCTGCGCGTTCTTGAATTCAGCCCCGCGCACGGTCGAGCCTTCCCAGGGAAGGGTCATCCAAAGCCCGACCTCGGTTCCAGGCGGGGGCGCTTCCGTGAGGATCACGGTGGGCCTTGAGCCGGAGGGCCTGGAGATCATCTCCGCGAAGGTGTCCCCCAGCACCAGCGAGGGTGGCATGAGGGCCGTGGGCAGGAAATCCAGCGGGCTCAGGCCCTGGATCTTGATCAACAGTCCTTCGTGGATGGTGACCTCCTCTTGCGTCTCACCGCGGACGACCGTGAAGCCCTGGGTGATGTGCACGCGCTCCACCGACGTCACCGTGCCGAACCCGGAGCTCTGGGAGCGCGGCCAGATTCGGGGAGCAAGAGGAGGTGGCTTCTCGGCGCACGCCAGCGTCAGTCCCAGGACCAGCAGATGGCACCACCGCATCATGGTTCTTCCCCCTCGGCGCTCCGTCACGGCATGACAATCAGACTTTGGTGAACCGTATTCCCGAGGCGCGGATGCGTTCCAGGGCGTGCTTGATGTCCTCGGAGACGATGAGGGCGATGGACCATCCCCACGTCCTGAAGACCTGCACATCGCCGACCTGGGCTGGGTCAATGCGCATTCCGTCGACGTCGCGATACTGGCCTACCCGGTCCGGCCGGCCATCTTGAGGCGCCCACCGGATCACCTCTTCGGAAGCTTCGTCATCGATGCAGCGGATGAGCCGGGTCGCCACAAGGATGAAGTACGGCTCCGCATGTCCCAGGACTGCCACGGGCACAAGTTGGATGTCCTGTGCTGCCCGCTCTGAAAAAACAGCTGCGACCCGAGCGCTCACAACGGGCGTACTGAAGCCCGCAAGGGAGAAGTCGAGGGGCGTTCCCGAATGCTCGATGGGAACGAGCAGCCCTTGTTGAGGAGGAACATGTCGGCCCTCCCTGAACATCCAGGGGTCTTCGACCTCGTTCCCCCTCGCATCCAGGGGGATGCCCAGTTCCCATCTCCCAGGAAGGGTGACGTCATCAAGTAGGCGATAGAAGCGCCGTGGCATGGATGTCTCCGGATTCACTCGCTTCGCATGAGCAGCTTGTGGAGGCCTGAGCCGTGCGTGGTGGCCTCTTGGGCCAACCTCCTGAGCTCAGCGACGAGAGCTTCGCGACACTGTTCGACGCTGCGACACCCGCGCGTCGCCTCTTCCAGCCGGTCGTAGACGCGCTGATGGTAGCGCTGCGGATGAGGACCGCGATGGCCCGGGACCTCGACGACGTTCTCCGGCTCCTTCAGCTCCATTCCTGCCTTCTTGAAGATGCGATGGAAACGGGGTGTCCACGGTCCTCCGCGATGCGTGGAAACGTTGTTCCTCAGGGTCGCGAGGTGGTGCTTCTGGCTCCCACCGCGTGACGACATGGCGACCGCGTTGGGCGCCAGCGCGATGGTGAAACCATCCGCGGTCATGGCCACGGACCGCACGCCACCAATGCCCGCGTACGCGTAGCCAGCCTGCGCTTCCACCGCGAGCGCTGCCTGCGCGGAGCCCGGGAGCACCGGCGTTTTCGCCGCCAGCCCCACCGTGTTGCCCACCGCCGCCGTGGCCAGCATCACGAAGACCCGCGCGGCGTTCTTCCCCAGCACCTTCCCGTAGCCCTCCCCTGCTTCGCGCAAATCCTCGAACGTCAGCGCGCGGTCCGCCTGCTTCACCAGCGTCAACCACCCGTTCAGCAGTCCCCACACCGTGTCCACGCCCAGATACGCGATGGCCGTCGCGGTCATCAGCGCCGCGATGCCTTTCGACACGGGCTCCGGGAAACCCATCTCAGCGCACCCCATCCAAGCAGCCGTCGTCGCAGGATTCGGTGATCATCACCCACCCGCTCCATCCATTCGTGGGCCGGACGCTTCCGCTGCTGCAGCACCTGCGGTACCTCGGTCGCGCCTGCGTCGTCCTCCGCTTTCCTGACGGGCACGCCGCGAAAGTGCCTGTGGACTGGACGGACCTGCGGCCGTGGCCCCCACCGCTCAAATTCCGTGGGAAGTGTCCGAAGCTGCACCCCGAATCGCTCCGGGAGCTGAGTGTCTGGATGGAGGAGTTGGGCCAGAGGTCCACCTCGCATGGCCAGCAAGTCAGGGCGTCGGAAAAGAAGCTCCGGCCAGCCGCCGACGCCGGGCGCGCTCTACACGGCGCTGCCCGAGGCGCTGCGGCTCGAACTGCTGGGCGTGCTGGCCGACGTACTGCTGAAAGCCGTGGCCGAGTCCCGCGAGGCAAGCGATGAATTCCAAGGTTCGACCCGAGCACCTGGCTCGCCCCGTTCGGGTGTACATCCGCCAGTCCACCCTCATGCAGGTCCACGAGCACCGGGAGTCGACCGAGCGCCAGTACGCCCTGGTCGAGCTGGCGAAGAAACTCGGGTGGGACGCCG
>NZ_RAVX01000013.1:0-234574 GCF_003611605.1 Corallococcus sp. AB011P
TCTTCCACGACTTGAAGCGTTTTCGCGCCGCCGCCACCCGTTACGACAAGACGGCGAGCAGCTACCTCGCCGTCCTGCATGTCGCCTCCATGCTTCTTTGGCTGCGCTAATCAGGGACAGCCCCTAGCGGGACGTCAGAACACCAGGCTCTGGGTCAGCCGGGGCGTCGGGCCCAGGTCGATGACGCCGCCGCGGTCGTCCGGGTCCGAGCCGGTGGTGGGCTTGAAGAACATGGCCGCCACCACCAGCGATCCCATCACCACCGCGCCGATGGTGCCCGTCAACAGCAGCGTCTTGCCCAGGCTGAACTCGCGCAGCCGGGCGTGGTCCACCTCCGAAAGGGGGACGACGACCGGGGGCGCGGAGACGCTGGAGGTGGAGCCCTCCAGGGGCACGCCCCGGAAGCGGTCGCCGTCCACGCCCACCTCGATGAAGCGCTGGAACTCCGTGTCCGCCTGGGCGGAGACCCGCGCCAGCGCCAGCGGTGTGTCGGACGTGAACTGGTGCGGCTGGCCCTCCACGTCCCGCACCGTGCGCTTGCGCTCCGTGACGCGGTTGAGCATCACGTCGCCCAGCTCCCGCATCAGCGCCGCGTTCTCGTCCCGGAAGCCATCCAGCCGCGCCAGCTCAGGCTTGGGGATGGCGTAGGTCGTGGTGCAGGACGCCAGCAGGGACAAGGCGGTCAGCGCGGCGCACAGACGCATGATGCGGCTCCTCGGGATGGACTCCTGAAGCCTATCCCGGAGCGTGCCCCGGCGCCTACCGGGGCACGCGGCCGGTGTCTCACTTCAGCTTGTAGTTGGCATCCAGCACGTCCGCCTGCGTCCGGCCCATCACCCAACCGTCGTGGTAGACGACGCCCACCGGCGCGATGGTGTCATTCCGGTACAGGCCGATCTTCAGGTAGTTGAGCTGCCCGGAGTACTGCGTCGCGATGTTGCGCTTGGGCAGCACCAGCTGGCCGTCGTAGTACAGCTCCACGAAGCCCACGCTCGCGTTGGGAGACCACTTCACGTGGAAGACGAAGTCGTGCCACGTGTTGCGCACCAGCGGCGTGCGCCAGACGATGGTGCCCGGGGACCCGCCGATGTTGAGCCGCATCTCCTCGCCGTAGACGTAGAACTCCACCGGCGGCGAGCCGCAGCACCCGTCATGGTGCCACTGGGTGAAGAGCTGCCAGGTGTTCACGCTGGGGAAGTCCGCCGCGAAGCGCGTGCTCCAGCGGTACCAGTACTCGGAGCCCACCGCCTCCTTCGTCTGCTTGAAGATTTCGTTGCGGTTGCCGCTGGAGTTGATGGGGTCATCGCCCTGCTTCACCGTGGCCTTGAGGGCGTAGCCGCCCTCGCGCACCGGCGACGAGACCACCTGGAGCCGGTCCGCGGACATCATCTGCGTGCCGTCCCACTGGCTGCGGCTGCCGGACTCGAAGTCGCCCCGCCACACGATGCCTCCCGGTGTGGTGGGAGGCGGCGTCGTCGTGGTGCCGGCGCACGGGCGCGCCTCCGCGATGCTGGCCCAGTCGTTGAGGGTGTTGCCCTGCACCGTGACACGCACCCGGCGCGTGCTCACCGGCGTGAAGGTGTACGTCTCCGCCGCGGTGGTCGTGCCCTTGCTCGTGCCGCTGTACACCTGCGTATAGGTGTAGCCGTCCGGCGACACGGAGATGGTGAACGTGTTCGCGCGCTTGTGGCCCTCGTGCCAGGCCACGGCCAGCGCGCCCACGCTCTTGGTGGCGCCCAGGTCGTAGTCAATCCACTCGCCCTTGCCCAGGCTGCTCCAGCGCGTGGTGAGCTGATCATCCAGCGTGTTCGCCGCGACGCTGCCGGTGCCGTCGTCGCCGCTGGCCTTCACGCTGGTGGGGGTGAGCTGCGTGCAGCCGGTGGTGGTGAGGTCCTCGCCGGACGACTCGAGCGACGGCTGGCGGTCTTCCGCCGGAAGGGAACCATCCGGAGCGCCACAACCAGCGGCGCCCAGGACGAACAACGTTTCAACCAGGAGGAGGGTTTTCTTCAAGGGGTTGGCCCAGGGGGAAAGGACAGGCAGTGAAAGGCCATGCTCCAACGACAGGAGACAGGGGCATGGCTGGGGGATGTCTGGCTTTACGGCGGGGCAATCCCCTCTCGTGCTCCCGGACCTGTTCCACAGGGCCGCGTCGACGGGAGGAGAAAGACAATGTGGCGTGTGTTCGGTGCTCCATCCGGCAGCGGGGGAAAAGCCTGCCGTGCTCCAAGGTGATAAACCGAATATCGAAGTTCTATTTCGAACACAAGCGACGCTGAACCCGCTTGCACGCTGGGCAGGTTCAAATCCGAAAGACAGACATCAATTTCAGACGGCCCGGTTGAAATCCTTCAACACACCGGAAGGGGCGATACGGCGCGTCGCGTGGGATGCGCACCGCCGGAGCACGGGCGTGTCGTGCCGTCGGTTGTGGTGCGGTGTGGGAACGCGCGAGCCGTCGTTTCGGGCAGGGCGTTTTGGACCCGTGTCCACTTGCGACGTGCCGTGGGGACATCCTCTTTGCCGCCGACTTGCGATGACGGGAGAATCAGGCAGAAACCCGTCCGCGATGTCCGTATTTTTCCAGGAAGCCCGCCGCGCGGCGGCCATGAGGCCGGTCGAGTGACGCACCCCATGTCGCGCCCCGCGTCCGAGCAGGTGCCCCGGAGCGAGCGCAAGCCGCTGTACGTGAAGGTGGTGACCCAGCCGGCGCTGCATGGCTGCTGGTCCGTGAACATCAGCGAGACGGGCATCGGGCTCATCGCCACGCCGCGCCGCCCCTCCGAGGGCCCGCACGAGAACGAGCCGGTGGAGATGGCCTTCTCGCTGCCGGACACGGGCGCGCACGTGCGGGTGCACGGCACGGTGCGCTGGCGCCACGACACGGCGAGCGGCGGGGGCACCGTCGCGGCGCTGGGCATCAGCTTCGGCGCCTTCGACGCGGCGGACGGCGTGAAGCTGGCGCGCTACCTGGCCACGTCCCACCTGCAGGTGGTGGCTGCCTTCGCCTCGGATGACGAGTCACGCGCGGTGCGCCAGGCCCTGGACGGCGTGGCCACGCCGCACTTCGCCGCCACCGCGGAGGACGTGCACGCGCTGCTCACGCGCGGGGACATGGCGGTGCTGCTGGTGTGCGGCCAGGACGAGTCGCGGGCGCTCGCGCTGGTGGAGTCCCTGGCGGAGCTGCGCGAGGAGGTGGACCCCACGGGGGCGGGGCCGCCCAGCGACCTGGCCTCGCGCATCGTCTACTGCGCCCCGGCGGCCCCCGAGCGGCTGGTGGCGCTCTTCAACTCCGGCCGCATCTACCGGGCGCCGGGGGCCTGGCCGGCCCCGGAAGCCATGCGCGAGGCGGTGCTCCAGGCGGGGCGCGAGCACGGCTTCCGCATGGAGCAGTGGCGCATGGCGCTGGAGCTGGAGCGCAACCTCCTGCGCGAGCGCGCGCTGGCCCAGACGCCGGTGGTGGGCGTAGGCCGCCACGGGGAGGACGTGGGCTTTCGCAGCCCGCCCATGCAGCGGGTGATGGAGATGGTGCGCCTGGTGGCCCCCCACCGGGTGGCGGTGCTGCTGCAGGGCGAGACGGGCACCGGCAAGGAGGTGCTGGCGCGCATCCTCCACCGGCTCTCCGGCCGGGGGGACCTGCCGCTCGTCGTCCAGGACTGCGGCGCGCTCACGGAGACGCTGCTGGAGAGCGAGCTGTTCGGCCACGTGAAGGGGGCCTTCACCGGCGCGGTGTCGGACCACCCGGGCCTCTTCGTGCTCGCCAACGGCGGCACCATCTTCCTGGACGAGATTGAGAACACCACGCCCAACCTCCAGGCGAAGCTGCTGCGCGTGCTGGAGACCGGCGACGTCCGCCCGGTGGGCGGCACCCAGGTGCGCCACGTGGACGTGCGTGTGGTGGCCGCGAGCAACCGGGACCTGGGCGAGGAGGTGCGCGCCGGCCGCTTCCGCGCGGACCTCTTCTACCGGCTCAACAGCTTCACCATCGACATCCCGCCCCTGCGCGAGCGCCCGGAGGACATCCCGGAGCTGGCCCGCTCCTTCGTGGAGCAGTTCAACCGCACCCTCAAGCGCTCCGCCACGGGGGTGGCCCCGGACGCGGACGAGGTGCTGCACGGCTACGGCTGGCCGGGCAACGTGCGCGAGCTGCGCAACGTGGTGGAGCGGGCGGTGCTCCTGTCC
Source organism: Corallococcus sp. AB011P (assembly GCF_003611605.1). Classification (NCBI taxonomy): domain Bacteria; kingdom Pseudomonadati; phylum Myxococcota; class Myxococcia; order Myxococcales; family Myxococcaceae; genus Corallococcus; species Corallococcus sp. AB011P. The sequence continues at coordinate 4,183 of NZ_RAVX01000013.1, forward strand.
CGGCCCGGGGAGATGCTCACCCGGCGCCTGTTGCCGCCCGCGCTCCTCAACAACTCGGTGCCCCGGGCGGACCCCACGGGGGACGGCTCGCTGAGGGCCCGGCTCCAGCAGGTGGAGCGCGACCTCATCCGCGAGGCCCTGGAGCGCCACGGCGGCGTCCTGCGCCGCGCCGCCGTGGCCCTGGGCATGGACCCCGTGACGTTGGGCCGCCGGGCCCGGCGCCACGGGTTGTGGAAGGCGGAGTAGCCCTCCGCCCTCCACGCGCCGTCAGTGCGCCCGCATCCACTGGAGGATGGGCTGCCACACGCGCACTCGCGCGTCCCGGGCGAGGAACAGGTCCGCGTGGCCGAAGTCATGCGCGCGCTCCTCCTCCGGGCGGCTGCGCACGATGATGCGGGTGACGTCCGTGCTGCCCAACAGGCGCGTGGAGTACTCGCCGTAGCGGCCCACGCCGCCCGCCGCGCCCACGTACAGCACCGGCACCTTCACGTCCTTGAGGTGGTCGTCGTAGGGCACGTCCAGGCCGCACAGCTGCTTCTCCGTCTCCACCACCTCGTTGAGGCTCTGGTAGGGCACCGCCAGCTGGAGGTAGTCGAACAGGGTGGGCTCCGACGTGAAGGCCGTCCGGTCCGGGAGGCCGGCGGTGTCCGGCACGCTGCCCGCCAGGTGGTAGCCCGGAGTGATCGGCTGGAGCGGCGCCAGCAGCGCCCCGGTCCGCCCGGCGGCGATGACGGCGAACTTCCGGTTGGTGGGCCGGACCGGGCCCGCGAAGCCCGCCGGGGCCAGCGGGGACGGAGCGTTGGGAGCGCGGTTCGCCAGCTCACCAATGGTCTTCACCGGCATGCCCGGCGCGGGCCCCAAGAGGCCCCCTTCCGTGCGGCCCTCGTCGCGGGCGGCCTGGAGCGCCTCGTACCGCTGGCACGCCCACTGGCGCTGCTCGGCCGCCTCCGGCCCGTAGCGCAGCACCATGTCCATGGGCACGAAGCCGTCCACCCGGCGCAGGGCGCGCGGGAGCTGCGACTCCCCGTCCAGGTACGCGTACCCCATGGTCGCGCCCCGGCTCCAGCCCAGGAGGAACATCCGGTCATTGCCGCCGTTGCCGCCCAGCCGCCGCACCACGTCCGCCAGCGCCAGGCCCGTGCCCAAGTCCTTCACGTGCGACTGCATGTTCCAGCCCTCCATGAACTGGAAGTTCGTCTCCGCCTCCGGCACGCCCACCCAGCGCAGGTCCAGGCCCCACACGTCCACGTCCTGGCTCGCCAGGTACGCCGCCATGGAGCGGTTCTCCGGCATCGTCGTCACGCAGGTGTTGGTGAGGAACGCGGGCACGAAGCCCCACAGGTCCCCGTGCACCATGAACACCGCCCGGCTGCTGCGCGCCGGAATCCACGGGTAGGACTCGCGCACCACGCGGTGCACGGTGATGGCGTCGTACTTCCCCGCGCCCACCCGCACCTTCCAGCTGTAGTGCGCAAGCCCACCACCCAGCGCCTCGCGCTTCGTGCTGGAGGCCATCAGGCCCGACGACACCAGCGACCGCGACCACGGATCCGCCTGGACTGCCACCTCGTGCGCGTCCCCCGGATTCGCGCGCAGCGCCACGAACAGCACCACCACCACCCACAGGCTCAACGTCCCACGCATACCGACCTCGGCTCGCATTGAGGGTCCCCCACGCAGACAAGCGCCAGGCTCTGACACCCGGTGCCTCCCGATGCAGGCCTTCCCAGAGCACCTTCCGCGCCAGGCCCCAAGGGGTTGATTTCATTGGTGCTGCCCCGCAGGGCATGCTTCACGGGTGAAGGTCGCCGGACGCCTGTCCCGGCACCCTCCGAGTGAAGAAACGCAGGACTCCGCGTACTTCAATACTGAGACATGCGGACCACGAATGGTGCGGGTCCCTTTGGACTGAACGGCCCCCCCGCCGGCCCGCCAGGGTGTGTTGGTTCATTCAATCCAACACATACATCTGAAACAGGCAAGTCCTGGATGTTAGGGGAAGACGACGGGGCAATCGCATGGGGGCGGTGGGACGGGAGACAACAACGGGTCTCACCCTGACTCCCCTCGGAGGGGGAGGACCCATGCCCGAGACCGTCTTCGTCGACAACATCTGGAACGACTTCGCGCACAGCTACGATCAGATGATCCCCGAGCTGCCGTGCTACCAGCGGCAGCGCGAGAAGATCCTCCGCGACACCCGGGAGCGCTCCTACGTCATCGACGCGGGGTGTGGCACGGGGCTCGTGAGCGAGCCCCTGGTACGGCGTGGGCAGCGCGTCGTCGGCTTCGACAACAACCAGGCCATGCTGGCCCTGGCGGTGCGCCGCCGCGCGAAGGAGCCGGAGGCGGTGCGCGCCCGCTGGACGCTGTTGCCCGGAGACGTGACGCAGTTCCCCCTGGAGGTGGAGGGGGCCGCGGACGCGGTGGTGATGAACAACGTCCTCTTCTACGTGAAGGACCCGGAGGCCGTGCTGCGCGAGGCCTGGACGCACCTGAAGCCCGGCGGCGTCCTGTGCATGACGAGCAACAAGCGGCCCCGGCCCGACCTGGAGCTGGTGCTGAAGAACTCCATCCGGGAGTGGGAGGCCCAGGGGCGCTGGACGGAGAGCCTCCAGCGCGCGGTGAACCACCACCGCACCTGCGCCCAGAAGCTCACCACGGATCCCAACGAGATGGTCACCTTCCTGGACACGGACCAGGCGGTGAAGCTCCTGGAGAAGGTGGGCTTCAGCGAGGCGCTGGTGGCCGACGGCGACGACTACTACGGCGAGAACTTCTACGTCTGCATGCGCAAGTAGGGAGCCCTTCCATGACGAACGTGAACCCCCGTTTCCAGCGCAACCTGGGTGTCCTCCACCCGCAGACCATGGACAAGCTCGCCAGCACCCACGTGCTCGTCGCCGGCGTGGGCGGCGCCGGAGGCCAGTGCGCGGTGGACCTGGCGCGCCTGGGCTTCGGCTGTCTGACGCTCGCGGACTTCGACGTGTACGAGCGCCACAACATCAACCGGCAGATTGGCTGCTTCGAAAGCACCCTGGGCCAGCACAAGGTGGACGTGGTGGAGCGCATGTGCCGGGACATCCACCCGGACCTGCGCGTGCAGAAGGTGAAGGAGGGCATCACCGACGCCAACGTGGCGGACGTGCTCAAGGGCCTGGGCGGCCTGCCGCCGGTGGACTACGTGGTGGAGGTCATCGACATCGCGGGGGCCCGCGCCAAGGAGTCGCTCCACCAGACGTGCCGGCAGCTGGGCATCCCCATCATGACCGGGCTGATGCTGGGCTTTGGTGCCGCGCTCCACGTCTTCCAGCCGGACGCGCCGCTCTACGAGGAGCTCTTCATCCTCCCGGACGGCCGCATCGACCTGCCGAAGATCATCCCGCACCTGGGCAGCTACATGCTCCAGGAGTACATGGATGCCTGCTACCAGGGGAAGGGCCACGCGCCCACGTGCGTGATTGGCGCCACCACCGCCGCGGGGCTGATGGTGAGTGAAATCATGCGAGGCGTGATGCTGGGGGCTCGCGCGATGGTGTCCTGGCCCGAGTACCTCTACGTGGACCTCTTCGACCACCGCTACGTGCGCGGCTCCGTCAGCGCCACCCGTCCGGCCCGCCCGGTGGGGCAGGGCGCGAGGGGCTGAAAAGTCGCCCGCTAAGAAGGCTTCTCTCTCCGGGGCCGGGGGCCCTCTGCAGGGCCCCCGAATCCCCCCGGGGACTACATCACCACGCCGCGCGACCGCGCTTCGTTCACCACCTGCGAGCCATCCACGCCCAGCCGCCGGGCGATGAAGCCCGCCGCCCCGTCCGCGTTCTTGTGCACGCGGATGAACTGGTCGTCATACGTGCGCGTGACGATGAGCATCCCCGACACGATGACGCGCTGGAGGTTGTGCTGTAGCTCGTTGCCTTCGATGATGACGTGGATTTCGGAGAACAGCGCCCGCGCGTCCGACAGCATGTTGGACAGGTGCCGGCGCTGCTCGCTGTTGGGGACCGCGGACTTCGCTCCCGCGATTGTCACCAGCACCAGCGGCTGCTGCTGGTGCTGCTGGTAGGCGGCCTGCATCTTCTGGAACACCGCCTGTATCTCTTCCGGCGTCGGTGGAGCGTCCCAGCGCAGGAAGAACACCTTGTCGATGACGTCTGTCTTGTAGACCGGAAGTGCCATGGCGTTCGCGACTCCTTCGTGTCGGACCCAGCGGCCGTCCCGGTCGGTACGCGTCCGGGCTTTCTCCCTGGGCCTGAGGGACATCCTGCTCTTCAGCCGCGGTCAAGAAACTAGCCCTGAAGGCTGACATTGCTGAGACGACACATCCGCTCAGCCCTGACGGCGTCACGGACTGTGTGTTCGCCTCAAAGGTCCCCTGGGTTGTCCGCTAACGGATGCTGAACCCAGACGCCAGGGCCGACCGCCCTGTCTGCCTATTTCAATCCATGTGACAAGTTTCAACGGCGACTCCCCGTGAAAACAAGAAGGCCCCGGGAGCACGGTGGCTCCCGGGGCCTTCCAGAGGCTTCAGGCCGTCAGACGGAAGCGGTTACCCGCCGGAGACGGTGGTCTCCACCAGGTTCGCGTCGCCGTTGATCTGCGCGTCCGTGAACAGGATGGGGCGCCACTGCTTCTGGGAGTACAGCCGGGTCTGGTCCGAGTGGTGCGGGGACTTGCGGTCGCCGGACTGGCTGTAGGTCAGCACGGCGCTGGCGGTGGGGCCCGCGTCGGTGAACTGGAGCGCCATGATGAAGGAGCTGCCGTTGTTGATGGGGTAGCCCTCCTTCGCCAGCAGGGTGTTGGCGTTGTACGAGGCCGTGTGGGGCTGGGCGAAGTCGAACACCGTGGTGCGGGCGGCGCCGAAGGACATCACGTTGGTGACGCCCTCGCGGTGCATGCCGCCGTGCAGGGGGATGGGGGCGCCCGCGCGGGTGGTGAACTGCACCTGGCCCAGCGTCTTGTCCAGCGCGTTGGTGGAGCGGCCGATGGTGAAGACGGCCTGCGCCAGCTTCACCAGCACCGGGTCGTCACCCGTGGCGGGCGCGGGCGTCAGGGTGTTGGGCGTGGTGATGGGGCTGGCCGGGTTGAAGCCCACGGAGAACAGCGGGCCCGCGTTCTGGAGGTTGCCGTTGGTGTACGCGCCCAGGAACTCGCGGAACACGAACGCGCCCTTCTGGTCCACGTCGTAGCGGCCGTTCCAGCCAGTCAGCAGCGCGCAGGCTTGGCTGATGTCCACGGCGGTGTTGTTGTAGGTCACCGTCGTCTTGCCCGTGCAGCGCTCCACCACGGACGCGAGCAGCAGCTCCGCCATGCTGCTGCGGTTGCTGAACACGGCCGCCTTGAGCTCCTCGTGGCTGAACTTGCCGTCCGCGCCGGAGGCGCCGGTCTCGCTGACCTCCGTGAGGACCGTGGCGTTCATGCGCGTGCGCGGCGACTGGGGGAAGTTCTCCAGGCCGTGCAGCGGGGAGAAGCCGGTGAGCGGCGCGGCGGGGTTGGCCAGCCAGTAGCTGTCGTTCGCGTTGAAGACGAAGTCCTTGCGGTCCAGCTGCGGCACCTTGGCGAAGGGCACGAGGCCGGGGCTGCGCGAGCCCGGCTCCACCTGCCACTCATTGGCCGGGTCGCTGCCGTTGAGCATCACGAAGCCCAGGCCCTGGAAGATGCCGGCGGTGAGGGGGTTGGAGCCCGTGGTCGCCTCGGTGAGCCACTTCGTGTACGCGTCCTTGGAGAGGTTGGGCGTGGGCGTGGCGTCCGTGTACCAGGCGTTGCCGTCCTTGTCGGCGAACATGGTGTTCACCCAGGGCAGGCCCTGCTGGGTGTTGTAGACGTCCTTGAACTCGGCCAGGGACTTGGCCTTGTTCATGCCGTGGAACTGGTCCAGGAACTTGGTGTTGTCGATGTTGGCGTCGCGCAGCGTGAGCGCCGTCTTGGTGTTCCAGCCCAGCGTGCCGGGGGGGAAGCTCGGCGCGGCCGAGTCCGGGAAGGCGATCATCGGGCCGTAGTGGCTGAACCAGACGGTCTGCGAGTAGTTCGTCAGCGACCCTTCGGACAGCTTCACCAGGACGGTGAAGGTCTTGGAGGTCATCTGGCGCTCCTCGCTGCCGTACTTGTAGACGGTCGGCTTCCCGTCCACGAGCTGCAGCTGGTACATCGTCGCGCGCTGGCCGGAGGAGAACGTGTGCGTCCAGCCCACGTTCTCGTTGAAGCCGATGAGCACCGCCGGCACGCCCATCAGGCCCACGCCGTAGACGTTCATCTGGCCCGGCACGGTCAGCTGGCTCTCCCACAGGCGCAGCTCGCCTTCCCAGGGGAAGTGCGGGTTGGCCATGACCATGCCCTTGCCGTTGTCGGTGCGCTCACCGCCAATGGCCCAGCCGTTGCTGCCGAAGTCCGCCAGCTTCAGCCGCTGCAGCTCCTCCAGCGACGGCATCTGCGGGCGCAGCGCGGCCTGCTTCGGGTCCACGGACTGCGCGCCCACGGTGGGGGGGGTGGCGGACGGGATGGTGAGCGCCAGCGCGTTGATGCCCGCCAGCAGCGTCAGGTCCGTGTTGTACGCCAGCAGGTCCACGGTGCTGATGGGCCGGACCCAGGCCGCGTTGGCGCACTCGGCGGGACGGGCGTCCGCGGGCACGTCCTCCAGGTACTTGTTGTAGCCGGCCACGTAGCCCGTGACCATGTCCTGCACTTCCTGCGACAGGGTGGGGAAGGCGGCTTCCGCGCGCCCCATCAGGTCCATGGCCCGGTACGCGATGTCAGAGCCCACGTGCCGGTTGCCCGCGCCCTGACCCAGGAAGCGCGCGCGCTCGCCGCGCACCTTGAGGATCTGATCCGCCAGCGTACAGACGTGGTCCTGCGCGAAGGCATAGCCCTGGCCGAAGCCCAGGCTGGCGTAGCTGTCCGCGGTGATGTGCGGAATGCCGTAGGAGGTGCGCTTGATCTTCGCCGTGTACTTCGGGGTCGTCGGGGTGGGCCCCGGATCGACTGGCTTGGGATCATCCTCACAGCCGGTGGTGGTGGCCACCAGCGCCAGGGACGCGATCAGGGAAAGAGAAAGACGGCGGGTCCGGACAGAACGGAACCCTCCGCGAGGAGGAAGATTATCGGGGATGTTCTCGGGCATGGCGGCCCGGAGACTAGGAAGGTGGCGATTCGCCGGTCAATGTTTCTGGGATTTGACTTTTCCATGGAGGTGAAACGCGCGGATGCGTCGCGTCGTGGGTTTGGGAAAGCCGGAAAGACGGTGTGTGTTACACGGGAGCCATGACGCCCGAGCCCTCGTCGTCGCCCGCGGCCCGCCGCCAGCGCCGCCACTTCTCCATGATTCGCACCTTCGTGCTGGCGGACTTCGTCACGCTCGGCAACGGCTTCGCCGGCGCGGGGGCCATCCTGGCGGCCATGCAATCGCTGGCCACGAACAACCCACGCTGGCTGTGGGTGGCGTTCTGCCTGATGCCGGTGGCGCTGGCGATGGACGTGGCGGACGGCCGCATCGCCCGGTGGCGCTTCCGCAAGTCGCCGCTGGGCGCGGACCTGGACTCGCTGGCGGACGTCATCTCCTTTGGCATGGCGCCCGCGGCGCTGGCGTTCGCGGTGGGCTTGCGCGGCAACCTGGACGTGGCGGCGCTGCTCTACTTCGTCGCGTGCGGCATCAGCCGCCTGGCGCGCTTCAACGTCACGTCCGCGGAGCTGTCGGACGGCACCGGCAAGGTGAAGTACTTCGAGGGCACCCCCATCCCCACCAGCCTGCTGCTGGTGATGGTGCTGGCGGCGGCCACGTGGCAGGGCCGCATTGGCGACGCGCTGTGGGGCGGGGTGTGGAACCTGGGACCGCTCACGCTGCACCCGCTGGCGCTGCTCTACGTGGCCAGCGGCAGCGCGATGATCAGCAAGACGTTGCGGATTCCGAAATTCTGAAGTCTTCCGCCGTGGAGGGCGCGGGTGGTGCCATCCAGTGGACGTTCTGGAGGGCAATTCCCCTGTTTTTCCCACGGTGAGGCGGTTGGCAGTCCCGGGGTGGGTGCCTAGCTTCGCCACCTGATCCGCGAGGGCCACACCCGGAAGGTGTGGCCGCTGCCGCGGCTTCAAGGCTTTGGGCGAGGCGGGAGGGAAGGGTGGGTGCCATGACGGGGCGCTGGGGCCTGCTGGGTTTGGTGGTGGTGGGACTGCTGTCGGGCTGCGCGGACCGGGAGCGCTCATCGCTCGCGGACGGCCGGCTGACGGCGACGCCGGGTGGCGTCGACTTCGCGCGGGTGGCGGTCTTCGACGCTCGCGAATCCACGGTGACGCTGCGCAACGTGGGCCGCGCGCGCATCACGGTGGACGAGGCCTGGGTGGAGGGGCCGGAGGGCGCCTACAAGGCGGAGTTCACCCACGAGGGGCCTCACAGCCTGGTGCCGGGCAGCGAGTGCACGCTGAAGGTGCGCTTCGCGCCGCTTTTGCAGGGCGGTCTGCCCGCGGTGCTGGTGGTGCGCTCGGACACGCGCATCGAACCGCTGATGCGAATTCCCCTCAACGGCGCGGGCGTGGACGCGTGGGCGCGGGTGACACCGCGCGCGCTGGACTTCGGCCGCATCGAGGCGGACTCCACCAAGACGCTGGGCGTGACGCTGGACAACCCCACGGAACTGCCGGTGATGGTGACGCCCAAGCTGGTGGGCGCGGACAAGGATGAGTTCGTCGCGGCGCCGGTGACGGTGAACCCGGGCGAGCGCGTGGAGCTGCCCCTCACCTTCAACCCGGTGCGGGTGGGTAGGAAGCAGATTGCGCTGGCCATCTCGCCCTGCCACGGGTGCGCGGACGTGCCGGTGCAGGTGACGGCGGAGTCTCTGGAGCGCGCGGTGGTGGCGGAGCCGGAGGTGTTGGACTTCGGCGCGGTGCCGGTGGACCGCGACGCCATCAAGGCCTCCAGCCTGCGCAACATCAGCACGGAGCCGGTGACGGTGACGTCGCTCATGCTGGATGGCACGGACGTGTCCTTCAGCCAGAACAACACGGGCCTGCCGCTGGTGCTCCAGCCGGGCGAGGTGCGCGCCTTCGAAATCCGTTACAGCCCCGGCCACATGGGCGCGGCCACGGACCGCGCCGTCTACACCGTGGTGAGCAAGCGCCACCCCACGCTGCCCGTGCCGCTGCGCGGCTTCGGCGGCGCGTCCGAACTCTGCGTGTCGCCGATGATGCACGACTTCGGCGAGCAGCCGCTGGGCTCCAAGGTGCGCGTGGTGGTGAACGTGAAGAACTGCGGCACGGACAACGCGGGGCCGCTCACCATCAACACGCTGGACTGGACGCCGGACGCGACGGGCGCCCAGCTCCAGTTCAACAACAAGCCGGTGCCGCTGCCGTTCACCCTGCCGGCCAACGGCGAGCTGAACCTGGAGGTCTTCTACGAGCCCATGCGCGAGGGCAGCGCGTCCGGCGCGCTGGTGATGACCACGAGCGCGTTCTCCGCGGCCACCGTGCAGCTGGACTTCTTCGGCAGCGCGAAGGCGCATGCGCCGTGTGACTTGACCGTCACGCCGGAGCTGGTGGACTTCGGCACCCTCCCGCCGGGCCGCGGCGCGGTGCTGGGCGTGAAGCTGGAGAACAAGGGCGCGGACCTGTGCCCCGTGAAGAACATCCGCATCGCCAACGACGGCGGCGGCGTGTTCAAGATGCCCGGCGGCGAGCTCTTCGGCGGCATCATCTACCCGGGCGACTGGTTCAGCTTCCAGGTGGCGTTCCAGGCGCCCTTCACCGGCGGCAGCTTCGCGGGGGAGTTGCAGGTGGAGCAGTACAACCCGGTGACGCCGGTGCGGCAGGTGCCGCTGATGGCGAACTCGCAGGAGACGTGCCTGGTGGCGTCGCCCTGGTACCTGGACTTCGGCCTGGGCCGCAAGGACTGCCGCCCGGCGCCGCGTGAGGTGAACTACCTCAACGCGTGCACCACGCCCGTCACCATCTCCAACGTCTTCATCGGGCCGGGCACGACGGACACGGAGTTCGCGCTGTTGGACCACCCGGCGCCGCCCGCGTTCCAGCTCCAGCCGGGCGAGTCCTTCACGGTGGGCGTGGACTACCTGGCGCAGGTGACGGGCATGAACCTGTCGCCGCTCTTCGTGGACTCCAGCGACCTGCCCATCCCGCTGATGGTGCCGCTCATCGGTGAGTCGTCGAAGAAGACGGACAAGACGGACAACTTCGTGCAGCAGGACGTGAGCAAGGTGGACGTGCTGTTCGTCGTGGACAACACGGCGTCCATGGTGGAGGAGCACCCGAAGCTCGTGTCCGCCATCCCCGCGTTCGTGGACGCCGCGCGCAACAAGGCGGTGGACGTGAACATGGCGGTGACGACGACGGGCATCTCCGCGGTGTCCGGCGCGTGCCCGGGCGGCGCGCTGGGCGGCGAGGCCGGCCGCTTCTTCCCGGCGGACAACAGCCGCCAGCGCATCCTCACCCTGGCCACGCCCGACGTGGCGCAGGTGCTCCAGCAGAACGTGCAGGTGGGCCAGTGCGCCCAGGTGGAGCAGGGCTTTGAAGCGATGCGCCGCGCGCTCACCTCTCCGCTGGTGAACAACGTGGATGATCCGCGCACGCCGCTGGCCAACGACGGCAACGCGGGCTTCCTGCGCGACTCCGCGGCGCTGGTGGTGGTGTTCGTGGGTGACGAGGACGACCACTCGCCGGACGCGGTCGCCACGTACGTGCAGTGGGCGCAGCAGCGCAAGGGGGAGAACCAGCCGCAGCGGGCCACCTTCTTCGCCATCGCGCCCACCAAGACGTCCTGCGCCACGGCGGGCGGCACCGGCACCCGGTACGCGGACGCGGCGGCGCAGACGGGCGGCGAGGTGCTCAACGTCTGCGCGGCGGACTACGCGCCGCTGCTCCGGCAGGTGGCCAACAAGGCGTTCAGCGCGCAGGACCGCTTCCCGCTGAGCGAGGAGCCCGACGCGGGCACGGTGGTGGTGACCGTCAACGGCACTGAAACCACCAGCGGGTGGTCCTACGACGCCGCGTCCAACAGCGTGGTGTTCAGCGTGGTGCCGCCGCCGGGCTCCAAGGTGGCCATCACCTACCGCCGCGCCTGCGCCAACGACTGAACGGTGAAGAAGCTGTGGGTGTGGACCCCGTGACGGGCCGGCCATCCGGCCCCGAACGGGGTTGTCAGACCCCGGTGCTACAGCACTGCATCTGCCTGTGCGGATGACCAGAAAATTGGAGGCGCTCCCTCGGTGTGTACCCTGCGGAGCGTCTGCACGCTGTTGCCCTGGAGGCGCTGTGAACACCTGGACCCCTGATGAGCCCATGAAGTCCTCTCCGCGCGCCGGTGCGCCGGGGCTGCGGGTCATCCGCGGGGAAGGGCAGCGCAAGCAGGAACCGCTGGCGGACCGGAACGCGGTGGCGCGGGTGCTGATGGAGGCCGGGGCGGACATGCTGCTCAGGCGCATCAGCCCCGTGAGGGCGCAGGAGATCGAGCGCAAGGTGGACCGGGTCCTGGACCTGTTCGACCGGGTGGACGCGGCCCCGGTGCTGATGCCGGTGCTCAAGCGGCACCTGGACGAACTGGAGGCCCTGATGCGGGAGACCCGCGAGGTCCGGGCCGCCCGGCGTTAGGCGCACGCCCGGTGGAACCGGGAAAAGCCCAGGGGGATTCGATGTTTGATTCCCCTGGCCCGGCCGCTTACGCTTGGGGCTCGCCTCCTCGCGTCCGGCCGTGTCCATCGAAACCTACGGCAGCTACCAGCTCCTGAAGCGCCTCGCCACGGGCGGCATGGCGCAGATCTACCTCGCACGCCGGCCGGGTTCGGATGCTCCGGACAAGCTGCTGGTGTTGAAGCGGATCCTCCCGCACCTGTCGGAGAACGACGAGTTCGTCCGGATGTTCCTGGACGAGGCGCGGATCGCGGCCCGGCTCGCCCACCCCAACGTCGTGCAGATCTACGACCTGGGCGCGGAGGGGGACACCTTCTTCATCGCCATGGAGTACATCCATGGCGTGGACGCGCGCCGGCTCTGGAAGCGCTCGGAGACGGCGGGGCGTCCGCTGCCGGTGCCCCTCGTCTGCCGCATCCTCCTGGAGGCGTGCGCGGGGCTGGACTACGCGCACAAGAAGACGGACGCGGCGGGGCGCCCGCTGGGCATCGTTCACCGGGACGTGTCACCGCAGAACATCCTGGTGACGTTCGACGGTGGCGTGAAGGTGGTGGACTTCGGCATCGCGAAGGCGGCGGATCAGGCCACCGTGACGCGCTCCGGGGTGCTCAAGGGCAAGTATTCGTACATGTCGCCGGAGCAGGCCGCCGGGCAGCGCGTGGACCGCCGTTCGGACGTGTTCGCGCTGGGCGTGGTGCTGCATGAGCTGCTGACGGGGGGCCGGCTCTTCAAGCGCGCCAGTGACATGCTGACGCTGTCGGCGGTGGCGGAGTGCAACGTACCGGTGCCGTCGCACGTGGCGCCCCGGGTGCCGGCGGAGCTGGACACCATCGTGCTCAAGGCGCTCGCGAAGGAGCCGGACGCGCGCTACCAGCACGCGCAGGAGCTGCAGCGGGCGCTGGAGGGGTGGCTCGCGTCGCAGCCGCAGCCTTGTGGCACGTCAGCGGACCTGGCCGGGTACATGGGGGAGCTGTACGCGGACCGCCTGACGGAGGAGGCGCGCTCCGGCGAGGTGCAGGTGACGGACGACGAGGCGGGGGTGGCTTCGCCGCCCGCGCCGCGCCGTTCGGTGATGCGGCCCGCGACGGCGCCAGCGCGCACGGAGAACGAGCCCACCACCACGCTGCGTCCGAACCGGCCGAGCCGTCCCAGTGGGAAGGTGGAGGCCCGCCGCGAGGACGGGGAGGCGGATGGGGCGCGCTCGGAGGTCCGGGGCCCGGACACCCGTCCGGAGGGCCGCAACGCGGAGGCGCGGGTGGATGCGCGCAACGCGGAGGCCCGGGGCGCGGAAGCCCGCTCCGTCGATGCCAGGCCGGAGCCCCGTTCGGAGGTCCGCAACGTCGACCCGCGCGTGGATGCCCGCTCCGTCGATGCCCGGCCGGAGCCCCGTTCGGACGTTCGCAACGCCGACCCGCGCGTGGATGCGCGGTCCGTGGACGCCCGGCCGGAGCCCCGCTCCGAGGTTCGCAACGCCGACCCGCGCGCCGAGGCCCCTCGGGGCATGACTGGCTCGCGGCGGGCCCTGGAGTCACCTCCCTCGCGGAGCACCCGGCCGGTGCGCCTGGAGGAGCCTTCCCTCCCGACGGTGACGCAGGACGAGGACGGTCCCACGCTCGCGATGGTGGACACGCAGAGGAAGCTCTCCGGCGGGTTCCAGGTGGAGGAGGACGGTCCCACGCTCGCGATGGTGGACACGCAGGGGAAGCTCTCCGGCGGGTTCCAGGTGGAGGAGGACGGTCCCACGCTCGCGATGGTGGACACGCAGGGGAAGCTCTCCCGCGGGTTCCAGGTGGAGGAGGACGGTCCCACGCTGGATCATCGCTCCCTGACGGCGACGCTGACCCAGGATGACGAGGACGACTCGACCCTGGACATGCGCGCTGTCTCCCGCGCCGATTTGGACGAGGGCCCCACGCAGGACCTGCGCGCCGTGCCGCGCTCCGAGATTCCAGTCCCCCGTCCGGGCGGGCCCACGCCGTCCGGCGAACACCGCGGCCACCGGCTCCCGGTGCCCGCTCCGCACGCGACCATCGAGGAGATGACCGCGTCCACCGCGCCGCGCTCCGCGTCCCGCGCGCCCATGCCCAACGCGTGGGTGCCGCCGGCCCGCACCGGCACGCTCACCGAGCAGTCCGCCGTGGAGCGGCCGAAGCGCCGCGGGCTCCTGTACGGCGCCATCGTGCTCGTCGCGATCCTGGTGGGCGTCGGCATCGTGTGGAGCCTGGGCCCGGGCGCCAGCGGCGTGCACGTGGAGTCCGAGCCCGCGGGCGCGCGCGTCGTCTTCGAGGACCGGGTGCTCCCGGAGCGCACGCCGCTGACGCTGCCGACGGTGAAGCCCGGCCGCTACTGGGTCGTGCTGATCAAGGAAGGCTACCGCGAGCTGCGCACGCAGATTGTCATCCCGCCGTCCGGCCGGCTGGACGTGGGGCCGCTGAAGCTCGTGCCGATGCCGTCGTCCGGCAAGCCCGGCACGGAGCCGCCCGCGACCGCGCCCCCGGCTCCTCAGGCTCCCACGACACCGGAGCCCGGCGTCGGACCTTCCGGCGTGGCCGGTCCCCGTGAGCCGGACGCCTCGAGCCCCGAAGTGAAGCAGGCCCAGGAGTCCCCTGGCGCCCAGGCTCCGGCGGCGAAGGCGCCCGTCGCCACCGCGGCCACGGTGGTGCCCACCGCGGAGGTGCGTGACACCGCCCGTGCCGCGGAGCGGTCCGCGTCGGTGAGCTTCGTGGTGACGCCCTGGGCGGAGGTGTCGTGCAACGGCCGCAAGCTGGGGGAGACGCCCTTCCAGCCGGTGAAGCTGGGGGTGGGCCTCTATGACTGCAAGTTCACCAACCCCGAACTGAAACGCACTGTCAGCCGCCGCATCGAGGTGCGTCCCATCGACCTCAACGTGGTGACGGTCAAGTTCGAGTAGGCGTGGCCTTGGACCCTTCCGTGACGCTCGAGGCAGGCACCCACGTCGGCAAGTACGTCGTGCGCCGCAAGCTCGCCGAAGGGGGCATGGCGGAGATCTTCCTGTGCACCGCGCGCGGGCCGGAGGGGTTCGAGAAGGAGGTCGTCATCAAGCGCGTGCGGGCGTTCCTCGCGAGCGACCCGGACTTCGTGCAGATGTTCATCGCGGAGGCGCGGCTGGCCTCGCGGCTCAACCACGCCAACGTGGTGCAGATCTTCGACTTCGACAAGCACGAGGATACCTACTACCTGGCGATGGAGTACGTGCGCGGCTGCTCGCTGTGGGAGCTGCGCAAGCGGAGCAAGGAGTCGATGACGCCGATGCCGCCCGTGCTGGTGGCGCACATCGGCGCGGAGGTCGCGCGCGGACTGCACTACGCCCACCGCCTGCGGGTGAACGGCGAGCTCTTGAACCTGGTGCACCGGGACGTCACGCCGCACAACGTGCTCGTGTCCTACGACGGCGCGGTGAAGCTCACCGACTTCGGCATCGCGAAGGCGGGCAACAAGCTGACGAACCCCGGCGTGCTCAAGGGCAAGTTCGCGTACATGTCGCCCGAGCAGGCCCGGGGCGAGAACGTGGACGTGCGCACCGACGTCTTCGCGCTGGGCGTGGTGCTGTGGGAGCTGCTCACCGGCGGGCGCCTGTTCCAGGGGGACTCGGAGATCGCCGTCCTGCGCGCGGTGCAGGAGAGCTCCATCGTGCCGCCCGCGCGCCTCAACCCGGACGTGCCGCCGGACCTGGACGCCGCCATCTGCCGCGCGCTGGAGCGCGACCTGTCCAAGCGCTTCCAGACCGCGGGCGAGCTGGAGCGCGCGCTGGCGCAGTGCGTGTTGAACCACGCCCGCTCCGTCGATGACACCGACGTGGGCGCGTTCGTCCGGCCGCTGTTCCCCATCGCGGCCAGCAACCAGGCGCTGCCCGCGCTCCCGGAGCGCACCGCGCTGGCGGATGGAGCGCTGCCCGCCGCCGGAGCGCCGCCCCGCGAACCCACGGCGGTGATGCCGTCGCGCGAGCACGCCTCGGGAGCGAAGCGGGGCGCTTCGCCGGATGAGGACCGCCACGGGACGACGCTGGTGCTGTCGCGAGAAGAACCGGCTCCGAACGGCCGTCCTCCGCAGCCCACGCCGCAGATGCCGTTGGAGTCCATGGGAAGGGAAGCGCCGCTCGCCAGGCGCAGCGAATCCCGCGAGTTCCCCGCCGCCAGGGCTGAGTCCCCGAGCGACGAGAACTCCATGGCCTGGACCGGCTCCGCCGATGACGACGCCGGTGCGTCCGCAGACCGTCCCGGGGGCGGAGGCTCGCGGTCATCCGCCTCCGCGCGCCGTCGGGAGGAGTCCTCGAGCCGCAAGCCAGACACCGCCTCCGCGCGCCGGGCCGGTTCCGCTGGCAAGGCCGACACCTCCTCCGCGCGCCGGGTCGCACCTCTCGCGGAAGACCTCTCCGGCGCCGACGACCGCGAGCTCGACACGGTCTCCGCCACCGAGCCGGGGCCCCCCGTCGCGCCGAACCGCAAGCGCGCCCTGTGGGCCGCGGCTACCGCGGTGGGGCTCGCGGGCCTCGTGGGTGTCCTCGCCGTGGCCCGCTCGAACACGGGTGCTCGGGACGCGGGGCAGGGGAGCCCGCCCGCGCAGGCCACGGCCCCGGCGGCGAACCCGCCTCCAGCCACCACCCCGGTGCCCCCGGCCGAGCCCGCCCGCACGCCGGCCGCGGAGACCGTCGACGCGGAGCTGGAAGGGCAGCGGCGCGAAGAAGCCGCCCTGACTCCGCCTCCGTCCACCGAACCGGCCGCCCCCGCAACGACGCCCACGGCGGACCCCGCCACGGCGCCGCCCGCCGCGGACTCGGCGAAGGCCATGGGCACGCTCCAGGTGAAGGCCACCCCCTACGCCACCGTCTACCTGGGCGCGAAGCGGCTCGGGGACGTGCAGGGCCGCGCGACCTACAAGGTGCCGGCCGGCACGTACACCGTGACCTTCCAGCATCCGACCAGCAAGAAGACGTTCACCGTCGTCGTCCCCGCCGACGGCACCGTGATTCAGGAGTTCCGCGCGCCCCGCGGTCGCTGAGCTGAAGCAGCCCCCTTCCGTTCCCTCCATCACCTGAAGCCCCCGGCAGCCGGCGCGGAGCGTCGGCCGGACGACGTCCGTCCGCCCGCCTGCTCGTCTTCCTTGACGAATGACGCGCGAATCTGGCACCTATGGCGTCCATTCAGTAGCCTCTATTCAATGGAATCGATGGACCTGCTCGCGCCCGAGGAACTCGAGCGCATCGAGCGCGAAAACGCGGGCGGGCTTCCCGCGAACGCGATCCTGGAAATCTTCCGGCCCCGGGGCGTGAGGCTCTCGGAGGCGACGTTCCGGAAGTACGTCCAGGCCGGTCTGCTCCCCCGCAGCCGCCGTGTGGGCCGCAAGGGGAAGCACCAGGGCAGCCTGGGCCTCTACCCGGTGGAAGCGGTGCGGCGCATCAACGTCATCAAGAAGATGATGGCCGAAGGACACACCCTGGAGGACATCCGCCGCTCCTTCGTGTTCCACCGCAACCACATCGACCAGCTCCAGAGGGACCTGTCGGAAGTACTGGACGGGTTCCAGGAGGAGCTGGGAGGACGGCCCCTGGGAGGAGAACGCAGGAGGTCACTTGAAGCCCAGTTGGCAACGCTCAGGCAACGGGCGCAGGATCTGGTCCGCGATGTCGCCCGGTTGGGCAGCGCCGTCACGGCGCGTGAAGACGAAACGCTCCGGCCACAATAGGATGCCCCCCAGGGTCCTGTTGAACCGGCTAGACTCCGCGCATCTGGAGGACGAAACATGTCGGAAGTGAAGCAGCTGCAGGAGGGCGAGGGGGGGAATGAGGAGGAGCAGCCCGCGGAACGCCGGCGCTCCAAGACGATGTCGCGCAAGGAGATGGCGCGCGACCTGCGCCGGCGCAGGCTCGCCGGTCAGCTGGACCCGGAAGAGGCGGAGACCCTCAAGCTCGTGGACGAGCAGCGGCCGCGCACCCGCGCGGACTGCATCAACGGCCCGCGCCCGTGCCTCTTCGTGTCCTGCAAGCACAACCTCTACCTGGACGTGAACCCGGAGACGGGCTCCATCAAGCTCAACTTCCCGGACAAGGAAATCACGGAGTTGGAGCACACCTGCGCCCTGGACGTGGCGGAGAAGGGCGGCATCACCCTGGAAGAGGTGGGGGAAATCATGAACCTCACCCGCGAGCGCATCCGCCAGGTGGAGACGCGCGGCCTGATGAAGCTGCGCGAGGCCACGGAGGCCGAGCCTCCCGTGTCTGCCCGCAAGCCCTGAGGGCAGGGCACTGTTTCGCGCCGGGCCTGGGGTGACGTGTTGCGTTGACACCCCAGGGGGTGGTTGCTAGGACCCGCGCCACCCCCACCCATTGCGAGGCGCACACGTGCTGGCTCTCCTGAGCGTTTCCGACAAGCGCGGTCTGGTCCCCTTTGCCCAGGGCCTGGTGCGGCTGGGTTACCGGCTGCTCTCCACGGGCGGCACCCTGGAGGCCCTGAAGGCCGCCAGCATCCCCGCCACCCAGGTGTCCGAGCACACGCAGAGCCCCGAAATCCTCGGCGGCCGCGTGAAGACGCTCCACCCCCGCATCCACGGTGGCATCCTCGGCCGTCCCGACCTGGACAGCGACAAGGCGGAGATGGCGGCGAACCACATCGAGCCCATCTCGCTGGTGGTGGTGAACCTCTACCCGTTCCGCCAGACGGTGGCGTCCGGCGCGGGCGAGGACGACGTCATCGAGAACATCGACATCGGCGGGCCGGCGATGGTCCGCGCGTCCGCGAAGAACTTCAAGCACGTGGCCATCGTGGTGGACCCGGACGACTACGCGCCGGTGCTCGCGGAGATTGAGGGCCAGAAGTCGGTGGGCCTGGAGACGCGGCGCCGGCTGATGCGCAAGGCGTTCGCGCACACGGCGGCCTACGACGCGTCCATCTCCGGGTGGCTGTCCGGCGAGGCCCAGGAGCCCTTCCCCGAGGAGCTGTCGCTCGCGTTCCGCAAGGTGCAGGGCCTGCGCTACGGGGAGAACCCGCACCAGCGCGGCGCCTTCTACAAGGAATACGCCGCGCCCAAGGAGCCGTCCGTCGCCTTCGCGAAGGTGCTCCAGGGCAAGGAACTCTCGTACAACAACATCCTGGACCTGGACGCGGCCCTGGGGCTCGTCCTGGAGTTTCCGGAGAAGCCCTGCGCGGTGGTCATCAAGCACAACACCCCGTGCGGCGTGGCGGTGGACGACGCGCTGGAGAAGGCCTACCGCACCGCCCGCGCGGTGGACGAGGTGAGCGCCTTTGGCGGCATCGTCGCCTTCAACCGGGAAGTCGACGAGGCCACGGCGAAGGCCATGGCGGAGACGTTCCTGGAGGCGGTCATCGCGCCGTCGTACTCGGCGGTGGCGCTCCAGGTGCTGGCCGGGAAGAAGAACCTGCGCCTCTTGGAGGCGGGCCCCGCGCTGGCGTCCGCCACGGCGGCGCCCCGGCCCCAGGTGGACGCGCGCAGCGTGTCCGGGGGAATGCTGCTCATGGACCGGGACGCGGTGGAGCCGCCCCTGGAGTGGAAGGTGGTGTCCAAGCGCGCCCCCACGCCGGAGGAGGAGCGGGCCCTTCGCTTCGCCTGGAAGGTGTGCAAGCACGTGAAGAGCAACGCCATCGTCTTCGCGGCGCCGGCGCAGCTTCTGGCCCAGGGCGGCGGGCAGACGAACCGGGTGGACTCCGTGCGCATCGCCATGACGCGGGGTGGCGAGGCCCTCAAGGGTAGCGCAGTGGCCTCGGACGCCTTCTTCCCCTTCCGGGACGGGCTGGACGAGGCGGCCCGGGCGGGGGCGACGGCGGTCATCCAACCGGGCGGGTCTGTCCGGGATGCGGAGGTGATTGCCGCCGCGGATGAACATGGGATGGCCATGGTGGTGACGGGAGTGCGACACTTCCGCCACTAACTTCATGCGCATCGTCTGCCAGAAATGCGCGGCGGCCTACGCGATCGACGATCGGTTGATCACGACCAAGGGCGTCCGCGCGCAGTGTCCCCGCTGCCGTCACCTCCAGCTCGTGAAGCGGGAGGCCTCGGCCGCGTCCGTGACGGCTCCCGCTGAAGGGGCCGTGCCTCCCGCCGCCGAGCCGAAGCCGCCCGCGGCCGCACCGGCGCCTCCGGTCGCACGCGAGCCCCGGAGCAATCCGGCCGCCGCGGCGAAACCGCCGGAGCCTCTGGCCGCGCCGAAGTCGGCCGCGAAGTCGGACCTCTTCGGGGACTTCGGCGAGATGCCGGAGCTGGGGCCGCCGGGGAGCGTGGACCCGTTCGCGGACCTGGGGCCGCCCGCGTCGCAGGTTTCAAGGGGCCTTCCCGCGGACCCGTTCGCCAATCCGGGCCCGTCGGTTCCGCCGGCCGCTTCCAAGGCGGCGCCCGCCGCGAGGCCCGCTCCTCCCGTGCCCGCCGCGCCCGCGGTGGCGGCTCCCGCGACGCCAGCCGTTCCGGAAGACCCGCTGCTCGACTTCCTGGGCCCGGCGCCCGCGGGCCTGGAGCCGGAAGCCGCGCCGGCGCCCACGCCCGGACGGGGCTCCTCGCCTCCCGCCGGGGCGGTGTCCCTGGGCCGCATGTCCGCCCGCGCGCCCGCGCCGGTCGTCCCGAAGGCGGAGACGCACAAGAACTGCCGCTCGTGCGGCAAGGACCTGACGGACCCCTTCGACCAGGCCCTGGGCATCTGCGAGGCCTGCAAGCAGCGCGAGTCCGCGTTCCCCCGGGAGTCCTCCGTGGTGGTGGCGCCCGAGGCGGCGCCGCCTCCGACCGGCGGCGGCGCCCTGGTGGATCTGCCCGTGATGAGCGGCCTGGACGGCACCTCGTCCGGGGACGAACCCCTCTCCGAGGGTGCCACCGCGCTGGCGCTGGACTCCCGCGTGAGCTCGGTGAAGCCCGCTCGCACGTCGCACATCACGGCCGCGCCGGTCCGCAGCGCGCAGCGTGGTGGAAGCGGCGGCAGCCGTGCGGGAGTCTTCGGCCTGCTGACGCTGGCGGTCCTCGGGGCCGGTGGCGCGGGCTACTACTTCCTCGTGCACAAGCCCCAGCAGGAGCAGCGGATCCGGGACGCGCAGCCGCCCGCTCCGGCCGCGGTGCCTCCGGAGGTGCTGGCCGCGGTGGGCCGGTGGAAGCTCCAGTTCCTGGAGCTGGAGGGCACCAGCGCGGAGCACCTGGCCGCCGGCCAGAAGCAGCTCGCGATGGACCAGCGCATCGCCTACACGGAAGCCGAGGAATCCTTCCAGCAGGCGCTGCTGCTCGACCTCCACAGCGCGGACGCCATCGCCGGGTACGTGCAGGCGCTGGCGCTTGGGCGCGGTCCGGGCATGGACGACAACTCCTTCCAGGAGGCGCGCGAGCTCATCCAGGCCGCGACGGGCATGGCCGGCGAGACGCCCGCGCTGCTCGTCGCGCACGCGAACCTGCTGCTGGCGCGCTCGCGTCAGGCCGGCAACCTGGAGGAGGCGGCGCGGCTGGCGACGGAGGTCCTGTCCCAGCCGAAGGCCGCTGACGCCTACAAGGCGGAGGCGCACCTGGTGCTGGGCCGCTCCCAGGTGGCCACGTCACGCGAGCTGGCGAACCAGGAGTTCGACGCCGCGCGGAAGCTGGCGCCGAACCTCCAGCGCGTGGACTACTACAGCGCGCTCGCGCACGAGCAGGCTGGCCAGTACGGGCTGGCGCTCAAGCAGCTGCGCCAGCGGATGGAGTTGGATCCGCAGGACTGGAACAGCCTGGAGGCCGCCGCCCGCATCTACGTGGAGGTGGGGGAGACCGCCCGCGCGCGCAAGCTGTACGAGGACCGGCTGAAGGCGAAGGCGGGCGACGTGCGCGCCTCCCTGGCGCTGGCGGTGCTGCGCTACCAGGCGGAGGGCAACGCGCGCGAAGCCGTGCGCGCCCTGAAGGACCTGACGAAGAACGCGTCCCGCTACGGCCCGCGTGACGCCTCCGAAATCTTCAGCCACCTGGCCGCGGCGGAGCGCACCGCGGGCAATGACGCCGGTGCGGCGAGCGCGGCGGCGGCGGCCCTGAAGGCGGTGCCGGCGATGCCGGAGGCCCACCTGCAGTGGTTCCTGGTGGCGCTGGCGCAGAAGGACGCGGCGCTGGCCCGCGAGCACCTGAAGGGCTTCCAGGGCCGGCTGCAGGACGCGGCGCTGGAGAAGGTGCTGGAAGGGCGCGTGCACCTGCTGGAAGGCGACGTGGCCGGAGCCCAGGAGCGCTTCCAGCAGGCGGTGCGGCTGGACGACCGCCGCATGGACGCGAAGCTGCTGGAGGGCGTGGCGGCGGCGAGCGCGAAGAAGCGCGACGAGGCCTTCCGCCTGTTCTACCCGGTGCTGGAGGCGCGCGTGTGGGACCCGCTGCGGCTGGCGCCTCGGCCCGCGCTGTCGCGCTTCTGGCTGCGGCCGGGCGACACGCTGGTGGGCGTGGAGAACGTGGTGAAGTCCCTGGGCGACCGCGCGGAGGACGTGCAGCCCCTGCTCTACGAGGCCCTGGTGCGCTTCCATCAGGGGGACCGGCAGACGGCCGAGCGGCTCTTGAGCTCCGTGGTGGACGTGAACGCGAACAGCGGCGGTGCGCAGGCGTACCGGGCGCTCATCGCGCTGGACACGAAGGGGCCGCAGGCCCGGAACCTGGCGGAGCGCGCGGTGGGTGTCGAGCGCGGCCTGCCGGTGGCGCGCCTGTCGCTGGGGCTCGCGCAGGCGTCGGCCGGGGACGTGGCGGGCGCGATGCGCACGTTGCAGTCCGCGTTGGACGTGGCGCCGAAGATGCTGTCCGCGCAGACGAAGCTGGCGGAACTGCTGGTGACGTCGAAGCCGCAGGAGGCGCGCGCGGTGCTGGAGAAGGTGGTGGGGTTGGACCCGTCCTACTTCCCGGCGAAGAAGCTGCTCTTCAAACTGGACGAGCGAGGTTGACGTGAAGGTCCTGTTGCTGGGGTCGGGCGGCCGCGAGCACGCGCTCGCGTGGAAGCTGGCCCAGAGTCCTCGTCTCTCGCGGCTCCTCGTCGGCCCGGGCAACCCGGGCACGGCGCGGTGGGGCACCAACGTGCCCTTGCAGGCGGACTCGCCGGAGGCGGTGGTGTCGCTGGCGCGCCGCGAGCGCGTGGACCTGGTGGTGGTGGGCCCGGAGGCGCCGCTCGTCGCGGGCGTCGCGGACGCGCTGGCGCAGGTGGACATCCCGTGCTTCGGCCCCGTCGCGGCGGCCGCGCGCATCGAGGGCTCCAAGGCCTTCGCCAAGGAAATCATGGCGGAGGCGGGCGTGCCCACCGCGGCCTTCCGCGTCTTCACCGACGCGGCGGAGGCGGAGGCGTACGCCGTGGCGCAGGGCCGCATCGTGGTGAAGGCGGACGGCCTGGCCGCGGGCAAGGGCGTCATCGTCGCGCCGGACGCTCAGGCCGCGCGCGACGCCGTGCGCGCCGTGGCGGAGATGGGGCAGGCGGGCCAGCGGATGGTGCTGGAGGAGCTGCTGGAGGGCGAGGAGGTGTCGCTGATGGCCCTGTGCGACGGCGAGCGCTACGTGCTCCTGCCGCTGTCGCAGGACCACAAGCGCGTGGGCGAGGGCGACACGGGACCCAACACCGGCGGCATGGGCGCGTACTGCCCGGCGCCGTTCCTCACGCCGGCGCAGCTGGCCCAGGTGGGCGAGCAGGTCATCGCGCCCACGCTGGCGGTGCTCAAGAAGCGCGGCACGCCGCTGCGCGGGGTGCTGTACGCGGGGCTGATGCTCACGGCGTCCGGCCCGAAGGTGCTGGAGTTCAACGCGCGCTTCGGCGACCCGGAGACGCAGGTCCTGATGATGCAGGTGGACGAGGACCTGCTGCCGCTGATGGAGGCGTGCGCGAAGGGGACGCTGGAGCCCCGGCCGCTGAAGCAGTTCCCGGGCGCGTCGGTGGGCGTGGTGCTGGCGGCGGAGGGCTACCCGGAGGCGCCGAAGAAGGGCCAGCGCATTGAAGGGCTGGACGCGGTGGCGTCGAACGCTCCCGTGTTCCTGGCGGGCGTGGCGAAGCAGGACGGCGCGCTGGTGACGGCGGGCGGCCGGGTGCTGACGGTGTGCGCTCGGGGCGACAGCCTGGCGACGGCGCGCGAGCGGGCCCTGGAGTCGGCGGACGCCGTGCGCTTCGAGGGCAAGCACTTCCGCCGGGACATTGGCGCGCGGGGGCTGCGGGCGCGGCCGTGAAGCTGCTGGCGCGCTATCTGCTCAAGGAGCTGCTCGTCCCCCTGGGTGTCTGGGTGGCGTTCATGTTCCTGCTGCTGTTCGTGATGCAGTTCCTGCGCGGCACGGACGTGCTGCTGGGTTCGGCGGTGACGCTGGTCGACCTGAGCCGGCTCATCGCGTACCTGGCGCCGCACTTCCTGGTGATGGCGCTGCCCATCGCGTTCCTGCTGGCCATCCTGCTGGGCCTGGGGCGGCTGGGCGAGGACCGGGAGCTCACGTCTCTTCAGGCCCTGGGCATCAGCCCGCTCCAGTTGCTGGCGGCGCCGCTGGGCGTGGGCATCGCGCTGAGCGCGTTCATGGTGCTGCTCACGTCCACGGTGGAGCCGTGGGGCCTCACGGGCGTGAAGGACCTGGTGGGCGAGGTCATCCAGAAGAACGTCGCGGGCGACGTGAAGTCCGGCGTCTTCTACGAGGACCTGAGCGACCTGACGCTGTACGCGCAGAAGGTGGCGCCCAAGGGCGGCGGGTGGACGAACGTGCTCTTGCACGACGACCGCGACCCCAGTTCGCCGCTGCTGGTGCTGGCGCACAAGGGCAGCGTGGGCACGTCCGAGCGGGGCGAGGCGCTGCGGATTGAATTGAAGGAAGGCGAGGTGCACCGCGCCAACCGCTCCTCGGTGGACGCGAGCGTCGTCGCCTTCGAGAAGGCGGAGATCAACGTGGGGCTGGGCGGGTCGCTGTCGCGGCGCAACCGGTTCCGCTCGCCGAAGGAGGAGCTGACGCCGGTGGAGCTCCTGGCGGCGGCGAAGGACGCGGAGGAGCGGCGGGAGGATTCTCGGCCCTTCCTGATGGCGCTGCACAGCCGGATGGGCAACGCGGTGGCGCCGGTGGCGTTCGCGCTCCTGGGCACGCCGCTGGCGATTGGCCGCAGGCAGTCGGGCCGCGCGTGGGGCTACCTGCTGACGCTGGGCGGCTACGTCCTCTACTACCTCTTGAGCCGCGCCTTCGAGCAGATGGGACAGAAGGGCCAGATGCCGGTGTTCGTCGCGGGGCAGCTGGCGAACGTGCTCTTCATGGTGGTGGGGGCGTTCGCGCTGTACCGCGTGACGCGTTCGGGGACGGTGCGATGAAGGGCACCCTCTTCCGGTACGTGGTGGGCGCGTACGTGCGCTACACGCTGGGCATCCTGGCGGGCGTGGTGGCGGTGTTCCTGGTGGTGGACTTCGTGGACCGCGCGAAGGCCTACGGCGGCGAGGGCTGGGTGCTGGATGTGCTCAAGCTCTATGGCTACAAGGCGCTGGTGACGGTGCAGCAATTGGGGCCGGCGGCGCTCTTGTTGGCGGCGGGCACCACGGTGTCGGCGCTGCGCAAGAAGGGGGAGGTCACGGCGCTCCGGGCGCTCACCTTCGGGCCGGCGTCGCTGTACCTGCCGGTGGGCATTTGCGCGCTGGTGGCGTGCGTGGGACTGGTGGCGTTCGACGAGACGGTGGCCGCGCGAGCGGGCCGGCGCGTGGATGAAATCACCACGCAGCGCTTCAACCGCTGGGGCGACTGGCGGATGTACTACACGCCGAAGCAGTGGTTCCGGCGGGGGGACTCCATCTTCTTCCTGCGAGGCGGCAACCCGCAGGAGGGCTTCGAGAATGTCTCCATCTTCACGCTGACGCCGGAGTTCAAGCTGCGACGGCGCGTTGACGCGGGGCGGATGCGCCCGGTGGAGGGTACGCGCTGGGAGCTGACGGACGTGGTGGAGCGCACGTTCACGGAGGACGGGCGCACGTCCGTGACGCAGCAGCCCACCGCGGAGTACGAGCTGGGCGTGGGCGCGACGACGTTCCGCATCCGGCCGGGCCGTCCGGAGCAGATGCGCCTGGGAGAGCTGGGCGAACAGATTGTCGCCAGAGCGGAGGTGGGGCTCGCGACGAAGGCCTTCCAGCTCGCGTGGCACAACCGCTTCGCGTATCCGCTGGCGGGGCTGCCCGCGGCGTTGCTCGCGGTGGGCCTGGCGCTGCGGACGAACCGGCGCGGGCACCTGACGGCGGCGGTGGTGGAGGGGCTGCTCATCGCCGTGGCGATGTGGGGCCTGATGGTGGTGTCCCGCACGCTGGTGCTCACCGAGCGTCTGGCGCCCGCAGTGGCGGCCTGGATGCCCACGACGCTGCTGACCGTGGTGGCGGCGGCCCTGTGGCTGCGCCGCGAAGGCCTGTTGCACTTCCCGCGCCGAAGCGTGACGCGGCAGGCCTGAGCCCGGCAGGCACCCCGCCGGTCCAGGAACCCCAAAACCTGTCGGACAGTCGGACAGGTTTCCGCGGGCCGGCTGTCGCGGATCCTCCATCCGAGGACATCCAAAACCTGTCCGACAGTAGGACCGGTTTCCGGGACCCAGTTGGCGCGGCGCCCCTCCGGCTACGGGCATTCAAAACCTGTCCGACTGTCAGACCGGCGTCGGGGGCCCGGATGCCATGGATGCTCCCGGCTGTGGACGTCCAAAACCTGTCGGACAGTCGGACAGCTTTCCGCGGCCCGGGCGTCGCGCAGACCCCAGGGCGGCCGAGGAGTTCCAAAACCTGTCGGACAGTCGGACAGGTTGCCGCGGTCCGACTTCGCGGGCCCCCGCCGGTCCAGGAACCCCAAAACCTGTCGGACAGTCGGACAAGTTTCCGCGGTCCGACCTCGCGGGCATCCCGCCCGTCCAGGGACTCCAAGCCTGTCGGACAGGTTTCCGCGGCCCGGGCGTCGCGGAGGCCCCGGGCGGCCGAGGAGTTCCAAAACCTGTCCGACTGTCGGACAGGTTCGAGCGTGTCGCCGCCCGCCGAAGGGGGGCTGCGGGGTTCTCACTTCCCCGCAGTACGAGTGGAATTCGGGCCCGGAGGGGCAGGGGGCTTCATCCTCGGAGGAGCCGGCGCGTGTGACGGGCGAGCTGAACCTCCTCATCGCTTGGCAGCACACGCACCAGACACGATGACGCATCGGTCGTGATGACCGCCGCGCCCGCCTCGTTCCGCTGCGCGTCCAACTGGATGCCCAGGTGGCCCAACCTCCCGCACACGCCCTCGCGAACCCGCGCGCTGTTCTCCCCGATGCCGCCCGTGAATACGAGCAGGTCCAGGCCGCCGAGCACCGCCGCGTAGGCACCCACCGTCTTCGCGATGCTTCGTGTGAAGACGTCCACCGCCAGCGCCGCCGCGGCATTGCCCGCCGCCTCGTCACGCGTGAGGGCCTGCATGTCGCTGGTCCCCTCCGACAAGCCCCGAAGCCCGGCGTCGTGGGTCACCAGCGTCTCCAGCGCATCCGCGTCCATTCCGCCCGTGCGCATCAGGAACAGCAGCACGCCCGGATCCAGGTCGCCCGTCCGGGTGCCGCTGGGAATGCCACCGGTGGGCGTGAAGCCCATGGAGGTGTCCACGGAGCGCCCGCGCTCCAGCGCCGCGAGGCTCGCGCCGTTGCCCAGGTGGGCCACCACGGTGCGCGCGGGCACCTGGGGCTCGAGCCTCGCCACGATGGACTCATACGACAGGCCGTGGAAGCCGTACCGCTGCACGCCCTGGTCCCTTACGGAGCGGGGCAGGGGGAGCGTCGACGCGACCTCGGGCAGCGTCGCGTGGAAGGCCGTGTCGAAGCAGACGAACTGCGGCACGCCCGGGTACTGCCGCTCGGTGGCGCGGATGAGCCGCAGCGCCGGAGGGATGTGCAGCGGCGCGAAGTGCGTCGCCTTCTCCAGCGCCTTCATCACCTCCGGCGTCAGGGCCTGGTGCTCGCGCAGGAGGGGACCGCCATGCACCACGCGGTGCCCGATGGCGCGGGGCCGCTCTCCACCCAGCTCCTCCAGGTGCCGCACGGCCTCGCGGAACGCGTCCTCCTGCGACGGATGCCGCACGTCCACCGCGCGCACCTGCTTCCCCGCGCCGTCCTTCACGACCAGCCGGCCCTGCTCCGCGCCGATGCGGGTCGCGCTTCCCTTGAACCGCACTGACTCCTGGCCGCCCTGTTCGACGTAGAGGCCGAACTTCAGCGACGACGAGCCGCTGTTGATGACCAGCACCGCGCCCGGGTCGCTCATCGCGTGGTCCACTTCCAGTTGGCCACCTCGGGCATGTCCTCGCCGTGCTCGGACACGTAGAGCTTGTGCCGCTGGCGCACCTCGGAGAAGCGCTGCTCCGCGTCGCCCAGCCGGTGCCGCGCGGCCTTCGAGTGCCGGATGGCATCCAGCGCCAGGGTGAAGCGGTCCATGTCGTTGAGCACCGTCATGTCGAACGGCGTCGTCGTGGTGCCCTCTTCCTTGTACCCGTGCACGTGGATGTTGCCGTGGTTGGCCCGGTTGTACGTGAGCTTGTGCACGAGCGTGGGATAACCGTGGAACGCGAACACCACGGGCTTGTCCGTGGTGAACAGGCGGTTGAAGTCCTCCTCGTTGAGCCCGTGCGGATGGACGTGCACGGGCGCGAGCGTGAAGACATCCACCACGTTGACCACGCGCACCTTGAGCTCCGGGGCCCACTCGCGCAGCAGCGTCACCGCGGCCAGCGTCTCCATGGTGGGCACGTCGCCCGCGCAGGCCATCACCACGTCCGGGTCGCCGTCGTCGTTACCCGCCCAGTCCCACGCGCCAATGCCCGCCGAGCAGTGGCGCACGGCGCTCGCCATGTCCAGCCACACCGGCGACAGCTGCTTCCCCGCGATGATGAGGTTCACGTAGTTCTTCGAGCGCAGGCAGTGATCCGCCACCGACAACAGCGTGTTCGCGTCCGGCGGCAGGTAGATGCGCACCGTGTCCGCCTTCTTGTTGGCCACGTGGTCGATGAAGCCCGGGTCCTGGTGAGAGAACCCGTTGTGGTCCTGCCGCCACACGTGCGAGCTGAGCAGGTAGTTCAGCGACGCGATGGGCTTGCGCCACGGCAGCTCCTTGGCGCTCTTGATCCACTTGGCGTGCTGGTTGAACATCGAATCGATGATGTGGATGAACGCCTCGTAGCAGGAGAAGAAGCCGTGGCGTCCGGTGAGCAGGTACCCCTCCAGCCAGCCCTGGCAGAGGTGCTCGCTCAGGACCTCCATCACGCGGCCGTCGACGGAGAGGTTCTCGTCCGTGGGCTCCTGCTTCGCGTCCCAGCTCTTGCCGCTGACGGCATACACGTCCTGGAGCCGGTTGGACGCGTTCTCGTCCGGGGCGAACATGCGGAAGTTCTTCGCCGCCAGGTTGTGGCGCATCACGTCCCGCAGGTAGCCGCCCAGCACCTTGGTGGCGCTGACCTGCTTGGAACCCGGGACGCCCGGGTCGACCGCGTAGTCGCGGAAGCCCGGCAGCACGAGCGGCACCAGCAGCTGGCCGCCGTTCGAGTGCACGTTGACGCCCATGCGCAGCCGGCCCTTGGGCGCGATGTCCGCCAGCTCCTCGCGGAAGGTGCCGTTCGCGTCGAACAGCTCGCGGGGCCGGTAGCTGTGGAGCCACGCTTCCAGAATCTTCAGGTGCTCGGGGTTGTCGCGCACCTCCTCCAGAGGGACCTGGTGGGCGCGCCACGTGCCCTCCACGGGCTTGCCGTCCACCACCTTCGGGCCGGTCCACCCCTTGGGGGTGCGCAGCACGAGCATGGGCCAGCGCGGGCGGGTGGGGTCGTTCTTCTCGCGGGCGTGGCGCTGGATGCGCGTGATTTCGGCGTAGAGCGTGTCCAGCACCTGCGCCATCCGCTGGTGCATGTCCTTGGGGTCGTCGCCCTCCAGGAAGTAGGGCGTGTAGCCGTAGCCCTTGAAGAGGGCCTCCAGCTCGTCTGCGTCGATGCGGGCGAGCACCGTGGGGTTGGCGATCTTGTACCCGTTGAGGTGCAGGATGGGCAGCACCGCGCCGTCGGTGATGGGGTTGATGAACTTGTTGGAGTGCCAGCTCGCGGCGAGCGCGCCCGTCTCCGCCTCGCCGTCACCGACGACGCACGGGACGATGAGGTCCGGGTTGTCCAGCACGGCGCCGTACGCGTGGAGCAGCGAGTAGCCCAGCTCGCCGCCCTCGCTGATGGAGCCGGGGACCTCGGGCGCGTCGTGGCTGGGGACGCCGTAGGGCCAGGAGAACTGGCGGAACAGGCGCTTCATGCCGTCGCGGTTGCGCTCGATGTTGGGATACAGCTCCGTGTAGGAGCCCTCGAGGAACGTGTTCGCGATGATGCCGGGCGCGCCGTGGCCGGGGCCAATGAGATACATCATGTTGGCCCGGTGGTTCCGGATGATGCGGTTCAGGTGCACGTAGATGAAGTTGAGGCCGGGCGTGGTGCCGAAGTGC
The DNA here is from genome assembly GCF_003611605.1 of Corallococcus sp. AB011P. Lineage (NCBI taxonomy): Bacteria > Pseudomonadati > Myxococcota > Myxococcia > Myxococcales > Myxococcaceae > Corallococcus > Corallococcus sp. AB011P. The sequence continues at coordinate 34,193 of NZ_RAVX01000013.1, forward strand.
CCGAGCAGCCGGGGCTTGATGTCCTCGCGGGTGAGGGGCCGCTCCAGCAGCGGGTTGTCCTTGAGGTAGATCTGCCCGATGGACAGGTAGTTCGCCGCGCGCCAGTAGGCGTCAATCTTTCCAAGCTCGTCGTCACTCAGCGGACCCGCCATCTTTCATCTCCCGAGGTGAAGGCCGTGCATCCCCCGGAGAGGGATGGGACTCCAGCTGACCCACGCCATGCAATGTCTGCGATGGGAAAAGTGGGGCGCGTCGGTTTCCCGACAGCGGCAGGAGTATCGGGCGCCCGTCGGATGCACCACACGCCCTGGTCCCCTCGGGACACATTGGCGGTCACCTGCCCGCGTCCCACTGTCCCGTGCCTTGGACTGACAAGGAGGCGGGCGATGCGCAAGCGATGGATGGTGGGTCTGGTGGGGCTGTGCCTCATGGGGTGTGGCGGAATCCAGGACGCGGAGGCGCCCGCGGCGGAGGAGCGACAGGTCCAGGCCCAGGCGTGCACGCCCGCGCTGGCCGCCACCAAGGTGAAGGACATCCTCCCCCCGGATGCTCCGCTCCCTTCACCGTTCCGGCCGATTCCGGCGGGGCTGACGAACGTCGCGGGCACGCTGTTCTTCTCCGCGGATCCCTACCAGGGGCCGGCGGCCCTGTGGCGCAGTGACGGCACCTCGGCGGGCACCGCGCCGTTCAAGGAGTTCCCCTCCGAGGGGCTGACCTTCCGCGAGTTCGCCTCCTTCACCGCCGTGGGCTCGCGCCTCTTCTTCACGATGAACGACCCGGTGGTCGGCCGGGAATTGTGGGTGACGGACGGGACGGCGGCGGGGACGCGGCTGGTGAAGGACATCACGCCGGGCATCGAGAGCTCCTCCCTGTCGAATCTCACCTCCCTGAGGGGCGAGCTGAGCTTCTTCCTCACGACGGCGAGCGGGATGGAGCTGTGGCGCTCGAACGGGACGGCGGCGGGGACCTACCGGGTGGTCTCCTTCGGGCCCGAGGAGTCCATGGCCTTCCCCACGTTGCGGACGCATGGCGCGCTGCTGTTCTTCCTCCAGGACGCGGTCCACGGCACGCGCCTGTGGCGGACGGATGGCACCGCGGTGGGAACCCGCGTCGTCAAGCGTCTGGACGCGGGCCAGCCGCCCGTGACGTCCGCGCGGCCGAGCTATACCGGCCTGGGGCTGTTCACGTTGGAGGACACCTCCGGGACGGAGGTGTGGCGGACGGATGGGACGGCGGCGGGCACCGTGCGCCTGGACACCTTCGGCAAGCTGGTGACGTTGCTGGGGTCGGTGGGGCCGTACGTCGTCGTGGCCGCGCGCACCGCGGACAACGAGCACTTGAAGCTGTACCGCCTGTTGTTGGCGGGGGACGGGAAGGCGACGGTGACGACGCTGCCCAACCCCTTTGAGGGCCAGCCCTTCAACGAGCCCTCCGTCCAGGATTCGAGCGAGGCGGGCGGAAAGCTCTACTTCTCCGAGTGGATCAGCTCTCCGGGCCCCGCGGCTCGCCAGGTCAGCCTGTGGGTGACGGACGGCACGGCGGGAGGCACCCAGCAGCTCAGCCAGCGGCTCATCACGTCCGATATCCGCAGCTCGCCCCTGTTCGACACGGGCACCGGCACGCTGCTCTTCAGCTCGGGGGATGGCGGCATGGGGATCGCGCCACAGGTCACGAACGGCACGCCCGCGGGCACGGGCCTCGTCACCACCTCCAGCCCGGGAGGCGGCACGCCCGAGGAGTTCACCCGCGTGGGCAACACCATCTACTTCCGGGGGTACTCCGGCGTCCACGGGGATGCGTTGTGGTCCGTGCCCGCCAATGTGAGGTGCACGCCGCTGAGCGCCAGCGCGAAGTGACAAGTCCGCCGGGCGTCAGTGGGAGGCGGAGACGTCGGACATGTTCACGGGCGTGGTGACGCGCTTCACCTTGGGGAAGAACAGCCCCGCCGTGAACGCGGCGATCATCGCCGAGCACATGATCCAGAAGTTGATGGACAGCCCGGTGTTCAGCGCGCCGCCGAGCGTCTCGAGGACGGCGGGAGCCAGCCCGCGTCCGTGCTCGGGGCCGAGCAGCTCCGTGGCCGCGCTGACGGGGACGTTGGGGTCCTTCATGAGCTGCGACACCAACACGCCGCCCATCACGCCCACGCCCAGCGACCCACCGATGGTGCGGAAGAACATGCTGCTCGCGGTGGCCACGCCGCGCAGCTCCCAGCCCACGGTGGTCTGGACGGCCACCATGGTCGCCATGGCGGCGAAGCCCAGGCCAATGCCAAACAACCCCATGGCGATCTGCGGCACCAGCATCGAAGCCCCGGGCTTGAGCAGCAGCGCCATCAGCACGGTGCCAATGGAGGCCAGCCCCAACCCGCCGACGATGAGCGGCCGGAAGCCGGTGCGGACCATGAGCCTGCCGCCGATGAGGCTCGCCAGCGGCCAGCCGACGATCATGGGGGTGATCATCCCGCCCGCCATCGTGGCGGAGCCACCGAGCACGCCCTGCACGTACAGGGGCACGTAGGTGGTCGCGCCGAACTGGGCGGCGGAGAAGAGGGCGCCGGCCAGGTTGGAGATGGCGATGGTGGGAATCTTGAAGATGCTCATCGGGATGATGGGCTCGGCGGCGCGAAGCTCCACGAACACGAACGCGGTGAGGAGCACCGCGGCGAGGGGAAGGGCGAGCAGTGTCCGCCCGGAGCCCTGCACGCCGAACAGCAGCGCCACGACGCCCGAGGACAGCAGCGCCGCGCCCGCGTAGTCGAGCCGGGCACGCACCTTGGGCTTGAGCTGCTCGTGGAAGAACGCGACGAGCAGCACCATGGAGGCGATGCCGATGGGGATGTTGATGAAGAAGATCCAGTGCCAGGTGAGGTACTTCACGATGAGGCCACCGGTGAGGGGGCCCGCGAGCCCGGCGATGCCCCACACGGCGCTGAACGCGCCCTGGACCTTCCCGCGCTGCTCCAGCGTGTAGATGTCCCCGATGATGGTGAGCGCGATGGGCTGCATGGCGCCGGCGCCCAGACCCTGGAGGACGCGGAACGCGATGAGCATGTTCATGGACGTGGAGAACCCGCACGCCAGGGACGACAGCAGGAACAGGGTGGAGCCGAAGAGGATGATGGGCTTGCGGCCGTAGAGGTCCGCGAGCTTCCCGTAGATGGGGACGGTGATGGTGGAGGACAGCATGTACGCGGTGAAGACCCACGCGTAGTGCTGGATGCCGCCGAGGTCGCTGACCACCGTGGGCATGGCGGTGGAGACGACGGTCATCTCCAGCGCGGCCACGAAGAGGCACAGCGCCAGAGCCAGGGTGGTGAACGGTCGATGGGTGGTGCGCATGTCGGAAGGGGGCCCGGAAAAGAACCCTGGGTAACGCGTGCCTGCCCGGAGCGCCAACGTCAAGCGCGTGAAAAGGAGTGACGGAGCCCATCGCTGGGGATTCCGGGGCCAGTCGGGAAGGGCAGGGGAGCACGAGGTGGGATAGGGTCCACCGGCCTCGCGAGTTCGAGGCGCACGGCATGGGCACGGATACGAAGACGGTCGAGTCAGGGCGCTGGAAGACGGCGGTCGCCGCGGTGTTGGGGCTCTACGCGGTGGGGCTGGTGCTGGCGGAGGCGGTGCTCCAGGCCGGAGCCATCCTGGCCACCGCGCTGGCCCTGGCACTGGCGGTGACGAAGCGGCTGCGGCTGGAGAAGGACGTAAGGGCGTTCGTGCTGGCGAGCGTCGCCCTGTGCGCCTGGCAGCTGCTGTCCCCAGCGGTGGCGCTGCTGACGGGAGCCGCGGCGAAGTGGCCTCGGGGCGCGAGGTACGGCCAGGCGCTGGACACGGTGGCGGGAGCGGCGGTCGCGTGCATCGGGACGCTGGGAGTGCCGTGGCTGATGCTGGGGAGCCTCATCGCGGGAGGCTGGCTGCTGGCGGCGGCGCTGGGCTTCTTCCAGCACCGCGTGCCGTGGCCCTGGGAGCCGCCGAAGTTCACGAAGCTGAACCTGGCGCGCCTGCACGAGAACTTCGGGACGGAGGAGAACCCGAGGTACGCGGCGGGAGGTTTCTTCTTCCACCGTCTGCGGTTCGCGCACGGAGCGATTGCCGTGCTGGGCCCGGCGCTGGCGGTGATTGGCCGGTCCAAGGTGACACGGCGGCGGGTGCTGGCCGGGGTGATGGTGCTGGGGCTGCTGCTGTCCATCTACGGCGCGTTCGCGAGAGCGGCGCTGGGAGCGGCGCTGGGCGTGTGCGTGCTGGCGCTGCTGCTGTTGCTGCGGGGAACGGCGCGGAAGGCAGGGCTCGGAGTGGCGGTGGCGCTGGTGGCCGTGGTGCTGCTGACGCCCGCGTGGCGGGAGCGGTTCGGCAAGGCGGTGGATAACCTCTTCGGCAGCGGAGAGCGCTCGCTCGCGATGTCCGTGGGCTGGAGGCTGGTGCGGGAGCACCCGTGGGTGGGCGTGGGCTTCGGCAATCACAAACCCGCGGCCCTGGCGACACAGGCGGAGACGGGCATCACGGACCTGCTGGCCACGGACTCACACAACCTCTGGCTGACGGCCTGGGCGGAGACGGGGCTCGTGGGGCTGGTGCTGCTGGCGACGATGCACTTCCTGCTGGCGAGGGCGCTGGTGCGAAGACACCGGGCCGGTTCGATTCCGGCCACGGGAGCGCTGCTGTCCTTCGTGGGCTTCCACGTCCTGGCCCTGGTGCACTACCTGCCGTTCCACCCCAGCGTGCACCTGTCGTTCATGCTCATCTGGGGCCTGGGGCTGTGTGCGGATGGAAGGGATTGATCAGGCTGCCCTGGATGATCTTCGCGAAGTCGATGCCGGTCCGGGACGTGTCTGACGGCTTCGCGCGCATCGGGAATGACGATCTCCGCTGCTCCAATGAGTCCACGCTCTCCAAGGACCCCGAGGGATACCACCGGGTGGTTACCGCATAGAGCAGCCGGAAGGATCGCGTCGTCGTCTTCCCATGTGATCCCTGACCCGACCGGGCACCTCACGCGGGATGGCTGCCCAGGAAAGTCACAATCGTAGCCAGGCAGGCTGCCAGCTCGGTAGGCAGACGGGTTTCCTTGCTAGCGCAGTCGGCAGGTAAACGCTCCGCGCCTCAGGCCTGTGCAGCCAATGCAAGGCTGGTGTAAGAACCGGAAGAAGTAGGGAAACCAGCCAGTCGGGGTATTTGCCATGGGTGTCGGGCCTCTCCAATCGCGTGTGCCGCCACAGCCGTCGCCAACCACCCGAGGCGCACGTCCCGTCCCTTCGCGTCAGCCATCAGCCAAGCAGTGTGATGTGTCCTCAAGCCGTCCGTCTGATCTCCTGACGCGGTTGAAGCAAGACGGTTTTGACGACCCGCGACAGCCACAGATGCGGGCGAATCCGGAGCGCGCCTCTTTTGCCACGGCGCTCCCTGAGATCATCACGATCACCCAGAAGTTGGGCATCGAGAAGATCCAGAAGTTCACGGAGTTCATCGGCGCTGTCACGGGTGGCTCCTCCGCCGAGACCGGGAAGCTGATTGGCTACCTGGGCCAGTCAAACGAGGGTATGGCCACGTTGAGGAGCCTGACCACGTCCTACAACGAGGCTGCGAAGGGAGACTATCGCGCCTCGACTGCGTCCCTGGCAGAGGCGGTGGGCTCGGGCTGGAACACGCTCCCCGAAGCAACACGCAACCGGATGGCGACCAAGGTCGCGAGCAGCGTCGCGGGCTCGAAGATTGGTCCGTTCGTCGGGGTCCTGGCTGAGGCTGGCGCTGGGGATGGCATGAAGGCGGTTGCAGGTCTCATGCGAGGCGACGGCAAGGATTTCTTTGATGGACTGAAGGGGGTGACGAAGTCGCTCTCCGAGAATCCGACCCTCTCGAAGAAGTTTGCCCCTCGATTGGTCAAGTCAATGCTGGACGCCATCCCGGAGAAATCCCGCAATGGGATGCTCGCGAAGATGGTGGGCAGAAAGATCCCTGCCATTGGCACAGTCCTGGTCGGTCTGACGGACCTGGGCGCCATCGCGTCAAAGCCCAATGATCCCAAGACATGGATGGGGCTGGGGAGCACGGTCGCTGGTGCCTTACCCGGGGCGGGAACGGCTGCGTCAGTGGTTATTGATATTGGAATACTTGGGGTGGAAGTCTACGACGCCGTGCGCTCGCTGGGCGGCGACTTGAAGGTAACCAATCCGGCCGCGAGCTGAGCTGTCAACGCGCACCATCGCCACCCTCATTAGCATCGCCCCTGAACGCGGAGGCGGATGATGGACGCACTTGATGTCACCCGGATCGGGTCACAGGACAAAGACCTCCAGGATTTGTTCTGTGACTACGTGCCCCAGGTATTCCGCCGCGCGGATTTCCGTCGTTGGCGCGCATGGGGAGAGTGGGACGACGCCTATCGGGCGTTCTCTCTGCTGGAGGCCGGCCGCGTGGTGGCCAATACCTCCGTGATGCGGATGCGCCTGCTATTGGAAGGGCGCGAGGTGACGGCCTTCCAACTGGGCGCCGTGGGCTGCGTGCCGTCGCATCGTGGACGGGGACTGGCACGGGTGGTCATGAACGCCGCGCTGGACGCGTGCGGGGATGCACCGGTGTTGCTCTTCGCCAACCCCAAGGTGCGCCAGTTCTATCCGCGCTTCGGGTTCCAACCGTGGAAGCAGATGCTGTTCGCCGCCACGTACGATGCAGTGCCAGAAGGTCCGCCCGCGCCAACGCTGTCACTGGATGACGCGGAAGTGCGTGCCGGACTCGCCGCGCTTTCCGGCGAGGGGCATCCGTCAACGGAGCGCTTTGGCGCGCGTGGCTACGGGACGGTGGCGAGCTGGCCCGTGGCCAATGGTTTTGCGAGGCCCTTGCGTCAGCTGGGCTCGGAGGCCTGGGTGTTCGCGGGCGTCGAGGGAGACACGCTCTACCTCGACGACGTCTTCGCCCGCGACCACTTCGACCTGCGAGCCTGGATCCCCCGGTTGATTGACCGGCCCATCCGGTCCATCCGCTTCGGGTTCACTCCGGAGCGTTACTGGCCCGGTGCCGTGGAGGCCGGTGAAGACACGGAGGCCGACCTGTTCGTGCGGGGCCTCCGGCTCTCACCAGAGGCCCACCGGTTCCCGATCATGGCCCACACGTGATTCTGTCCCCATGCCAACCCATGGGGACAGAAGAGGGCCTTACTGGCAGAGCTTCTCGACCGACTTGATCCGCACCACGCCGTCGACGTTCGGATCGTTGGTCTGGTCTCCGATGGCGATGGTGCCGCTCGCCGCGAAGTTGTTCCGCGTGAGCTTGGCGACACCGTCGACGCTCACCGTTGCTACCTTGGCGGCATCCACCGCGAGTTCATAGACGTGGTACGCGCCATCGGTCACGGCGAACGCCGAGGACTGCGTGTCATCCGCCCAGCCAATCGCCGCGCTGTCCAGGTAGATCATCTGCGATCGATCCGTTGAGTTGCCGGCCGGGCTGGTGAAGCTCCCCAGGATGGCCGCGCCGCTGTCGAGCTGATTGTGCCTGCTCACCGATTCAACCTGCATCGTCACGCGGAGCTTGAACGGCTGAGTTCCATCAAACGCGTTTGGCCGCGCGATGAGCAACTGACCGCTCGTTCGACCGCCGCTTTCCGTTGACGTCGCGAGGCGGACATAGTCCTCACCGTACGTGAGCGTGCTCGGCGCCTGTGAGATCGTCGTCCAGCCCTGCGCCACGATGTCGGTGCCGCCGACCAGCAGAGGAATGGCCTCACGCGGGGACCACGAAGTCGTCGACGTCGCTGGCGTGCAGACTTCGCAGGCATTCGCCGGGTTCGGCGTTCCTTCGTCGTAGATCGTGCCGTTGATGAAGCACTTCGGGCTGCACGCGCCGGTCGAGCAGACCTGTGCCGAGCCGCACGCAGCCCCGTCCGCGAGCGGGGTCCACGTGGTCGCGGACGTCGCGGGCACACACTGCTCGCACGCGTTCGCCGCGTTCAAAGTCCCGGCCGCGATCTGCTGGCCGTCGATCCGACAGACCGAGACGCAGGCGCCGGACTCACAGGCCTCGATGCTCGTGCAGGCCTGGTCGCAGCCTCCGCAGTGAGCCGGGTCGCTGTCGGTACTGACGCAGGTGTCGCCGCACAGTGTGGTTCCAGCCTCAGTGCATATCTCCACAGATGCGTCAGACACGGACGCATCGGGCACGGACGCGTCAGGCACGGACGCGTCAGGCACGGACGCGTCGGGCACGGACGCGTCGGGCACGGACGCGTCGGGTGTCCCGCCGGGTTCGTTGGGGGAATCGTCACTGCAGGCAGCGAAGATGCCGAGCACGATGACGCAGGAGAGAGCGATGGAACGAATGGAGATCATGAATGTACGTGACTTTACGCCCGCGTCACGGATCTCAGGGAGTTCCCGTCCTGGTCTTTCGCGAGGACTCGTCAGCGTCCAAGCTCCAGGCCGAGGAGTCGGCGCGCGTAGAGAGTGCGGGAAGAGAGAGCAGGGGCCTCTCCTCGCGACTCAGCGCAAGGCGTCGGCCAGGTAGTCGACGAACACCCTGACGCGCGCGGGCAGGTTGGCGCCGCCGACAAAGACGGCGTGAATGTTCTCCACGTCGCCTGGATTGTATTGCTCCAGCAGCGGAACCAGGCGGCCCGAGCGGAGCTCTTCCTCGACGCTGAATGCGCCGACCCGCGTCACCCCCACGCTGGCCGCGGCCAGCTGGCCCAGGGTCTCTCCGTTATTGGCTTCGATGCAGCCCCTCACGGACAGACTGTATTCGTGCCCGTCGCGCACGAAGGGCCAGAGCGCTTCGGCTCGACGAAAATTGAAGTTCAGGCAGTGATGGTGGTGCAGGTCCTCTGGAACCCTCGGCGTCCCGCGCCGGGCCAGGTAGTCGGGTGATGCCACGATCACACGCGGACTCTCGCCAAGCTTGCGCGCGGTCAAGCCGCTGTCCGCGAGCGGGCCGAAGCGGATGGCGACGTCCGCCTCACCCGCCGCGATGTCGACCACCCTGTCTGTCAGGTTGATGTCCACCAGGATGTGGGGGTATCGCGCCGTGAAGTCGCCCAGCAGGGGCACCACGCACAGTCGCCCATGCGATTGGGCCGCGCTCACCCTCAGCCGTCCGCGCGGCGCGCCCAGATCGGCGATGGCCTGCTCCGCGTCGTCCAGCTCCGCCAGGATGCGCCGCGCCGCGCGCAGATAGGCGTGTCCCTCGGGCGTCAGGGTCAGGGCCCGGGTCGTGCGCAGCATCAGGCGTACCCCCAGACGTGCCTCGATACGGTCGAGGGTCCGGCTGACAGCCGACGGGCTCAGGTCCAGCTCACGCCCGGCCGCCGAAAAACTGCCGGTCGCCACCACGGCCGAGAAGACGGCCATCTCATGCGCCCGATCCGCGCCGCCCGGCTGCACCTTTGCGTTCATCTCAAGAATCCTTGGCTTTCAAGGGCTCTAACGCGCGTGCGGCCTCCCAGCCATCTTTGCGCGCACAGAACAACGCACCCTGTCGCGCACCGTCGCCGCGGGGGAGAGAAAGGTTCCCGCGGATGAAGCCCAATGCTCCTCTTCTTGCTCTGGCGGTCGGCGCTTTCGGCATCGGCGTCACGGAGTTCGCGCCCATGGGCATGCTGCCTGTGATCGCCGCGGACCTCGGCGTCTCCATCCCGGCGGCGGGTTTGTTGGTCAGCGCCTACGCCTTCGGGGTCCTGGTCGGCGCGCCGGTGATGACCTTGACGACCGGCCGGGTGCCGCGCCGGACCCTGCTGGTCGGCCTGATGGGCATCTTCACCCTGGGCAATCTGCTGTCCGCGCTCGCGCCGGAGTACTGGACGCTGATGGCGGCCCGGGTGGTGACGTCGTTCAACCACGGCGCGTTCTTCGGGGTGGGCGCCATCGTCGCGGCCAGCGTGGTCGCGCCCAACAGGCGGGCCGGCGCTGTCGCGGCCATGTTCATGGGCCTGACGGTCGCCAACATCACCGGCGTTCCCTTGGCCGCGTGGGCCGGCGAGAGCCTGGGCTGGCGCGCCTCCTTCTGGGGCATCGCAGGGCTGGGCGCCCTGGCGATGATCGCGCTTCGCTTGACCGTGCCGCACGGCCAGGTCGAGCGCTCGTCCGACAGCGGTGCCATGAAGGCCGAGTTGGCGGTGCTCCGCCGCGGCCCTGTCCTGGCCGCCCTGGCCCTGACGGTCATCGGCTCCAGCGCCATGTTCACCGTCTTCACCTACATCGCTCCGATCCTGAAGGAGCAGACCCGGGCCTCGGCCGGTTTCGTCACCGCCATGCTGGTGACCTATGGACTGGGGCTGACGATCGGCAACTGGCTGGGAGGCCGCTTCGCCGACAGGTCGGTGGACCGGACGTTGATTGTCACCCTGGCGGGACTCGCCACGCTGCTGGTGGTCTTCGCTGGGATCATGCCGTGGCAGGTGCCCGCCGCCGGGGTGATCTTCCTCTGGGGCGTGGCGAGCTTCGCGCTGGTGCCACCGCTGCAGATGCGGGTGATGACCGTCGCCAGCGACGCGCCGAACCTGGCTTCGGCCATGAACATCGGGGCCTTCAACCTGGGCAACGCCACTGGCGCGGCCCTTGGTGGGGCGGTCATTGGCCTCGACCTCGGCTATCCGGCCGTGGCTCTGGCCGGGGCGGCGATGGCGGGAGCAGGACTCATCCTGGTCTTGTTGCTGGTTCGCCGCGAGGCCCGTGTGGTCACGCCGCTCCCGGCGCGCTGCTGAAACTGACGAACGTTAGAGCCCCAGCTCCAGGCCAATGCCCGGGGCCACGGACCAGAGCGTCTTCCGGCCCTCTGTGCTCGGGTACCACTCGCCGACCAGTTGGGCGCGGAGGAACTCCAGGAAGGTGATGCCCACGAGCCCCTGGACCACCGGACGTGAGCACGCGGTCACGTAGCTCGCGCCTCCCGCCGGGCAGCTGCTCGTGCCGTAATGGTCGTTCGAGCTGAACAACCATCCCGCGCGAAGGGCCAGGCGGCTCTGTGAGAGGAAGGTCTGTCCTGAGCGGCGCTGGAACTCGAGTCCTCCCGTCAGCGCCACGCCAAACGGATCGCTGCTGCTGCCGGAGGAGAGGACGTCCTCGAGCCCACGGAAGCCAAGCGCACCCGCGAACCTGAGCCCGGAGGACAGCGGCATCGCGGAGGCTCCGACGCTCAGGCCGATCTCGCTCGCGGTGGGGCCCATCGTGATGTGCAGTGACAGGCGCTGGGGCTCGTAGATAATGCTGTCCACTGCGAGCTTGCTGGCGAAGCGGACCGTGGGCTTGTCCGCGGCGGGTTGCACCGCCGCGAGCCGGTGGGCGGCGTTCCCGAGCGCATGGCGGATGCGCAGGACGGCCTGATCTCCTTGGCCCTTTGGGACGCCCAGGTCCTGGAACCCGAAGCCATAGGCTCCCAGGAGCCGCATCGAGTACGCCAACTCCGACTCGTCCTTGCTCTGCTTCCAGTCCGGCCATTCATTGGGCTGGAGGCCCGGGACATGGGGCGGTGGCTGGCCCGCGATGGCGCGGTCACAGTGCGCGTTGCGCCAGGTGCCCGGGGGAACGGTGCCGGCGGACTTGCTGCATGCGTCGTAGAGCTGGTCCAAGGACATCTGCAGCAGCGCCCGGAAGTCCTCGAGCGCTTCGCCCTGACAGGCCTGCTCAGCGCTCGGCAAGGAGTCATAGACGGCGCTCATGCAGGCGAAGGGCTGCCATCCTCCAATGCCATCCATCGCCGCCGCTTGAGGCCGCTCTGCCTGCGTCCGACCTTCCCGGAACGCGTCATCCATCATCTGCCGGGCGTCATACATGCCCAGGTAGAAATCGAAGACACGGAAGCTTCTTTCGAAGAAGCCCAGGAACGCGAAGAGGGGCGCACCGGCTGCGGGAAAGTGCCGGCGGGGCAGGGTGAGGCGCTTGGCGATCTCCGGCTCCTCCTCCAGCAGCATGGCCAGTTCCTTGGACCGCGCCGTGTCCACGAAGGCCGCCAGGATCTCCGCGAGTGTTCCCGGCAGCGACACTGGCTTGGTGCCCTCCTGAGAAGGTGGCGCGATGGGGTATTCCGTCGCGTCCGGGTCGATGAAGGCAAACGCGATACCGGGAGGCGTCGTGCGCGTGTCGGGCTGAGGAATCGGACGCCACTCCAGCTTGCCGTCCGCGGTTTCGCGAAGGCCATCACGGGCGAGCCCCACGGCCAGACGCAGGGGCGTGTTGTCGAAGACGCCGCCGTCGATGAAGAACTCGCGTCTCGCCTCCGAAGGCAGACAACCCCCCGGCTTCGCGGAGGCCTTCGGCGCGCAGGTCCGCAGGGGCTGGGGCGGGAACGCGATGGGGAAGGACATGGACGCGAGGAGGAGTTCGCGCAGATTCGCGAAGGGGATTTCTCCCTGCTCGTCCGTCTCAAGCAACAACTCCAGGCGTCGGCCCTCGCGGGTGGTGTAGTTGGTCGCGCGAGGGAGTCGTCCGGGCCCACGTCCCTGGATGAGGATGGCAAACTTCTCTTCGAGGCGAGGCAGGTCGAGCCGTCCATTCGCAGCCTGAAGGGCACGAGGCGAAAGGCGCGTCGTCGAAACTCCGAGCACCACGTCGCAGGAGCGGTCCAGGCCACGGTTCCAGGCCTGCTCGATATGGGAGGCGCGGCGTTCCAGCGCGTCGCGGGAGAAGACACCGAGCGGCGTCGTCGATGTCGGGATGAAGAGGTCGTTGAACCCGATGGGAACCCAGATGTCCCAGAACAGGGATTGGCCGGGCGTGGACGCATCCACGCCACAGGTCGCCATGATCGCCAGCAAGGCGTTGAGGCTGCCCGCTGACGCGCCCGTCACGAGCCGCAGGTCCACGGCGCGTTCTCCCTGAGAGGACGTTCCTGAGTAGTAGAGGAACCCGGCCTCATACGTGCCCAGGGACACACCGCCACTCACGGTGAGCGACACGGCGTTGGGAGACGCAGTATAGGAAGTAGTCGGGGCCTGAGCATTCGCCCCTGAATCGATGAGGAGTAGAACACAGGCGAGGCCGTGAACCACCGTGACTAAAGACTGGCACTTGCGCAACTTCACAGGGCTGTTCCTAAATAATTTTTGTCTTGCCAGAGTGGCTGCCAGTGAATTTGCGAAGAGTTTTTGTGTGTCACCGCCCCAGTTCCACCGTGAAAGCAGTCAAGGGAAGGAGCGAGGTTGTTCTGGTATGCAGACAGCCTCGGCCTCGGACTGCTATTGAGCTGTCAGTCCAGTAAGTTCGTTCAATGCAGTTTCAATCTCTTGACGGAATGGTCGAGTCAAGGGTCCCAAGCCGACTCCGGGCCCTAATGCGTTTCCGAGGCAGCGGGTCAGTTTTTCGATATCGACGCTGTCAGCGCTTTGCTTGTATTTTCCATACATCGATAGGGCGTAGGGAATGGTGTAGAATTCAAAGCGCTTTCCTTTGGGTAATGGCGAAAGTTTAGGCGTTTCGATGATTTTGGTGATTTCGGGAGCCTGAAGAAATGCGTCATATGCGCGAGAGCGATCGCCGAAAAAGAACTCTGCGATCGCCCTGTTTGCCCAATACATGCCGTGCCTTGGGTCTAGTGCAACTGCATTCTGAGATGCGCTCAGGGACAGTTCAGGAATCGGCGGCCAGATTTCTATTGCGCAGGCTGCGGCTTGATTCTCAAGTTTCGCGTCTTGGACGCCCAGTTCCTTGAGTTTGTGGTAGTCTGCTATTCCCTTTGGCTGAAGGCCAGCTTCTCTTGACGTCTGTATGACCTTCCATGCTTCTTGGGGCAAGAAGAACGCCAACTTCTCTTTGCCGCGCATGCCTGGTGAGACGGCATAGCGGGCAAACTCAAGTGCGTTTTTAGCTGGGAGTTGATGGGTTTGTGGGTCTTCGCCCAGCGTGAATGCTCCAGCCCCGAATAGCGTCAATCCCTGACTGGCACTTGTCGACTGACTCAGAGTCTTCTCTGTCAATTCACGCAGTGCTTGTGTTGACGCTATGCCAGTTGCGGCGATGGCAAACTGCGTGGGTTGGATTTGCGCGATGGTTGATGTGCTTGGGAATGTCTGTCGAATCGAGTCATACATGCGCGCGAGGGATGCATTTATGAAAACGCTGCCTCGCGAGTCGCTAAGTGATTCCGCATTTTCGAGGGAGAAAACAACGACAGAGAAGGCGGACTTGGAGGTTGAAAGTTCCTCAATGACAGATGAGAGTCTCTCTGCGGAGCTGAGGTCTGTTGCTGGAATCGGATTAAGTGTTGATGAGGGCAGCAAATGTGTAATGGAGCCGAGAGGGATAGCCTCCAATACTGATCCGGGAGGAAATGTCTTGACGCCACGTGCCTCTGCAACTGAGCAGAAAGACATTTCTTGCTGCGAGTCGAATGCAATTATTCTGCCCGAGTGGATCTTGGGGTACGTGCCGATGCGCTTCTTTGTGCGTCCGTCGCTAAAGACAAATGGGGTAGAGCCGGAGAAGTCTGGATGGTAGACGAAAAATTCCTGGCCGACGCGCACCTTGACTTGTCTGCCAATGTCTATTGCAACAACGCCGGTGTCTTGATGGTGCTCCAAGACTCGTCCGCCGCTCTGAAGTATCCCAGAGAACCACCGCACGGTGTTTCTGCCAGAAGTCTTAGCCCGGTAGAGAGCGGCATCCGCCTCGTTCTTCAACTGTTCAATAAACTGAACGCCCGACTTATCCTTAGGGTATACGCCGGAGGAGACGCCAATGCTGACAGTAACCTTGCGCTCGCTTGGATGGGGGAGGGATAGTCCTGCTGCCGTACCTTCTGACACGCCCTGCCACTCAAGTTCGGTAGGTAGTGGAGACTCCGCAATTACCCTTCTTAGAGATTCGGCGAAGTTTTCAATTTCATTGGGGACTGCAGTTCCTGATACTACGACAAAGAACTCTTCGCCGCCCGACCGTGCAACACGAATGCGCAAGTCTGGGCTTGTGGTTGATTCTGTCTTCTGTGCTTCGTCAAGGACTCGCTGCGCGAAGCATTTCAGTACTGCGTCTCCATATAGGTGTCCAAAGGTGTCGTTGATTTGCTTGAAGTGGTCGATGTCAAGCGCGAGCACCCATATTGCCGAACTAGGCTCCCCCATGCTCGTGGTCACAGCCTTGCTTGAGGAGGAGACCTCGGGAAGCAGACTCCTGACCTCTGCTTCTAATCCAGCCCTGCTTAGAAGGCCGGTTGTGGTGTCATACAGCGCCCTGTATTCGTTTTCGGAATGCCGTAGACATCTCTCTATTCGCTGGGCAAAGTAGGTGCGGGTTGAAGCCTTTGGCACAGTCGAGAATTCGACTATGACAATGGCGTTGAGGGAGGCAATGGGGAAGAATGTTACGGCGCTGCTGGTGGCTCGCCAATTGCTTCCGCTCCTCTGGGTCTCAGTAATGCCAGCCAAGGTAGTGGCGTCAGCCTGTTCCCCGGTTTCTTCCTCTATCCAGGTAGTTCCGTGTAGGCGAAATGCGAGGAGGCTCGGGGGGGACTCATCGCCTTGGAGGTCGTTCTTTAATTCGCTTATGAATAGCTGGAAACGTTCGGTTTGCATTTTATTGCTCGTGTTTTGGGGTTGGGTGGATCTGATATGGACTGTGTCGGGCGGTTGAGTGGACTGTAGTGGCTGCAGGGTGTGCTAGTGGCTTCCGGTAAATGTCGTAGTGGGGGCGCCAGAGGTTGATTTAATGCATCGCTTTGGGACGGGGTAGAGTGTTTATTGTGGATGGGGCCCCAGATGGACGCTTTGTTCAATATGCAGAGGAGTAGTTCTTGACAAGTTTTTATATGGAGTTTGGAGCACGGTTTCTTCCCTGAAGGGCTCGCTTGAAGACGCCGAGGGTCTGTTGGGCGCATCGGTCCCAGGTGAACCGGGCCGCTCGCTCTCGACCCAACTCCATCAGACTCCGGCGCAGGTTCTCGTCCCTGAGAACTCGTAGCGTTGTTTCATGCCAGGACTTCACGTCGTCGGGAGGGACTCGCAGCGCTGCGTCCCCTACGACTTCCGGCAATGCCGTCGTGTCCGCTGCGATGACAGGGCATCCGGACGCCATGGCTTCCAATGCAGGCAATCCAAAGCCCTCGTACTTCGAGGGCAACAGCAGCGCCGTGGCGGCCCCATAGAACAACGGCATCTCCGACTCAGGCAGCTGCTCCAGGTCGATCACGTTCTCGTGAAGCCCCACTTCGTGCGCCACCGCGCCCCTGCCCGCGAGCAGCACCAGGGGCACCGGCAGGTCCGGCGCGAACTTCCCCAGCATTGCCAGGTTCTTGAACGGCTTCGCGTTGCCCACGACCGAGATGTATCGCTCCGGCAACTCGTGCCGCTCCCGGAACGCCTTCGCTTCGCTCACAGAGGGCGGCTGGAACCTTGAATCCACGCCGTTGTGGATCACCTGGAACCGATAGGGCGACATCTTCAGGTACTTCCCCAGCTCCTCCCGGGAGAAGTCAGACACGGTAATCAACGCAGTCGCCAGCCGCGCCCGCGGTCCCACCACGGCCTTGTAATAGATGGCCTGCACCGGCGTGTACTGGTCCGCCAGCGCCAGGTGGTTCGCGTCGTGCAACGTGGCCACCAATCTGCCCGGCCAGAACAGGGGCAACGAGAACGACGTCGCGTGGAACAGGTCCGGCTTCAGCTTCGTCAGCTCGTACGCCAACAACGGCTGCTCAGTCGGGGACAGGTACCCGGCCCTGGAGCGGTGCAGTGGAATCGTCGGCGTCAATTCGCCCAGGTCGTCCGGCAGGCCCTTCGCCGGCACCAGCGCGGAGAACTCCAGGTCCGGGGCCAGGGCGGGCAGCCGGCGCGCCAGCTCCAGCGCGTACCTCGCGATGCCGTGGAGCTGACCGCGCACCATTCTCAAGTCGAGCAGGACAGAAGGCACGCTCCCTGGCCTACCACACGCTGGCTTGCCCCCGCACCGCCGCGCCAGTGCTAGAAGGCCCTCCCGTGAAGGTCGCCCTCGTCCACGACTGGCTCGTCACCCACCGCGGCGGAGAACGCGTCCTCGACGCCCTCTGCGAGCTGTTCCCCCGCGCGGACCTCTACACCCTCATCCACCAGCCGGGCAGCCAGTCCCCGCGCATCGAGGACCGGCGCATCACCACGTCGTTCCTCCAGCACATCCCCGGCATCCACTCGCGCTACCGGCACTTCCTGCCGCTGTTCCCCCGCGCCATCGAAGCCCTGCGCATCACCGGCGACTACGACCTGGTCCTGTCCTCCAGCCACTGCGTCGCCAAGGGCATCCACGCCCCTCCCGGCGTGCCCCACCTGAGCTACGTCCACGCGCCCATGCGGTACATGTGGGACCTGTTCGACGAGTACTTCGGCCCCGGCCGCACCCGCCTCCCCGTGCGCGCCGCCGCCCTCGCCGTGCGCCCCTACCTCCAGCACTGGGACCGCACCTCCACCCAGCGCGTGGACCGCCTCGTCGCCAACTCCCAGCACATCGCCGGGAAGATCCGCCGCTTCTGGGACCGCGACGCCTCCGTCGTCCCGCCCCCCGTGGAACTCGAGCGCTTCACCCAGGTGCCGCTCGAAGGGGGAGGGCAGGGCGGCTACTTCCTGTGGCTCGGCGCCTTCGCCCCCTACAAGCGCCTGGACGTCGCCCTGGAGGCCTTCCGCACCCTGGACACCCCCCTGTGGGTCGTGGGCACGGGGCAGGAGGCTTCCCGCCTCACGTCCGGGCCGCTTCCGCCCCACATCCGGTTCCTCGGCAACGTGCCCGACAGCGCGCTCCCCGCCCTCTACCGCGACGCCCGCGCGCTCCTCTTCACCCCCGAGGAGGACTTCGGCATCACCCCCCTGGAGGCCCAGGCCACCGGCCGCCCCGTCATCGCCTTCGGCAAGGGCGGCGCCCTGGAGACCGTCACTCCCAGGACGGGTCTCTTCTTCCCGGAGCAGACCCCCGCGTCCCTCGCCGCCGCCGTGCGCCAGTTCGGCGCCTGGGAGCAGTCCTTCCGCCCCCAGGACGCCCGAGCCCAGGCCGAGCGCTTCAGCCGCGCCCGCTTCCAGCAGGCCATCCAGGCGGAGGTGGAGGCCCTGCTGGGCATGCCCCCGTCCTCCCCAGCGGTGTGACAACGCTGTCCGCGCCCTCCCCAGTTTCCCGAGGCTTGCCTGCCCGGCGGGATGTCTTGTGTCCGCTGCCCTCCGGTGCAACCCCTTGGTTTCACGGAAAAACCCGTGATAGGACGCCGCGCCGGGGGAGGGGCCCGGGCGCTTGAGGGCTCCCGGGGCTCAGGGTGCGTGTCTTGCATCCGACGGACGGTCCTCGTCCCCCGTCAGGAGTCACCGCGGTGTTTGGTCGCCTGCAGCGCTTCTACACGTCCATCAAGGTCGCCGCCGACGCGGGGATGCTCGGTGTGGCGTTCGTGCTCGCGTACTTCACCCGCTTCAGCGGCGTGTTCCCCATCACCGAGGGCGTCCCGCCCCCGGCCGAGACGTTCGTCTCCCTGGTGATGGTGCTGGTCATCTTCCCGATGACGTTCCAGCGGGCGCGGCTGTACGCGACCAACCGCGCGCGCTCGCACATGGGGGAGCTGTTCGAGCTCTTCAAGGCCACCATCACCGCGACGCTCGTCCTGGTGGCGGTGACGTACTTCATCCGCGAGCGCTATTCGCGCCTCACGCTGGCCATCTTCGTCGTCTACGCCTTCACGCTCATCGCCGTATCGCGCATGGTCATGCGCCACCTGCTCAGCGAGGTGCGCCGCCGCGGCTACAACCTCAAGTCCATCCTCGTCATCGGCGAGGAGGAGCTGGGGCTGCGCACCATCGAGACCGTGGAGAGCCACCGCGAGCTGGGCTTCCGCGTGACGGGCGTGCTGTCGCTGAAGGAGGAGAAGGTCGGCCAGTGGGTGGGCGGCGTGCGCGTGGTGGGCCACGTGGGCGAGGTGGAGGCCTACCTGGATGCCCACCCCGTGGATCAGGTCATCATCGCCGTGCCGCTGGAGGACCAGGCGCGCGTGAAGCCGCTGATGGAACAGCTGGCGCTGCGCACCGTGGACGTCAAGGTGGTGCCGGACCTGTACCAGTACATCACCCTGTACGGCGGCCTGGAGGAGTTCGGCGGCCTGCCCATCATCAGCCTCCAGGGCGACCCCATGGACGGCTGGAGCCGCGTGGCCAAGCGCGTGTTCGACGTGCTCTTCTCCCTGGTGGCCATCGCCGTCAGCGCGCCGATGATGGTGTTCACCGCCCTGCTGGTGCGCCTCACCAGCAAGGGCCCCATCCTCTACCGCCAGGAGCGGATGGGCATGGACGGGCGGACCTTCCACATCCTCAAGTTCCGCACCATGCGCGTGGACGCGGAGGCCCAGGGCGCCACCATGGCCAGCGCCGTGGACGCGCGCCGCACGCCGGTGGGCACGTTCCTGCGCAAGTACTCGCTGGATGAGCTGCCCCAGTTCTTCAACGTGCTCCGGGGCGACATGAGCCTCGTGGGCCCGCGCCCGGAGCGGCCCGTCTTCATCGAGGAGTTCAAGCGCCAGATTCCGCGCTACCACCTGCGCCACAAGGTGAAGGCGGGCATCACCGGCTGGGCGCAGATCAACGGCCTGCGCGGCCAGACGTCCATCCAGAAGCGCATTGAGTACGACCTCTATTACATCGAGAACTGGTCGCTCCTGATGGACCTGAAGATCCTCCTGCGCACCGCGCTGGGTGGCTTCCTGTCGAAGAACGCGTACTGAACCCAGGGGCATTGGTGCCCGGACGCCTGCTCGGCTAGCGTCCGTTGAATGCAAGACATCTGGAAGAGGCGGGGGCTCTTTCTGCTGCTGGGACTCTGGGCGGTGCTCGCGGGCTGCGGCTCGGAGCCGTCCACGGGCAGCGCGCAGCTGGTGGCGATGGTTCAGGGGGCGGTGGGCGCGGAGTCCATCACTCAGGTGACCGTCAGCGTGACGGCTCCGGACATGGCGGCCATTTCCGGCGCGCTGGCGAAGGGCGAGGACGGGAACTGGAGCGGCACACTCGCCGCCATTCCCGTGGGCTCCCTGCGCCTCTTCACCGCGCAGGCGTTCGACGCGTCCGGCGTGAAGCGCTTCGAGGGCCAGGCCCAGGACGTCACCATCTCCGGAGGGCAGCCGGCCGCCGTGGCGTTGACGCTCCAGCCGGTGACAAAGCCGCCGCCCTTTGACAACACGGTGCCCGGCATCCACTCCATCATCGCGTCGGTCAGCACCGTGGCGCCGGGGGGCACCGTCCAGCTCACCGCCAGCGTCAGCGACAATGCCGTCGGCACGCTTACGTATGCCTGGAGCGCGCAGGCCGGCACCTTCTCCGCGCCAACACAGGTCGCGACGTCCTGGACGGCCCCCGACACCGAGGGCCCCGTTTCGTTCACGTTCACGGTGACGGATTCGCACGGCGCTTCCGCGTCGATTTCCTTCACGCTCACGGTGACGTCCGGTCAGGGGAGCGCCGTCCTCACCGCGAGCCTCAACACCTGGCCGCAGGTGACGAACATCTCCGCGTCGCGCTCGCAGGTGGAGGTGTTCGAGCCCACGGAGCTGACAGCGACGGTCACCGAGTCGGACGGGGACCCGCTCTCCTATGCGTGGACCGCCGCCTGCCCGGGGGAATGGACAAACGCCACGTCCGCCACCGCGACCTTCATCCCCCATGAGAGGCCCGTCTACAACGAGCCCGCCTGCGGTCGCTGCCCCGTCACGGTCAGCGTCACCGATGGCCGGGGCGGCGTCGCGAAGGGCACCCTGCGTCTGTGCATTGGATCGCCTCGACCTCTGCTCTTCCGCCCCGAAATCGTCAGCACCTCGCCCGCCGCCGCCAGCGTGCCCGTGCTGCCCGCGATGACGTTCCGGGTGACGGCGCGAGACGGGCAGAACAGCCCGCTGACCTTCACGTGGACGGCCGGCGCCGGCACGCTGGGCACGCCCATCCACACCTCCACCACCAGCGAGGTCCCCTGGACGTCCCCGAGCTGCCTCGCGTGGGGCCAGCAGCCCCTCATCACCGTCTCGGTGCGCAACGGCCTGGGCCTGACCACGTCCACGCAGTTCGCGCTCACGGGCCTGGCGGAATGCGGTCCCATGGGCTGGAGCAGCACGGCGCACATGGCGTTCGCGCGGTTGAAGCACACCGCCACGGTGCTCCAGGACGGCCGGGTGCTCGTGGCCGGCGGCTTCAACAACTCGACGCCCACGAAGGACGCCCTGGCCTCGGCGGAGATCTATGACCCGGTCACGGGCACGTGGCAGCCCACCGGCGGCATGGTCGTGCCTCGCACCCAGCACACCGCGACGCTGCTGCCGGATGGCCGTGTGCTCGTGACGGGGGGGCAGCTCGTCGCCAACAGCACCACCAACTCGCTTGCCTCCGCGGAGCTGTATGACCCGGAGACGGGGACGTGGACCGTCGCCGCCAGCATGGGCGCCGCACGCGACTACCACTACGCCCTCCTGCTGGAAACGGGCCGGGTGCTGGTGCTGGGCGGCGAGCAGTGGCTGGGCGGCAACCGGACGAAGCTCGCCAGCGCGGAGCTGTATGACGTCGCCACCAACAAGTGGCTCCCCACCGGAAGTCTCACCATCCCGCGCTACTTCGCCGCCGCGTCGTTGCTGCCTTCGGGGCAGGTGCTGGTGTCGGGAGGGGAGAGCCCCACCGGGGGATATTCCGCGACCGCGGAGCTGTACACGCCCTCTACCGGCACCTGGAGGCCCACGGGCTCCATGGCCGTGAGCCGCCGCTTTCACGCGCAGACGACGCTTCCGGACGGCCGCGTGCTGGTCACGAGCGGGTACGGGTCCCCCTCGGGCACGGGCTGGACGACGACGGCCGAGCTCTACACGCCGGCCACGGGGCAGTGGAGCAGCGCGGGAAACCTGGCCTTCGGCCGCGTGGACCACACCGCGACGGTGCTGCCCTCGGGCCGGGTGCTCATCGCCGGTGGGTTCGCCTACATCACCAACGGCTCCTACCACACGAACATCGCGGAGATCTTCGACCCGGCCCTGGGCACCTGGACGCGCACGGCCAACATGCTCATCCAGCGTCAAGGTCACTCGGCGACCCTGCTGTCCACGGGCAAGGTGCTGGTGGCGGGCGGCTACTACGGCGCCACCTACAGCTCCGCGGAGCTCTACACGGAGTAGGGGCGTTCCCTCCCAACCCGCGGGCCCGGGTGTGCCCGCACCGGGGCCTGGGTCCCGCGTCCAAGGCAGGCAGGCGTTCAGGGCGGGCGCGCAGGTCGTATTCGCGCGCACCCTCTCATTGGCACCGCGAAGCCGTTTAGACTGCGGGCCGACATGGGCGACAAGCTGGGATTGACGCTGGTCCGCAAGGGCCTCCTGACGCAGGCGCAGCTCGACCAGGGCATGAGCGCGCAGCTCGTGCACGGAGGCCGGTTGGGCTCCCGGCTCGTGGAGCTGGGGTTCCTCGACATCGAGACGGTGGGCATGGTGCTGGGGGAGTTGACCCGGTTGCCCGTCGCGATGGAGGCGGACTTCGACGCCGTCACCGACGCGACGCTGAAGCTGCTCAACGCGGATCAGGCGGAGAAGCACCAGGCGTTCCCGCTCGCGGTGGAGGGCCGGCGGCTGAAGGTCGCGATGGCCAACCCGCTGGACCTGCAGACCACGGATGCGCTCGGGTTCATCACCGGCATGCGCATTGTCCCGTACGTGGTGCCGGAGCTGCGGCTGTTCCACTACCTGAGCCTGCGCTACGACATCGACCGGCCGACGCGCCCGCTGAAGCCGGCCATTCCGCTGCCCGCGCGCCGTTCGGTATCCATGGCGGCGGTGGCGCCTGTCGCCATGGCGGCGCCGGTGGTCGTGCCGCCGCCGGCCATGCCGCCTCCGCCCGCGCCCGTGCGCGCGGAGCCCGAGGTCGCGGGGATGTTCGGCGGGCTCGCGCCGGGACAGTTCCTCAGTGATGACTCGGAGGAGCAGGAGTCCGACGCGGACCTCGCCGAAGCGGCCATTGTCGGCGAGGAGCTTCCGGACATCGTGGTGGGTGAGCCGGTGCGGGCTCCTCCGGTCATAGAGATGGCTCGGCCCGCTGGGGGTCCTCCGGCCGCGCCGCCGCGGCTGGTGGCACAGCCTCCGGGCATGGTGGCCCGGCAGGGTGCGGCGGGCGGGCTTCCGCCAGCGGCTCCGGGGATGCCGGCGCCCGGGCCGGTGGCGATGGCTCCTGGAGTGCCTGTGGTTGCGCCGATGGGAGTCGCGCCTGGAGCGGTTCCGCCGGTGGGAGTTGCGCCCGGGGCGGTTCCGCCGGTGGGAGTTGCGCCCGGGGCGGTTCCGCCGGGTGCCGGAATGCCTCCGCGTGCGGCACCTCCGCCGGGAGCCCAGCCTCCCGGGATGATCGGGCGGGCGGGTCCCGTGCCTCCGGCGGTTCGGCCTTCTGCGACGGGGATTCCCGCTGTACCGAAGACTCCGCCTCCGGGCATGCGTCCCGCCGCTCCCGGTGCGCCGGGGCCGCGACCGGTGGGGCCTCCGGGCGCGCCGATGCCGCCGGGCATGGTCCGCGCAGGGCCTCCGCCGGGAGTTCCGGGCATGCCTCCGGGAGCGGCGCCTCGGCCCCCGCCGGGCGCGCCCCCTCCGGTGATGATGACTCCAGGTGGCCCGGGGCCTGTTCCTCCGGGACAGCGGCCTCCGACCGCGCCTGGAGTTCCCGGTGTCGGGGCTCCTCCGGGTGCGCGTCCGATGGTGCCTCCGGGTGCCATGCCGCCGAATGCCGTGCAGGGACGTCCTGTCGTCGCGGGTGGCCAGCCCCTTCCTCCGGGTGCGCCGCCGCGGCAAGGGCCTCCATCCGGAGCCGTGCCTCCGGTTGCAGCTGGCGCGCCGGGTGTCGCCGTGCCTCCTCCTGGTGCTCCGGCGTTTGTTCCGCCGTCTCGTCCAGGTGCTCCAGGTCCTGTCGCCGTGCCTCCGCCGGGAACTCCGGCCGCGATGGCCCAGGGAGCGACGAGTGTGCCGCCCGGAAGCCTGTCGTCGGCGACGGCGGCTCAAGGGGCGTCTGGCCCGGCGAATGGAGCCCAGGGCCTGTCTGGCGTAGCGAATGTCTCTCAAGGCAGTGCGCCGGCCATCGCGCCTCAAGGTCTGTCTGGGGACGCGAGTGCCCCCGTGGGCGCGCAAACGGCCCAGGCTTCGCCCGTTGCGACTTCCCCAGAGGGGACTGCGCTGGCAGGGATTGGCCAGGACGTGGCGGGTGTCTCAATTCCTGTCATGGAGCCGTCTTCCGGTGGAGCCCAGCCCCCAGCGGCTCGACGTCCGTCCGGAGTGAACCGAACCATCACGGCGGCCGTTGTGGACGCGGCTCCCGTGGTGGCCTCCGTCGAGGAAGTCCTGGCCGCCAGCGACTCGGTGCCGGACCTCGGAGGAGCGTGGGGGGATGCATTCGCGGACGCCTCTTCTTCGAAGCAGGTCGTCTCGGATGCATCGTTGAAGGCCGACGCCGCCAAACCCTCTCCGAGCTCGTCATTGTCCGAGCTGGTGCTGGACGCCGAGCTTCTCGTCGACGCCGACGTCAGTCCGAGTTCTGAGCCGCTCGACGTCGCACCTGTCGCAGCCGCCCCCGAGATGACGCCCGAGCCCGCGGCGGTCCTGACCGGGGATGAGCTCTCCGACGCCATCCTCGAAGACGTGGACGCCGTGTCCGCGGAGCCGCCCGTCGCGACCGCCACGGAAGCCGCGGGCGTCCTCGACGTCGAGGACGTGATGTCCGCCGAGCCGCAAGAGGCGCCGGTCGCCGAAGCTCCGGACGTCCTCGAAGTCGCAGAGGTGATGTCCGCCGAGCCGCAGGCCGCCGCCGTCGCGGACATCCTCGAAGTCGAAGAGGTGATGTCCGCCGAGCCGCAGGCCGTCGCAGCCGCGGACGTCCTCGACGTCGAAGAGGTGCTGTCCGCCGAGCCGCAGGCCGCCGAAGTCGCGGATGTCCTCGACGTCGAGGACGTGATGTCCGCCGACCCGCACAAGCCCCAGGCCGCCGAAGCTCCGGACGTCCTCGAAGTCGCAGAGGTGATGTCCGCCGAGCCGCACGAGCCCCAGGCCATTCCCGAGGCGGAACCCATCTGGGACGCCGCGCCCGACGCATCCACGGCTGGCGCGAAGGAAGCACCCGCGCTGGACCCGGTCCCCGCACCTGCCGCCGCTGACGCTCCGAAGGATGGCGGGCTGTTCGAAGCGACGGAGCTCGAGGCTGTCCCGGAAGCGCCCGTCGCCATCGAAGCCTCGAAGCCGGAGAGCCTCCCCACGGAGGTGTCCGTCTCCACGGAACCTTCTCCTGAATCGGAGGCATCGGACACGTCTGTCATTGCCGCCCCCGCCACGCAGGACGCCGAAGCCGACGCGCTCGAGTTCAGCCTCGCGGGAGACTCGCAGAAGCCCGCCGCATCCCCGGAAGCCGAATCCTCCGAGTCCTGGCAGGTCGCCGCCGCTCCGAAGTCCGACGCCGCGATCCCCGCTCCTCCGGCGGAGGTCCCCAACCCCGCGCCCACCGAGGAGCATCGAGCCGAAGTACCCCCGGAGTTCGAAGTCGCCCTCGTCTCCCCCGCGGAAGCGGCACCCGAACCCGCTGCCCCACAGGCGGAAGCCCCCAGCCTCACGGCCGCTGAAGAGCCCGTGGCCCTGCCGAAGCCGCGCCTCGTGGGCGCGCCCCCGGCGCCCGCCCGCGACCGGACGCCCATCGCGCTCGACGACCTGCCCACCTCCTCCGAGGAACCCATGCAGCTCGCCTCCACGTGGGAGTTCGTGGGCTGGCAGGGCGGCGGGGAAGGGGAGGGCGCCGTGGGCCACAGCCCGGAGACCACCTGGGCGGACCGCGTCGTGGACCTGGACGTCCCCGCCGCCGCGCCCGCCGCCCCCGAGGACGGCGTGGCCCTGGCCTCCGCGTGGGAGTTCATGCAGCAGCCTTGGCAGCCGCAGGCCGCCGCGGAGGTCGATCCCGCCCAGGCCCTGCTCGCCGCCGCCAGCGCCTCCACCGACACGCCGCCGGACGGCCCCGCCGTCACCGCCGAACAGGTCCTCTCCGCGCTCGACACCGCGGACTCGCAGGGCATGGTCGGCAAGGTGCTGCTGGCCTACAGCGCGGGCCGCTTCCGCCGGGCCTTCCTCCTGGGTGACAGCTTCGGGCTCGCGCGCGTGGGCCGTGCCTGGGGCCCGGGCAGCGACCGTCCGGAGGTCACCGCGCTCAAGGTGGACCTGGACACGCCGTCCCTCTTCACCTCCGCGCTGAACGGCCCCAGCCCCAGCGTCTTCAGCGCCCCGCAGGTCCCTCAGGACGAGGCCATCTTCTCCGCGCTGTGCGGCGAGTCCGAGTCCCACCTGCTCGTCTTCCCGCTGCACTCGCGCGGCCAGCCCGTGGCCTTCTTCGTCGCCGAGCACGGCCCCGCGCCCCTGGAGGTCGCCATGCTGGAGGAAATGGGCCGCATCGCGGACAGGGCCGTGGAGATCTGCACCCGCCTCCATCGCTTCCCCTGAAACACGAAGCGCCCCCTGAAACACGAAGGGCTCCGGAGCTTGAAGCCCCGGAGCCCTTTCTCACTTCAGCTCAAGACAGCCGCGGCGCTCAGCTGCAGCCCGTCGTCGTGCCGCAGTTCGTGCACTTGTAGCAGGCGCCGCTGCGCACGGTGATGGCGCCGCACTGGTGGCAGGGCGGGGCGTCCGCCTGGTTCAAGTACGTGCTGCGCGAGTTCATCGCGGACAGCTGCAGCGTCCCCACCTGGGCCGGCACCGCCGCCTGCGTCACCGGCTCCGGACGGGCCTCCTCCACCGGCGTCACCTCCACGTCGTCCGCGCAGGGCTCCGTGGGCAGGAACTTCAGCGACAGCCACCGGAAGATGTAGTCGGTGATGGACTTGGCGATGGGGATGGCCGGGTTGCCCGTGAAGCCGCTCGGCTCGTAGCGGGTGTGGCAGAACTTGTCCGCCAGCACCTGCAGCGGCACGCCGTACTGGAGCGCCAGGGACACGCTGGTGGCGAAGCTGTCCATCAGGCCGCTCACCACCGAGCCCTCCTTCGCCATGACGACGAAGAGCTCACCCGGCTTGCCGTCCTCGTACATGCCCACCGTCAGGTAGCCCTCGTGGCCGCCGATGGAGAACTTGTGCGTGATGGACTGCCGCTCGTCCGGCAGCCGGCGGCGCAGCGCCTTGGGCTCGGGCGTCACGGCGGGGGCGGGCTCCGCCACCACGCGCTTCGCCTCCGGGGCCTTGTCCTGCGACGTGTTGAGCGGCTGCGTGCGCTTGCACCCATCGCGGTACACCGCGACGGCCTTCAGGCCGCTGCGCCACGCCTCGATGTACGCCTTCTCGATGTCCTCCACCGAGGCGTCATTCGGCAGGTTCACCGTCTTGGAGATGGCGCCGGAGAGGAACGGCTGCGCCGCGGACATCATCTCGATGTGGCCCATCCAGTGGATGCTGCGCTGGCCCTTGGACGGCTTGAACGCGCAGTCGAACACCGCCAGGTGCTCCGGCTTCAGGTGCGGAGCGCCCTCGATGGTGTCGTGCTTGTCCAGGTACGCGATGATGTCCTGCGTCTGAGTCTGCGGGTAACCCAGCTTCTCCAGCGCCAGCGGCACCGTCTGGTTGACGATCTTCAGCATGCCGCCGCCGACCAGCTTCTTGTATTTGATCAGCGCGATGTCCGGCTCGATGCCGGTGGTGTCGCAGTCCATCATGAAGCCGATGGTCCCCGTGGGCGCCAGCACCGTCACCTGGCTGTTGCGGTAGCCGTGCTCCATGCCGCGCGCCAGCGCGTCGTCCCACGACTCCTTCTGCGCCGCGTGCAGCTCCGCGCTCACGCCGTCCGCGGGCAGCTGGTACGCCGCCTTGCGGTGCTTGCGGATGACCCCCAGCATGGGCTCCGCGTTGTTGCCGTAGCCCGCGAACGCGCCCTGCTTCTCCGCGATGCGCGCGCTCGTCGCGTACGCCTCGCCGCACATCAGCGAGGTAATCGCCCCCGCCAGGTTGCGGCCGGCAGGGGAGTCGTACGGAAGTCCGGACGCCATCAGCAGCGCGCCCAGGTTCGCGTAGCCCAGGCCCAGGGGACGGTAGTCGTGGCTGTTCTTCGCGATGCGCTCGGTGGGGTAGCGGCTGAAGCCGACGATGATCTCCTGCGCCAGCAGCACCACGTTCACCGCGTGCTTGAAGGCGGCCACGTCGAAGCCACCCTCCAGCGTGCGGAAGTGCATCAGGTTCAGCGACGCCAGGTTGCAGGCCGAGTCATCCAGGAACATGTACTCGGAGCAGGGGTTGGACGCGTTGATGCGCGCCGTGCCGGAGCACGTGTGCCACGCGTTCACCGTGGTGTCGTACTGGAGGCCCGGGTCGCCGCACAGGTGCGCCGCCTCCGCGATTTCACGGAACAGCTCACGGGCCTTGTAGGTCTCCAGCACCTGGCCGTCGCGCACCGCGCGCGTCTGCCACGGACCGTCGTTCACCACCGCCTTCATGAAGTCGTCGGTGACGCGCACGGAGTTGTTGGAGTTCTGGAAGAACACCGACCCGTAGGCCTCGCCGTTGAAGGACGGGTCGTAGCCCGCCTCAATCAGCGCCCAGGCCTTCTTCTCCTCGTTCGACTTGCAGCGGATGAACTCGAGGATGTCCGGGTGCTCGGCGTTGAGGATGACCATCTTCGCCGCGCGCCGCGTCTTGCCGCCGCTCTTGATGACGCCCGCGAACGCGTCGAAGCCGCGCATGAACGACACCGGGCCGGACGCGGTGCCGCCGCCCGCCAGCAGCTCCTTGCTGCCGCGGATGCTGGACAGGTTGGAGCCCGTGCCGCTGCCGTACTTGAAGAGCATGCCCTCCGTGCGCGCCAACCCCAGGATGGACTCCATGTTGTCGTCCACGCTGTTGATGAAGCACGCCGAACACTGCGGGTGCTCCTCCACGCCCACGTTGAACCAGACGGGCGAGTTGAACGCCGCCTTCTGGCGCAAGAGCAGGTGCGTCAGCTCCGCGTGGAACGCCTCGCGGTCCACCACCGACGCGAAGTAGTGCCCCTCTTCACCCCAGCGGGTGAGGGTGTCCACCACGCGCGCCACCAGCTTGCGCACGCTCGTCTCACGCTCGGGCGTGCCGGGCGTGCCCCGGAAGTACTTCGACGCCACGACGTTCGTCGCCAGCATCGACCAGGACTTGGGGACCTCGATGTCCTTCTGATCGAAGACGACCTTGCCGTCCTCGCCCTTGATGCTCGCGCTGCGGTACTCCCACGCCAGCTCGTCCGCCGGATCCACCCCGGGCGTCGTGAAGAAGCGCTCCACGGTCAGCCCCGTGGAGGCCACCGCGGCCTTGCCCTTCGCACGGCCGCCACGCCGCGACTCCCTGCCACCCACCACCGGCTTCCCACTCAGTTCCTTCTCCATGCCGCCCGCCTCCAGATCCACTGAGAGTGCTGATGCAAAATTTGCAAAATAGCCAACGCCGCGAGATCCCAGGGGATCCGATGATCACTTCCAGGCACGGGGACGGCAGCGTTGGGATGGTCCGGGATGGGCAGAATCCAGCGGGCCCACCGCTGGATTCCGGGCCCGGGCCTGACTGCCCACCCGCCGGGCGGGCGGATCCATATGATCGCTGGTGGGGTCCGTCAACATCCCCTGCTCCCCTATACCTAGTGTCAGGGCGCCTCTTACACACTTCATTTGGTGGTCGTTCCGAGGTGCGCTGATCTGCCTCCCAAGGTTGATCTAATAACCCTTGCCTCGGTGGCAACGGCTGCTGTGGCTGGCAATGTATGGCCATGACCATGCGAAATCGGACAGGAGGGGAAGGGCGCCTGTCCAAGCGCTTGTGATCACTGACGGATGTTTGCTGGCAGTCCGTGCGCCGAGCGTAGGGGCGCTTTGGAGCCCCCGCGACAAGGGGGCCGGGCGGGGCGGGCCTGGACGGTCGCCTGCTGAACGGCGCCGTCGATTTCGCCGCCCGGGCGCGTTAGGAGGCGGACCATGCCGCCTCCCTTCGAACGCCACGTCTTCGTCTGCACCAACCGTCGTCCGGACGGCCACCCCAAGGGGTGCTGCGCCACCAAGGGAGGCGAGGAGGTGCGGGCCGCCTTCAAGGAGGAGCTCGACAAGCGCGGGCTCAAGCGCAGCATGCGCGCCAACGCGGCGGGCTGCGTGGACACGTGCGCCTTCGGCGTCTCCGTGGTCGTCTACCCGGAGGGCACCTGGTACGGCGGCGTGAAGGTGGAGGACGTGCCCACCATCGTGGAGGAGCACCTGGTGCAGGGGCGCCCGGTGGAGCGGCTGCTGATGCCCTTCAACAAGAAGGCGGAGCGCTGAAGGCGGTGACCCGCCTCGCGCCCCGCCCTGGGGAACCGCGTTGAATCCTACCGCCTGGAGCTAGTCGCGGCGGTTGCCCAGCAGGCGCAGCAGCGACAGGAACAGGTTGATGAAGTCCAGGTAGAGGGTGAGCGCGCCCACGATGGCCACCGAGGTCGCGCTCTTGAAGCCCGTGCCCGCGTGGAACTCGCGCAGCTTCTGCACGTCGTAGGCGGTGAGGCCCGCGAACACGAGCACGCCCGCGCAGGCCATCACGAACGACACGGCGCTGCTCTTGATGAAGAGGTTCACCACGCTGGCGATGACGATGCCGATGAGCCCCATGAAGAGGAACGTGCCCCAGCTGCTCAGGTCCTTCTTCGTGACGGTGCCGTAGACGGCCATCGCGCCGTAGGTCGCGGCGGTGATGAAGAACACCTGGCCGATGGAGCTGGCCGTGTAGATGAGGAAGATGACGGACATCGTCACGCCGGTGAGCGCCGCGTAGCCCGCGAACATGACCGCGGCCACCGGGCCGGACAGCCGGGGCGCAAGGATGGACAGGCCGAACACCACGCCCAGCTGCACCAGGAACAGGGCCATCCGGTTCTGCACCGCCACGCGGAGCAGCGCCTCATTGGCCAGCGTCACCATCGCCATCACGCCGGTGAGCGCCAGACCCGCGAACATCCAACCGTGCACGCGCGACATGAACGCGCGCTGCGACTCCTGCACCAGGACGTCGTCCACCGCGCCTGCCTGCCCGCCCTGCCAGCCACCTGAAGATTCCCACGCCATGTGTTTCGTTTCCTTTCGGGCCGGGGACCGCTTCAGTCCCGGCCTCTCTTTAACGAGGACCCTTGAAGGACGCCTTAAAGGGCCTTCCAGGCCAGCAAAAGCTTTGACGCAACTTCCGTCGTGATGAGGGGCAGCACGCCACCGCCGCCCACGATGTTGACGATCTCCGACATGGACCCACGGCACACCCCGCCCCACGCGGGCTGCTTCGCGAGCCCAACAGAGGCGTAGGCCGAGTAATCCACGAAGAAGGAGGTAGGCAGCACCTGGTTCGTCCCGCAGAGCAGGTGCTCCTCCGGCTGTGTGTCCACTACCTCCTGCACCACGAAGCCGCCGCCCTGCGTGTCCGTCGCTGCGCGCTCGCACAGCTGTTCCCACGTCTTGGATTCGCCGTAGGCACCCTTCACGCGCTCCTCGTAGGGCACGGTGCCCACGGAGCGGCCGAGGAAGACGGCCTTGCCGCCGTAGTCCCACGAACGCTTGAGCACGAATCTCGCGGGCTCCCGGGCCACGCGGGCCACGATGTCGTCCACCTTCGCGCCGTCCGGGTCCACGCCGGGCCCATGGCGAAAGGGGCGCGTCCATGGCACCGACTCGCGCACCGCCTCCAGCTCCTCCGGCGTGAGGCCCGCGCGTTCCGCGAGCGCCGCGTCCGTCACCGCCTGCGACAGGAGCGCGAACGTCATCTTCACCTCCACCTGCGAGGCGGGCGGGTTCAAGAACACGGCCTTCTTGCCCGGGACGACGGAGAGGAAGTCCTCCACCCAGGGGGCGGGGTTCTGCTCCAGCCGGCGCACGAAGAGGTGGCGGTAGACCAGGTCGTACTTCTTGCCGTTCACCGTGAAGGTGTCGTCTCCGGACACGTCCTCCGGATGCACCACGTCCGCGTCCGCGCCGAACTCGCGGAAGCGCTCGCACAGCCAGCGCAGCTCCGTAATCTGCGCGTCGTTCTTGCGGCAGAGCAGCGCCACCGTGTCCGGCATCTGTCCGTTGCGCTCGGCCGCGTAGCCGTCCAGCAGCGCGCGGTAGAGCGCCAGCGCGTTGTTGCCGTTGAGCGTGAGCAGCGACGCGAGCGCCTTCTCCGGATAGCGCACGTGCCGCGCGACCACTTCGATGAAGGTGCGTGCCGCGATGTCCGAATAGCCCTGCATGGCCGGGATGGTGGCGTTCACCTCCAGCGCCCAGGGCCGGCCACCGGACACGAAGTAGTCCACGCGCGTGGTGGCGAGCTTGCGGCTCACCTCCCAGGTGGCCTCCGCCATGCGGCGCTCCAGCGGCGACAGCGCGCCCAGCAGCAGCTCCGCGTCCGGGCCGCCCAGGACGGCGCGCGCCATCTTCATCGTGGCGGAGGCCAGCTTCGCGGACAGGAGCGAGCGGCGCTTGATCTCCTCGGCTTCCAGGATGACCGGCGTGGCGGTGATGGGGATGGGCTGGGTGCTGCCATCCTGCTTCGTCACCGCGAGGCCGCGCTGGTAGGCGGTCTTCGCCAGCTCCGGTCCGAAATAGTGTGCCTGCCTGCGCAGGACATCCATGAGCTCGTGCACGCGCGGAACCTACGACCCCAGGGGCTCGTGGGTCCACAACCCGCGACCCCCGTCGCGGTTCCCGGTGTCCGCCACCTCGCCCTCCGGCCCGGGGCCAGGGCGTCCCGGCTTGCACCGGGCAGGGAGGTCGCTTAAAACAACTCAGTTGCTTTTCGAGACCGAGTGGACGTGAGCCGCCTCCGACGCCACCCCAGCACGAGTCGCTCCCTGCCGCGCCTGATGGCGCTGCCGTGGGTGCTCGTGTGCGTGCTGGTGTATGTGGGCAGCGTGCTCCACTTCGCACTCGTGCAGCACACCACGTGCCTGGAGCACGGGGACGTGATGCACGTGGGCGAGGCGTCGTCCCACGACGGCCCGTTGGAGGAGGCGCTCTCCTTCGACGATGCGCGCGTGGCCCGGGCGCCGGAGTCGAAGGCCACGCCCCACGGTGGTGAGGCCCACTGCCACCACGCCTTCTTCCGCCGCGAGGCACCGCCTCCGGCCGAGTCCGTGCCCGTCCTGGCCGCGGTCTCCACGCGCTCCAGCCCGGCGCTGGCGGTGTTCCGCTTCCACGCGGCGCCCGTCGCGCTGTTGAGGCTCGCGCCCAAGTCGTCGCCGCCGCGCGCCTAGTCTCCGCCGTCGTAGCCCGCCGTCCTGGCCCCTCGTGTCTTCGTGGGCCGGGGTGTGCCGTGGCCACCGGAGTCCTGGGCCTGCGCGTTCCCGTTCGCTGAACGGATCCGCCGCACGCGCATGGAGCTTCCGGCCACGCGCACGGGTGCGCGCTTCGTGCCGCGGTCCCTCCTTCCAGTCCCGTCCGGTCCTTCGCCGTCGCTCCTTCCGGGGAGCGGTGCGCGTGCGGCCCGTGCGGCTGGAGTTCCCGCAGTCCATCCCCGTGTCCCTGGAGTCCCCATCATGAAGAAGAAGCTTCTGTCCGTTCTGCTGCTGTCCACCGCCCTCCTCGCCGCCGGTTGCGGTGGTGACGATGAAGCGGAAGGCCACGTCGACGAAGAGGGCTGCGAGCACCTGCAGGAAGGCCCCGCTGCCGCCGTCACCGCCGCCGTCAGCGGCACGGGCCCGGCCGTGAGCAACGACCACAAGCGCTACGACATCGCGCTGGTGGACGTCGCTGGCGGCAAGGGCGGCGCGGTGTCCTTCGCCGTCTCCGAGGCCACCGACTACGTCCTCTACATGAGCGCCCCGGTGCCGGTGACGGTCACCAACGGCAGCGGCGCGGCCGTGGAGATCGAGGAGAGCGCGACCAGTTCCTCGCTCTGCACGGACATCAAGGGCCGCCACGTCGTGCCGCTCACCGTGGGCACGCACACGCTCACCTTCGGTCCTTCGACCCTGTCCTCGGTGTCGCTCGTCATCGAGGAGTCGGGCGAGCACGACCACGACCACTGACCCCCTCATTCACCGGAGTTCCCCATGGGTACCTTCCAGCAGTTCCTCGACAGTCAGAAGCTCTCCCCCGCGGTGTTGCTGCGCCGCTCCCAGCAGCTCGAAGCGCGCACGGAGGAGGACCGCGTCCTCGAGCGCAAGCGCTCCACGCGCCGCCGTGACAAGGAGCAGAAGCCGTACGCGGAGCTGGGCCTGGGCAGGCCGCGCAGCGGCCGGGGCCTGAGCGAGCAGCAGCTCACCGCCGCGCGCGAGGACAAGCCGTTGTCTCCGCGCGTGCGCTCCAAGCTGGTGCGCGCCGTCAACGCGTTGCTCACCAAGGCGGGCGCTACGGCCGTGGATGCGAAGGCGCTCTTCGGCGACGTGCCCGCGCGCGTGGGTCCCACCGTGAAGAAGGCCGCTTCGTAGCGGACCGAGAGGCGCCCCATGTCCAAGAGTTCTTCTGGCAGTGCCGGTTCCCTGCTTCCCTGCGACGTGCGCCGCGACGGCGACCGTCTGTTCGACGTGGCCATGTGGTGCCTGGGCCAGGACGTACGTTGCCCGGACGGCAACGTGCTGCTCCGGCACGGGCTGGTGCGTGAAGCGCGTCCGCCGGGCGTGGAGGGACAGAGCGCGTACCAGGGGCGGCTCTTGGACGGGGGGCGCCTCACGCTGTGGGGCTTCGGCGCGCTGTGCGAGTCGTGCGGCGCCGCCATCTTCGTGCCGCGCGATGGCTTCATGCCCCGGTGGGTGGAGGAAGCGCGCGGCTCGGCCTTCCGGGTGGAGGACGTGGGAGTCCGGCGCGACGCGGCCACCGGGCCGGAGCGCAGGGCGGCGCGGGCGGGGCTCGCGCGGCTGGCGGACTGGCTCGCGGAGTACGAGGCGTGGGTGGCCCGCGACGTGGGCCTGGCCTGGCGGCGCGAGTGCCTGGCGGCGCGGCGCAAGGCGTCTCCCATTCCCGCCGAAGAGCTGTCCACCGCCTGGAGGCGGCTGGCCGTGCGCGTGCGCGCGACCGACGCCGTCGTGCAACACCATGCCGCTCCGATGACCGGAGCGTGAGGAGGACACCATGCTGGCACGTCTGTTCAGAGCCGATGCCCCGTCGGTCCACTCCCACGTCGCGTGGGAGGACCTGCCGGACGAAGCCCTTCCCACGCCGCCGCTCCAGGACGGACTGGGAGACGCACACCTCCAGGTGACGACGCAGGTTCCCCTGGCGCAGGCGTACTTCGATCAGGGACTGCGCCTGCTTCACCTGGGCTGGGCGCTGGAGGCCCGGCGCGCGTTCGCGGAGGCCGCGCGGCAGGACCCAACCCTCGCCATGGCGTGGTGGGGGCTCGCGCTCGCCCGGGGCGCGGGACAGCGCTTCACCGCGGACCGCGCGGAGGCCATCCGCAAGGCGCTGACGTTGGCGGAGGGCACCACCGACATGGAGCAGCGGCTGGTCGTCGCGGCCAGCCTCCTCGCGGACAAGGGACCCGCCAATGGCAGACATGCCTTCGTGCGGGAGATGGAGTGCCTCATCGACCGTTTCCCCCAGGAGCCCGAGCCGCGCCTGCTGCTCGCGGGCTTCCTGCTGGACGGGTACGAATCCGACGGGCGCCCCGGGCAGGGCCAGCCGTACGCGCAGTTGATCCTGCGCGACCTGTTGCGCACGCACCCGCACCACGCGGGCGTGCACGTGGCCTGGGTGCAGGCGTGGCTGCCCAGCGCCCGGCCGGAGACGGCGTTGGAGAGCGCGGAGCTGCTTCCGTCGCTGGTGCCCTCGGGAAGCCCCGCGCTGCTCGCCGCCGGACGCCTGCTGCTGCGCATGGGCAAGGCGGTGGAGGCGAACCGCATCCTGGAGGCCGCGGTGACGGCGGACGACGCGTACCTCGCGCGTGAGTCGCTGCCCCTGGACGTGGCGCCGAGCGCCGACACCGCCCTGCGCCTGCTCAGCGAAGGCTGCGTGGAAGTGGGGCAGTACCGGGGCGCACAGGTCTGGGCGCGCAAGCTGCGGCAGCGCGTGGAGGCTTCAGGAGGCCAGCCGCAGGCGGTGCTCTTCGCCGCCACCACGCTCGTCGCCGCGCACCTGCGCTTCGGCTTCAGCCGCGCGGCGGCGGAGGTCCCCATGGAGCTGGGAGACGCCGCCACCGTCGCGGAGGCGGGACTGCGCGACGCCGTGCGCCTGTACGCGAAAGGCGTCTGTGCCCTGGAGACAGGACGGCTGGGCGACGTGGCGCGCGCGTGCGGCACGCTGGATGCGCTGGTGCTCACCCTGTCGGAAGCGCCGCGCTCAGAGGGCCGCGCCCTGTGCGCTCGTGACGTGGCGCGCACGGTGGAGGTCGCCGCGCAGGAGCTGCGGGGCACGCTGGATGGGCGTCGGGGAGACTCAGGCCGGGCGGAGGCCGCGCTCACGCGGGCGCTGCGCCTGGAGCGCCGTCTGCGTCCCGTGGGCCCCGCGCTCTTCTGCCGGCCACCCCGTGAGACGCTGGCCCGCATCCGCCTGCGCTCCGGCCGTGAGGAGAAGGCCCTGGAGCTGGCGCTGGAGCGGGCAGGGGAGCGGCCCGGCTGCGGCCACTGCATGCTCCTGGTCGCGGAGGCCCACGTCGCCTGCGAGTGCATGACCGAGGCAGCGCACGACTTCGCCGTGGTGTTGGATCTGTGGCGCGACGCGGATCCGCACCTGCCGGGCCTGCAACGCGCACGGGGCTTCGCGGCCCGAGGCCACCGCGGCCGCACCGCGCTCCGCCGGGTGCCGGACGTGGCCTCGGTGGACACCGCGCCCGTCCCTCGGGGTGGAGGAGCGCCCTGGACCGTTCACGGAGCCTGAGCCCGCACGCCGCCGCGCTTGACGCAGGCGCGGCCTTCGCGTCACTAGGGGTCATCCTCCAAGGAGCTGCCCCATGCCGTCGTTCCGCCTGAAGCCCGAGCAGGCCGCGCTGCTCGTCGTCGACATCCAGGAGCGCCTGTGCGCCGCGATGGACCGCGACGCCCTGGACCGCATGCTCGCGCGCACGGGCGCCGCCGTGGAGGGCGCGCGCGCCCTGGGCCTGCCCGTCATCGTCACGGAGCAGTACCCGCAGGGGCTGGGCCGCACGCACTCGCTGCTCAAGCTGCGCCTGGGTGAGTTCAAGCCGCTGGAGAAGATGGACTTCTCCGCAGCCACGCCGGACGTGCTCTCCGTGCTGGGGGACCGCAAGCAGGTGCTGATCACCGGCATGGAGGCGCACATCTGCGTCTTCCAGACGGCGCGCGACCTGGCGGACAGCGGCCGGGAGCCGTGCCTGCTCGCGGACGCGGTGCTGTCGCGCTCGGAGGAGGACCGCCGCGTGGGGCTGGAGCTGTGCCGCGACGCGGGCGCGCGCATCCTCACCGTGGAGTCGGCCCTGTTCGACATGCTGGGCCGCGCGGGCACGCCCGAGTTCAAGAAGGTGTCCGCCGCCGTCCGCTGAAGAAGGGACGACGGCGGCCACCGCTCACGCCCGGCGCGTGAAGGGCTCGCGCACCAGGCGCACGAGCATCATCATCAGCACCAGCACCCCGGACAGGACGGTCTGCGAACCGCCCACCGGGAAGTCGTAGAAGTACGCGAACAGGTACCCGCCCGCGCCCGCGATGCCGCCCAGCAGGGTCGCCGTGAAGAACGTCCACGGCAGCCGCAGGTCCAGCACCAGCGCGGCGATGGCCGACAGCGTGGAGAACGCGAAGACGGGCAGGGCGCCCAGGGCTCGCGCGCACACGCCCACCATGATGCCGATGGACACCATCAACACCGTGTCCAGCAGCTTCACCGGCAGCCCCTGCACGGTGGCGCCAATGCGGTCGAAGCTCACGAAGGCGATGCCTCGGAACCACCACAGGTGCAGCACCATCAGCACCGCGCCGGCCACCGTCACCGCCTGGAGTTGATCCGGCGTCACCAGCACCGCGGTGCCGAAGAGGATGCCCTGGATGTCGTGCGCCTCCTGCGCGATGCGGTCACCCACCAGGATGGCCGCTCCGCCCGCGAAGGCGAACGCGCACCCCAGCAGGCTCTCCCGCGACAGCCGCAGCCGCGCGGGTTCAATCATCAGGATCAGCGTGGCCGCGACGGACAGCACCACCGCGCCCACCAGCGGATCCACATGCACGCCCAGGTGGATCTCCGCGAAGAAGGCCAGCGCCACGCCCAGGCCCGCGGTGTTCGTCACCGCCGCGCTGACGAACACCATGCGCCGCAGCACGACGTAGACGCTGAGGAAGCCCAGCACGCACCCGGCGATGAGCGCGCAGAGGATGGGGTCGCGGAACAGTTCCCAGCCCGCCTGGAACTGTTCCCACTTCGAAGGCTCAAGCAGGGTTGTTTCCACGGTGGGGTCCCTGGGGCGCGGTGTGGCAGTAGTCGTCGCCGTACTGGCGGCGGAAGGCCGGGTGGCAGAACACGGTGCGCGCATCGCCCATGACGAAGCAGCGGTGCTCGCGGTCCACGAAGAGGATGACGTCGGCGTGCTCGGCGGCGACGGACAGGTCGTGGCTCACCACCACCACGCCCAGTCCGCGGTCATGCGCGAGCGCGCACAGCCGCAGCATCGTCTGCTTCTCCGCCACCGCGTCCATCGCGGCGGTGGGTTCATCCAGCAGCACCACGTCCGCCTCGGTGGCGATGACCCGCGCCAGCAGCGCGCGCTGCTTCTCGCCGCCGGACAGGTCGCGGAAGGGCCGCTTCGCGATGCCGCGCGCGCCCGCAGTGTCGAGCGCCGCCTCCACCTTCTGCCTGTCCGTCTTGCTGGGGAAGGGCCGCAGGAAGTTCCACCCGGACAGCCGTCCCCACCCGGTCAGCTCCCGCGTGTGCACGGGCAAGAGCGAGTCGATGGCGGACATCTGCGGCACGTACGCGCTGCGGATGTGCGGCGCGCCCAGGGTGATGCGGCCGGACACCGGGGGAATCAGCCCGAGCAGCGTCTTGAACCAGGTGCTCTTGCCAGAGCCGTTGCGGCCCACCACCGCCACGAACTGGTGGCGGCGCACCACCAGGTCCATGGGCGGCAGGATGTCCTTGCCCCCGTAGCCGATGACGAGCTGCTCGCACTTCAGCAGCGGCTCGCCCGGCTCCGGCGGCGGCGCGGCGCGGTGGCCCCGGTCCAGCTCCGTCTCGTGATCACCGTGAGCCACGGTTCACCTCCGCGGTGGGGCTCAGCGCGGCCACCTTCTCCAGGAGCGCGGCGCGCACCGCCGCGTTCTTGGGATCATCCAGGTCCACCACGCCGTCGGCGCCAGGCGGCACGGCGGACCAGTCCACCGCGTCGAAGAGGGCCGGCGTCAGCTCCAGCTTCAGGCCCAACGCCACGCGCGGGTCATTCTCACGGTCGGATGGCACGTCCAGGTCGCCGGTGAGCACCGCGACCGGCGTGGCCTCCGTGCCCGTCACCGTCGCGGTGAATCGGAAGGGCAGGGCGCCCGCGAAGCGCGCAGGGACGCGGCCATCGCGCACGCTGCCCGTCATCCGCAGGCCCGTAACAGCCCAGCGCCCGCGGGACAGCGTCGTCTTGCCCAGCTCGCAGGCGGGCTC
The DNA here is from genome assembly GCF_003611605.1 of Corallococcus sp. AB011P. Taxonomy (NCBI): domain Bacteria; kingdom Pseudomonadati; phylum Myxococcota; class Myxococcia; order Myxococcales; family Myxococcaceae; genus Corallococcus; species Corallococcus sp. AB011P. Next base: position 73,580 of record NZ_RAVX01000013.1, read on the forward strand.
GCAGGTGAGGTCGCGGGTCGCGGGCGCCAGCAGGTCCAGCTCCGCGTCCACCGGCAGGTTGGCCACGGTGACGGTGGTGCTGCCACCGCCGCCCAGCTCCGCCTGGATGTCCTCGTAGTCCACGAGCGCCCCGGAGTCGCTGTGGCAGTGCCCGTTGTGGCACAGAGAGTAGCCCGGCGGCGGCGAGGACGGGTCGAACGTCGTGGAACCTCCTCCACCAGAAGAGGCCATCAGGTCGATGCTGCCCAGGCTCACCGTGCCGGTGTCCATGCGCAGCTGGAAGTCGGACGCGAGCGCCTGGTAGCCGTCACCCGCGTTGCGCCCGGACACCGGCGTGTACGCGACAGCGACGGAGGGCTCGAGCACCGCGAAGCCCTCGCCCGCGTCGAACGCGCACCCGGACAGCAGCGCGACGGGGAGCAACCACGCCTGGGTTGGAAAGCGCCTCATGGCGTCATTCCCCCTTCCCGGCGAGGCCCTGCTCCAGCCGGCCCACCATCAGCTCCAGGCGCTGCACGTACGTCTGGCTGGAACGGAAGTCGGTGCCGCCGGGCAGCGCAACGAGCGCGGCGGGAATCTTCGACGCCACGAGCTTCGCGATGTTGTCCGGGTAGTAGTCCTCCTTGAGCACCAGCTTCACCTTGTTGGCCTTGCCCTGCGCCAGCACCTGCGCGACGTGGGACGGGTTCGGCGGGATGCCCGGCTTGGGCTCCAGGAAGGCGATGGTCTTGAAGCCCAGCCAGTCCTGCAGGTACGCCGTCGTGCGGTGGTACGCGATGACGGGCACGCCCTTGAAGCCCGCGATCCGCTTCTCCCAGCCCGCCTGCGCCGCCTGCAGCTCCTGCGTGAACTTCGCGAGGTTGGCCTTGTAGGTGGCGGCGTTCTTCTCATCCAACTGCGACATGCGCGCTTCGATGGCGGCCGCCACCTTGAGGGCCTGCCGCGGATCATAGAGGTAGTGCGGGTTGCCGCCGGGGTGCACGTCGCCCTGGCTGCGGTCCACCTGCCCGGCGGGGACCTCCTGGAGGCTCACGAACCGCGACGCGTCCAGGTAGCCCGCGTTGCCCGTCTGGATGCGGCTGTTGCGCGCGCCCAGCTGGAGCGTGGGCAGCCAGCCGATCTCCAGGTCCAGGCCCGCGGCGATGAGCAGGTCCGCGCGGTTGAGCGCGAGCGCCAGGTTCGGCTTGGCGTCCACGAAGTGCGGGTCCTGCGTGGGCAGCGCGAGCGCGGTGACGCCCACCTTGTCCCCGCCCACGGCCTTGGCCAGCGCGGCCAGGTCCGGGAGGGTGGCGACGACCTTCAGGTCCGCGCGAGCGGGAACGGCGGTGAGGCTGACGACGGCGGCGCACAGGGCCGCGAACAGGCGAAGGGAACGCATGGAGGGGCTCCGGAAGAAGGTGTCAGAACGCATGGGCACCGTGGGCGCCGGTCACGACTTCAAGGGCGAGGAAGGCCGAGTAGTCCGGCGTCTCGCGCCAGCCCACGAGGTCCGTGGCGGCCTGCAGGCGCAGGCGGGAGAACTCCGTGGGCCAGAACGTCACCGCCGCGGTGATGCGCTGGCGGTCGGAAATCCATTCGGGGTCGAGCGGATCATTCGCCACGCGGCCCTCCAGCGTCTTCGCGGCCGTGCCGAACTCGTAGCGCACGCCCGTGGCCCAGCGGTTGGAGAAGCGCCACACCGTCTGCGCGTAGCCGCCCCAGTCGGACAGCACGTCCTCCGGCACCTGCCTGCGGCGGTAGAGCACCTCCGCCTGGAGCACCAGCTGCTGCGAGCTCTGCGACGTGATGGGCCGGAACTTCAGGTACACGTCCGTGCCGTAGATGCTGGTGTAGTTGCGGTAGCCCGTGGGGTTGGGACCCGTGGCGGCGGACAGGCCCCACAACAGCGACAGGTCGTCCGACACCGGGAAGAACTGCTTCACCGCGCCCGTGAGCTGGAAGTCCAGCGGTGACAGCACGCGCTCGGCGGAGGCGCCGAAGAAGCTGCGCGCGGTGGCCTCGCCCGTGGCGTCGGTGGCGCTGCCAATCACCTCCACGTACCAGGGCAGCGGCGTGAGCCACGAGCCCTCCACGCCCAGGCCGCGGTTGCCCTCCGCGCCGAAGAAGCGGCTCATGACGAAGGGTTGATCCACGAAGTCCCACGCGTGCGGGTGCGTGGCGTTGATCCGGCCGAAGCGGGTGAGGAACTGGCCCGCGCGCACCTGGAGGTTGGCGGGCAGGTCCAACGTGGTGACGTACGCCTCTTCAATCTCCACGCCGAACTGGCTGAAGACGATGTTGCTGTCGAAGCGGAAGTACGGGTCCACCACGGAGCCGATGGACAGCTCCAGTTGCTGGAGGTTGAAGCCGTTCTTCGTCGGGTCGTGCGCGCCGCCCTGCAGGGGCTCCTTGTTGGAGAAGGCCGCCAGGGCCATGTCCAGGATGAAGCTCAGGTTGAGGAAGTTGGTGCCGCCGGAGATGGCGTTGGGCAGCTTGAGCGGCGTCACGCCGGAGTCGTTCGTCGCGGTGGGTGACACCGGAGACGTGTCGCCGGACGGACGCGCGCGTGTGCTCGTGTCCGTGCCCAGCGCCTTCTCGATCTCCTCCATCTCCTCCGGGCTCAGCGCGGGTGTGTCCTCGGAGGGGGCAGGGGACTCGGAAGGTGGGGGGGACGCGGTGGAGGGCGGCGATGACTGCTGGGCCCACGCCGCGCTCGCGGACAGCTGCGCGGCGAGCACGACGGCGAGGGCGCGGGGATTCCTGCGCGGAAGGGATGACACGGATGTTGGCTCCTCGGAACCGGCCGGCCGTGGAGCATGCGCATGCGCACCCCGCGACGACCGTCGACCTGATGACCTGCTTCACGACACGACACGCGGAACTACGCGTGCGTCGGAGGCGAGGCCTTGGGCGCGGTGTCGAGGACGGCGAGCGGCGCGAAGGAGCGGGGCGGCGCGGTGGCCGGGTGGTTGCTCTCCACGCACGCCGAAGCGGAAACGACGTCAGCGCCCGGAAGGAGCCCCACCTGCGGGGCGGCCGTGAGCAGCGGGCACGTCTCGTGGTTGAGGCCCGTCGCGTCCGCCACGGCGGGCGGGACGGAGGCGACGACGGGGGCGCGCTCGCTGAAGCGGGACAGCGCGGGGTTCGCGCGCCGCGCGTCCTCTTCGAACGTCTGGTGCTGCGGACAGAACCGGTGCGCGTGCTGCTCTTCGTGCAGCGCCAGACCCAGCGGCTGGGCACCCCAGAGCGCGACGAGCAGCATCGCGGTGAGGCGGGCAAGGGTGTGGGCGCGCGAGAGCATCTGAGGGTCCCGGCTGGCTTACTGTCGGCCCCCGGGAGTGTCAAGGCAGGCAGGGTGCACCGCCGAAACACGACGACAAGGGAACGTTGTTTTCATTCCGGACGTCCCTCCTGGCCGCATCGGTTAGGTTGGGCGAGCCAGCGTCACGCCCCTTCGCGCCAGGAGTTCCGTCGCCCGTGCCCCCCTCCCGTTCCCGTCGCCGCGCCCCCGCCGCCAAGGCCCCGGCCCCTCGCGCCGTGCGCCCCGACCCCGCCGGCATGGCCCGGGCGGTCCGCGACTTCCTCACCGCCGCGGGGCTCGACCTCCAGGACGTGAACCTGGTGGACACGCCCACGCGCGTGGCCGACGTGTGGGCGAACGGCTTCCTCGACGGCTACGGCCGCACGCCCGAGGAAGCGCTCGGGAAGACCTACCCCGCGCCCGCGGACTCCTCCGGCGAACTGGTCGTCGTGACGGACCTGCGCTTCCACTCCATGTGCCCGCACCACCTGCTGCCCTTCACCGGCCGCGCCCACGTGGCCTACGTGCCGGGTTCGCGCGTGGTGGGCTTCGGGCGCATCGGCGCGCTGGTGGATCTCTTCGCGCACCGGCTCATCCTCCAGGAGGACCTGGCGCGGCAGGTGGCGCGCTCGCTCGCCCGCGTGCTCGACAGTCCCGCCACCGCCTGCATCCTGGAGGCGGAGCAGGCGTGTCTGCGGTTGAGGGCCGACCACCAGCGCGACGCCGTCACCCACGCGGAGGCCTACGAAGGACGCCTGCGCCGCGACGGCCCCCTGCGCCGCGAGCTGTGGGCCCGCCTGGGGGCTCGCTCGGGGGCGGGCCGATGAACCCGGCCTCCCAGACCTTCGAGCGGGTAGCGCCCGAGCGCGTGGCGAAGGTGCTGGAGGCCCTGGCGGACGTGCTGTCCGAAGGCCAGGTGAAGCGCGACGAGGCCACGCTCGACGCCTACGCGCGCGACGAGTCCGACAGCGGTGTGTACCGGCCCGACGCCGTCCTCCTGCCGGAGACCACCGCGCAGGTGTCCGCCATCTTCAAGGCGTGCCAGGCGCACGGCGTGCCCTTCACCCCCTGCGGCGCGCGCAGCGGAAAGAGCGGCGGCTCGCTGCCCCTGAAGGGCGGCATGGCGGTCAGCCTGGAGCGCATGAGCCGGATCCGCTCCATCTCCAAGGAGGACCTCACCGCGGTGGTGGAGCCCGGCGTGGTGACGGGCGACCTGATGAAGGCCGTGGAGGCGCAAGGGCTCTTCTATCCGCCGGATCCGAACTCCTGGGAGTTCTGCACGCTGGGCGGCAACGTGGCGGAGAACGCCGGCGGCCCGCGCGCCCTGAAGTACGGCGTCACGCGCGACTACGTCATCGGCCTGGAGTGGGTGATGCCGGACGGCGAGGTGCTGCGCGTGGGCCGGCGCACCATCAAGGGCGTGGCCGGCTATGACCTGGTGGGGCTCTTCGTGGGCTCCGAGGGCACGCTCGGCGTGGCCACCGAAATCACGGTGCAGCTGATTCCACTGCCCCGTCAGGTGATGACCGCGCTGGTGGTGTTCCCCTCCGTGCTGGACGCGGCGCGAGGCGTCTCCGCGGTGCTCGCCGCCGGCCTCCTGCCGCGCTGCCTGGAGCTCATTGACGAGGTCGCCGTCCAGGCCATCGTGCACCGGGGCAGCTTCCAGTTCCCTCCGGACGCAGGCGCCGCCCTCATCGCCGAGGTCGACGGCAACACGCCCGAAGGCGTGCTCGCGGAGCTCCAACTGTTGGGGGACATCTGCAATCAGCACGGAGCCACCCAGACCCTGGTGGCCCAGGACGAAAGTCAGCGCGAGAAGCTGTGGGCGGCGCGGCGGGTGATCTCCCCGGCGCTGCGCGCGCTCAAGCCCGCCAAGATTTCCGAAGACATCGTGGTGCCCCGCTCGAAAATTCCCGAGATCATCGAGCGGCTGAAGAAGATGGGCGAGGAGCTGGGGCTCACCGTGGCCACGTATGGCCACGCGGGCGACGGCAACCTGCACGCCAACATCCTGTACGAAGGTGCCAGCCAGCGCCCCCTCGTGGACGAGGCGCTGCGCCGCATGCTGGTGCTCACCGTTGAGCTGGGAGGCACCATCACCGGTGAGCACGGCGTGGGGCACGCGAAGCGGGAATATCTGGCGCTGGAGCAGGCGCCCGCGCTGCTGGACCTGCAGCGCCGCCTGAAGGACTTTTTCGATCCATCAGGTCTGCTCAATCCCGAGAAAATCTTCCCCGCTCCCAAGCGTTGAAGACTTCGTGACCGGAAACGTAGGTGCTGTCCCACCCGTCGCGTCGCGCGCTGCCAAGGGCCCGGAAGTGCGAGTGCGTGACGGGCTTTTGACAAGGGGAGGAGGGCGAAACGCCCTTCTTGGAAGGAATGAGAAACCCTTTCCGCCGTTGCGCGTCCTAGTGACAGGTGGACGCGGTTCGTCGGGGGATTCATCGCGTCCGGCAGTTTCGAACGGAAGGACGGGAAATCATGGCCAACTCGACGAAGTTCGCGGCAGAGGGCCTTTCGCATTACCTGCGTCACCTGGGCGGCCACCAGCAGCTCACGCGTGAACAGGAGTACGAGCTGGCCCGCCAGGCCCGCAAGGGTGACGAGAGCGCCCGACAGACGCTCGCCAGCTCCAACCTCGCTTTCGTGGTCGCCGTGGCGAAGAAGTTCGCCAACCGCGGGGCCCGCCTGGACGACCTCATCCAGGAAGGCAACGTCGGCCTCATGAAGGCCATCGAGCACTTCGACCCGAAGAAGAACGTGCGCTTCGCCACCTATGCCGTGTGGTGGATCCGCGCCTACATCACCCGCTATCTGAAGGACAACCGCAGCCAGGTGCGCGGCGGTGAGGCGGAGCGCGGCAGCATGGTGGACTTCTCGCTGGACGCCACCATCGACGAGGAGGGCGAGACGACCTTCCTCGACCGGCTGGAGGACGGCGGTCCCTCCCCGCAGGAGACGTTCCTCTCCCGCGAGCAGGACACCGAAATCCAGGATGCCCTGTCCAAGGTGCGCAAGCGCATTGGCGACCTGGGCTGGGACATCCTCCAGGAGCGCCTCACGCAGGACAAGCCGCTGACGCTGGAGGAGCTGGGCCAGCGCTGGGGCGTGTCGCGCGAGCGCGTGCGCCAGGTGGAGCTGAAGACGAAGAACTTCCTGGAGCGCTACCTCATCGCGTTCAACGAGAACGAGGAGCACACCGCCACGGCCGACGCGGCCTGAAGCGGAAGGGCAAAAGGCAGCATCTGTTGCATCGCTGACGGGACCTGACGGGGTGTTCGCACCTTGCCGGTCCCGTCTTCGTTTTTGCCGCGCTGCGTCTGGTACGTTCGGTTGATGGTAGGCGAGCGTGCGTGCTAAGGCTTTTCGATGCGCTTGAAATTGCTTGCCCTTTGGGTGCTTTGGGCCATCCCGGCAAACGCCGCGGATCCCGCGCTGCTCGACCAACTCGACGCGTTGTACGCGAAGCGCAGTGACGCGGAGTCCGTGAAGGCGCTGGACAAGGAAGTGTCCGAGGCGCTGAAGGCCGCGCCGGACGACTTCGACCTGGCGTGGCGCAAGGCGCGCATCCTCCAGTGGCAGGCGGACGGCGCCACGGAGAAGAAGCTCAAGATGGTCCTGGGCAAGCAGACCTGGGAGGCCGGGGACAAGGCCTCCAAGCTCCAGCCGGCGCGCGTGGAGGGCTACTACTTCGCCGCGTGCGGCATCGGCTCCTATTCGCAGGCCGTGGGCATCATGAAGGCGCTGGGCGACGGGCTGGAGGGCAAGTTCAACGAGCGCCTGGACACCGCGCTGAAGCTCGACGCCACGTACGAGTACGGTGGTCCCTGGCTGGTGAAGGGGCGTTATTTCTATGAGTTGCCCTGGCCGAAGCGCGACCTGGGCAAGTCCGTCGAGTACTACCAGAAGGCCATCGCCAAGTTTCCGCAGTCGCTGCGCGCGCACTACTACCTGGCCGAGACGTTGCTGAAGGACGGCAAGGCGAAGGACGCGAGCGCGGCAATCGAGAAGGTCAAGCAGGGAAGCACCGCGTACAACCCCGCTGAGGGGCAGCGCGTGCAGCAGTGGGCCAAGAAGGTGGATGCCGACATCCAGGAGGAGCTCAAGTGAGGGCAGAGAGTCAGGTCACGACGGCTCCCGCGGCGGGCGGGACGCAGGAGCAGAACCTCGTCCAGTTGCTCGTTCAGCGGGCTCAGAACGCCTCCAAGGTAGGCGTGACGCACAAGAAGGACGGGCGCTGGCAGGACGTCACGTTCGCGCAGGTACTGGAGGACGTGAAGGCGCAGGCGGCGGGCCTCATCGCCCAGGGCGTTCAGCCCGGGGACCGGGTCGCCATTTTCGCCAACACCAGCTTGCAGTGGATCATCGCGGACCTGGCCATCAGCGCGGCCCAGGCCATCACGGTGCCCATCTATGGCTCCAACACGCCGGATGAGTGCCGCTACGTCCTGAACCACTCGGAGACGAAGCTGCTGCTCGTCGACAACGACGAGAAGGACGCCAAGCAGGCGGGCCGCCTGTCCCGCGTGCGCTCCAAGCTGGGGGACATCCCCACGCTGCAGAAGATCGTCGTCTTCGAAGGCCCCATCTCCGGCGACAAGGAGATCTCGCTCGCGGACATGGTGGCCTCCGGCAAGGGCATCCCCCAGGCCGCCGAGTCCGCGTTCACCGAGCGCGTGGGGCAGGTGAAGTTGGACGAGACCAACATGCTCGTCTACACCTCCGGCACCACGGGCGACCCCAAGGGCGTCATCCTCACCCACGGCAACTGGGCCTATGAAGCGAAGGCCACCCAGGCCATGGGGATGATGAAGCCGGAAGACTCCGTCATGCTCTTCCTGCCCCTGGCGCACGTGTTCGCCCAGGTGGTGAAGGCCGCGTGGCTGTCCATGGGCTTCCGCCTCATCATCGCGGAGTCGGTGGACAAGCTGCTCGCGAACCTGGCGGAGACGCGCCCCACGGTGCTGCCGTCCGTGCCGCGCGTGTTCGAGAAGGTCTACAACAACGTCGTGGCCAACGGCTCGGCGGCGCCCGGCGTGAAGGGCAAGCTCTTCAAGTGGGCCTTCGGCCTGTTCGACGAGTACTCCGAGGCCAAGAGCCAGGGCCGCGAGTACAGCTCGCTCCAGTTCAGCCTGGCGAAGAAGCTGGTGTTCTCCAAGGTGCGCAAGACCCTGGACGAGAAGCTGGGCGGCAACATGCGCATCTTCATCTCCGGCGGCGCGCCGCTGTCCCGGAAGATCGCGTACTTCTTCGACCTGCTCGACCTCAAGGTGCTGGAGGGCTACGGCCTCACGGAGACGAGCGCCCCGTGCAACGCCAACCGCGTGGAGAAGATCAAGATCGGCACCGTGGGCCCGCCGGTGCCGGGCACGGAGATCAAGATCGCCGCGGACGGTGAGATTCTGGTGCGTGGCCCCTGCGTGATGAAGGGCTACTACAAGAACCCCGCCGCCACCGCGGAGGTGCTGGATCCGGACGGTTGGTTCCACACCGGTGACATCGGCGAGGTGGACTCCGACAACTACCTGCGCATCACCGACCGCAAGAAGGACATCATCGTCACCGCGGGCGGCAAGAACGTGGCGCCTCAGAACATCGAGAACACGCTCAAGACCTTCCCGCTCATCAGCCAGGCCATGGTGTACGGCGACAAGCGGCCGTTCCTGGTGGCGCTGATCACCGTGTCCGAGGACCCGGCGCGCAAGCTGCTGGAGGACAAGGGCATCGCGGTGGGCACCTACGCGCAGAACTCCCAGCGGCCGGAGATCAAGGCGGCCGTCGAGGAGATCATCAAGAAGGTGAACGCGGAGATCCCCCCGTACTCCAGCATCAAGAAGATCGCGGTGATGGACGCGGACTTCACGCAGGAGTCCGGTGAGCTCACGCCCACCCTCAAGGTGAAGCGCAAGGTCGCCAGCCAGAAGTACATCAAGACCATCGACGCCATGTACGAAGGCGCGAAGGTCATGGACTGACGCACCAAAAGCCCGACGCCCGTCCCTGGCCGCTTTCGAGCGGTCACGGTACGGGCGTCACGGGTGAACGTTCAGCGATGTCTTGACGTCAGGGGCGGGGCCTTCCCGGGCCCACCCGGACGGACCCGCAATCAGGCGTTGTGGCTGGGCGACTTGGCGGCGACGTCCTTGTCCACGGTGGTGGACGCGGACAGCGTGCCGGGCTTCTTGTCGCCAGCGTCGTCCTTCTCGTCGTCGCTGGAGAAGCCGCGCTTGAAGTTGCGGAGCGCGCTGCCCAGGGACGAGCCGAGCTGCGGCAACCGCGAACCGCCAAACAGCAGCAGCAGCGCCGCGAAAATCAGAAGAATCTCAGGAAGCTTCAATCCCATGGCTTCGCTCCTCACGAAATACGCGGGGGAGCATACCGGTGGGAGGTGGGTCGCGCTAGCAACTCCAGCGGCCGGGACTCACGCCTGCCAGCCCGCTGGATGCCCGAGTTCCGCTGGCAGCGATAAGGGCAGCGTGAGGAAGAGGGTGGTGCCGCCCGCGTCCGCCTGGGCGCCCACCTGGCCACCGTGGGCCTCCACCTCCTGCCGGGCCAGGAAGACGCGCAGCGGATCCTCCAGCTTGCGCTCGCGGAAGGCGCGCTCCTCGCACTGGAAGACAGCGGTGATGTCCTCTTCCGGAACGGCCGCGCCATCGCGGCGCACCTCCACCCGCACCTGGTGACCCAGGCGCTCGGCGCGCACGTGGAGCGCTTCGCCCGGCTGCGCGCGCGCCAGCAGGTGGTGCACGAAGGCCTCCACCGCGTGCTGGATGCGGCCCGCGTCCACCGTCACGTCGGGCAGCTCCGGCAGCGTGTCCAGCTCCAGCCCCACGTTGGCGGCGGACGCCGCGGCCCGCGTGCGCTCCACCGCGGCATCCAGGATGGGCAGGAGCGGCTGGCGCTCGCGCTCACACGCCAGCGCGCCCAGGTCCGCGCGGCTGGAGTCGAAGAAGTCCTGGGCGAAGGAGAGCGCCCGGTCCGCGTTGCGCAGGATGGTCTCCAGCCCGCGCTGCGCCTTGGGCTCCAGCGGGATGCGCCCGTTGAGCAGCAGCGCCGCGTACGAGCGGATGTTGGCCAGCGACCCGCGCAAATCGTGCGACGCGAGCGACAGGAAGCGCACGCGGTCCTCCACGCGCTCGCCTGGCGGTGAAGCCTGAGGCACCTGGGGTGAAGCCGTTTCCGTGCTCCAGGGCACCGGCAGCGCCCAGAGCAGGCGTCCGCCGTCCTCCAGCGACTCTTCACCCACCAGCAGGGTGCGGTCCTGGCGCTCCCACAGGTTGCGCTCGCCGTCCTTGCGGCGGAAGCCCACGGCGGCCATCAGCCCGTCGATGCCCGTCACGGCTGGCATGGGAGGCAGGGCCTCCAGCCCCAGGTAGTCCAGGAGCAGGGGACCGAGCAGGCGGGGTGTCCCCTGACGGGGCAGCAGCGCGAGCCCCGGCGCGGTTTCGTTGACTCCAGGCGTCTCCCCCATCCACGTCACGCGGACCTCCCCTGGCCGTGCCTCGAATCAACGGAAGGGTGGGCAGTGACTGTCGGTTTTGCAACGGGCACCGGCTCCGTCCGCGGGCCCCTTGATTTCTTGCACCCGGGGGGCCAGTGATGGTGGAAGATCCATCTCCGGAAGCGGTATCGAGGAGACACCTCTGACCTCGCTCAACGCACAGCATGCTGACGCACCCGTGGTGCTCGTCGTGGACGATGATCCCGACATCCTGGAGGCGCTCTCGGAGATCCTGGAGGCCGAGGGCTTCGAGATCCGCCGTGCCCGCAACGGCAAGGAAGCCCTGGAGCGCCTGGAGCCGGACCCTCCGCACCTCATCCTCCTGGACCTGATGATGCCGGTGATGGACGGCTGGGAGTTCGCCCAGCGCATGCGCCAGAAGCCGGACTTCGCGGGCATCCCCATCATCGTCCTCAGCGCGGACCGCAACGTCGGCAGCAAGGCGAAGGACATTGGCGCCATGGGCCACCTGGCCAAGCCCTTCGAGCTCAACGACCTGCTGTCGATGGTGCGACAGTCCCTCAGCCCCTCGGCGGACACCTCGCGCGTCTGAGCACGGCGCCCGTGGCCGTGCTTGACCCGACGGTGGGGCGCCACTACGGTCCGCGCAGGCTTGATTCACCAGTCAACGCTGAACGCTAAGGAGCGAGTCATGGCGACCGCGAAGGACATCATCGAGACGCAGATTCCCGGCAAGCTGCAGGAGAAGCCGGAGCTGGCGAAGGACATCAACGCCATCATCCACTTCGACGTCTCCGGTGACGGCGGCGGCAAGTGGACGCTGGACACCACCAAGTCGGAAGGCTGGGTGTCCGAGGGTCTCAACGGTGCGTCGAAGATGACGGTCACCGTCAGCAACGACGACTTCGTGAAGATCCGCGAGGGCAAGCTGAACCCGCAGATGGCCGCCATGCAGGGCAAGCTCAAGTTCAAGCCGATGGACATGGGCCTCGCCATGAAGCTGGCGAAGCTGCTGGCCTGAGCCTCTCCGTATCGTGTCGCACCGACGGCGCGTCACCCCTGGCGGGGACGCGCCGTCTGCATGTCTCCACTTCCCCCTGGAGCCCCCCTTCATGTCCGAGCCGTCTTCCCCCCTCGCGGGCCTGCGGGTGCTGGACCTGTCACGCCTGTTGCCCGGCCCGTACGCGACGCTGGTGCTCGCCGACCTGGGCGCCACCGTGGACACCGTGGAGGACCCGGACGTGGGGGACGCCACCCGCCACATGCCGCCGCACCGCGACGGGGAGGGCGCGCTCTACTACGGGCTGCACCGCAACAAGCGCTCGCTCACGCTGAACCTCAAGACGCCTGAAGGGCGTGACGCGCTGCTGCGGCTCGTGTCCCACTACGACGTGCTGGTGGAGAGCTTCCGCCCCGGCGTGATGGACAAGCTGGGCGTGGGCGAGGCGGTGCTGCGCCAGAAGAACCCGCGGCTCATCTACTGCGGCATCTCCGGCTACGGCCAGACGGGGCCGGACCGGCTCAAGGCGGGGCATGACCTCAACTACGTGGCCCGCGCGGGCCTGCTGGGTTACGGCGGCGAAGCAGGTGGCGCGCCCGCGTTCCCGGGCGTGCAGGTGGCGGACATCGGCGGAGGCAGCCTCTTCGCTCTGGTGGGCATCCTGGCCGCGCTGCACGAGCGTGAGCGCACCGGCGTGGGCCGCTTCGTGGACGTGTCCATGACGGACGGCGCGCTGGCGTTCCTCCACCTGCACCTGGCCTCGCGCCTGTTCATGGGGAAGGAGGGCGCGCCGCTCCAGCGCGGAACCGAGCCGCTCAACGGCGGCTATCCCAGCTATGGCCTGTACCGCACCGCGGACGACCGCTGGCTCGCGGTGGGCGCGCTGGAGCCCAGGTTCTTTGGCGCGCTCTGCGCGAAGCTGGGCCGCCCGGAGCTGCTGGATGACGCGTACTCGGGTGGCGAAGACGGCGCGCGCGTGAAGGCGGAGCTCACCCGCATCTTCGCGAGCCAGCCCCTGGCGCACTGGCGTGAGCAGCTCTCCGGCGCGGAGTTCTGCGTGGAGCCGGTGGCGGAAGGCGACGAGGTGCTCGCGGATCCGCAGCTGCGCGCGCGTGGCCTCTTCGCGGAGACGGACGATGCGCAGCGCGGCATCCGCGTCACGCACCTGCTCACGCCGCTGCGCATGGGCGACGTCGCACTGCGTCCACCGCCCACGCTCGGACAGCACTCGCGCGTCATCCTGGAAGACGCAGGTTTCACGCCCGAAGAAATCTCGCGCCTGATTGCATGAATGACGCGTGAAAAGAACCCAAGAGGGTGGGTTCGTACGCGGATCCAAAGTGACCCGTTGATGATTGACAGGTCTGGAGCCACAGTTAGTCTTTCCTGTTTTAGACTGGGAAATCGACTTTCAAGCCCTGAGAAGGAAGGTCCCCCGTGCCCGACGCACAGGAGCTCGAGTCATATATCCGACGAAAATTCGCGGAAAACGTGGGTCTCACGGAAGGAGAGTTGTTTTCCGAAGACCTCACACTCGCGGCGTTGATTACACGCTCCGAGCGCATGACCAACAGCGTCGACTTGATGGAAGCCTTTGCCCGCACTTCCAACGGGTTGCGCAAGGATTATGGACTGAGGGTTCGCCTGCCGGCGCTGTCCCTCGATACGACCGTGTCCAAGGTCCTGGCGGTCTTCATGGGTGAAGTCACGAACCCAGAGCGGAAGTCGGCATGAGCGTCCTCGCGCGCGGCCTCGAGCACGAAGAAGCGACCGTCGTCCCCCCCAAGGCCCTCTCGCCCGAAGGCCGCCCGGCCATCCAGGCGGAGCTGTACGAAGCCCTCACCCAGCGGGGGCAGTCCCTGGTGGACATCACCTGGGAGCAGCAGCGGCTGCACGAGTCGCGGCGCTGGAGCGTGGTGGAGCTGCTCTCCCACGTGGACGTCGCGCACGTGGGTGAAGCCGACCGGCACCTGGTGTGGAACGCGGGGCGGGCGGAGCTGACGACGAAGCCGGGCGCGGACCGGCTGGAGCGGCTGGCGGATCAGGAGTGCCGCCGGTGGCAGGAGAAGAACCCCACCGTCGCCGCCATCATGCAGGCGTGCGGCACGTGGAGCCGCTACTGGAACGAGGAGGAGGCGCACCACGAGACGGCGTTCAACCGCCTGTCCTCGGTGCTGGGGCTGGAGGTCATCTCCGACGCCACCTTCATCGAGTTCCGCAAGGTCTTCCCCGACGACGACATGCTGCGCACGCTCACGCTGCTGTCCATCTCCGAGGTGGTGGCGGCGGTGGACTACGGCCAGTGCTCGCAGATGGTCCAGGACCCGGGCCTGCGCGCGCTGTTCAAGCAGGTGGCGGCGGACGAAGTGCAGCACATGAACTACTTCATCGCCTTCGCCAAGGCGCTGGTGGACAGCGGCGCGTACAATGCGAAGGAGGCGTTCGCGGTGGCGCACCTCTTCCTGCGCGACGGAGGCGAGGTGCACGGCAGCAAGCGCGAGCGCGTGGAGAGCCGCGATACCCACGTCAACTGGTGGGATCGGCTGGAGCACCGCGAGGGCTTCTACGCCCCGGACGCGCTGCGCAAGAAGGAGCAGCTCATCTTCCACGCCCTCAAGCGCATCACCGGCATCACGGTGGCGTCGCGAGAGGAGCTGGAGGACACCTGGATGGACCTCGTCGGGTGCTGATGGGCCTGGGCCACGACCTCCAGGCCATCTCGGAGCTGGAGGCCGCCCGGGCCCTGCGGGAGCCGGACGTCTTCTTCACCGCCGCGGAGCTCGCCCACTTCGAGCGCGCGGCGGATCCGGTGCAGAGCCTGGCGGCGGGCTTCAGCGCGAAGGAGGCCCTCTTCAAGGCGCTGCCCGCGGTCGCGGGTTGGTTCTGGACGGACGCAGAGCTCGTCCACGACGCCCGGCACGCGCCGCGCTTCCTGTTTCACGGCACGCTCGCGGAGCACCTGGCGCGCGAGGGCCTGCAGGTCTCTGTTTCGCTGTCGCATAGCGGAGGGTTCGTCTCGACAGTGGTCATCGTGACGCGCGCTCCGTCCCCCTGAAGTCGCTGTCATCCCCCCGGCAGCCGAAGGACATCCCCCCGTGCACTTCGAAGAGTCGTCGCTCACGCTGCGCGTGCGTCCCAATGACCTGGACATCCTGGGGCACGTGAACAACGCCACCACGCTGGAGTACCTGGAGGCCGGCCGTTGGGCCTGGCTGGAGCGGCAGGGGCTGACGCGCGGGGGGCCGGTGGTGGCGGTGGTGTCGCGCGTGGAGGTGGACTACCGCCGGGAGATTCCCCCGGGGGACGTGGTGGTGCACACGGAGTTGGAGTCGCCCGCGGCGGACGAGCTGGAGCCGGACGGCATCAACTACCGCGCGCGGTTCCGTCAGCGCGTGTTCCTGACGGTGGGCGGGCCGGTGGCGGTGGAGGCGCTGGTGAGCGTGGCCTTCCTGGACGCGCGGGCCCGGTCGCTCGCGTCGCTGCAGCAGTTCCTGGACGCCGCGCGCGCCCCGGTGGCCCCTGTCGAGGATCCGCGCCCATGAGCACGAACGTGAAGCCGGAGCTCGCGTCGCTGGAGTTCTGGGTGCCCACATCCCAGGAGCACGCGCTGCACGTCGTGGAGGCGCGCCTGTCCGGGACGCCGGACTCCGCGCCCGGCATCCTCTTCGTGCCGGGGCTGTTCTCCGACGGCCGCTTCTTCCTGGGCGGGCAGGGGGATGGGTTCGCGCGCACGTTCGTGGACGCGGGCTGTGTGTCGTACGTCGCGTCCCTGCGCGGGCATGGCAAGAGCCGCTGGCCCGCGAAGCGCGCGTACGACTGGAGCTTCGATACGTACGTGCGCCACGACATCCCGGACCTGGTGCGGGCCGTGCGCGCGCGTCACACCGGGCCGTTGTTCATCCTGGCCCACAGCATGGCGGGCTACGCGGTGCTGGCGGCGCTGGGGGTGGACCCCTCGCTCCAGGCGTCGCTGTCCGGCGTGTGCACGCTGTCGTCGGCGGTGAACGACTACAGCGACGGCGGGTTCAAGAAGCGCTTCCAGCTGGGCTTCTCGTCCACGGTGGCGGGGATGTTGGGACGCTTCCCGGCGAAGGCGCTGAAGCAGGGGCCCTGGGACGAACCGGCGGGCGTGATGCGGCAGTTCACGGACTGGGCGCCCACGGGCGCGTTCCGGAGCACGGATGGCGCGACGAACTACTGGAGCGCGCTGGGCAACGTGACGCTGCCGGTGTTCGCGGGCGTGGGCGCGGCGGACGTGTTCCATGCGTCACCGCAGCGCGCGCAGAAGCTGGTGGCCCACCTGGGCAGTGCCCGCAAGGATTTGTTCGTCCTGGGGCGCGCGCAGGGGCTGAGCTGGGACGCGGGCCACTTCGACGTGGTGCGCGGAGAGCGCGCCCGCGCGGAGGTGCTGCCTCGCGTGCTCGCGTGGATGCGCCAGGTGGCGCCCTCACACTGAAGGACTGAAGGACCCGGAGGAGGGGAGGCTTTTCACATGCTCGACATCATCCAGCGACTGGAAGCGGTGGATCCGCGGCGCGGCCTGTTTCTCTACGACGACTTCGTCGGGCCGCCGGAGTTCGTGCCCTACCGGGAGTTCGCCTCCCGGGTGGCCGGGGCGGCGGAGCACTTCCGTGCGCACGGCGTGGCGCCGGGCACGCGCGTGGTGCTGCCCTTCGAAACCTCCTCGTCCGTCATCTTCGCCTTCCTGGGGCTGATGGAGCTGGGCGCGGTGCCCCTGTCCGTGAAGCCGTACATCCTGAGCACTCCGAAGGGGCCCTACCGGGACTTCCTCGCGCGCATCCGCGAGCGCTATGGCGCGCTGCTCGTGCTGGACGTGCCCAGCATTGCTGGACTGGAGCTGCCCCTGGAGCGCCTGCCGCGGCCGCCCACGGGCGCGAAGCGTCCCGGTGTGAAGCTGCGCGAGGTGGCTCCCGGGGAGCTGGCGTTCGTGCAGTTCTCGTCGGGGTCCACGTCGTTCCCCAAGGGCGTGCCCATCACCCAGGAGAACCTGGCCGCGAACCTGCGGATGATCATCCGGCACGACAGCCGCACGTCCGAGGACCGGGTGACGAGCTGGCTGCCGCTGTACCACGACATGGGGCTCATCGGCGGGCTGCTCACCTGCATCACGGTGGGCAATGATCTGCTGTTGGCCCAGCCCGCGTCGTTCCTGATGGACCCCATGGGCTGGCTGGAGCTCATCTCCTCCGAGAAGGTGATGGGCTCCGTCATCCCCAACTTCGCCATCGACTACGCACTGAAGTCGCTCAAGTCGGCGGACGCGGCTGACCTGAAGCGGTTGGACCTGTCGCGCGTGCAGAGCATCTACCTGGGCAGCGAGCCCATCAACATCCCCAACCTGGAGCAGTTCCTGGACATCCTCGCCCCGTGCGGTCTGCGGCGCGACGTGTTCATGCCCTGCTACGGCATGGCGGAGACGGTGCTGATGGTCGCGAGCGTGCCGCCGCGCCAGACGGTGCGCGTCATCACCGCGCCCAACGGTCAGCCGGCCATCTCCGTGGGCCGCCCGCTGACGGAGTTCGAGGTGCGGCTGCGCGCGGAGGACGGCCGGTTGTGCGGCGAGGGCGAGCTGGGAGAAATCGAGCTGCGCGGCGGCAGCCTGGCGCCGTCGTACTTCCTGGATGACCGGCCCCTGCGCGGCGACGACGGCTACTACGCCACGGGCGATCTGGGCTTCCAGAAGGAGGGCGAGCTCTTCATCACCGGGCGGATCAACGACCGCATCAAGGTGAACGGCCAGAGCTTCTTCTCCGCGGACTTCGAGCAGGCCGTGGAGCGGCTGGGCTTCATCCGCCCGGGCCGCACCGCCGTCATCCAGGTGAAGGGCCGTCTCGTGGTGCTGGCGGAGGTGAACCACCCGGCCGCGTTGGAGCGTCTGGAGGACAGCCGCAAGCAGGTCTGCCAGTCGGTGTTGGAGACGGTAGGCGTGACGCTCCCGAAAGAGGACGTCCTCTTCATCCGTTACGGCCAACTCCAGAAGACGAGCAGCGGCAAGCTCCAGCGCCGCGCCATCACGGAGGCCTACGAGCAGGGCCGCATCCGCACCGTGACGCCCATGGAGCTGCGCGCGGACCTGCTCCAGATGCGCGCGCAGCGGCTCGTGCTGGGCTCGGTGATGGTCGCGCGGCAGCGGGGCCGCCGGTGGATGGCCTCCGGGAAGGCGGCGCTCTCCGCGGGACTCCGGCGGCTCCGGCCGGGAGGCCAGCGTCAGGACGGGCCCTGAGCGGGTTCCGAGCCTCGGGAGCCTCGGGCCTCAACGGACCTTCGTGGAGGCCCACAGGTCCCAGCCGCGCGCCGCGTGGCACGCATCGCCCACCAGGTCCAGGGCGAGCTGGGGCTGCGTCCGGGACAGCGCCTCCGTGTCGCGGAAGGCGCCCGTGGCCTCCAGGCGGAGCGTGGCGTGCTCCAGCGCGGCCTTCGCCTCCGCCACCGCCCGGGCCTGCGCGGGCGTGGGCCTCCAGCCCGTCTGGTCCCGGTAGCGCCCCAGCGCCTCCAGGAAGTGGCCGTAGAACTTCACCATCTGCACCAGCACCGGGACGCGGTACGCGGGCGCCGCGGTGAGCGCGGCCTCGTACTGCTTCGCCTCCGAACCCAGCCGGTACACCAGCACGTCCACCTGCGCGTCCAGCCGCGGGCCCCACGCCTTGCGCACCGCGGGGAAGCGCGCCCAGCCCGCGACGGCCTGGAAGAAGTGGAGCCCGCCACACGGGTGCGCGTAGATGCCCTGCTTGTTCTTGGGCACCTGGGGAAGGCCCGCCTTCATGCCCCGGAGCAGCTCCGCGTTCGCGGACTCCAGCGTGGCGAGCGCGGTGTCCATCACCGCGTCCATGCGCACCGTCTCCCCCGCGCCGTTGACGAACGAGCCCCCGGGCTCCAGCACATGCGACAGCGCGTCCAGCGCCCACGCTCCGTCCGGCGACGCGGCGAGCGCGGGGCGGAAGTCGTGCTGGAGTGATGCCACCAACTCCCGCAGCGTCACCTTGCCCCACGCGGTGGGGAACACCTGCGAGCGCGGGTATCCCGCGAGCAGGAAGGTCTTCACCTGGAGCGCCGGGTGGGGCTCCACGGGCGTGCCGTCCGGGGTGAAGGCGTCGAAGAAGTAGCGGGCCGTGCCTCCCGCGTCGGGCGCGTCGCGGCGCAGGAACCCGGCGACGATGGCGTCCGAGGCCGCGCGGCCATCCCGCGCGCGGAAGGCCTTGCCGTCCAGGTCCATGCCGTGCGCGAGCGCCCAGGGTCTGGACGCATCCGACGCGTGCGTGCGGCACTGCGCGTGGAGCACCGCGGACGCGGAAGGGGCAGCGGGGGAGGGCGGGGGAGCGGCGCTCAGGCCAAGCCCGAGCAGGGCCACGAAGGAGGGGAGCATGGGCGCGGGCAGTGTCGCAGCCCGCGCCCATCCACGCACCTGTGGCGCCCTTTTCAGCGCGGCGGAGCGGCGGCCTTCATCCGGGCGAGCATCCGCTCGATGATGCCGAACAGCGCCTCGCGGTCATCGTCGGGAAGCAGGCCCATCAACCGCCGGATGCCCGCGTCCGTCATCAGCTGGATGACCTTGTAGATTTCACAGCCCCGGTCGGTGAGCTTCGCGGTGACGGCGCGGCGGTCCTCCGCGTCCCGGCCGCGCTCCACCATGCCCATGTCCTCCAGGCGGTCCACCACGCCGGTGATGGTCTTCTTGGTGATGCCGATGCGCTGGGCCAGCACCCCCACCTGGATGGGGCCGTCCATGCCCAGCCACCCAAGCGCGTGCACCTGGGTGGGGGTCAGCCGCATGTCGTCGCAGAGGCTCGCCAGCGGATCTCTCAGGGAGCGGAAGTGGGCCAGCTCCCGGATGAGCCCCATGAAGCGGCGTGAGTCCGGCGTGGACTGGTCCCCTTCCTGGAGCAGGCGCTCCATCACGGCCTTCTCGTCGGCGGCCTCGTCCTTCCCCTCGGAGCGCACTTCGGACTCCGAGGGGGAGGTGATGGAGGTGGGGCGGCGCATCAGGCCGTCTCCACTCGGGCCGCGGCCGCCGCGGCCTCCCGCTCACGGTCCTGGTTGGACGGACCGTGCGCCGTGCCGGAGCCACCCGCGAAGCCGGGGTCGCTGCCCTTGTTGCGCTTGAAGCGCGCGGCCAGCTGATCCAGCAGCGAGTACACCACCGGCACCACGCCCAGCGTGAGGAACGTGGAGGTGATGAGGCCGCCGATGATGGTGATGGCCATGGGCGCGCGCGTCTCCGCGCCGTCGCCCTTGGCGATGGCCACCGGGATCATGCCGGCGATCATCGCGATGGTCGTCATCAGAATCGGGCGCAGACGCACCGGAGCGGCCTCGAGGAGCGCCTCGTGCGCCGTGCGGCCCTTCTCACGGACCTGCAGCGTGAAGTCCACCAGGAGGATGCCGTTCTTCACCACCAGACCCATGAGCATGATGACGCCGATGAGGGCGAACATGGACATGTACTGGCCGGTGATGAGCAAGCCGCCAATCGCTCCGATGAAGGCGAAGGGCAGGGACAGCATGATCGTGAACGGGTGGATGAGGCTTTCGAACTGCGCCGCGAGGATCATGTAGATGAGGATGATGCCCAGGAGCAGCGCGGTTCCGAACGCGGCCACGGACTTGCCCAGCTCCTTCGCGTTGCCTTCCAGCTCGCCCGTGACGCTCTTGGGCAGCTCCTTGGCGGCGTAGCCCTGCATGTAGGTGATGGCGTCGGAGAGCGCGTAGCCCTCCTTCAGGTTCGCCAGCATGGTGACCTGCCGCTTCTGCGCCTGCCGGTCAATCTGCACCGGCCCCTCCGCGGGGACGATGCGGGCCAGGTTGCGCAGCTCCACCAGCTGCCCCGTGGGGGCGCGCACGGCCAGCTGACCGAGCGCGTCCGCGGAGGCCAGCGTCTCCGGAGGCAGGCGCAGCTTCACCTCGTACGTCTCACCGCCCTCGCGGTAGTCCAGCACCTTGTCGCGGCCCAGGTAGGAGCGCAGGGTGGCGCCCAGGGACGCGGCCGGCACGCCCAGCGTGGCCGCGCGGTCGCGGTCCACCTGCACGTCGTACTGCGGCTTGCCGGAGCGGTACGTCATGTCCACGTCGGTGAGGCCCGGGTTCTGGAGCATCGCCTGGCGCATCTTCTCCGCGGACTCGGTCAGCTCCTTCCAGTTGTCGCCGCGCAGGTTGAACTGCACCTGCTGCGAGCGCGCGCCACCACCGGACACCGCGGTCACGTCCTGCACCGCCACGGTGATGCCCTTGGGCGGGTGGATGTTCTGGCGCAGGTAGGCCTTGAGCTCGCTCTGCTTGAAGGCGCGGTCCTTCACCGGCATCAGGTTGATGAGGACCTCGCCCTTGTGGACCTCTTCCTGCACGCCGCCGCCCGCGGTGGTGAACGTGGAGGAGATGCCCGGCAGCGCCCGGACCTGGGCCGCGAAGGTGTCCAGCTGCGTCTGGGTCTCTTGGATGGTGGACCCGATGGGCAGCTCCACCGTCAGCTTGATGTTGCCGTTGTCCTGCTCCGGGATGAACGTGAACTTGAGGAAGCGGGCCAGGCCGAAGGTCGCGAAGAGCACCACCACCGCGACGAGCATCGTCAGGGCGCGGTGACGGAGGATGCCACCCAGGATCTTCCGGTAGCCGTTCTCCATGCCCACCAGCACCTTCTCCACCGCGGCGGAGATGCCCGTCGGGTGCCCGTGCTCACGCAACAGGCGCGAGGACAGCATCGGCGTGAGCGTCATGGACACCACGTAGGAGATGAGCGTGGCCACCGCCACCGTGACGCCGAACTGGTAGAAGAACTTGCCGATCATGCCGTCCATGAAGGCCACCGGGATGAACACCGCCACGATGGCCAGCGTCACCGCGAGCACCGCGAGGGCAATCTGTCCGGCGCCCTCCAGCGCGGCCTGCATGGGCGAGGCGCCCTCTTCCATGTGACGGACGATGTTCTCGATGACCACGATGGCGTCGTCGATGAGCAGACCGATGGACAGGGTCAGCGCGAGCATCGTGATCATGTTGAAGGTGAAGCCCAGCGCCGCCATCACCGCGAACGTGCCGACCACGGACACCGGCAGCGCGATGGCCGCCACGATGGTGGAGCGCAGGTTGCGCAGGAACACCAGCACGATGAGGACGGCGAGCACGCCGCCCAGGATGAGGTCCTCCTGCACGGCGTGGATGGACGAGCGGATGAACCGCGCGTTGTCCGTCACCGTCTCCACCTGGACGCCGGCGGGCAGCGACTTGTTGATGTCCGCCAGCGACTCCTGCACCAGGTCCGCCACCTGCACCGTGTTGGAGCCGGACTGCTTGCGCACCACCAGCGCCACCGCGCTGCGCTCGCCGCTCTTCGCGCCCGAGCGCTGCTCCGCGGGGCCGTCCACCACCTCCGCGATGTCGCGCACGCGGATGGGAGAGCCGCCCGTGCTGGTGATGATGATGTTCCGGATGTCGTCCACGCTCTTCGCTTCGGACGTGAGGCGCACGATGCGCTCACGGCCGCTGTCCATGCTGCGGCCGCCGGGGACGTCCAGGCTCTGGGCCTTGAGCGCCTGGCTGACGTCGCTGATGGCCAGGCCAAAGCCGCGCAGCCGGTTCGGGTCCACCACGAGCTGGATCTCCCGCTCCCGGCCACCGACGATGTCGATGCTGCCCACGCCCTGCTGACGCTGGAGGGCCGGCTTCACGATGTCATCCGCGACGCGCGTCAGCTCCTCCACCGGCAGGGCGCCCGCGAGCGCCAGCGTGATGATGGGGGCCGCGCCGATGTCGAACTTCTCCACGACGGGCGTCTCCACCTCGTCCGGCAGCTTGCTCAACGTGGCCTGCACGCGGTCGCGCACATCCTGCGCCGCGATGTCCACCTTGGTGGACAGCTTGAACTGCACGACGATCTGCGAAACGCTTTCGACGTTGATGGACTTGAGCGTGTCCACGCCGTTGAGCGTGTTGAGCGCCTCCTCCAGCGGGTCGGAGACGTTCTTCTCGATGGTCTCCGGGTCCGCGCCCGGGAGGATGGTCGTCACGGTGACGACGGGGAAGTCGACGTCGGGGAACTGGTCCACGCCGATCTTCGGATAGGCGAACAGGCCGAACACCACCACCGCCAGCATCAGCATGGCGGTGAAGATGGGCCGTGAAATGAAGGTCTTGAGCATTCAGGTACCCAGGGAAGAAGAGGGGAGGAGGGACCGCTACTGCGCGACGCGCACGGCGGTCCCCTCCTTGACGTCCAGCGAGGCGTCGGCGAGCACGCGCTCCTCCGCCGTCAGGCCCTGCAGCACCTTCACGTAACCGGGCAGCACGCGCTGCACGCGCACGTCGCGCTTGCGCACGGTGCCGTCCTGCACCACCCACACGAAGCCGTCCTGGCCCTTGCTGCTGACGGCCTGCGCCGGCAGGAACAGGCCGTTGCCCGCGTCGCCCGCGGCCTTGGAGAAGTCCATCTCCACCAGCGCGCCGGGGCGCAGCGGGTGCTCCGTCTTGCCCGTCACGTCCGCCAGCACCTCCACCGTGCGGCTCTGCGCGTCGATGACGGCGCCCACGTTGGCCACCTTCGCCTCGAAGCGCATGCCGCTGGGGTTCACGGTGCCCGGCGTCACGATGCCCGGCGTCACGTTGTCGATGACGGACTCCGGCACCATCATCCGGATCTCCAGCCCGTCCGTGTCCACGATGGAGAACACCGGGGTGGAGGGCGTCATCGCCACCGAGTCACCCACGTTCTTCGTGCGCGCGGTGATGATGCCGTTGAAGGGCGCGATGATGCTGTGGTCGCGCAGGTTCTCCACCGCCAGCCGGTACGCCGCGCCGGCCTGCGCCGCCTGGGCCGCGGCCTGCTTCTGGCCGATCTCCACCTGCTCCAGCGCGTTGGCCGCGACGCCGCCGGACTCGGCCACCTTGCGCGTGCGCTCCAGGTTGCTGGTGGCCAGCTGCAGCGCGGCCTCCGCCATGTCCTTGGCCGCCTTCGCCTGGTCCACCGCGATGGACACGTTGGACGTGTCCAGCTGCGCCAGCACGTCGCCCTTCTTCACCTTGTCGCCCACCCGGACGTTCACCTTCGCGAGCGTGCCCGTTGCCTGGGGGCCCAGCACGGCCTCCTGCTTGGAGCGGACCTGGCCCGTCACGCGCGTCACGTTCTGCTCCAGCTCCGTGGCCGGGGTGATCGCCTTGACGCCCAGCGCGTTGGAGCCTTCCTGCTGAGTCGGAAGCTGCGCCTTCTCCGCGCCCGCCTTCGAGCACCCCGCCGTCGACACCGCCACGGCCACCACGGCAGCCAAGATTCGCTGATTCACGCGTCCGAACTCCTGCCGGGTCGCCGGCGGGACACCCGCCCTGGCACCTGCTCCGGCTAATTCTTTGTGGGCTAGAAATTACCGACGCTCGATTATCTGTCAAGAGGATACTCCGGAGTGCGGACTATCCACTCCCCAGTCATCCCGCGGGGTTGGCCGCCTGCCCTCCAGGCCTTCAATCTTCTTCACAACACCGGGGCCAGCGCGCTGCGTCACCAGGAAGGCGGGCGCCGGGCAGGGAGGGGACGGGGCGCGTCGCTTGTGGCTGACGGCGGGCGCCTGTTATTGACTCGCGAATCAACCCGCAGCGGGACAACCCCCAAGGACTCGCGATGCTCAACCCGTTCACCGAGGAGCACGAGGCGTTTCGCAGGACGGTGCGCGCCTTCGTGGAGAAGGAGATGGCGCCCTACGGTCTGGAGTGGGACCGGGCAGGCATCTTCCCCCGCGAGCTGTTCAAGAAGTGCGGCGAGCTGGGCTTCCTGGGCATCAACCACGACCCGAAGTTCGGCGGCAGCGGCCTGGACTACTGGTACGTGACGGCGTTCGCGGAGGAGCTGTCGCGCAGCCGCAACGCGGGCGTGAACATGGCGCTGCTGGTGCAGAGCCAGATGGCCACGCCCATCATCAACGAGATCGGCACCGACGAGCAGAAGCGCGAGTTCCTGGAGCCCGCGCTCAAGGGTGACCGCATCGCGGCGCTGGGCGTGAGCGAGCCGGGGTGCGGCTCGGACGTGGCGAGCATCAAGACGACGGCGCGCAGGGACGGCGACGACTACGTCATCAACGGCTCCAAGATGTGGATCACCAACGGCACGCGCGCGGACTTCATCACGCTGGCGGTGCGCACCGGTGAGGATGGCTACGGCGGCATCTCGCTGGTGACGTTCCCCACGGATGTGAAGGGGTTCGGCGTCTCCAAGAAGCTGGACAAGATTGGCAACCTGTCCTCGGACACGGCCATCCTCTACTTCGAGGACTGCCGCATCCCCGCGCGCTACGTGCTGGGCGAGGAGAACCAGGGCTTCTACCACATCATGACCAACTTCCAGGGTGAGCGCCTGGTGGGCGCCATCACCACGGTGGGTGGCATGGACCGGATGCTGGAGGACGCCCTCCAGTACGGCAACGAGCGCGAGGCGTTCGGCCGGCCGCTCATCAAGTTCCAGGTGTGGCGCCACAAGTTCGTGGAGCACCTGACGGCGGTGGAGGCGGCGCGGCGGCTCAACTACTACGCGGTGGACCTCTACGACCGGAAGGAGAACCCGGTGAAGGAGATCTCCATGGCGAAGCTGTTCGCCGGAGACCTGGCCCAGCGCGTGGCCTACGACTGCCAGCAGTTCTTCGGCGGCATGGGCTACATCGAGGAGACGCCCATCGCGCGCATGTGGCGCGACGTGCGGCTCATCACCATCGGCGGCGGCACGTCCGAGGTGATGAAGGAGATCATCTCCAAGCTGTACGGCTTCTAGCTACTTCCTGCCGAAGAGGGCCTCCGCGGCGCTGAGCATCGCGTCGCGTGAGGCCTTCTGGTGCAGGCCGCCTTCGCCCAGCTGGAAGAGTTCGCAGAAGTTGGCCTCGTCCTTGTCGCGGGGCGCCTCCGCGAAGGGCTCCTTGCAGGCCTTGGCCACGGACTCGTCGAAGTGCCGGCAGTTGCGGCACGAGCGCAGGTCCTCCTCACAGCCGGGACACGTGTCGCGCCGGCCGACTTGATTCGCGATGATGTCGAGTGCGTGTCCGCAGTGCGCGCAGCCGGGCATGGCGGTCCTCCCCGTCAGGACGGTAACGGGGGCATCCTGCCAGAGTCCGGTTTAACGCTGGACGCTGGGTGCGAACGCCGGGGTGGGCAGGGAGGAGGCTTCCTGGGGCCGGCGCAGCTCGCCGGTGGCGTCCAGGAGCTGGTCGTCCAGCCGCTTGAGGAGGAAGAGGACGTAGGCGGACAGGCCGGACAGGACGGCGGCCATGATGCCCAGCAGCATGCCGCGCTGCCAGCGGTGGGCCTTCTCCATCACGCCGCGGCGTTCCTTGAAGGTCTTCAGCTGGGCGTCCACGGAGGTGCCGTCCAGCTTCTGGGCGAAGTCGGAGGCCTGGGCGCTGCCCCGGGCCATCAGCCAGCGCCCCTCCGCCTGCAGGGCCTCGGCGCGCGCGTAGCAGAACGCCGCCCCACCCGCGAAGAGCAGGGAGATGCACAAGGCCGCTGTCACGCTCCGGGTGCCCATGCCACCAACCCTCCGGCAAATCCGTGGGCGCGGCCAGCCGACAGGCCGCGACTGCTCCGGCTTTCCGAAGACAGTAGCGGATGCTAGGGACGGCTTCTGACATGGGCAAGCCCTACCGTCCTAAAGACCACTATTTCCAGAAAGCCAAGCAAGAGGGACTGCGAGCGCGTTCCGCGTTCAAGGTCGATGAGATCCTCAAGCGCTTCCCCTCGTCCGTGAAGAAGGGCGCGGCGGTGCTGGATCTGGGCGCGGCGCCCGGCGGGTTCCTCCAGATATTGGCGGACGCGGTGGGGATGCACGGGCGCGTCATCGGCGTGGACATCTCGGCCATCCGTCCCTTCTCCCAGAAGTGGGTGACGACGGCGGTGCTGGACGTGCTCGCGGACGACTTCGACGCGAAGCTGGCCGCGCTGTACGACGGCCCCTACGACGCGGTCATCTCCGACATGGCGCCCAAGACGTCCGGCATCAAGGGCACGGACGAGGCGCGCAGCCTGCGGCTCGCGGGCAAGGCGCTGGAGGTGGCCGCCACGCGCGGCCGGCCCGGCGGCACGTTCGTGGCCAAGGTCTTCATGGGGGGCGACTTCGAGGCCTTCCGTGACGAGGTGCGGCAGCACTTCGAAGAGGTGAAGATCGTCCGTCCGGAGGCCACGCGCGGCGCCAGCATGGAGGTCTACGTGGTGGGTCTGCGGCGCCGGGCCCCGGCGCCCTCGGCCACTTGAAACAGAGAAGGGAACGCCAGGGACGCGGGCGGCGTCTAGAGTGCCGCCCCTATGTCTTCTCCACCACGCTCGCGTGCTTCCGTCGTCGTGTTGTGCCTGCTGTCCCTGGTGCTGTCCTCCGTGTCCGTGGCGGCGCCCGCGAAGGCGCCCCCGACGTGGAAGGCCATCGACGCGCTCGTCGAGGACGACAAGGTCGAGTCCGCCGCGCAGGGAGCCGAGGCCCGGCTCGCCGCGGCGAAGGCCCAGGGTGACGCCGACGAGTGGACGCGCGCGCTGATCCGCACGGTGCAGCTGCGCACGCGGCTGCATGGCTATGAGACGACGGTGCGCTTCCTGCGTGAACAGCCCTGGCCGCAGGGGTTGCGGCAGCAGGCCACGCTCCACCTGTTCTACGCGGCGGTGCTCGCGAACTACCAGCGGTCGTACAGCTACGAGATTGGCCAGCGCGAGCAGGTGGTGTCCACGGGGCCGGTGGACCTGAAGGCGTGGACGAAGGATCAGATTTCAGCGGAGATCCAGCGCACGTACGCCAGCGTCTGGGAGTCGCGGCAGAAGTTCGGCACCGAGCCGGTGAAGGGGCTGTCCGAGTACATCCAGCCCAACACGTATCCGGAGGGCATCCGCTCCACGGTGCGCGACGCGGTGACGTACCTGTGGGTGGGCTCGCTGGACGACACGGGCCTGTGGCGGCCGGAGCAGGAGCAGGGCGTGTACCGGCTGGACCTGGGCGCGCTCCTGGACAGCACGCCGAAGGTGGAGCTGAAGGACCCTTCCGTGCACCCGCTGATGAAGGTGGTGGCGGTGCTGGGGGACCTGGAGGCGTGGCACCTGGCGGCGGGCCGGCGTGAGGCGGCGCTGGAGGCGCGGCTGCGGCGCTACGAAGTGCTGTCAGCGTCGTTCACCGAAGCCGCGGACAAGCGGCGCATCCGGGAGCACCTGGCCGCGCACCTGAAGGGCTTCCGGGACGTGCCGTGGTGGTCCAAGGGGCAGAACCAGCTGGCGGAGATGGAGGCACAGGGGGGCCGCGCCATCACCGCGCATGCCCTGGCGAAGGCGGGCGCGGAGGCGTGGCCGAAGTCGGTGGGCGGCATGCAGTGCGCGGCGCTGGTGGCGAGGCTGGAGGCGCCGGAGCTGTACGCGACCGGGATGCAGGTGGACGGGCCGGGCAAGCGCTCCATCCTGGTGGGCCACCGCAACGTGGGCACGGTGTACTTCCGGGCGTACGCGCTGGATGTGGAGGCACGGCTCGCGAAGCCCGACGAGGACCTGTCGCTGCTCCCCTCCACCGCGGAGATGCTCCGCATGGTGGCATCGCGCAAGCCGGAGGCCGCGTGGAGCATGGCGCTGCCGCCCACGCCGGACTTCCAGCGGCACCAGACGTTCGTGACGCCGCCGGCGCTCAAGGCGGGCGCGTACACCATCGTCATGTCCACGCGAGAGGACTTCGCGAAGAAGAACAGCCGGATCCTCTCCCTGCCGATGTCCGTGTCGCCCTGGGCGGTGACGGTGCGCAAGGCGAACCCCAACCTGGCGGAGGTCCACGTGGTGGACGGCGCCACGGGGGCGGCCGCTCCGAACGTGGAGGTGCGGTTGGTGAGGTCGGACTACGGCACCCGCCGCTTCAACGTCGTCAGCCGCCGCACGGACGCGAACGGCGACCTGTTGCTCAAGGGCACGGACGCCAACCGCTACGAGGACATGCAGTTGGTGTTGGGCCGGGGCAAGGGCGTGATGGTGCTCCCGGGCTCGGTGTACCTGTCCCCCCTCTATGAGTCGACCCCGCAGGACCAGACGCTCATCTACACGGACCGCGCCGTCTACCGTCCCCAGCAGAAGCTGCTGTGGAAGGTGGTGGCCTACCGTCCGGAGGAGGCGTCGAAGCGCTACCGCGTCCTGCCGGATTCGGCGGTGACGGTGTCGCTCGTCGACCCCAACGGCCAGGAGGTGGCCAAGCGCGAGGCCCGCACCAACACGTTCGGGTCGGTGGCGGGCGAGTTCGACATTCCCTCGGGGCGGCCCCTGGGCCAGTGGACGGTTCGCACGCGCCCCAACGGCTACGCGAGCGTGCGTGTGGAGGAGTACAAGCGGCCCACCTTCGAGGTGACGCTGAAGGACGCGCCGGAAGCGCTGCGGCTCAACCGGCGTGCGACGTTCAAGGGCGAGGCCCGCTACTACTTCGGCCTGCCGGTGACGCGCGGCGCGGTGAAGTGGCGCGTGTCGCGCGAGCCGGTGCTGCCGCGCTGGTGGTTCTGGGAGCGCATCCCGGCCACCACGGAGCTGGTGGCCTCCGGTACGGCCACGGTGGGTGAGGACGGCGGCTTCACCGTGGCGTTCACCCCGGAAGCGGACGAGCGGCTCGCGAAGGCGCAGGGCATGTCGTGGCGCTACCGCGTGGAGGCGGACCTGACGGACGAGGGCGGCGAGACGCGCTCCGCGAGCCGTTCCTTCCGCCTGGGCTTCGTGTCGGTGGAGGGCCGCGTGGACTCCGACGTGGGCTTCGTCCGCGAGGACTTCCCGTCGGAGGTGCGGCTCGTGCGCTCGAACCTGGATGGCGCGCCGCAGGCTGGAGCGGGCCGCTGGCGGCTCATCGCCTTGAAGGCTCCGAGCCGTCCGCTGATGCCGTCGGAGGTTCCGGTGGAGAATCCCAAGCCCCTGGACGCGGACGTGCAGTCGCTCAAGGAGGCCTCGCCCACGCCGGGTGACGCGCAGAGGGGCCGCTGGGACACGAACTACGACGTGGAGCAGACGCTGCGACGCTGGGACGACGGCGCGGAGGTGGCGCAGGCGGCCGTGACGCATGGCGCGGACGGTGTCGCCACCGTGAAGCTGCCGGCGCTGCGCGCGGGGACGTACCGCCTGCGCTACGAGACGACGGATGCGTTCGGCCAGAAGGCCACCGCGCAACGGGACTTCGTGGTGGCGGGGGCCCACGCCCCGGCGGGGTTGCCCGCGGTGCTGGCGGCGGAGCGCGCTTCGGTGCGCGTGGGCGAGGTGGCGCGGCTGATGGTGGCCTCCGGCTTCGAGGGCCAGCCGCTGGTGATGGACGTGTACCAGGGGCACCAGCGCGTCGAGCACCGCCAGCTGACGGCGGGGCAGGGGCGCGCGGTGGTGGAGCTTCCGGTGACGGAGTCCCTGCGTGGCGGCTTCACGGTGGTGCTCTCGATGGTGCGCGACTGGCAGACGCTGAGCTTCCAGCAGACGGTGGCCGTGCCCTTCGATGACAAGGAGCTCAGCCTGGAGTTCGCCACGTTCCGCGACACGCTGCGGCCCGGCGCGAAGGAGACCTTCCGCGTGACGGTGAAGGGGCCGAAGGGCGCGAAGCTGGAGGCGGGGGCCGCGGAGCTGCTCGCGTACATGTACGATCAGTCACTCAACGTCTTCGGACCGCACACGCCGCCGCAGGTGGCACAGCTGTATCCGCAGCAGACGGTGTACGTGGACTTCCGGGCATCCGGTGGCGTCTTCGGCGCGGACTGGCTCTTCGATGAGTTCGTCCGGGAGGGACCCTCCGCGCCGGAGCTCAGCGACGACACGCTGAAGTTCGAGGACGGCTACGGGCTGGGCGGTCCGGGCTACCGCAATTACTACGGCGGCCAACGCCTGCGCGCGATGAAGCCCGGGGCCGTCCGGCGGGAAGCTGACGCTGCACCGCCTCCGCCACCACCGCCGTCGCCCGCGCCGTCCGCCGCGGAATCCGCGCCGAAGCCCGGCCGGGTGCTGGAGCAGAAGCGGCGAGAGATCATCCAGATCATCAAGGGGGAACCCGGCCCCCCGGAACCGGGGGAAGGGTCGGAGGAGCCGCTGCGCTCCAACTTCGCGGAGACGGCGTTCTGGATTCCGCAGCTGCTCACCGGACCGGATGGAGCGGCGGTGCTGGAGTTCACGGTGCCGGACTCGGTGACGGCGTGGGACGTCTGGGTGCACGCGCTCACGAGGGACTTGCGTGGGGGCTCCACGCAGCGCTCCACCCGCAGCGTGAAGGAGCTGATGGTGCGCCCGTACCTGCCGCGCTTCCTGCGCGAGGGCGACCGCGCGGAGCTGGAGGTCGTGGTGAACAACGCGGGGGCCCAGACGCAGCAGGGCCAGCTCACGTTCGACATCGTGGATCCGGACACGCAGAAGAGCCTGCTCTCGGAGTTCGGCGTGAAGACGGCCTCGCAGGCCTTCACGGTGGCGGCGGGGAAGGGCACGAACCTGCGCTTCCCCATCACCACGCCCGCGCGGGTGGGGCCGGTGGCCTTCCGCGTCGTCGCGAAGACGGGCGCGTTCAGTGACGGCGAGCTGCGGCCCCTGCCGGTGCTGCCCGGCCGCATGCACCTGTCGCAGTCGCGCTTCGCCATGCTGAACAACAATGACCGCCGGACACTGACGTTCGATGACCTGAAGAAGTCGGACGACCCCACGCGGGTGAACGAGCAGCTCGTCGTGACGGTGGACGCGCAGCTCTTCTACTCCGTGCTCCAGGCGCTGCCGTACCTGGTGGACTACCCCTATGAGTGCACGGAGCAGACGCTCAACCGCTTCGTGTCCACGGGCATCGTCTCCAGCCTCTTCAACAAGTATCCGGCGGTGGCGAAGGTGGCCAAGGACCTGAGCGAGCGCAGCACTCGCTTCGAGACCTTCGACGACGTGGATCCGAACCGGAAGATGACGCTGGAGGAGACGCCCTGGCTCAACGAGGCGAAGGGCGGGGCGGAGTCCGACCAGGCGCTCCTGCGCGTGTTGGATCCGAAGGTGGCCCAGGCCCAGCGCGTGTCCTCGCAGGCGAAGCTGCGCAAGGCGCAGAACGCGGACGGTGGTTTCCCCTGGTGGCCGGGCGGCCCGTCGTCGCCGTACATGACGCTCTACATCCTGCATGGCCTGTCGCGCGCCATGGAGCACGGGGTGGAGGTGTCTCCCTCCATGACGGAGCCCGCGTGGGGCTACCTGGCGAAGCACTTCCGGGACGACTACGCGAACCGGCTGATGAAGAAGGACCTGGGCTGGGAATTCCTCACGTTCCTCAACTTCGTGGCGTCGGCGTATCCGGATGCGCGCTACACGGGCGAGGCGCTCACGGCCGCCGAGCGGCAGCGCATGCTCGACTTCTCCTTCAAGCACTGGAGGGAGCACTCGCCGTACCTCAAGGGGTACCTGGCGCTCACGTTGAACCGGTCGAAGCGCACGAAGGACGCGCAGAAGGTCTGGGACAGCGTGATGGACTCCGCGAAGACGACGCAGGACCTGGGCACGTACTGGCAGCCGGAGGACCGGAGCTGGCTCTGGTACAACGACTCCACGGAGACGCACGCCTTCGCGCTGCGCACGCTGTCGGAGCTGCGCCCGAAGGACCCCCGGCGCGCGGGCCTGGTGCAGTACCTGCTCCTGGACAAGAAGGTGAACCACTGGAAGTCCACGCGCGCCACGGCGGAGGCGCTCTACGCGCTCGTCAACTACATGGAGGCGGAGGGTTCGCTGTCCGCGCACGAGGAGCTGAAGGTGACGGTGGGCTCCAAGGCGGTGACCATGCGCTTCTCGCCGGACGTGTACACGGGGAAGAAGAACCAGGTGGTCGTCCCCGGCCCGGAGGTGAACGCGACCACGGCGACCACGGTGGTGGAGAAGACGACGCCGGGCTTCGCCATCGCGTCCGCCACGTGGCACTTCTCCACGGAGCAGCTGCCCAAGGAGGAGCGCGGTGACTTCTTCCAGGTGTCGCGCCGTTACTTCGTGCGGATCCGCGAAGGCAACCAGACGCTGCTGCGCCCACTGTCGGACGGCGCGAGGCTGCGCCCCGGCGACGAGGTGGAGGTGCAGCTGTCGCTGCGCACGAAGCACGCGGCGGAGTACGTGCACCTGAGGGACCCGCGCGCCGCGGGCCTGGAGCCGGAGAACGCGCAGTCCCGCCACAAGTGGGACCTGGGCATCGTCTGGTACGAGGAGACGCGCGACTCGGGGACGAACTTCTTCTTCGAGTCGCTGCCGGCCGGTGAGTACAACTTCAAGTACCGGCTGCGCGCGAACATGGCGGGCACCTTCCGCGTGGGCCCGGCGACGGTGCAGTCCATGTACGCGCCGGAGTTCACCGCCTACTCCACGGGCACGGTGCTCACCGTGGACAAGGCGCAGTAGGTTTCAGCAGGGCAGGGGACCGGCGCTCCGTCGTGGCGCCGGTCCGCTACTCCGCGCAGGTGGCGGCTTCGTCGGTGGGGTGCAGCGTGGCGATGCCGTAGGTGCCGTTGCGCGTGCCGCACCAGATGCGCCAGTTGCCGCCACCCACGTCCGGCGCCGAGTACACGCCGCCTTCCTTCTTCGCCCCGCCGCGCGCACAGCAGCGCGCGAACGCCCGGGTTCCGATGGCGGCGATGGAGACCGCGTCCTGCGACGTCGAGAAGCCGCCCGTCCGCTTCACGCCGCAGGACCACGGGGACAGGCCCTTGAAGCGGATGAGGTACTGCTCGCCGCGCACCGCGTCCTCACCCCTGACCGGGCCCTGGTAGCAGACCTTTCCCTCCGCCTCGAGCTGCGCGTAGCGGGGCAGGAAGTGGAGGCCGCCAATCGGGCCGCGCTGCCAGTCGTCCCCGCAGAAGACGTGCGTGAACGCGTTGCGCGGGCCGGTGCTCACCCACAGGCTCGTGAGCCATTCGATGTTCGCCTGCCGCGAGCCCGGACGGCCCGCCGCGGACAGCGCGCGCTGCACCCGCGCGTCGTCGTAGTGCTTCGCGAAGAAGCGCTGCACGTCTCCGGCGCTCACGCTCGCGTCGGGACGCGCGGGGCACAGGTCCAGCACCTCGCGGTCCATCGCGGACAGCGCCGGGGCCTTGGCGAAGAGGGGCGGTTGATCACACGTGTTCGCGCAAGCCGCCGCGTCGCCCGGAGCCGGAGCGCGGCTCGCGGGTGCGCGCACCGCCACGGTGACTTCCTCCTCGTCGTCCGGCTCCGCCGCGGGAGCACCCGCACCGGCTCCGCTCCCGATGGGCTTCGCCTCCGCGAGGGACACTCCACCCCCTCGCGACGCCTGCTGCTGGCGCGTGTTCTCATGGTCCGCGCGCACGAGCGCGTCCGTGCCCGGTGCCTTCTGGACGGCATCCGTGGGCGTGCCATCGCAGAGCACCCAGCCCTCCGCCTTGGGCCCCTGGAGCTTGCACCACGCGCGGTCGGGGCCTCCCTTCTTCATGAGCGGATAGGACACGCCCGGCTGCACGGAGAAGACGACCTTGGAGGACTCGGGCTGGTCCACCGCGTCCACGGCCTCTTCGGTGACGAAAACGCCGCTCCCCGCGAAGGCGACGGGGGCAGTGGAGAGGGCCAGGAAGAAGCAGGCGAGCGACCCGGAGAGGCGCATGGTGGCCGGACTCTAACAGGGGTGCCCGAAGCCCGCTGTTCCCCGGTTGCGCCCGGCGCCACACCGCGAAATAAACGCGCCCGATATGAAACCGATGAATTTCCGAGGCCGCTGGGTGCTCATTACCGGCGCGTCGTCCGGCCTGGGGCTGGAGATGGCCCGCCTGCTCGCGAAGGAGCACGGCGCCCACATCATCGCCGTCGCCCGCCGCGAGGACCGGCTCACCGCGCTCAAGGCGGAGCTGGAGTCCGCGCACGGCGTGCAGGTGCTGCCCCTCTCCGCGGACCTCACCCGGCCCGGCGACGCCGCGCGCGTCTTCGAGACCGCCACGTCCGGCCGCACCGTCGACGGCGTCATCCTCAACGCAGGCGTCACCTACTTCGGCCACGCGCTGGAGCAGCAGCCCGAGTCCTTCGACGCGATGCTCGCCACCAACATCACCAGCGTGGTGCGCATGTCCCAGCTCTTCGGCGCGCACTTCGCGAAGCAGGACGGGGGCGGGGCGCTGATGCTCGTCGCCAGCACGGCGGGCTTCGCGCCGCTGCCGTACCAGACGGCCTACGCGGCCACGAAGTCGTTCGTCATCAGCTACGGACGCGGCCTGGCCTACGAGCTGCGCAAGGCGGGCGTGTCCGTCACCGTCTTCGCGCCCGGCGGCATCGCCACGGAGATGCTGTCGGTGTCCGGCCTGGACCGGAAGTTCAAGGCGGGCGACGTGGGCATCATGTCCGCGGAGGCCTGCGCGCGCACCGCCGTGGAGGCGTTCGTGCACCGCCGCGAGCTCTCCGTGCCCGGCGTCCTCAACCGCTTCCTCGCGACGATGATGAAGCTGTTGCCCCACGGCTTCATGATGGGGCGCTCGGCCGCGCTGTACGAAGGCGCGCTGCCGAAGGAGCCGCCCGCGCCCTGAATCAGGCCCGGGCGGCGTCCGTCGCGGCGGCTCAGGACAGCTTCACCCGCGTGACCTTCAGCTTGCCCACCTGCACGGTGTACTCGCCGGCCCCCAGCTCCGCCTTGGGGTCGGTGACCTTCTCACCGTTCACCTTCACGCCGCCCTGGCCCATCATCTTGCGAGCCTCGGTGGCGGAGGCGACGAACTTCGTCTCCGGCAGCAGCTTCGTGACGAGCAGCTTCTCCGCGCCCGCGAGCGACACCTCCACGAGCGGCAGGTCCTCCGTGGACAGCTCCTTCTTGGCGAAGCGCTTCTCGAAGTCCTCCGCCGCCTTGCGGCCGGCCTCCTCACCCTGGAAGCGCGCGGCCATCTCCTGCGCGAAGGCGACCTTCGCGGCCTTGGGGTGCGCCGCGCCGGACTTCGTCTGCTCCTCCAGCTCCAGCACCTGCTTGAGCGGCATGGCGGAGAGCAGCTTGTAGTACCGCCACATCAGGTCGTCCGTGATGCTCATCAACTTGCCGAAGATGTTGTCCGCCGGCTCGTCGATGCCCACGTAGTTGTCCAGGCTCTTGGACATCTTGGAGCCGGTGATGACGCCGTCCACCAGCTTCGCGTCCAGGCCCTCCAGGATGGGGCCGGTCATGATGACCTGCGGCTCCATGCCCTCTTCCTTCATCAGCTGACGGCCGACGAGCAGGTTGAAGAGCTGATCCGTCGCGCCCAGCTCCACGTCCGCCTTCAGCGCCACGGAGTCGTAGCCCTGCAAGAGCGGGTAGAGGAACTCGTGGATGGCGATGGAGGTGTTCTCCCGGTAGCGCTTCTTGAAGTCGTCGCGCTCCAGCATGCGCTGCACGGAGTAGCGCGCCGCCAGGCGGATCATCCCCTCGGTGCCCAGCGCGTCGAGCCACTCCGAGTTGAACTTCACCACCGTCTTGTCCGGGTCCAGGACCTTGAAGACCTGCTGCTTGTACGTCTCCGAGTTGACCTTCACCTGCTCGCGCGTGAGCGGAGGCCGGGCCGCGTTCTTGCCGGACGGGTCCCCGATGAGGGCGGTGAAGTCACCGATGAGGAACACCACCGTGTGGCCGAACTCCTGGAAGCGCCGCATGCGCGTGAGCAGCAGCGTGTGGCCCAGGTGCAGGTCGGGACGGCTGGGGTCGAAGCCCGCCTTGATGACGAGCGGCTTGCCCTTGTCATACGAGCGCTGGAGCTTCTTCTTCAGGTCCTCCGGCACGTGCAAATCCACGGTGCCGCGAGTGACTTCTTCGAACTGTTCTTCGGGGGTCGCCTTGCGCAGTGCGTCCGGGTTCATGGCGCCGCGGACACTAGCCCAAAAAAGACGACGGGCAGGGCGGGACTTCCATGTCCGCCCCACCCGTGGATGTTCGCCCGGCTCCCCGAGGCTCAGGCCCCGCTCAGGTGTCCAGGAAGTCGAAGCTGCGGCACAGGCCGCGCAGCGTCTGGCTCTCCGTGACGACCTGGTCCATGTCCACGTCGTCGATCGTCGTGGGCAGCACCTGGACGATCTGGTCGTTGAAGGCCAGACCCACCCGGCGGCTGCGCGAACTGGCCGCCTTGAGGGTGGCGTCGTAGTAGCCACCGCCGCGCCCCAGCCGCTTGCCGTCCGGGCTGAAGCCCAGACCGGGCACCACGAACAGGTCGATTTGGTCCACCGGAATCAGGTCCGAGGAGTTCGTGGGCTCACGGACGCCCAGGCGTCCCGGCTCCAGCTCGCTCTCCGACTTGATGGCCCGGAAGGCCAGGATGCGCCCGTGCACGTGGGACAGCGGGTAGCAGACGATCTTCTCGTCCTGCAACGCCGCGATGAGGATGTCCCGGGTAGGCACCTCGCCCCGGATGGGGGCGTAGAGCGCTACCGTCCGCGCATTCTGATAGTAGGGCGATGCCAGGAATCGAGACTGGACCTTGAGGCCACGCTCGTCGATGAGGTCATTGGTCATCGCCTTGCGGCGCGCCGTCAGTTCCTCACGAAGCGTTACCTTCTTTTCCGCCGCCGCCGCCACCGTATCCGCCGCCGTCTCGCTCACCGCCGCCGCTCCAAAGAAAGAGTCCCCCGCCGAGCCGTGTGTCCAGCGTCCATTGAACCCTTAGAAGCCAGGTGGGGACCGAAATCATGTCACCGCAGGCTTCCCTCATCCCCGGTGAAGGGGGAGGGCTTGCACATGGCGACCGAAACGGACCCCGGAATGGACGTATCGGTTCGAATTTCTGCTGGGCATCACGCACCCCGCAGGGAACAGACCTTTACCACTCAAATCCTGCTGCAAGTCCTTAGAATCACTGGGAAAATCCCAGGGCGTTCTGGGAAAATGATAAGGATGGAGAAGCGTGCGGTCAAGCCGTCCTCGCGCGTTTACAAGCCGCCCCGTGGACTTCTATGATGCCCGGGTCCCCGACATGTCGCTCCCGACCCCAACATTGGCTCTCGCGGCGGTAGCCTGCCTCACCTCCGGATTCGCCTGGGCGGGTCCGCAGATGAACAGTACCTATCAGGCAGATGCCTTCGGCCCCATCGAGTTGCGCTCGGACGGGGAACACCTCGTCGGCACGGCGCCGGCCGGGGGGCCCTGCCAGCGCCCGGTCGCCGAGCAGATCCTGACGGGGGACTTCCAGGGCAACGTCTTCCTGGGGGAGCTTACGCTCTGTCAGACGGGCGACACCTGCACCCCGTCCCGCAGCTTCCCGGTGATGCTCGTCTACAACGTGGAGGAGCGGGCGCTGGGTGGCGTGGTGAAGCTCGAGGACAGCTGCGAGTCCCCGGCGCTGCCCAAGAGCCGGATGCTGGTGCTCCGGGCGGCGGAGCAGGGGGCCTCGCTGACGCCCGCGACGGCGCAGGCCCCGGAGCAGCGCCAGGCGCAGGCTCCCGTGCCTCCTCCTCCGTCCGGTGGGGCCGCGCAGGTGGCGGCGCAGCGCCGGTTGGAGCCGCTGGACGTGGCGGCCACCCTGAAGCTGGGGCAGTCGCTGCTGGCCCAGAACCCCATCGCGGCGTCGCAGCAGTTCCAACTGGTGCTGTCCCAGGAGAAGGAGAAGAACAACGCCTGGGCGCTGACGGGCATGGGCGTGTCGCACTACCTGCGCAAGCAGCAGCCGGAGGCGCTCAAGTACCTGGAGCAGGCGCGCAACGTGGGCAGCGGCGCGGCCAAGGCGGAGGCCTTCTTCTGGACGGCGTGCGTGAAGCGGGCGGCGCAGGAGTCGGGGTTCGCCCAGGTCGCGCTGCGGCGTGCGCTGGCGGAGGGGTGGTCCCCGCCGGAGGGCAACGCGCTGGTGGAGCGCGAGCTCCAGCAGTTCGCCAATGAGGGAACGTTGTACGAGGCGCAGGTGAAGCAGGCCCGCGGTCGTAAGCGGGTCCAGGGCCGTGATCCGCAAGGAGCTGGCAGCGCCAGCCCGTGAACGCGCCGACTCCCGTGTCGAAGCCCATCCGCGTCTTCGGCAACTACGAAATCCAGTCGCTGCTGGGCAAGGGCGGCATGGCCGAGGTGTACCGCGCGCGCGTGCGCTCCGGTCCCTACGAAGGCTGGACGGTCGCGCTCAAGCGGCTGTTGCCCGCGCTCACCCGTGACCCGGCGTCGGTGGACCTGTTCCGCCGCGAGGCGCAGCTGTCGCGCCAGCTGGACCACCCGAACATCGTGAAGGTGCTGGACGCCGGGATGCTGGACGACGTGTCCTTCCTGGTGATGGACTTGGTGGACGGGCGCGACCTGGGCCACATCCTGCGCCGGTGCAAGGCGCGCGGGATTCCGCTCCCCGTCGACTTCGCGGTGTACCTGGCGAAGGTGCTGCTGGAGGCGCTCGCGTACGCGCACACCGCCACCGGCCCGGACGGGAAGCCGCTGGGCATCGTCCACTGCGACGTGTCCCCGTCCAACCTGTTCATCTCCCGCGTGGGGGAGATCAAGCTGGGCGACTTCGGCGTGTCGCGCGTGCTGGTGGACGGCAAGCTCCAGGGCGGCGAGGTGCTGGGCAAGCCGTACTACCTGTCCCCGGAGTCGCTGCAGGGCGCCGTCACGCCGGAGGCGGACCTGTGGGCCGCGAGCGTGGTGCTCTACGAGCTGCTCACGCTGGGCCGGCCCTTCGTGGGCTCGACGCCGGAAGAGGTCTTCGCGGGCATCCTGTCGCGCAAGTACCGGCTCCTGCGCTCGGTGCGTCCGGACATCCCGCAGGCGCTGGACGACGTGCTGGCGCGCGCGTTCGCGGAGAACCCCGAGGACCGCTTCCCGTCCGCGGAGGAGTACGCGAAGGCCCTGTCGCCGCACTTCGACGAGAACGTGGGGACGCCGCTGGCCATCGCGGCGGTGGTGCGCGGTCTGTTCGGCACCACGGACGAGATGCCCGCGTACCGGGGCTCGCCGCCCAACGGCCCCTCCGACGACAACGGGTAGCCGGGCGGGCAGGGCCCTGTCGCGTGGGCTCCCAGCCGGTGGAGCCCGCTGCGGCGCCTGCCCCGGATGATGACCTTTCCTCCCGCGAACATGCACCGGGAGGAATCCATGGCGACCGAGCGAAAGCAGCAACAGCCCGAACAGGACCACCCCACCCGAGAGACAAGGCGGGGCGACGAGCGGCTTCCGCCCAAGCCTGACGAGGCCAAGGAGGGCATCCCCGGATACGGGCAGCCGGATCCGGAGGTCCGCGAGAAGAACCTGCCGGACCAGAAGTGGTGATCAGCCCAGCGCGCGCACGCGGGGAA
The DNA here is from genome assembly GCF_003611605.1 of Corallococcus sp. AB011P. Taxonomy (NCBI): domain Bacteria; kingdom Pseudomonadati; phylum Myxococcota; class Myxococcia; order Myxococcales; family Myxococcaceae; genus Corallococcus; species Corallococcus sp. AB011P. Next base: position 113,474 of record NZ_RAVX01000013.1, read on the forward strand.
CGTGGGTACAGAGCGCTTCCACCACGCGCTCCACCTCCGCCGGTGTGGTGGTGGGGCCCAGGCTGAAGCGCAGGCTGCCGCGCGCCTCGGCGGGGGAGAGGCCCATGGCGCGAAGCACGTGGGACGGGGACAGCGTGCCGGACGCGCAGGCCGCACCCGACGAGACGCGGATGTCCTCCAGGTCCAGCGCCATCAGCAGCGCCTCCCCCTCCACTCCGTCGAAGCGCAGGTTGCTGGTGTTGGGCACCCGGGGCGCGCCAGCGCCGTTCACCGTCACGCCGGGCAGCCGCTGGAGCACCTGCTCCTCGAAGGTGTCGCGCAGGGCCGTCACCCTCGCGGCGGTGCTGGGCTGATCCGCGGCGGCCAGCTCCAGGGCCAGGGCCAGGGCCTCGGCGTAGGGCACGTTCTGCGTGCCTCCGCGCCGGCCTCCCTCCTGGTGTCCGGGCGTCAGCGCCCGCACGTCCACGCCCTTGCGCACCACGAGCACGCCCACGCCCTGGGGGCCCCCGAACTTGTGCGCGGAGAGGGAGAGGAGGTCCGCGTCCACTTCGCGCAAGGTGAGCGGCACCTTGCCCGCGGCCTGCACGGCGTCAGTGTGGAAGAGGATGCCGCGCTGACGGCACGCGCGCGCGGCCTCCGCCACCGGCTGCAGCACGCCCGTCTCGTTGTTGGCCCACATCAGCGAACACAGCGCGGTGTCCGGCGTGAGCGCCTCCAGCACGGCCTCCAGCGGCACCCGGCCGTTGGAATCAGGGGACAGCCGCACCACCTGGGCGCCGTCCTTCTCCAGCTGCGCGAGCGCGCCCAGCGCCGACGGGTGCTCCACCGTGGTGGACACCACGCGGCGGCGGTCCTTCAGCGGGCGGGCCGCGTACGCCCCCATCAGCGCGAGCGCATCCGCCTCGCTGCCCGACGCGGTGAAGGTGAGCTCCTTCGGCTCGCAGCCCAGGACGCGCGCCACCTTCGCTCGCGCCGCGTCCAGCCGGGCCCGGGCCTCGCGCCCGCCACCGTGCACGCTGGATGCGTTGCCGAAGCCGCCCTCCGTGAAGGCCCTGGCGAGCAGCGCGCCGACCTCCGCGCGCACCGGCGCGGCGGCGTTGTGGTCCCAGTAGATCACGTGTCCTGCGCGGACAGCAGCGACACCGGCCGCTCCTCGGAGACCCCAAAGGCTTCGAGGAAGCGCGACACCACCTCGCGCTTGAGCGCCTTGCGCTTGGCCGCGCTGCCGGACAGGGGCAGCCGCGCGCCCGCCATGCTGCCGTGGCCGCCGGACGAACCACCCAGGTCCTCGCACAGCTCGCGGATGAGGCGGCCCGCGTTCATGCGCCGGTCCTTCACCCGCAGGCTCAGGAAGAGCTGGTTGCGGAACGTCCCGTACGCCAGGGACCACTTCATCCCTTCCAGGTACATCATCCGCTCGGCCACCTCCGCGACCATGTCCGGGGAGTAGACCTCCTCCAGGTCGGTGATGATGGCGGTGCCGTAGACCTTGGCCTTCTCGATGGACGTGTGGAACAGCTGGAAGAAGCGCGCCGGCAGCTCCGGGTGCTCAATCTGTCCCAGCAGTTGCTTGTCACAGCGGGGGAACAGCCACAGGTAGCTGTCCACGTCCGTCTGGGTCGTCTCACGGCCCAGGTCCCGCGTGTCCGCCTTGATGCCGTAGAAGAGCGCGGTGGCGATTTCGACGGACGGCTCCAGCCGGGCGGCCCGCAGGTACTCCGCCAGCATGGTGGAGGTGGCGCCGAAGTCGCCGCCCACGTCCGCGAAGGGGGCCAGCAGGCTCTCCTCGCGCAGCGGGTGGTGGTCCACCACCAGGTCCGCGCGGTAGCGCGCCGGCAGCGAGTGGTTGCGCACCGGCGGCTGCGTGTCCACCAGCCCGAAGAGGTCGTACTGGCTGAAGTCGATCTGCGACACGTGCGACACCGGCAGCCGGAGCACACGCACGAAGGCGACGTTCTCCGCCCGGCCGATGATGCCGCCGTAGCCCACGTGGGCTTCGATGCCGGCCTTGCGCTCCAGCAGATGGGCGAGCGACACCGCCGCCGCCATGGAGTCCGGGTCCGGGTTGTCGTGGGTGAGGATGAGCGCCCGGCGGTGACCCTTGGCCACCTGGAGCAGGCGGGCCAGCTTGTCGGCGGCAGGCAGCTTCGCCAACCGCGCTGGCGGAGGCTCCGTGAGCTCGCTCCCGGCGGGAAGCTGGGTGCGGCGGCTTTGGAGGGACGGGGTCACGGGCATGGGGACTCTTCTTTTACTTCCTCCGCCACGGGGATTCGAGAAGTCGGATGTTCTCCCCATGACGTTCCAGGGGTGTTTCCAACACCCCAATGGTGTCGACGTGCCGCGCGTTCTTCACGCCGCGGCGGAGGACGGGTGGGACGCCTGCTCCCTCGCCAGTCCTCCGGGGGCACGCCGCCCCGTGCGCGCTACTCCACCGTTTTGTACTTGCGGCCGAGGTCGCGGAAGTACTTCACGCCGTTGTCCAGCGAGTTCTCCATCGCGTCCATCAGCACCGTGCGGAACGTGGCCACGGGCGCGCGGAAGGACTCGTAGTAGCGCTGCCGGTCGATGGAGTGGATGACCGCGGGCATGTAGCCGTTGCGCAGCAGGATGAGGTTGCTGCACATGCGCCCCACCTTCCCGCTGTGCTCGGTGAAGGGGAAGATCTGCAGGAACTCGTGCTGCACCACCGCCGCCTGTTTGATGGGGTGGAACTCGCGGAACTCCGCGCTGGCGGTGTGGTCCACGAGCTTCTCCAGCCGGGCCTGGATCTTCGCGGGCTGGGTGATGTCGTGGAAGTAGGTGCGGTGCAGGGGCATGTCCTTGCGCAGCCCCGCGCGGTCGCGCTCCTTGGCCAACTCCTTCTCCGTGCGCTCGCGGCGCTCCATGCGCGCACGCTCGGCCAGGGCTTCCGGCGTGTTGCCCAGGAAGAGGTCGTGCATCCGCTTGATGGTGGTGAGCGTGAGCGCGGACTGCTTCTTCGCGCCCGCGGCCTCCTCGCGGATGAAGTCCGCCACCGCCTTGTGGTTGCGGATCTCCAACACCACCGGGATCATGGAGGCTTCCGCCGCCGTGCGCTCCGGGAAGAGCGCGGCCATCAGCTCCTGGTGCGTGTACACGACGCCTTCGAGCGCGGCGTCGTGGTAGATCCACGACATCTCGAAGCGGTCGAGGTACTCACGCGCTGGCGGCTTACCCTTGTAGATCTCAAGGTACTCGCGCAGCTGCTCGTTCTTCTCGTCGATGTCCTGGTAGCGTTCCTTCACGGACTGCGGCTCCTTCTCGCTCCGGCCCGCCCCGGGCGCTGGTTCCCAGAGGCTGCGCCGGGAGGTACAACGGCACGCGGAGTCTAGAAATTCCGCGCGGTTGGAACAAATAAAACCCGACTAGAGATTCACCAGGAACACCTCGCAGGCCTGATCCAGCAGGTCTTTTGAAAGGGCTGGCGGGATTTGCCGGTATCGGGCCGCGTCCCGGATGAGCGACACGAGGTCGCGGGGGTGGCAGGAGCGCATCTCCATGCTGCGCGGCTTGTAGTAGTGCTCCACCAGGTAGGTGATGGCCTGGTCCACGTAGGGGATGCCCGCCGCTTCGCACACCCGGCGGAAGATCTCCCGGTAGGACTCTTCGTCCGGATTGCCCACTTCAATCTTGTACTTGATGCGCCGCAGGAAGGCCTCGTCCACCAGCTCCTTGGGGTCCAGGTTGGTGGAGAAGACGAGCAGCTGATCGAAGGGAATCTCGAACTTCTTGCCGGTGTGCAGGGTGAGGAAGTCCACCCGCTTCTCCAGGGGGACGATCCACCGGTTGAGCAGGTCCGTGGGGTGGACCTTCTGGCGGCCGAAGTCGTCGATGAGGAGCATGCCGCCGTTGGCCTTCACCTGGAACGGCGCCTCGTAGAAGCGGGTGCTCTCCGAGTAGATGAGGTCCAGCGTCTCCAGCGTCAGCTCGCCGCCCACCACCACGGCGGGGCGCCGGCAGAGCGACCAGCGCTTGTCCATTTCGAACGTCTGCCGGCGGCCGTTGGCATCGCGACCCACCTCCAGCGACACGGGCGTGTGGATGATGCGGTCGAAGACCTTGATGATCTGGTTGTCGATTTCGAGGCAGTGCGGGACGAACACCTCGCCGCCGAACATGTGGGAAATCGCCTCCGCCAGGCTCGTCTTGCCGTTGCCCGGCGGGCCGTAGAGGAAGAGCGAGCGGCCGGAGTTCACGGCCGGGCCCAGCTTGTCCATCAGCTCCGCGGAGACGGTGAGGTGGCCCAGGGCGGAGACCAGGTCCTCCTGGCCCACGACGGGCGTCTCCTCCGTCTGGCTGCTGATGAGGGCGTTGTACTGCTCGATGGGGACGGGGGCGGGGCCCACGTAGGTGGAGCGGGTGAGGGCGTCACGCGCGTACTCGCGGCCCTTCTCCGTGAGGGCGAACTCCACGGACGCGCGGCCAAAGCCCTTGCCGCCGCGCAGGTCCACCAGCTTCTCCGCGGCGAGGAAGTCCACCACGTGCTCCACCACGCCGGACCAGGGCAGGCACATGCTCTCCGCGATGGCCATGCCCGTGCCGGTGCCGGCGTAATAGAGGAACTTGAGGCCCAGGTCCGCGAGCAGACCCATCCTCAGGCCCGTGTCCTCCAGCGACTTCGGCTCACCCGGAGCGATGTCGAGGACGGACGGGTTCTCCAGCTTGAAGGGATTGTCTTCGTACGCGTAGCCGGCGGGAGGCATCGGGTACGGGTTCTACCCGATTCCCCCGTCCGCCGGGACTTCACGTCCGCTGGACTGTCCTCAAACGTAGGTCAGCCAGTCCGCATAGCGGGCTTCCTGGCCCCGCACGACGCGGAAGTACATGTCCTGGACGAACCGGCTGATGGGGCCGGGCTTGCCGTCGCCAATCTGCCGGTTGTCCACCTCGCGCACGGGGGTGATCTCCGCGGCGGTGCCGGTGAAGAAGACCTCGTTGCAGATGTAGAGGGCGTCACGGGTGACGGTGACCTCCTCGATGGTGGTGTGGCCGGCGTCGCGCAACAGCCGGAGCACCGTGTCGCGGGTGATGCCGTCCAGGACGGGGGAGGAGAGGGGCGGCGTCTTGATGATGCCCTTCTTGTTCACGAGGAAGATGTTCTCCCCGGAGGCCTCCGCGACGAAGCCGCTGATGTCCAGGAGGATGGCCTCGTCGTAGCCGGCCATCACCGCCTCGCGCTTGGCGAGGATGGAGTTGACGTACTGGCCGGTAATCTTGCCGCGCACCATGTTCACGTTCACGTGGTTGCGCGTGAACGAGCTGACCTTGGCGCGGATGCCTTCCTTCATGCCCTTGTCGCCCAGGTACGCGCCCCAGTCCCAGGCGGTGATGCCCACGCGGGTGGGGTTCACGGCGCCCAGGCCCATGGCGCCGTCGCCCATGAAGGCGACAGGGCGCAGGTACGCGCCGTTGGCGAACTGCGCCTTCTGGGTGCGCAGCAGCTCCAGCGTGGCCTCCACCAGTTCATCCTCGGTGTAGGGCATCTGCAGCATGATGATGTGCGCGGAGTCCATCATGCGGCGGATGTGCTCGCGCAGCCGGAAGACGGCGAGCCGGCCGTCATGGGTCCTGTAGGCGCGGATGCCCTCGAAGACGCCCAGGCCGTAGTGGAGGGCGTGCGTCATCACGTGCACGTTGCCCTCGTCCCATTTCATCAGCTTCCCATCGAGCCAGATGTGTTCGGCGCGCAGCACGGTGGATGAGGTCGAGCTCATCGGGAAGTTCCTCTCGGGCTAGGGGTGGGACAGCTGAGGGACTTGTACCCAGGCCCAATAGGGACGCAAAGCGTGAAACGCCAACGATCGGCGTTCCGCGGTCGTTCCCGCGCGCCGCTCTGCGTCAGGCCTGCGCGATGGTGGGCAGGTTGGCGCGGGCCTTCTCGATGTCGCCCTCGTATTTGAGGACGAGGTTGAGCGTGGCGGCGACGACGTCCGCGCTGAGCGCTTCCGCGTTGAGCAGCGTCAGGCTCTGCGCCCAGTCCAGTGTCTCGCTGATGGACGGGGCCTTCTTCAAATCCAGCGCGCGGATGGCGGCGACGGCCTCCACCACCTGCTCGGCCAGCACCTGGGGGACCTCCGGCAGGCGCGAGCGGACGATTCTCAGCTCGCGCTCGCGGTCCGGGAAGTCGATGTGCAGGTGCAGGCAGCGGCGCTTGAGCGCGTCCGACAGCTCGCGGGCGTTGTTGCTGGTGAGGATGACACGCGGGACATGCTTCGCGCGGATGGTGCCCAGCTCCGGCACCGTGACAGCGTTGTCCGACAGGACCTCCAGGAGGAAGGCCTCGAACTCCGGATCCGCCTTGTCGATTTCGTCCACCAGCAGCAGCGCGGGCGTGTCCGACAGCTGGGCCTGGAGGATGGGGCGGGGGAGGAGGAAGCGCTCGGAGAAGAACACCGCGTCCCCGGAAGCGAGCCGGTCCGCGGCCTCCGCCAGCGTGGACGTGCCCTGGGTCAGCTCGCCAATCTTGTCCTTGAGCAGCTGGGTGTAGAGCAGCTGCTTGGCGTACTCCCACTCGTAGAGGGCCTTGGCCTCGTCCAGCCCCTCGTAGCACTGGAGCCGGAGGAAGGTCCGGTCCAGCGCCTGCGACAGGGCCTTGGCCAGCTCCGTCTTGCCCACTCCGGCCGGGCCCTCCACCAGGATGGGTTTGCCCATCCGGTCCGCGAGGAACACCGCCGTGGCGATTTCGGGGGACGACAGGTAGCCCACCGCCTCCAGGCGACGCGCCGCGTCCTCCACGCTGGTGAACGAGCGGATCTCCGAAGTCAGTTGGGGGGGGCTCACACCCGTCAACTTAACCGACGGTTCCGTGGCCACTGCGGCAAAAATGCCAGGGTTGTGGGGGCGCCGTCCGCACTCTTGAGGAGCTTGGGAGCTGTAACCCTGCGGAATCAGGGTGCGTAATTATTTTCGCACCGCGGGCATGCACCGTGCATCTATGCGGGCGTATCTCAGGACGACGAGGTCGCGGGTCATGTGGGCGTGGCTGAAGCTGGCGATGGCGGTGTTGGTGGTGGTGATGCCGGGGGGCTTCCCCCTCGTGCTGGCGTACATCGCGACGCGGACGCTGCTGGAGCGGTGGCGGCAGGCGCAGGCGCTGGCGCTGGAAGAGGGCCGTCCGGTGTCGGTGGTGCGGGACGTGGTGGGCGCGCTGCACTTCCGGGACCTCATCCGTGAGGCGAAGGCGGCCACGGCGCTTTAACCGTCGCGGGACAGCCTTGAGATGGACGAAGGGCCCGGCACTCCATGGAGTGCGCGGGCCCTTGTCGTTTCCGCCGGGTTTCCGGCGGTGGGCCCTCCCGGGTGAGGGGAGGGCCGGGGTGCGGGCTACTTGTCGAGCTCGTCGACGAGCGCCGTCCAGTCGTCCTCGCCGGCTTCAGGGGCGGTGGGCAGCTGCATCACCATGGTGCGCTCCGGGGCCTCCTCGTCCACGGGGACGGGGGTGGGCGCGGCAGCGGCCTTCTTCGCGGCGGGCTTGGCGGCGGCCTTGGCCGGGGGCTTGGCGGCGGCCGGGATGACCGGGTTCGCCTGGACGGTGGCGGCCAGGTGCTCCTCCTCCGTGGCCTTGGCGCCGGCCTTCGCGGCGGGGGCGGCGGCCGGGGCCTTGGTCTTGTAGCGGGCCAGCTCCAGCTCGGCGACCTTGAGCGCCTTGCTCTTCTCCTGGACGGACGTCTGGAGGCGGGCGACTTCCTGCGCCTTGATGGCCTCGCGGCGCTCGAGCTCCGCCTTCTGCTTGGTGTTGAGGTCCTCCAGCTCCTTGGCCTGACGGGCCTCCAGGTCCTTGCGCTCCTTCTGCGCCGTGGCGAGCCTGGCGGCCGCCTCGTTGGCCTTGGTCTCCGCCGCGGCGACGCGGGCGTTGAGGTCCTTCTCCGCGCGGGCGCGGGTGCTCTGGGCGTTCTCCAGCGCCAGCTCCAGGTCCTGGGCCTTCTTGGTGCGGGTCTGCAGCTGGGTCTGGGCGTCCTTGAGCTTCGCCTCCGTGTCGGCGGCGAACTTCTGGGCCTCCTGGGAGAGCTGGGCGATGCGCTGGTCCGCCTTCGCGAGCTTCGCGGACAGGTCGTCCGACTGCTTCTTCGCCTCGGCGGCGGCGGCCTGGGCCTGCTGGGCCTGCGTTTGCGCCTGGGCCTGGGCCTGCTGGAGCTGCCCGGCCAGTCCGTCGCGCTCGCTGGTGAGCTTCTTCTGCTGCTGCGAGGCCTGCTGCAGCTGTCCGTCGCGGTCGGCGATGGCCTTACGCGCCCCGTCCAGCTCGCCGGAGACGTTGGCGACCTGCTGGTTGAGCGCGTCCGCCTGCTTCTTCGCCTCGGAGGCCTGCTGCTCCAGCTGGCCTTCCAGCTGCTTCACCTGCTCCGTGCGGGTGGAGACCTCGCGGTTGAGCACCTCCGCCTGACGCATCTTCTCCTGCGTCACGTGCGTGAGCTTGCGGAGCGTGTCCGACAGCTCCTTGCCCTTGGTGTCGACCTCGTTCTGGAGGAGCTCCTCACGGCGCTGCGACTCGTGGGTGAGCGTCTGGAGGCGGTCCTCCAGGTCGTGCCGCGCGTCCTCCGTCTGCGCGAGCTTGGAGGACAGCTGCGTGACTTCCGACACGCGCGTGCCCAGCTCGTGCTTGGTGACGATGAGCTGTTCGGCCAGGTCCTCGCCGTTGGCCTGGGCCTCGGTGAGCTGGCGCGTGAGCTCCGCCTGGGCGCTGGCGGCGGCCTGGCGGGACTGCGCGTGGGTCTGCTCCTCGCGGGCCAGTGTGTCCTGGGTGCTGGCGAGCTGGCCCTGCGTGTCGGCCAGCTGCTGCGACGTGGCGTTCAGCTCCGCGAACAGGTTGTCGCGCTCGCCGGTGAGGGCGTTGATGCGCGCGGTGGTCTCCTCCGCGAGCGCCGCGTGGGCGGTGCGCTCCGCGTCGTAGAGCCCCTGCGTCTCCGACAGGTCCGCGCGCAGCTGGCCAATCTGGCCGGTGAGGTCCTGCTCCAGCGCGTCCTTCGCCGCGTTGAGCGCCGCCAGCTCCGCGATGCGCGCGTCGCGCTCCTCGGTGGTGCGGGCGAGGAGGCCGTTGGTCTCCTGCAGGATGTCGCGCGTCTCGTTGAGCTCCGCGTCCAGTTCGTCGCGGTGCGAGGTCACCTTCGCCAGGTCGGCGCGCGTCGACTCCAGGGTGTCCTGGGTCTGCGTCAGCGTCTGGCTGGTGGCCTCCAGCTCACCGCGCGTCTCCGCGAGCGTGCCTTCCGTGCTGGACAGCGTCGCCTGCGTGTCGGCGAGCGTGCCTTCCGTGCGCGCCAGCGTGTCCTGCGTCTGGGCGAGCGTCGCCTCGGTGGTGGCCAGCGTCTGGCTGGTGGCCTCCAGCTCGCCCTGGGTGGACGCGAGCGTCCCTTCCGTCTGCGCGAGCTTGGACTGCGTCTCCGTCAGCGTCTGGCTGGTGGCCTCCAGCTCGCCGCGCGTCTCGGAGAGCGTGCCCTCCGTGCTGGAGAGCGTGGCCTGCGTGTCGGCGAGGGTCTGGCTGGTGGCTTCGAGCTCGCCACGCGTGGTGGAGAGAGTCTCCTCCGTCTGCGCGAGCTTGGACTGCGTGTCCGCCAGCGTCTGGCTGGTGGCCTCCAGCTCGCCGCGCGTCTCCGCCAGCGAGCCTTCGGTGCTGGAGAGGGTCGCCTGCGTGTCGGCGAGCGTGGCCTCCGTGCGCGCCAGCGTGCCCTGCGTGTCCGCGAGGGTCGCCTCGGTGGTGGCCAGCGTCTGGCTGGTGGCCTCCAGCTCGCCGCGCGTGGTGGAGAGCGTCTCCTCCGTCTGCGCCAGGCGCGTCTGCGTCTCGGAGAGCTGCTGGCTGGTGGCCTCCAGCTCGCCGCGCGTCTCGGAGAGGGTGGCCTCCGTGTTGGAGAGCGTGCCCTGCGTCTCGGAGAGCTGCTGGCTGGTGGCCTCCAGCTCGCCGCGCGTCTCCGCGAGGGTGGCTTCCGTGCTGGAGAGCGTGCCCTGCGTCTCGGAGAGCTGCTGGCTCGTGGCCTCCAGGTTGCCGGTCAGCTCGGCGATGCGGGCGTCGCGGTCGGAGACGTCGGTCTGCAGGCCCTCGATGGTGCTGTCGCGCTGGGCGACGGTGTCCTCGAGCGAGGCCACTCGCGCGGAGAGCTGTTCACCCTGGCGCTGGGACGCGTCCAGTTGCTCGGTGAGCGCTTGAATCTGACCGTTGAGGTCCGCCTCCAGGGCGTCCTTCGCCGCGCGCAGGTCCTCCAGCTGGCTGGTGAGGTCCTGCTCCAGCGCGTCCTTGGCCTGCTGCAGCGCCTGGAGCTCCGCGTTCAGCTCATTCTCGCGGTCCTCCAGGTGCGTCTTGACGGCCTCGACTTCGCCTTCCAGCTCACCGATGCGCTCGCGGTGCTGCTGGATGGTGGCGTTGAGCTCCGCCTCGCTGTTCTCGTTGCGGGCGATGGCCTCCTGCAGCTCGCGGTCGAGCGCGGAGATCTTCCCGTCCCGCTCCTCCACGCGCTGCGTGAGGTCCGCCTCCAGGGCGTCCTTGTCCAGCCGGAGTTGGTCGCGCTCGCCGGTGACGCGCGCGATGTCGGACTCCAGGTCCGCCACCTGCTGCGTGAGGCGCTGCTCCAGGGCGGCGCGCTCGGCGTTGAGGCGCTCAATCTCCGCGTCCGAGCGGCTGGCGTGCTCCTCCGCCGTGGTGGACCGGGCCTCCAGGCCGCGCACGGTGGCGTCGCGCTCCTGCTCCGTCTGCGTCAGCCGCTCCTGGAGGGCCTGCAGCTCGCCGTCCAGTTCGGCGTAGCGCTGGTCGCGCTCGCTGACGGTGCGGGACAGCTCGGACTCGAACTGATCGCCGCGCTCGCGCAGCTGGAGGATGTCCGCCTCGTTGGCGCGGACGGTGTCCTGGAGCTTCTGCTCCTTGACCTCGAACTCCAGCGTGACGACGCCGAGGTGCTTCTCCAGCTTGTCGAACTCGTTGCGCCAGCTCTCCAGGTCCGCGCCGCGCCGGGCCAGCTCCTCGTCGCGGAGGTTGACCTCCTTGCGCAGGACGTTGATGTCCTTCTCCTTGGAGGCGACGACCTCGATGAGGTCCTTCTCCGAGGAGAACTTCTGGAGGAGCAGGTCGTCGACGGTGGCGCCGTGCTCGCGCTCCTTCTGGACGATGGACTGCTGCGCGTCGTTGAAGCGCCTGAGCAGGTCGTCCACCTGCATCTTCAGGCCCTGCAGCTCCACGTCCTTCTCGTGGAGGCGGTCCTCGACGGAGAGCAGCTCGCGCTCGCGGACGCTCCAGATTTCGGACAGGCGCGCGAGCTGGGCTTCGCGCGTCTTCAATTCATCCCGGAGGATCTGGACCTTGCCCTCGGGCGTGCCCATCAGCTCGCGGCGCGGGGGCGGGCGCTTGAGCTGACGCGATTCCGCCAGCAGCTCCGCCTTGCGGTCCGCGATGGACGAGAAGGCCCGGTCCATGAAGGCCTTGTCGTCGTCCGTCATGGCGCTGCGGCGCTCGCGCTTGGGCAGCTTGGGCGGGGCGCCCGTGCGCACGCCCGGCATGGGCGGCGGGGCTTCCCGCGGGGCGCCGGACAGCGCGGCGTCCAGGTCCGCGTCCGAGTCGTCGGAGCCGGGCGGCACGATGCCCGCGCTCATGGAGGCGAGCTCGCCCATTTCGAACGGGATGACGAGGTAGCCGTCCGCGGCGGCCGGCGTCTCACGGTGTTTGTTCAGGCCCTCCACGCCGGAGTCGGAGGAGAGCAGGAGGACCTTCAGGTTCTGGCCCCACTTGCCCTTCTTGATCTGCCCACAGAGGGCGAAGCCGGACTGGTCCGGCAGCTCCGCGCGCACGACGACGAGGTCCGGTCGGCGCTTCTCCAATTCCCGCTGCGCATCTGACGCAGTGGTGGCCATGGCCGTGTTGTAGCCCGCGCTCTTGAGCACGGAGGCCATGCTGAGTGCGAAGTCGTTCTGGCTTTCGACGATGAGGACGCGACGCTCCATGAAGCCCTTCACCCAGCAAAAAGTGCAGTGAAAACCGCCACATCCTATCGGGCGGGCGCAAGGCTTGGGAAGTTTCCGAGCAGCGCTCGGTCGGCTGCCTCACGAGTTCTTGCCGCGAACCGCTCCCTGCCCGACAGGCGGGACCGACCCGGGGGACGCGCCTGCTTCCGGATCCCGCCCCGGGAAGTTGGTGGGCGGGGTGGGCCGGGCGAAGCGGGCGCCCTCGGGGGGACAGTACCCGTGCGCGAGCTGGGCGAACCACGGGTTGAGGGTGGAGTCGGGCGGCGCGGGCGGAGGCCCTTCATCCACGGCCTCCTCGGCGTCCGCGGCCTCCACGTCGAGCGAGTCCGCGTCGTGGACCTCGTCGGCGGCGATCTCCTCCGCCTCGTCCAGCGCCGCGCTGGCGTTGGCGGGCGTGTTCCCGGCGTCGTCGTCCAGGGACTGGGCCTCGTCGGCGGCGATCTCCTCCGGCTCGTCGTCGGGTGACACGGAGGGCTTCAGCACGGGCGGCGTGGGGATCAGCCGGGGCGGTCCCTGGCGCGGAACAGGCGGCGGCGCGGCGGCGCGGGGCGGCAGCTGCGGCGGGCGGTCCGCATCGGAGACGGAGCCTCCGCGGATGGGCGGCTTGTCGGACTCCGCGAGCACCGGAGGGCGGGAGGCGGGCCGGCCTGGATCCGCGGCGAGGCCGCCACGGATGGGCGGTTTGTCCGCGTCGGCCATGGGAGAGTGAGTGGGGAAGAGACGCGGGGGTTCGGAGGGAGCGGAGTCCTGCGGCCGCTGTGCACGGCCGGCGCCCGTGCTTCGCGCCCCGGTCAGCAACGAGCGCATGGGCACGATGGGCGTGGGCGCGGGGGCCTCTTCCTCCTCACGCATGACCCCGGCCCGGCGCACGACGGGCGTGGGCGCGCGCTCGTCGTCCTCCGTGAGGGAGGTGGGACGGCGCACGATGGGCGTGGCCGCGGGAGGTTCGTCTTCCGGCAGGGGCCGACGCACGACGGGCGTGGGCGCGGGGGCCTCATCCTCGGAGGCGGGCCTGCGCACGACGGGCGTGGGCGCGGGGGCCTCATCCTCGGAGGCGGGCCTGCGCACGACGGGCGTGGGGGCCGGCGTGCTCGTGTCGTCTTCGTCCACTTCCACCGGCCGGCGCACCACCGCCGTCGCTCCGGAGGAGCCATCCTCGGAGGCTCGGGACTCCTCGTCCGAATCCCCGGCGTCGTCCCCGCTGACCTCCTTCAAGCCGAGGGCCTTCACCAGCGGACTCGTCACCATCTCCGTGGGCGGAGGCGGCTCCGCGCCACGGCCTCCCAGCGGTTCCGGCTCCGGGTCCTTCGCGGGGGCGGAGGGGAGCGTCGTCTTCGCGGTGTCGTCGGTCGTCTTGGCCGCGGGCTCCGGAGGCGGAGTGGCTTCCCTGCTCGCGGGGGCCGGAGCGGCCATGGCGGACTCGCGCAGCGGCAGGCCCATGACCATGGGCACTTCGTCCGGCCGCATGTCCGGCTCGGTCTTGACCAGCCGGGTGTCCATCCCGTCGTCCAGGGCCATGCCCATCACCACGGGCGCGTCCTCCGCGCCATCCTTCGCGGGGGGCGGGTCGGCTTCGTCGGACCCGGCCTGGGCGGCGGGCTTCGCGGGCGGCTTGGGCGCCGGCGCGGGCTGGGACGCCTCCGGCATGCCCAGGCTCGCGAGCCGGTTCGTGGGCGTGCCCGTCATCGTGACGTCGGGCGGCTCGCTGGCGGCTTCGACCGGGATGTGGCCGCGCTTCTCCAGCAGCGAGTCGTAAAGGTCCAGCAGCTGGCCCCGGATGAGGCCCGCGTCCAGCACCTTCTCCGCGAACGCGCGCCCGGCCTTGCCCAGCGCCACGCGGCGGGGCACGTCGCGCGCCAGGTCCAGGATGCGCTCGGAGAGGGCGCGGGCGTCGCCCGGAGGGAAGAAGATGGCCGCGTCCTTCGGAATCAGCTCGCGGGTGACGGGCAGGTCCGCGGCGATGACCGGCCGGCCGGCGGCCAGGTACTCAGAGACCTTGGCCAGCGGTCCGCCCTGGAGCCGGTTGCGCTCCGAGTCGTCCAGCGGCAGCACGCCCACGTCCGCCAGCGCCAGCACCTTCACCAGATCGTCGTGCGCGACAGGCGGCTGGAAGTCGACCTTCTCCTTGATGCCCAGGTCGTTGACCAGGTCCTCCAGGTGGGGCTTCCAGTCCGGATGGTGCGCACCCACCAGCGTCAGGCGCACGTCCACCTGCTGGGCCGCGAGCGCGGTGGCGCGCAAGAGGGTGGGCAGGCCCTGCCAACCCACGTGGCTGCCCAGGTACATCATTCTAAGGGGCGAACCGTCCGGGGCGCCGAGCACCTCCGGGTCGTACGGCTTCAGGTCCACGGGCGCGCGAATCGTGCGCAGCTGGTCCTCCGCCGCGCCCAGCCCCTGGATGAACGCGCGCGTCGTCTGCGAGCCGGTGACGACGAGGTCCGCGTTCATCAGGCAGAACAGCTCCTGGCGGCGGATCTTCGACAGGAAGCGGCGGTCGCCGTCCGTCTGGGGATGGGTGTAGCGCAGCTCCTGGGACGGGAACGTCTGCGCCTCATAGATGAGGCGGTAGCCGTAGTCCGCCTTCAGCTCGCACAGCGCGTACCCGCCGAAGGGGTCCGTGAAGTGGGCGAGGGCGTAGTCCTCGCTTTCGAGCTGGCGGCGCACGGCCCGTTCAAAGGACTGGATGCGCGACGCCAGGTCCCCGGAGCCTACCGGGACGCGGAGCAGCCGGGCGCCCTGGTACTTCTCGATATGGGAGTGGTCGGGCGTCTTCGCCGACAGCACCACCACGGAGAAGCGATCAGGCAACGCCTTCAGATACTCGGTCAGTCGGCGTGAGGAGCCAGACGGGCCGGGGATGACGTCAAAGCTGCACAGGAGAAGTCTGGGCAGGTCGCTCAAGCGGTCGCAGGATACTTGGACCGGGGTGAGGTGTCATCGGGCGTGACGGATGAAGAAGGGGGTCGGCGGAACAACACATCCCGTGACGGATGCGTTGACCCCCTGTATGCCGCGTCATAACGAGGCGAGGTGTCCATGGATGAGCGGAAGGGCGTCACCGTGAGCTACCTGCGGCAGCTGGCCCGGAAATACCTCCGGGAGGGAGCTGGCGCGTCCCGCGGGCGGGAGCTGGTCACCTCGCTGGCCGAGCGCATTCCCGCCCTGGGGCGGCTCGCGCGCATGGCCGGCCTGACGACGTCCCGGCGCGGCTCGGGTGACGTGGGCGGCGAGGAGCGGGCCCTGGATTCCGGCCCGGCGGATTCCCGCTCCGCCAAGGGCCCGACGTCCGAGTCCGTGCCCCTGCCTCCCCCCGAAAGCACCGCCGCGCCGCAGGCACGAGAACTTTCCGAGGAGCCCATCACGGAGCCCAGCGGCGGCCCCAAGACGCGGCCCGCGCGCGTGGTGACGTTCCCCGCCCGAGTGAAGGATCGCCGCGACCCGGACGACGAGGACACGGTGCCCCTGGCGCCGGAAGCACCCACGCCGCGCCCGTCGAGCTCTCCCAAGGGGGACCTGCCCGCCGCCGCGAAGCCCTCGCCCGCGAGCGAGCCGCCGCATGCCGCCGAGCCCCTGGTGGAGGGGTTCTTCGTGACGAAGATGGCGGGGGAGAAGGAGGCGCGCCGCCATCACCTTCTGGAGGAGCAGGCGCCGCGCCTTCCTCCGGCGGACGCGTCGCCCGAGCGGAACGAGCACCTAGCCATGCTGCCCCTGGACTACCAGGACGACGCGATGGTGCTGCTCGCGAGGGATCCGCACACGCTCTTCGTCTTCTGGGACTTCAGCGACGCGAGCCGGAGCCGGGCGCTGGACGACCTGCCGGCGCCGCGCGCGGTGATGAAGGTGTTCGATGGCGAGGGCGTGTCGCGCGAGGTGGACTTCGCGCTGGAGTCGCGCAGCTTCTATCTGCAGGGCATGACGCCCGGGCGCACGTACCGGGTGGAGGCGCACTTCGTCGGTTCGGATGGGCGGTCGCGCCGCATTGGACATTCGTCCAATCGGGCCACGCTGCCGCCCGCGGGGCCGTCGGCGGACACGTCCATCCGGTTCCTGCGCATGCCGCCTCCGCCGGTGGTGGACCGGTCGCGCGAAGCCGTCCCCACGGCGGCGTCCGCGCGAGTCCCTCGGGTGGAGGAGCGCGAATACGTCACCTGGCGCCGGGTGCAGTTGCCGGGGAGCGCCGGAGTGGTGGACGTGCCGGAGGTCCACCGCGAGCGCACCGAGGCCTATGTCGATGCGCCGCGCGTCCCTGGGGCTTCGGACCAGCGCTACGCGGAAGAGACGTATCTGGAGAGCGCGCCGCGCGCGCCGGGGGCGTCGGACCAGCAGTATTCGCGCGTAGGGGAGGCGACGCTCGGTGAGGGCGCGGTGCTGGCCCCGTCTCGCGCTCCCGGGGCGTCGGATCAGCGCTATCTGGCCGTGGAGCTGGCTCCGGGCGCTTCGGACCAGCGCTACGACGTGGCGTCTCCGTATCTGGAAGTCCCGCGCGCACCGGGTGCTTCGGATCAGCGGTACGGTGGAGACGTGGTGGGCACTCCGTACCTGGAGGTGCCGCGCGCGCCGGCCGCTTCGGATCAGCGGTACGGGCAGGCGCTGCTGCCGGGCGGTGTTTCGGAGTACCGCTATCTGGAGGTGCCGCGTGCACCGGGCGCTTCGGACCAGCGGTACGTGGCGGGAGGGCAGGGGACTGTAGGGGTGCCACGTGCGCCGGGGACTGCGGACCAGCAGTACTTGAGCGTGCCTCGTGCCGCGGGCGCTTCGGATCAGCGGTATCTGACCGTGCCTCGCGCGGCTGGGGCTTCGGACCAACGCTATCTGTCCGTGGATCGCGCGACGGGCGCGTCGGACCAGCAGTACCTCACCGTGCCACGTGCAGCGGGCGCTTCGGATCAGCGCTACCTGTCCGTGGATCGCGCGGCGGGCGCGTCGGATCAGCAATACCTGACGGTGCCTCGGGCGGCAGGGGCTTCGGATCAGCGCTACCTCTCCGCGGATCGCGCGACGGGCGCATCGGATCAGCCCGGCGCGTCGCGTGCGGCCGGGGGCTCGGATGCCTGGTCCCCGGAGTCACCGCGTTCACGGGGGGACGTGCTCGAAGCGCGGGACCTCTCGTCTACGCGTCCCGCCGCGACATCGGCTCCGGTGGAGGCCGAGGGTTCGTTCCCCTCGGGTCCATCAGCACAGGAAGCAGCCTCCACGGATTCGTGGCGGCCCACGGAGCCCGAGCCTCCCACGGACCCGTGGGCCTTGAGCGTGTCGCGGGGTCCGTCCGCGTCCGAACAGCGTGCCCTCGACAGGGCCCGTGAGGCCGCCGAGACCTCGCGACGGGCCGCACCGGCCGCCGTGCCCGCGAGCCCCTCGCCCGCGAAGGTGGAAGGCCCCGCGGCTCCGAGCCCTGCCTCCACGAAGGCCGAGGCTCCGAGCACTCCGCCCGCGAAGGCGGACGCCGTGAAGTCCCCACCCGCCGCGCCTCCGAAGGCGGCCCAGAAACCACCGGAGCCCAAGCCCTCGGGCTCCAAGTCCTCCGCCAAGTCCCGGCCCTCGCGCCGTGGACGGAAGTGAACCCGCACGGCCTCTCCGACCGACCTATGAGCCTGGGCTCCCTCGCGCTGGTCCTTCACGCGCACCTGCCGTTCGTCCGCCACCCCGAGTACGAAGACTTCCTCGAAGAGGACTGGCTCTACGAAGCCATCTCCGAGACGTACCTGCCGCTGCTTCGCGTGTTCGACAGACTGGTCGAGGACCGCGTCCCCTTCCGGGTGACGATGACACTCTCGCCCACGCTCGTGTCGATGCTCAACGACGACCTGCTGCGGGAGCGCTATGCCCGGCGGCTGGATTCGCTCTGCGAGCTGGGCGCCCGCGAGGTGCACCGCACCCGGGACGACCCCACCTTCCACCCGCTGGCCGTCTTCCACCGCGACCACTTCGAATCGCTGCGGCTCGCGTACCACAACCACTACCGGCGCGACCTGGTGGCCGCGTTCCGCAGGCTCCAGGACTCCGGCCACCTGGACATCCTCACCTGCAACGCGACCCACGGCTTCCTGCCGCTCATGCAGCAGACGCCGGAGGCCGTGCGCGCGCAGGTGACGGTGGCGGCGAACCACTACCGCCAGAACTTCGGCCGCGACCCCGCCGGCATCTGGCTGGCCGAGTGCGGCTACTACCCGGGCCTGGAGCGCATCCTCTCCGCCGAGCGCATCCGCTACTTCTTCGCGGACACGCACGCGCTCACGGACGCCACGCCCCGCCCGCTGCACGGCCCCTACGCGCCCATCTTCACCGAGCCCGGCGTGGCCGCCTTCGCGCGCGACCCGGAGAGCAGCCAGCAGGTCTGGAGCACCGAGCACGGCTACCCCGGTGACCCCGTCTACCGCGAGTTCTACCGGGACATCGGCTGGGACCTGGACCTGGACTACATCCGGCCCTTCATCCAGCCCACCGGCGACCGCAAGAACACCGGCTTCAAGTACTTCCGCATCACCGGCAAGACGAACGACAAGCAGCCCTACGACCCGGCCGCCGCCCGCGAGCGCGCCTGGGTCCACGCGGGCAACTTCCTCTTCAACCGCGAGCGCCAGTTCGAATACCTCGCGTCGCGCATGGGCGGCCGCAAGCCCGTGGTCGTCGCGCCCTATGACGCGGAGCTCTTCGGCCACTGGTGGTTCGAGGGTCCCCACTTCATCGACGCCCTCATCCGCCAGGCCGCGCGCAACCCCAGCCGCTTCACGCTCATCAGCCCGCTGGACGACCTGCGCGAGCACCCGGAGAACCAGGTGGCCACGCCGCCCCTGTCCTCCTGGGGTGCGGGCGGCTACGCGAACATGTGGCTGGACGGGACCAACGACTGGATCTACCGGCACTTGAACCACGCCGCGCGGCAGATGGTGGAGCTGGCCCGGGACTTCCCGGACGCGTCGTCCCTCAAGCGCCGGGCGCTGAACCAGGCCGCGCGCGAGCTGCTGCTGGCGCAGGCCTCCGACTGGGCCTTCATCATGAAGACCGGCACCATGGTGGACTACGCCGTGCGCCGCACGAAGGAGCACCTGCAGCGCTTCCTGCGCCTGCACGACCAGGTGCGCGCCGGAACCGTCGACGAGTCGTGGCTGTCCCATGTCGAAGGCCGCAACAACCTGTTCCCCGAGCTGGACTACCGCGTCTACCGGCCCGGTTGAGCGGTCCGGGAACAGGCGGCCGGGCTGGGGGTTCACCTTCCGTCACCGGACACTGTCGTTCCGGTTGCGGGGCTTCGTTTCCGCTTTAGGTTGAGGAAATCCATGACCCACACGCTCCCTTCGTTCCGTCGCAAGCTCGTGGCCGCCGTGCTGGTGCTGGCATCACCCACGCTCGCCCTCGCGCAGGCTCCTGCTCCCAAGCCGCCCGCGCCCCAGACGCAGCCGGCGGTCACCGGTCAGGCCGGCAACCTCCAGCCCGCCACGCGTGAGGCCCAGTCGCTGGCCTCGCTGGCGCCCCTGGTGGAGTCGGTGAAGTCCGCCGTGGTGAACGTGGACGTGCAGGCCCGTCCGGAAGTGCCCGAGGGCATGGAGAACAACCCGCTCTTCGACCGGTTCTTCGGAGGCAACGGGCGGGGCCGCGGCGGACGCAGTGAGCGCGAGCAGATCCGCCAGGGCGCCGGGTCCGGCTTCATCATCGACCCCAAGGGACTGGTGCTCACCAACAACCACGTCATCGAGGACGCGGTCACCATCACCATCCGCCTGGACGACGGCCGTTCGTTCACGGGCGAGGTGGTGGGCCGCGACCCGCTCACCGACGTGGCCGTGGTGAAGATCAAGGAGAAGGTGGATCAGCTCCCCTCCGTGAAGCTGGGCGACTCCGACGCCGTGCGCGTGGGCGACTGGGTGCTGGCCATCGGCAACCCGTTCGGCCTGGCCTCCAGCGTGAGCGTGGGCATCCTGTCCGCGCGCGCCCGTGAAATCGGCGCCAGCGTCTACGACGACTTCCTGCAGACGGACGCGGCCATCAACCCCGGCAACTCCGGCGGCCCGCTCTTCAACATGAAGGGCGAGGTGGTGGGCATCAACACCGCCATCGTCGGCGGCGGCACGGGCATCGGCTTCTCCGTGCCCAGCAACCTCATCAAGGCGCTGCTGCCGCAGCTGGAGAAGGAGGGCTCCGTCACGCGCGGCTGGCTGGGCGTGGGCATCCAGCCCCTCACGCGTGAGCTGGGCCAGGCGCTGAAGCTGTCGGTGAGCGAGGGCGCCATCCTCACGCAGATCACCCCCGACTCCCCGGCGGCGAAGGCCGGGCTCAAGCCGGACGACGTGGTGGTGGCCGTGGACGGCAAGCAGGTGCGCTCCGACAGCGAGCTCACCCGCACCGTGGCGCTCAAGAAGCCCAACTCTGTCGCGACGCTGACCCTCTACCGCGACGGCAAGAAGCAGGACGTCAAGGTGACGATGGGCACCCGGCCGGACCTGGAGGGCCTGTCCAAGAAGAAGCCGGGGGCCACCGACGAGCAGGACAGCTCGCGCCGCGTGGGCGTGTCCCTACAGGACCTGGATGCCCGCACGGCGTCCCAGGCGGGCTTCACCGAGCGCGCCGGAGCGCTGATCACCGACATCGTCCCGGGCTCGCCCGCGGACCGCGCGCAGCTGACGCCGGGCATGCTGGTGGTGGAGGCGAACAAGAAGCCCATCGCGAGCGCGAAGGAGCTGGCCGCGGCCATCCGCGCCGCGCCCAAGGGCAGCACGCTGCTGCTGCGCGTGGCCGGTCCCGGCGGCGGACGCCTGCTGCGCGCGCTGACCGTGCCTTGAGCTGGGGATGAGCGTCAACTACGTCTCGTTGGGTGACAGCACGGCGGTGGGGGTGGGGGCGTCGCAGGGCGGGGGCTATCCCGACCGGCTCGCCTCCCGCCTCCGGAAGGACGGCCTCCCCGTGGGCCATAGCAACCTGGGGCAGAGCGGTGCGCGCGTGCGCGACATCGTCAACAACGCCCTCAAGCGCGTCATCGCGTTGCAGCCCACGCTCATCACCCTGGGCGTGGGCACCAACGACATCTGGCGCGGCACCGAGGTGGCGGAGTTCGAGGACGACCTGGACCGCATCGCCCGGCGGCTGAAGCAGACCGGCGCGTCCATGGTGGTGGTGAACCTGGCGGACATGGCGCTCGCGCCGGTGGCGAAGATGGTGCCCAGCGCGCTGTACGAAGGGCGCATCGAGCCGTTCAACGACGCCATCGCCTCCGTGGCCCGCTCACACGGGCTCCACCTGGTGGACCTCTACACCGCCAGCCGGGAGATGATCCCCCGGCGCCCGGACTTCTTCTGCTCGGATGGCTTCCACCCGTCCGCGGAGGGCTACGAGGAGTGGGCGGACCTGATGCTCCCCGTGGTCCGCACGCTCGTGCGGCGGTAGGCCCCGGCTCGGAGGAGCGGGGCAGGGCGCCTTGAGGCCCCGCGCTCAGGCCTTCGCGATGCCGGAGGGCGCGGGCGGAGTGGACGGCGCGTCCGCGGGCGGCGCGTTGATGCTGCGCTCGCGGCCGGGGTGGACCTCCATGCCGGGCTCGAACGCCGTCACGCGGTTGCGGCCCGTCCGCTTGCTGCAATAGAGCGCCGAGTCCGCGCAGTCCACCAGCGTGTCCTGCGCCGTCGCGTCCGTGGGGAAGTGCGAGACGCCGATGGACACCGTGACATGCCCCCCGGGCAGCCCCGGACGGCTGAGCGTGACGGAGTCCGCCACCGCGCGGCGCAGCGTCTCCGCCACCTCCACCGCCGTGGCCTTGGACACCTGCGGCAGCAGCAGCACGAATTCCTCGCCGCCGTAGCGTCCCAGCGTGTCCACCTTGCGCGCGCGGGTCCGGAGCACGTCGGAGACCCGGCGCAGCGTCTCGTCCCCGGCGCGGTGCCCGGCCAGGTCGTTGAGCCGCTTGAAGTGGTCCACGTCCACCATCAGCAGCGCCATCGGCACGCCGAAGCGCTGGGCCCGCGCCAGCTCCAGGTCCAGGCGCTGGAAGAGGTGGCGGCGGTTGGGCACGCCCGTGAGCGCGTCCGTCAGCGTGAGCTTCACCGTCTCCGCGTGCAGGCGCGCGTTCGTCACCGCCGTCGCGGCCTGATCCGCCACCGCGGTGAAGAGCTCGATCTCCTCCGCGGAGATGCTCGCCGTCTCCGGGCGCTGGAAGTTGATGACGCCCAGGAGCGTGTCCGCGTGCACCATGGGCACCGCCAGCAGCGAGCCCTGCTCCGAGCCGCCGCGCAGCCCGCGCCGCGCGAAGACGCTGGTGCTGTCCGTGAGGTCCGGCAGGTACACCGCCTTGCGCGCCTGGGCAGCCCGGCCGCACGCGCCCTCGCCCATGGCGAAGGTGTGGCCCTCCAGGCCCCGGCCCCGCGGCCACGCGTGCTTCACCTCCAGCAGGCCCTCCTCGTTGAGGAGCATGATGGAGAAGTCCGGGATGTGCAGGCGCTCCACCACCATGCGGGTGATGCGCGACAGGAGCTCGTCCAGCTCCAGCGTGGTGTTGAGCGAACGGGCCACGTCGAACAGCAGCGACAGCTCCGTCAGGCGCTCCTCCAGCTCGTCCTTCAGCGCCAGCTTCTCCTTCACCAGCTGAAGGTCGCGGTGCGTGTCGATCTCCTCCACCTTCATGGAGGTGAGCCGCGCGAGCATCTGGTTGAAGGCCGCGCCCAGCCGGGAAATCTCATCCGTGCCCCGGGCCTCCGCGCGCACCAGCAGGTCGCCGTCCGCCGCGCGGCCCATGGCCTCGCTCAGCCGCTTGAGCGGCGCGGTGAGCACGAAGCGCAGCGACAGCCAGGTGACGAGCCCCAGGATGCCCACGAAGAGCACCATCGCGCCCAGCGCGTCCTGGAACACCGTCTGGAGCTGGCGGGTCAGCGCGGGCTCGCCCATGCGCACCTGCAGTACGCCCATGCGCTGCGCGGCCTCGCCGGTGTGACAGCCGGAGCACTCCGGACCGCCCAGGGGCCGCACCACCTCCGTGCCGTGGTCGCTGGAGCGCGCCGTCTCCGGACCCGTCGCGGACAGCCGCGCGGCCTCCGGGTGCGGGTGGCCCTGCTCGGCCGGCCGCCGGCTCCACCGGATGCGCCCGTCCGGCGTCAGGACCCGCAGGTCCTCCACGGAGCGGAAGAGCCGCGTGTCCGACGACAGCACCTCCGCCACCGCGCCATGGGGAGCCGCGCCCGGCACCTGCGGCAGCGTGAACGTGGAGGCGACGGCCTCCGCCAGTGCGAGGCCCTCCAGGTGCGTGCCTTCCCGCACCGCTTGTCGCGCTTCGCGCGAGAAGTGGCCCACGCCCAGGAGCGCCACCACCAACCCGGGCAGCGCGATGCTCCACAAGAGCTTCCTGCCAATCGTCTCGGAACCGAGGGCCATGTGCGGGGCGCAGTGTGCTTCGTGCATTCGCGTTCTGTCCGCGAGTGACGGAGTGTTGAAAATTGTCAGGGGCATGACACGCCCTGTCAAACGTACCGGTGTCGAAATATTGAAATGGGGGTGTGGGTCCTCGGCGGTTTCCTGTTTTCACGGGCTGTACCCGTGACACGGTGGGCGCACTCCCGAAAACCGAGCCCGGTGATAGGAAATCCGCCCATGACCCTGCCCGTGTTCCTCACATCCGCGCTGCTGCCGGTGCCCCATGGCTTCGCCACGCGCGCGGGTGGGGTGTCCGAAGGGCCCTACGCGTCGCTGAACCTGGGCTTCTCCGTGAACGACGAGCGCCCCCGGGTGGAGGAGAACCACCGCCGGCTGGCCCAGGCCGCGGGCGCGCGTCTGGGCGCGCTCTGCCGGGTGTCGCAGGTGCACGGCGACACGGTGCTGGAGGCGCGCGGCGAACCCGACGACTTGCTGCGCCCGACGCTGGGCGAAGCGGACGCGCTCTGGACGGAAGGGGAGGGCAGTTGGGTGGCGGTGGGCACCGCGGACTGCGTGCCGGTGCTGATCGTGGACCCGCGAGCCAGGCGCGTGGCGGCGGTGCACTCCGGATGGAAGGGCACGGACCTGGAGATCAGCGCCCGCACGGTGGAGGCGCTGGTGGCGCGGGGCAGCCGGCCGGAGGACCTGCTGGCGGCGGTGGGCCCCTGCATCCAGGCGTGCTGCTACGAAGTGTCCCCGGAGCTGGGCGACCGCTTCCGAGCGCGCTTCGGCCCGGAGGTCGTCCGGGCGGGGGACAAGCCGCACCTGGACCTGCCACTCGCAGTGAAGGCGTCCCTCCTGAAGGCGGGCCTGAAGCCGGAGCACGTGGACGTGCTACAGGCCTGTACGGCGTGTGATCCGGACCGGTTCTTCTCCCACCGCCGGGACGCGGGGCGCACCGGGCGTCACCTCAACTACGTGCTGCACCGCTTCTAGCGGAGGCCCGCCGGGGTCGTTTTCTTGACGGTCTCCGACCGGCCTTCCTATCCTCGACCTGGAATTCCCTCCGTCCAGGCTCGTGCCGGTGCGTCCCTTCCTCTTCCGCCTGTTTGCCGCTGTCGCGCTGTCCGCGCCGACCGCCTGCGCCACCACCGCTGCTTCGCAGACGGAAGTGGGCCGGCTGGAGGCGGAGGTGCGCACGCTGCGCGCATCCCAGGCGTCGCTGCTGGAGCGCCTGGAGCGGTTGGAGAACCGCGACGCCGTCTCGCGAGCCCGCACCGCCGCCCCGGCCCCCGCCGCAGCGTCCCCGAAGGCCACCGCGAGCTCGAAGCCGGAGGCCGCCTCGCCGGAGGCGGGCGAGTCGCTGAGCCTGGCGCCGGCGGAGCTGACGGTGGTCCGGCTCAAGCCGAAGAAGGAACCCGCGCCGCGCATCAACACGGCGGTGGCGGTGATGGAGCCGGACACGGACCAGATGGAGATGTTCATCTCTCCGGTGGAGGGCTCGTCGGGGACGGGCTCGGTGGGCTCGATGGGCTCCACCACGGCCGCTCGCATGGAGCCGCCGGAGAAGGACCCGGACATCCTCGACGCCGAATACGAGCGCGCGGTGGCCATGCTGCGCACCGGCAACGTGGAAGGCGGCGTGGAGACGCTCACGCGCTTCGCGGCGGAGAACCCTCGCCACCCCCGCGCCGACAACGCCCTGTACTTCAGCGGCCTGGGCCAGATGGGGCTCAAGGACGCGGCCGGCGCGGCCAAGACGTTCGAGAAGCTCATCAAGAACTACCCCGCTGGGGATGCCGTCCAGGACGGCATGCTCCGGCTCGCGGAGTGCCGGGTGCGGCTGAACCAGGCCGTGGATGCCCGAGCCCTCTATACCCGCGTCGTCACCCAGTTCCCGGGGACGGCCGCCGCCACGCAGGCGGAGCAGCGGCTCGCCGCGCTCTCGCCGTAAGCCCTTTTTGTGAAAGGACGTCGTCCGATGCGCTCCCGGATCCTCGCCACCCTGCTCGTGCCCCTCACCGTCGCGCCGGCATGGACGGCTTTCGCCCAGGACGCGCAGGAGGAGGAGCCCCAGCCGTCCGCCGAGACGGAAGGGCAGGACATCTCCGACGACGTGGAGCAGCGCCCCACCTCCGTCACGCTGCCCCCCGGCGCCGCGCAGGGCCGTGAGAGCGCGCCCGGCCAGGTGCACACGGTGGAGACGGGCGACACGCTGTGGGACCTGTCCCAGCGCTACCTGGGCAGCCCCTGGTACTGGCCCAAGGTCTGGTCCTACAACCCGCAGATCGCCAACCCGCACTGGATCTACCCGGGCAACAACGTGAAGTTCTTCCCGGGGGGTGAGGAAGTGCCCGCGCGCGTGGAAGGCGGGGACCTGCCCTCCGACGACGTGACGGCGCCCGCGGACGTGAGCGGCGGCAGCCTGGTGTCGGTGGTCGGGAAGATCGGCTACGACCCGGCCAAGTCCAGCCCGGTGACGACCAAGGGCTTCGTGACGACGCGCGAGCTGGACGAGGCGGGCCGCATCGAGGGCTCGACCTCCGAGGCGCTGATGCTCTCCGCTCCGGAGAAGGTCTACCTGCGCTTCAAGAAGCGCGGCGCCGCCAAGATTGGCGACCGCTACGTCATCTTCCACACCGTGGAAGAGGTGAAGCACCCGGTGACGAACGCGCGCACGGGCTACCTCACGGAGCTCCTGGGCACGGTGCAGGTCGTCGCCATCAACAACGACGTGGTCACCGCGCGCATCATGGAGACGTGGGACCCCATCTCCCGCGGCGACCTGGTGGGCCCCTCCAGCGAGAAGCTGTCGGAGCGCATCTCCCCCAAGCCCAACAGCAAGGAGATCCCCGGCTTCGTGCTCACGCCGATGACGCCGGGCCAGACGCTGCTGGGCGAGCACAACTTCGTCGTCGTGGACCGCGGCACCGCGGACGGCGTGCAGGTGGGCAACACCTTCACCATCGAGCGCCGGGGCGACCCCAGCCTGGATGTGCTCGGCCGCAGCGACTACAAGATGGGCGACGCGGGCAAGGGCCAGAAGACCTACCCCTGGGAGGCCGTGGCCCAGTGCATGGTCACCGAAGTGCGTGAGCGCACCTCCAACTGCCTGATGACCCGCTCCATGGTGGAGGTCTCCGCCGGCGACCGCGCCACCATGCGCAAGGACGGAACGCCCACCGCCAGCCGCTGAACGAAGGCGGCGATCGGCAGGAATGCTGCATTCCGACCCGCCCGGGAAGGGCGGGTCGCTTGACCCTCGAAGAACCGGTGTTATGTGTCACGCCCCTCCCGGGACCACCTCTATATAGGTGGGAAACAGGCGGGGGATGGCATGGCGGACACAAACACGGATACGCACCTACACTGGGACGAGCAGCGCGCCACCCTGGCGCTCTGGGCCATTGCTGGCCTGGGGCCCCGGACGTTGGACGCTGTGCGCGCGTTCTCCGGTGGGGCGCTGTCCCGGCTCGCGTCCACTCCCGTGCGGGACTGGGTGGCGGATGTCCCGGTGCCCGCGACCGTCCGTCAGCGACTGGCCGCCGTCGCATCGCTGGACGCCCTGGCGTCCCGGACGGAAGAGGCCTGTGCCCGGACGGGGCTCCAGGTGGCCTTCGCGGGCTCGCCGGCCTATCCCTCCCGGCTGGTGGGGGTGGAGGACGCGCCTCCGCTGCTGTTCCATCTGGGCAACCCGGGGCCGCCCCGGCGCAGGCTGGCGATGGTGGGCAGCCGTCATCCGGATCAGGGCTTCCTGCCGTTCGCGCGCACCTTCGCCCGGAAGGTGGCGGAGGCCGGGGTGGGGGTGGTGTCGGGCGCGGCGGAGGGCGTGGACCGCGCCTGCCACTGGGGCGCCCTGGACGTGGGCGCGGAGACGTGGGCCTTCCTGGGCTCCGCGCTGGACGCGTTGGACCCCGCCCAGGCCCGGATGCTGCCCCACTTCCTCGAGCGGGGAGGGGTGTACTTCAGCGAGCTGCCGCCCGGAGTCCGGGCGAGCACGACGACCTTCCCCCGGCGCAACCGGCTCATCGCTGGCGCGTCGGACGCGGTGCTGGTGATGCGGGCGGGGGAGGGGTCCGGGGCCCTCTACACGGCGGAGGCGGCGCAGGTGCAGGGCCGGCCGGTGTTCGCCCTGCCAGGGGACGTCTGGCAGCCGGCCGCGGCGGGCTGCAACGCCCTGCTGGCGGACGGGCGGGCCCGCGCATGCACGTCCGCGGAATCGATTTGCGCGGTCGTGGGCGTTCATCCGGTCCGCGCGGTGCCCGCGGGGCGGGACAGTGGGTGGTGGGAGGCGCTGTCGGCGGAAGCGCGCGGGGCCTATGGGCTGTTGGACCGGGCTCCCCGTTCGTTCGACGAGGTGCTCGCCGCAAGCCCGCTGTCGCCCGCGGCGCTCACGAGCGCCCTGGTGGAGTTGGAATTGTCGGGGCTGGTGGTCCAGCACCCGGGTAAACGGTACGAGAAGGTCTAGAGGCAGTTCGAGGTAGGAGAGCCATGGCCACGCGGAAGAAGACACAGGCGGCGCAGACGGAGGCGGCGGCGGAGGAGACGCCCAAGAAGGCGGCTGCGAAGAAGCCGGCGGCCAAGAAGGCGGCCAAGAAGAAGACGGCGGCGAAGAAGGTCACCGCCAAGAAGAAGACGGCGGCCCGCCGCCGTGGCGCGGACGCCGACGAACTCCCCGCCGTGGACGCGGACGCGGACGCTGAAGAAGAAGTGCCCGAGCGCCGTGGCAAGGGCCCGCACTACCTGGTCGTGGTGGAGTCGCCCGCCAAGGCCAAGACCATCAAGAAGTACCTGGGCTCCGGCTACACGGTGAAGGCGTCCGTGGGCCACGTGAAGGACCTGCCCAAGAGCAAGATTGGCGTCGACGTGGAGGACGACTTCAAGCCCGAGTACACGGTCATCAAGGGCAAGGAGAAGGTCCTCAACGAGCTGAAGAAGATGGCCAAGACGGTGGACCGCGTCTTCCTGGCGACGGACCCCGACCGCGAGGGCGAGGCCATTGCCTGGCACATCAAGGAGGAGCTGGGCCACCCGGACTCCCTGCGGGTGACCTTCAACGAGATCACCAAGCGCGCCGTGCAGGACGCCATCGCGCAGCCGCGCCAGCTCAACCAGGACAACTACGACTCGCAGCAGACCCGCCGCATCCTCGACCGGCTCGTCGGCTATCAAATCTCGCCGCTGCTCTGGAAGAAGATCCGCCGGGGCCTGTCCGCCGGCCGCGTGCAGTCCGTCGCGGTGCGCCTGATTGTCGAGCGCGAGGCGGAGATCAAGGCCTTCCAGCCCGAGGAGTACTGGACGCTGGACGCGCTGGTGCAGGGCCCGCAGGGGCCGCCGCCCTTCAAGGCGAAGCTGTCCCGCGTGGACGGCAAGAAGGTGGAGCTCAAGGACCGCGCCACCACGGACGGGCTCGTCGCGGAGCTGAAGGACGCGCCCTTCACCGTGGCGAAGGTGGACCGCAAGGAGCGCCGCCGCAACGCGCCCGCGCCCTTCATCACCTCCAAGCTCCAGCAGGAGGCGGCGAACCGGCTGCACTTCACCGCCAAGAAGACGATGACGCTGGCGCAGAAGCTGTACGAAGGCGTGCCGCTGGGTGAAGAGGGCCAGACGGCGCTCATCACGTACATGCGCACGGACTCCACGCGTCTGTCCGACGACGCCGTGACGCAGGTGCGCGAGTTCATTGGCCAGAAGTACGGCGCGGACTACCTGCCGCCGGAGCCCATGGTCTACAAGAGCCGCAAGAGCGCCCAGGACGCGCACGAGGCCATCCGGCCCACGTCCCTGGAGTACCCGCCCGAGCGCGTGCGTCCCTTCTTCGACGCCATGGACGAGCTGGACATGTTCCGGCTCTACGAACTCATCTGGAACCGCTTCGTCGCGTGCCAGATGAAGCCCGCCGTCTATGATCAGACGGCCGCGGACATCACCGCGGGCCGCGCCACCTTCCGCGCGTCCGGCAGCACGCTGAAGTTCCCCGGCTACCTGGGCGTCTACGGCGCCGGCCTCACGCCGGAAGAGGAGTCCGAGCGCGACAAGGCCAAGGCCGCCGGTGAAGAGGGCGCCGAGGACGTGGTGGGCGAGCTGCCCCCGCTCAACGAGGGCGAGCTGCTCTCGCTGGACAAGCTGCTCAACGAACAGCACTTCACCCAGCCGCCTCCGCGCTTCAGCGAAGCGACGCTGGTGAAGGAGCTGGAGGAGCGCGGCATCGGGCGTCCGTCCACGTACGCGGCCATCCTCTCCAACATCCAGGACAAGAAGTACGTGGAGAAGCTGGAGAGCCGCTTCCGTCCCACGGACCTGGGGCAGATGACCAACGAGCTCCTGGTGAAGCACTTCCCCCATGAGCTGGACGTGTCGTTCACGGCCAGCATGGAGGAGAAGCTGGACCAGATCTCCGACGGCGGCGCGTCCTGGAAGACGGTGCTGCACGACTTCTACGGCCCCTTCAAGGAGACGCTGGAGAAGGCCGAAGCGGAGATGCGCGACGTCAAGCGCGAGGAGATCAAGACCGACATCGCCTGCGAGAAGTGCGGCAACCCGTTCGTCATCAAGTTCGGGAAGATGGGCCACTTCCTCGCCTGCTCGAACTACCCCGACTGCAAGAACACCAAGGACTTCAAGCGGGACGCCGAAGGGAAGATCGTCATCGTGGAGGAGGAGACCACGGACGAGAAGTGCGAGAAGTGCGGCAAGCCCATGGTGATCAAGCGCGGCCGGTTCGGGCGCTTCATGGCGTGCTCGGGCTACCCGGACTGCAAGACGTCCAAGCCCATCTCCATTGGCGTCAACTGCCCGGAGTGCAAGGTGGGTTACCTCACCGAGCGCCGCAGCGGCCGCGGGAAGATCTTCTTCGGCTGCAACCGGTATCCGGAGTGCAAGTTCGCCGCGTGGGACCGGCCGCTCGCGGAAGCCTGCCCGCAGTGCGCGTCGCCCTACCTCCTGCAGAAGTTCTCCAAGCGGGACGGCGCCTACATCGCCTGCCCGAACAAGGAATGCGACTACCGCCGCGAGGTGGTGGAGCCAGCCATTCCGGGGGCTTCCGCGGAAGGAGCGCCTGCTCCCACGCCCAGCGTGGAAGCCTGATCAGCAAAAGCCCAGTCATTCCAGGGGGGTACGCCCGGCCCCCTGGCTTGACACCCTCGCGCACGAAGTCCTAGAAGTCCGGATTGCTCCCGGCCCGCCAGCATGCCTCCTGCCCGTTTCGCGGCAGGGGTGCGCGCGGGGGGCAGCGAAAGGACGCGGTCGCGATGATTCCCTCTGTCAGTGAGTTGCTGCGTGTGGTGGTGGCCGAGGCCGCCCCCGCGGCAGCGGGCCATGCTTCTTCGGGAGGCCTGGGGGAGTTCATCGTCGGTGCGTTCAAGGCCGGCGGCCCGTTCATGTTCGTGAACCTGTTCTGGCTGGCCGCCTCGCTGGCCGTCATCGGTGAGCGCGCGGTGACGCTGCTCTTCCGCTATCGCCTCAACGCGACGGCGTTCATCGAGCAGGTCCACAAGATGGTCCGCAGCGGCAACCTGGACCGCGCGGTGAAGTTCTGCGGCATGGCGCCGCGCTCGCCCCTGGCCCGCGTCATCCGCGCGGGGCTCATCAACGCGAACCGGGGTGAGCTGGAAGTGGCCAAGGCGGTGGAGGAGGCGCTGGCGGAGTACACGCCGCACGTCTCGCGCCGGGTGCAGTGGCTGTGGTCGCTCGCGAACATCGCGACGCTGGTGGGCCTGGTCGGCACCATCGTGGGCCTCATCGGCACCTTCCGCGCGCTGGGCAACGTGCCGGCGGAGCAGAAGCAGGCGCTGCTCTCCAACGGCATCTCGGAGGCCATGTACAACACGGGCTTCGGCCTCTCCATCGCGGTGCTCTGCATCGTGGCGCACCTGTTCTTCAGCAACTACGCCAAGAACATGGTGGAGCTGGTGGAGCTCAACGCGCTGAAGCTGGAGAACCTCCTGTCGCGCCGGGGCTCGCTGGAAGTCGTCCCCTCGGACTCCGACGTCCGCGCCGCGTCTTGAGCCGCCGAAAGGCACCGGACACGCCATGGCGTTCCACTACTCGCGCCGAAAGCTGAAGCCGAGGGAAGAGGAGGAGGCGGGCGAGCTGAACATCGTCCCGTACCTCGACATCCTCATGAACCTCATCATCTTCATGCTGCTGTCGATCACCGGCCTCACCGCCTTTGGCGCGCTCAACGTGAACGCGCCCAGCTACGGCGCCAGCGTGGGGGCGGGAGGGGACGCGGACGCGCCCAAGCTGAACCTGTCCGTGCTCATCTCCAAGGACGGGCTCTTCATCCGGGGCAACAGCGCGGAGATTCCCGTCACGGCGGAGAAGGTCCCCACGCTGTCCCTGCGCACGGACGGCACGCAGGACTTCGCCGCGCTGAACGCGCAGATGGTGAAGCTCAAGGCCGCCTTCCCGCAGGAGACGAAGGTCATCGTCGCGGCGGATCCGGACATCCCCTACGAGGCGCTGATCCAGACGATGGACGCCCTGCGTGAGACGACGGGCACCGTCGCCGAGCGCAAGCTGCTCTTCCCCGACGTCACCCTGGGCGTCCTCTAGCCATGTCCGAATCCGCGCCCCTGTCCGCCGAAGAAGCCGACCAGCTCGCGCGCATGCGCTACCGCCGGGCGCTCGCGCGCAAGAAGCGCAAGGAGCGCGAGGCCGCCAGCGAGGTGAAGGAGCTCAACATCACCGCGATGATGGACATGATGACCATCATCCTGGTGTTCCTCCTGAAGTCCTTCGCGTCGTCCTCCGCGGCCATCACCGCGTCCGAGGACGTGCGGCCGCCGGTGTCCTCCACGCGCACCTCGCCCAAGGACACGGTGGCCATCACCATCACCCCCAAGAACATCCTGGTGGGGGACAAAGAGGTGGTGCGGCTGAAGGACGGCCGCATCCCGGAGGCCCAGCTTCAGGGGCGCCTGGTGGCGGGGCTGGACGCGCAGCTGAAGAAGGAAGTGGCGAAGCTGAAGTACATCGAAGAGCGCAACCCGGCGGCGCCCTTCACGCATGAGCTGTCGGTCATCGCGGACAAGATGGTCCCGTATGATCTGCTGCTCACGGTGCTCTACACGGCGGGCGAGAACGAGCTGCAGAACTACCGCTTCATCGTGCTCCAGCGCGACGCGGAGTAGCCGCCGGACACACCACTCCCCCGCGCGGGATGGAACGCACGGGGGAGCGCTTGGACGGCTTCGCTAGAGGGACAGGCTGCCCACGTGGCGCGCGGCCTCCCGCGTCTCCTGCTCGTGCACGGCGGCGTCCTCTTCACAGCGGATGGCGAAGGGCATGGCCTCCAGCCGGTCCAGCGAGATTTCGTTGCCGCAGTCCACGCACTCACCGAACACGTCGTTGTCCATGCGGCTCAGCGCGGCGTCGATGAGCATGATCTCCCGGCGCTGCGCCTCGATGAGCGTGGAGAGCGTGTAGTCCGCCAGCTCCGCTTGCGCCTGCTCCTCGTACTCGGGATCACGCTCCTGATCCTTGAGGGCGGCCAGCTCGCGGCGGGCGCCCGCCTGGGCGGTCTCGGTCGTCCTGCGACGCTCCTGCAACAGGCCCCGGATCTTCAACAAGTCGTTGGCTCGGCTCATGGCTGCGTCACTCCCATCCCAGATTCGCGGTTGAAGGGCGCTCGCTCGGACGCTTCCCGTCCCGAGCGAAGACCGCGAGAAACCTAGGGTTGGATCCCAGGTGGGGAAACCTCACCTCCCATTCCGCACGCATGGTGGGACGTGGGGCAGGCGGGCGGACGTGAAAGGGCGTGGCCTCTCTGCTAACAGGGCCCTTTGGGGTCCCGGTGCGGGGGCCCGGAGGCATGCATGTCGGACGTGAAGCAGCAGCGGGTGACGGTGATTGGCGGCGGCCTGGCGGGGACGGAGTGCGCGTATCAACTGGCGCGGCGTGGCGTGCCGGTGGTGCTGCGCGAGATGAAGCCGCACAAGCGCTCCCCGGCGCACAAGTCGGACACGCTCGCGGAGCTGGTGTGCAGCAACTCGCTGCGCTCGGACAACCCGGAGAGCGCCATTGGCCTCTTGCACGCGGAGCTGCGCGCGCTGGGTTCGCTGGTGCTCTCCAGCGCGGACCTGCACCGCGTGCCCGCGGGTGACGCGCTGGCGGTGGAGCGCGAGGGCTTCTCGCGCGAAATCACCACCCGGCTGGTGTCCGGCGCGGGCGTGGAGCTGGTGGGCGGTGAGGTGGAGAAGGTGCCGGAGGACGGCGTGGTGGTGGTGGCCACGGGGCCGCTGACGTCGGAGGCGCTCACGGTGGACCTGGAGCGCCACGTGGGCACGAAGCTCTACTTCTACGACTCCATCGCGCCCATCCTGTCGGGGGACTCCATCGACATGGACATCGCCTTCCGCCAGAGCCGCTACGGCAAGGGCGGAGGGGATGACTACCTCAACCTCCCCATGACGAAGGACGAGTACTACCGCTTCGTGAACGAGGTGAAGGCGGGCCAGAAGGTGGTGCCGCACAGCTTCGAGGAACCGAAGTACTTCGAAGGGTGTCTGCCCATCGAAGTGATGGCGGAGCGCGGCGACGACACGCTGGCCTACGGGCCCATGAAGCCCGTGGGGTTGAAGGACCCTCGCACGGGGACGGACCCGTACGCGGTGGTGCAGCTGCGCATGGAGGACCGGGCGGGCACGGCGTGGAACATGGTGGGCTTCCAGACGCGTCTGACCTGGGGTGAACAGAAGCGCATCTTCAGCGCGTGCATCCCGGGCCTCCAGAATGCGGAGTTCCTGCGGATGGGGCAGATCCACCGGAACACGTTCATCGACTCGCCCCGCCTGCTGGCGGAGGACCTGTCGTTGAAGACGGAGCGGCGGGTGTTCTTCGCGGGACAGGTGACGGGCGTGGAGGGCTACGTGGAGAGCGCGGCGTGCGGCTACCTGGTGGCGCTGGCGGTGCACGCGCGGCTGACGGGCGGTGCGTTCGTGCCGCCCCCGGCCACGACGGCGCTGGGTTCGCTGTACCGGCACCTCACCGGGGAGGCGCACCCGCCGGATCACCCGCACCAGCCCACCAACGTCATCTACGGCCTGTTCCCGCCGCTGTCCGGGCGGATGAAGAAGGCGGACAAGCGCGCGGCCTACTCGGCGCGGGCGAAGCAGGACCTGGCGGCCTGGCTGCCACTGGCGGGCGTTGTCGCCCAGACGGAAGGACAGACGAGCGCATGAAGCGAACCGGGATGTTGGGCCTGGTGGCCCTGCTGGCGGTGTCGGGGTGCAAGAAGGGCGAGGACAACGCCGCGCCCTCCCAGCGCAGCGCCGCGCAGGGGGACACGGTCCGCAGCGCGGCGAAGGGCACCGCGGTGGTGGGTGGGCAGGGGCAGCTGCTCGCGGCGGGACGCGCGGCGGACCTGCGCCTGTCTCCGGACGGGCAGTTCGCCACGTTCCTGCTGAACGGGCAGAAGCCCCGGCTGGACGGCATTCCGCCGCAGATGCTGGTGGGCTCGCTGCACGTCGTGCCGACGGCGGGCGGGAAGTCGCGCGCGCTGGGTGACGGCGTGACGAACGTGCCGGGCAGCCTGCTGTTCTCCCAGGACTCGAAGCACCTGTTGTACGTGACGGGCTACAACCCGGCCTCGCAGTCCGGCGAATTGAACGTGCTGTCGCTCACGGACGCGGCCGCGGAGCCGGTGAAGCTGGGCACGGCGGTGAGCTACCTGCTGCCGTCCCCGGACGGCGTGCACGTGGCCTTCGTGGACGCGGGCACGTTGAAGCTGGGCAAGCTGCCGCAGGGGCCGTTCCAGGACGTGGCGGGCGAGGTGAGCACCGCGCAGTTCACCCCGGACGGCAAGACGCTGCTCTTCAAGCGCCGGCTGTCGGCCGCGGGCGGGCTGGCGGCGGTGACGGTGGGCTCCACGGAAGCGCCGCGCAAGCTGGCGGATCAGGTGGGCGACTACCAGGTGTCCTCCGACGGCAAGCACGTGGCTTACCAGGTGCGCAGCGAGGCCGTGCGCGGGATGTATGACCTGTACCTCGCGGACGTGCCCGCGCTGAAGGGCACGAAGCTGGCCACGGGCTCGAAGAACTTCAGCTTCTCGCCGGATGGCCAGTGGCTGGCGCGCACGGAGAACGGCAAGCCGGAGCAGCTGGGCGACCTGTACGTGGGCCCGGCGTCCGGAGGCGCGGGGCGCAAGGTGGGCGAGGCGGTGGAGGAGATGGCGTTCGCGCCGGACTCCAAGGCGGTGGCCTACCTGGAGAAGTATGATCAGCCGTCGCGCGCGGGCGCCCTGGGCGTGGCAGCGCTGCCGGACGGCGCGCCCAAGCGCGTGGGGGACCGGGTGCCCAACTTCGTGTGGGGCTCGGACAGCCGCTACGTGGCGTTCCTGTCGCGCTTCGTGAAGCCGGTGTTCTCCGTGGACCTGATGCTGTACGCGCTGGGCCAGGAGAAGGCGGAGAAGGTGCAGCCGGGCGTGTTCGGTTACGGCTTCGCGCCGAACAACAGCGCGGTGGTGTTCCGCACCAACTGCATCCGCAACGGCCGCGCGTGTGACTTCAAGGCCGTGGGCCTGAACGAGAAGCAGGCCGAGGCGAAGACGTGGCTGCAGGGCATCTTCAGCTACAAGATCTCCGAGGACGGTGCCCGCGTGCTCGCGACGTACGCGCGCATGGACTCGGACACCTACGACGTGGCCATCTACGACGTGAAGTCGGGGGCGCGAAAGACGCTCGACCAGGGCGTGCAGGTGCCCGTGTACTTCGCGGGCAAGGATGACGCGCGGGCCGTCTACATCATCGGCCAGGGGCAGAACCCCGGCGTGTACAGCGCCGTCGCCACCGCGCAGTAGCGGGTGACCCAGGGAAGGGAGGCCGCCCGGGCCTTCCTTCCTGGGCGCGGCCTGATGTTGAGGCGTGCACACCCGGACGGGGTGTGCTGTCTTCTCGCGCCGAATGGCACAGCTCGTCTATCGCCGCTACGGCGGCTCGCTCCAGGTCGACATCCCCGATTTCAACACCCTCACCGAAGCGGTGAGGATTCCCGCGACGCAGTGGACGGCGCTCGCGTGCCCCCTGGAGGGCATCGCGTGTGATCCGCACTTCCTCACGCTGATGGACGCGGACGGCAACCGCCGCATCCGGGTGGAGGAGCTGCGCGCGGCAGTGGACTGGACGGCGGCGCGGCTCCAGGACCGCAAGGGCGCGGACGCCGGCAGCGACGTGCTGGAGCTCTCGGCGCTGTCCGATACGGCATCCAACCTCAAGGGCGCCGCGGAGCTGGTGCTGCGCACGCTCAACGCGCCGGACACCACGCGTCTGTCGCTGGAGCAGCTGCGCACCAGTGACAAGGCGCTGCGCGACGCGGGCAAGAACGGCGACGGCCTCATCGCGCCGGTGTCGTTGCCGGAGCGGCTGCGGCCCCTGGCGCAGTCCATCATCGCGGCCTTCCCGCAGGTGACGAACCGCGCGGGCCTGGCGGGCGTGGACGTGGGCCTGGTGAAGCGCTTCCGGGACGAGCGCACGGCCCTGCTCGCGCACCTGGGCGGCAGGGACGCCGTGTTCACCTGGGGCACGGCGAGCCTGGAGCAGGCGAAGCGCGTGCACGACGTGGCGCCGCTGCTGGACGGCTATTTCGTGCAGTGCCGCCTGGTGGCCGCGCAGCCGGAGGCCGCCGCCAGCCTGCGCCTGCGCGCGGACCGCGTGGAGGGCGCGCTCGGTGACCTGGGCGCCATGGGGAAGGCCGCGAACGAGCTGCCCATCGCGCCGCCGGATCCGAGCGGCGTGCTGGTGTGGGCGCGGCTGTACCGCGGCGCCGGCTACGAGAAACTGGAGGCCTTCCGCCAGGAGGTGGCCACGCCGCTGTTGGGCGACGGCGTGAAGCTGACGGACACGGCCTGGCGCGAGCTGTCCGCGAAGGCGGAGGCCATCCTCGGCTGGCAGGCGAAGCGCGACGCAAGCCCGCTGCACGCGGTGGCGGACACGCTGGGCTCGGTGTCGGACGAGGAGCTGGACGCGCTGGAGTCGGTGAGCCGCGAGGACCTGTCGCTCAAGCCCACGCTGGACGTCATCGCGGAGCTGGAGCGGTTGGTGCTGTACCAGCGCTGGCTGCTGCAGTTCGCCAACAACTTCATCAGCATGCCCAACCTGTACCTGCCCAAGCGGCGAGCGCTGATGGAGCGGGGCACGCTCATCCTGGCGGGGCGCAAGTACACGCTGTCCGTGCTGGTGACGGACCGCGCGTCGCACGCGGCGCTGACGGGGCAGGGGACCACCTGCATCCTCTACGTGAAGGTGCTGCCCCGCGACGGCGCGGACGGCTACGAGGTGGCGGTGCCCGTCACCGCCGGCCGCAGCACGGAGCTCGTCGTGGGCAAGCGCGGCGTGTTCTACGACGTGGACGGCAAGGAGAGCGACGCCATCGTCACGCAGGTCATCCGCCAGCCCGTGTCGCTCTGGGAGTCGATGACCATGCCGTTCATGCGCATCGGCGCGTTCATCACCAGCAAGGTGGAGGGGCTGGCCGCGTCCGGGGAGAAGGACTTCGATGCGTCGCTGGAGTCCGGCTACAAGCAGACGGTGACCGCGCCTCCCCCCACGGCGGCTCCAGCCCCGGCGGCCGCGGCGGCGCCAGCGGCGGCTCCGGCGGGAGGCGGCATCGCGGGGGTGCTCGCGGCGGGCGGCATCGCGTTCGCGGCGCTGGGCTCTTCGCTGGCGTTCATCCTCACGCAGGTGAAGTCACTCACTCTGGTGGACGTCATCACCGCGGCGACCATCCTGGCCATCGTGGTGATGGCGCCCGCGGGCCTGCTGGGGTGGCTGAAGCTGCGGCGGCGCAACCTGGCGCTGCTCCTGGAGGGCTCCGGCTGGGCGCTCAATGACCGGCTGATGCTCACGCGCGGCGTGGCGACGCTCATCACCCGCAAGCCCAAGCTGCCGAGCAACGCGCGCGTGGACCACGTGGACCTGGTGCGCGGAGCGCTGCGCCACACGCAGGGCGACGACGAGACCGAGAGCATGTCGCTGGGGGCCCGTCTGGGGCTCACGCTGCTCATCCTCTTCGTGCTGGGCTGGCAGGTGCGCGTGCCCGTCACGGAGTGGCTGTGCACGTACCACTGGCTGTCCGGGGACGCGTGCCGCGTGCTGCTGCCCAAGCTGGTGCCGTCCGAGCTTCCGGGCGCGCCCGCTCCGTCGGGGACGGCCCCGGCCGCCGCGCCCGCTCCGGCGCCCGCGAAGTAGGCCGGGGCTCGCGGCGCGACGCGAACCTCGCGAGGCTCGGGGAGGACTCCATGCTTCCCCGAGCATGTCAGGTGCGCCCGCGCGCTACTGCCCGTCCGCCTCGCCCGCGCCGCCGAGGATGTCCTCGATCCGCACGGTCCGGATCTGCGCGAGGGCGCGCTCCTGCTCCTCGCGCACCATGTCCTCAATCTTCCGGGTGCGCATGAAGTTGAACATGCGCAGGGCCCGCGCGGTGCGCGCCCGGTAGCGCGCCGAGTTCGTCAGCTCGAGCATCCGCTCGACCCTCGCGAGCCCGGTCCTGGCCTTGGCCAGCAGCTGCTTTCCCTCCTCGACGGACTTCTCCCTCTGGTCCTTGCTGGCGGGGAAGAAGTAGTCGCTCCACGAGGTGAGCATGCCCGGCTGGAGGTTCGCGAGCCCCTGCTCCGTGTGCTGGATGGCTTCACGCAAGTCGTCGCGCATGATGTCGAGGATGGTGATGTCGTCCCGGACGATGTCGAGCTCCATGTCCCGGAACAGCAGCTCGTCGTCGATGAAGCCGGCCAGCTCCTCGAGATGGTCGGTGTCGTGCTCACCGGCCTCCGCGTCGTGGATCTCGTTGTCGAGGAACTTCTTCATCCGGGCCAGGTCGCGCTTCGACAGCTTGTCCAGGTTGTCCCCCGTCTTGACGCTGGTCAGGAGGTAGTGGACGACGAAGAGCCGCTCCAGGTCGCCCCCGAGGATCTGCAGCCGGTTCTTGAAGTCCTCGGCGAGCAGGGTCGAATCCGCGTGCAGGATGGCGCCGCGCTCCTGCGCCTCCCTGGACTGGAACAAGCTGCTCACCTTGGCGCCGAAGGTCTCCCGCTCCTGCACCTGCGACTGGTAGGTCTTCACCTTGGCCCGGAGGGTGTCCAGGTAGTCCTTGGGCGCGGGCGACATCGCGGCGTTGTGCAGGATCAGTTCGCGCTGGATGAGGGCGAGCTTCTCCTCCTTCGTCGGTTCGAACCCCCGGCGGGCCAGGGGCACGGAGCGGTTGTCCGCCTTCGTCGCGCGCTCGAGCTGGATCAGCGTCCTTGCGTCGAGCGCGGTGAGCGATGCCCGGAAGGCGTTGAGCAACATCAGGTGGCGCCGGCCGTGCAGCTCCTGGAGGCTGATGTTCTGCGCGCGCGCCTCGATGATGTCCCGGGTCACCGCGCTACGGGGCACGAACCCCTCCGGGACGCCGTTTTTCAGCGGCTTGGGCTTCTTGCGCTTCGCCAGCTCCGCGAGCGCCGCGTCGAGCACCTCCTCCGTGACCATCCGCCCCGCCAGATGGATGCCCTGGAGCATGTTCGTCAGCTCCTCGTAGCCGTACTCGAGGACCTTCTTCATGATCCATCGCATCGGCAGCAGCTGAATGATTTCCAGGAGGAGCATCCGATGACGCTAGGATTGAGCGTCGAAGCGCGTCAACGGACGCCACGCATCGTGTCGGCCCCAGCGGCCACACCCGTGACAGGTTGGAAGTCACTCCACGAAGAGGGGACAGTCCGTGGCGAACCGAGGCGACGAAGTCGATCAGTTCATGGCGGAGCTCGAGCACCCGCTGAAAGCGGAGATTCAAGCCGTGCGCGCGGCCATCCTGGCCTCCGACGACAGCATCACCGAGCGCATCAAGTGGAAGGCCCCCAGCTTCGTGCACTCGGGTGATGACCGCGTGACGTTCCGCCTGGCGCCCAAGGGCATCTTCCAGGTCATCCTCCACCGGGGCGCGAAGGTGAAGGACACGAAGGGCTTCGCCTTCGAGGACGACTCCGGGCTGGTGGAGTGGCTGGCGAAGGACCGGGGCGTCGTGACGCTGCCGGACGCGAAGACGGTGAAAGCCAAGAAGGCGGCCCTGGTGAAGCTGGTGGGCCGCTGGATGAAGGCGACCGCGACCTGAGCGCCTTGCGCAGGGTGAGGGAGCGGACAGCCGCGCGGTTTTTGTGGGTCGCGGACCGGTGGTCTTGTTAAACCCCCGGACATGTTCCACGGAACCACCATCCTCTGCGTTCGCCGCGACGGAAAGGTCGTCATCGCGGGCGACGGCCAGGTCAGCCTCGACAAGACCATCATGAAGAACACGGCGCGCAAGGTGCGCAAGCTCGGCGAGGGGCAGGTGCTCGCCGGCTTCGCGGGCAGCACCGCGGACGCCTTCACCCTCTTCGAGCGCTTCGAGGCCAAGCTCAAGGAGCACCAGAAGAACCTGGCCCGCGCCTGCGTGGAGCTGGGCAAGGACTGGCGCACCGACCGCTTCCTCCGCCGCCTGGAGGCGCTGCTCATCGTCGCGGACAAGGAGAAGACCTTCATCCTGTCCGGCGCGGGCGACGTCATCGAACCGGACCACGGCATCGCCGCCGTGGGCAGCGGGGGCCACTTCGCCCTGGCCGCCGCGCGCGCCCTCCAGGCGCACTCGAACCTGTCCGCCCGCGACATCTGCACGCAGGCCATGGCCATCGCCGCGGACATCTGCGTCTACACCAACGCCAACGTCTCCTACGAAGAGCTCTGAGAGGACCGCCCCGTGGCCGAATCGCGCAAGTTGTCCGCCTTCACGCCTCGCGAGGTCGTCAGCGAGCTGGACCGCTACATCGTCGGGCAGAACGACGCCAAGCGCGCCGTCGCCATCGCGCTGCGCAACCGGTGGCGCCGTCAGCAGGTGCCGGACGACCTGCGGGATGAGATCTACCCGAAGAACATCATCATGATCGGCCCCACCGGCGTGGGGAAGACGGAGATCGCCCGCCGCCTGGCGAAGCTGTCCCAGGCCCCCTTCGTCAAGGTGGAGGCCAGCAAGTTCACGGAAGTGGGCTACGTGGGCCGCGACGTCGAGTCGATGATCCGCGACCTTGTCGAAGCCGCCATCGCGCTCGTGCGCGAGGAGGAGACGGAGAAGGTCAAGCCTCGCGCGGAGGAGCTGGCCGAGGACCGGCTGATGGAGCTCATCAAGAACGGCGGGCAGGCGCGCACGACGTCCTCTCCGCCGTTCGGCTTCTCGCCGCCGCCCACCCCCGCGCCCGCGCCGCTGGGCGACAGCGAGCGGGAGAAGCTGCGCGCCCAGCTGCGCGCCGGCACGCTGGATGATCAGACCGTGGAGGTGGAGACCAACGAGAGCTCGCCCACCTTCATGCGCAACTTCAGCGGCCAGGGCATGGAGGAGATCGGCGTCAACCTCCAGGACCTGTTCAAGAACATGCCGGGCATGAAGAACACCCGGAAGCGCAAGCTGCGCGTGCCGGAGGCGCTCCAGTTGCTGCGCGCGGAAGAGGCGCAGAAGCTGGTGGATCCGGACCGCGTCCAGCGCGAGGCCGTGGCGCGCGCCGAGTCCAGCGGCATCGTCTTCATCGACGAAATCGACAAGATCGCCAGCCGCGAGGGCGGCAAGGGTGGCGGGGGCCCGGACGTCTCGCGCGAGGGCGTGCAGCGCGACATCCTGCCCATCGTGGAGGGCTCGGCCGTCAACACCAAGTACGGCCAGGTGAAGACGGACCACATGCTCTTCATCGCCGCGGGCGCCTTCCACGTCTCCAAGCCGGCGGACCTCATCCCGGAGCTCCAGGGCCGCTTCCCCATCCGCGTGGAATTGGAGGCGCTGTCCGGCGAGGACCTGGTGCGGATTCTTCGCGAGCCCAAGAACTCGCTCATGCGCCAGTACACCGCGCTGCTCGGCACCGAAGGCGTGCGCCTGTCCTTCACGGACGACGCGGTGGTGGAGATCGCCCGCATCGCCCAGCAGGCCAACGAGCGCACGCAGAACATCGGCGCCCGGCGGCTGCACACCGTGCTGGAGCGCCTGCTGGACGAGGTGTCGTTCACGGCCAGCGAAATGGGCCCGCGCGACTTCCAGGTGGACGCTGCCTATGTGCGCGAGCGCCTGGCCCCCATCGTCCAGGACGAGGACTTGTCGCGCTACATCCTCTAGCGCGCTAGGGTCCGTGCGTCGTCACACCGCGTCATCAGGAAGAGAGAGGTAGACCACCTTGCAAACGCCGTCCCCCGCATCCGCCCCTGGTAACGAGAACCTCATCCAGAAGGCGAAGCAGCACCTGCTGCAGAACTACAAGCAGCAACCCATTGCCCTGGTGCGCGGGCAGGGCACGCGGGTGTGGGACGCGGATGGCAAGGGCTACCTGGACTGCATCGGCGGCATTGCCGTCTGCGCGCTGGGCCACTGCCACCCGGAGGTGGTCGCGGCGGCCAAGGCGCAGCTGGACACGCTGTGGCACGTCTCCAACGTCTTCTACTCGCAGCCGCAGATAGACCTGGCCGCGCAGCTCACCGACTGGGCGGGCCTGCCGCGCGCGTTCTTCTGCAACTCCGGCGCGGAGGCCAACGAGGCCCTCATCAAGCTGACCCGCAAGGTGATGAAGGACCGGGGCCAGCCCGAGCGCTTCGAGATCCTCACCTTCGAGAAGAGCTTCCACGGCCGCACGCTGGCCACCGTCACCGCCACCGGCCAGCCGAAGTACCACGCAGGCTTCGAGCCGCTGCCCCAGGGCTTCCG
Source organism: Corallococcus sp. AB011P (assembly GCF_003611605.1). Taxonomy (NCBI): domain Bacteria; kingdom Pseudomonadati; phylum Myxococcota; class Myxococcia; order Myxococcales; family Myxococcaceae; genus Corallococcus; species Corallococcus sp. AB011P. The sequence continues at coordinate 156,440 of NZ_RAVX01000013.1, forward strand.
GCACCTGCCGTTCGGCGACCTGGAGGCGGTGCGCCGCGCCGTGGGGCCGTCCACCGCCGCCATCCTGGTGGAGCCCATCCAGGGCGAGGGCGGCGTGCGCATGGCGCCCCCGGGCTACTTCCAGGGCCTGCGCGCCCTCTGTGACGAGAAGGGCCTGCTCCTGCTCGTGGACGAGGTCCAGACGGGCATGGGCCGCACCGGCCAGCCCTTCGGCTTCATGCACCACGGCATCCGGCCGGACGCCATCAGCATCGCCAAGGCGCTGGGCAACGGGCTGCCCATGGGCGCCATGCTCTGCCGCGAGGAGCTGGCGGGCAGCCTCTCCGCGGGCACCCACGGCTCCACCTTCGGCGGCAACCTGGTGTCCGCCGCCGCGGGCAACGTGGTGCTGCGGCTGATGCGCCAGCCCGGCTTCCTGGACGAGGTGCGGGCCAAGGGGGAGCACTTCCTCGCCGGCGCGCGCGCGCTCCAGGCCGCGCTGCCGGAAGGCCGCATCAAGGCCGTGCGCGGGCAGGGGCTGCTTTGGGGCGTGGAGCTGGACCGGGAGGTCGCCCCCGTCATCGCGAAGCTGCGCGAGGCCGGCCTGCTGGTGAACTCGGCCGGGGAGGTGACGCTCCGGTTCGCCCCGCCCCTCATCATCACCCGGAACGAGCTGGACGAAGCGCTGGGCATCCTCCAGCGGGTCCTCTCCACGCTGTAGAAGGGGGAGCGGTTTGGCGGTGCCGGGAGGTTTGACGCCCTGCTTCCCGGACACCTACACTTGGGGATTCGCCAGCCCGCGGAACTGACACCTTGAGCGCGCCCAACCCCATCGTCGGCCTGGGGGGCAGGACCGACCACATCGCCACGGTGCCCCACCTGGACCCGGCCCGTCTCCAGCTCAGCCCCGAGGAGGGCTCCGTGCTGGCGTTGGTGGGCCGCGTCGAGCGCATCGACGCCGTGCTGTCCCGCTCCTCGCTGGGCGAGGCGCGCACCATCGCCGTGCTGCTGGCGCTGCGCGCCAAGGGGGCCATCGTGCCCGCGCGGGTGGTGCAGCGCGCTCCGCCCGTCGCCCCGGTGGTGGACGCCGCCCTGTCGGAGGAGGTGGACCTGGAGCCCGACCAGAAGCGCGACATCATCGAGATGGAGCGCTCGCTGGAAAAGATGGACCACCACGCGGTGCTGGGCGTGGCCCGGGGCGCGAGCCCCCAGGAGGTGAAGCAGGCGTATTACAACGCGTCACGCCGCTTCCACCCGGACCGCTACTTCGGCAAGAACCTGGGCAGCTTCCGCGCCCGGCTGGAGCGCATCTTCAAGCGCCTCACGGACGCCCACAACGCCCTCAGCCGCCAGGAGCCGTCGCGCGCCCCCGACGCGCCCCCGCGCGTCCCGACGACGCCTCCTCCGGCCGCCGCGGCTCCGCGGACGACGTCCGGGAGCAGCTTCGCGGCGGTGCCGCCCCCCGCCGCTTCGGGCGCGCGCCCGCCCTCGGAGTCGTTCGCCGCGGTGCCGCCTCCCGCCGCACCGCCCCCGGAGGACGTGGAGTCCGAGGCCCGCCGCGCCGAGCGCCAGGCCCGCCTCGCTCGCCACCCGTACATGGCGCGCAGTCACAAGCTCACGGAGCTCATCGCCCGGGGCAAGGCGGCCACGGCGCGCGGGGACTTCGAGCGGGCCTACCAGGAGTTCAACCACGTGCTGGGCCTGGACGCGAAGAACCGCGAGGTCGCGCAGCTGCTGGTGGAGGCGCGCCGCAAGCACGACCTGACACGCGCGCAGGCGGAGGTGGAGCGCGGCCAGGAGCTGGAGATGCGCGGGGACTTCGCCGGGGCGCAGGCGGCCTACAGGCTGGCCGTGTCGCTCAACGCGGACCACCCGGAGGCGGCCTTCCAGGCGGCGCGCGTGGGGCGGGAGCTGGCGCAGGACTCGCAAGAGGTGCTGAAGCTCGCGCAGCGCGCGGTGGAGCTGAAGCCGGGGCGCGCGGACTACCAGCTCCTGTTGGCCCAGGTGCTCCTGGTCGCGGGGCAGAAGAAGCAGGCCAAGCTCCACTTCGAGGCGGTCACGCGCCTGTCCCCCGACAACGCCGATGCTCGCGCCGCCCTCAAGAAGCTGCGCTGGACGTTCACGTGATGAGGTGCATGCGTCCCCATGGCTGCTGAGCCCGAACCGCTGATCGGCATCGACCTGGGGACGACGAACAGCCTCGTCGCCACGGTGCAGGACGGTCAGCCCATCATCATCAAGAACCGCACCGGCCAGCCCCTCACGCCGTCCGTGGTGGCGGTGTCGAAGAACGGCAAGCGGCTGGTGGGCGCCATCGCCAAGCGGCAGGCCATCACCAACCCGCAGGAGACGGTGTCCGCGGCCAAGCGCCTCATCGGCCGCAAGTTCTCCTCGCACCCGGTGCAGGACGCGCTGCGCGCGCTCACGTACCAGGTGGTGTGCGGCCAGCACGACGACGTGCGCATCCGGCTGGCGGGCCGCGACCTCGCCGTGCCGGAGGTCAGCGCCATGATCCTCGCGGAGCTGAAGGCGGACGCGGAGGCGCACTTCGGCAGGCCCGTCACCCAGGCCGTCATCACCGTGCCGGCCTACTTCAACGACGGGCAGCGCCAGGCCACCAAGGACGCGGGCCGCATCGCGGGGCTGGACGTCCTGCGCATCATCAACGAGCCCACCGCGGCGGCGCTGGCCTACGGCTTCGGCCGCACGGTGAACGGGAAGATCGCCGTGCTGGACGTGGGCGGCGGCACCTTCGACGTGTCGGTGCTGGAGATCAACAACGGCATCTTCGACGTGGTGGCCACCGGCGGTGACACCTTCCTCGGCGGTGAGGATTGGGACCACCGCATCATCGAGTGGATGGTGTTCGGCTTCGCCAAGGAGCACGGCATCGACCTGCGCAAGGACCGCATGGCGCTGCAGCGGCTGAAGGACGCCGCGGAGAAGGCGAAGGTGGAGCTGTCGTCGGTGAAGGAGGCGCAGGTGCACCTGCCCTTCATCTGCACGCCGCCGGGCGGAGGCGCCGCGCTGCACCTGCAGTCCACGCTCACCCGCGAGAAGCTGGAGGAGCTCACGGCGGACCTGGGCGAGCGCCTGGTGGGCATCACCTCGGAAGTGCTGGGCGAGGCGAAGGTGCGCCCCTCGGACCTGAAGGAGGTCATCCTGGTGGGCGGCATGTCGCGCATGCCCCGCATCGTGGAGCAGGTGCGCCAGTACTTCCGCCGCGAGCCGTGCAAGGGCGTGCACGCGGAGGAGGTCGTGGCCCTGGGCGCCGCCATCCAGGCGTACGCGCTGGTGGGGCAGCAGAGCGAGTTGCTGCTCCTGGACGTCACGCCGCAGAGCATGGGCGTGGCCATCGCCGGCGGCTACGTGCGGCGGCTGATTCCGCGCAACACCACCGTGCCCACGTCCGCCACGGAGGTGTTCGCCACCTCCAAGGACTTCCAGCGCACGGTGAAGATCATGGTGCTCCAGGGCGAGCACGAGCTCGCGCACCACAACGAGCTCTTGGGCGAGTTCCTCCTCACCGGCCTGCGCGAGGCGCCGCGCGGGCAGGTGGAGATTGAAGTGACGTTCGACATCAACGCGGAGGGCATCGTGTCCGTGTCCGCGCGAGACCGCGACACGGGCCTGCGCCAGTCCATCACCGTCACCGCGTCCAGCGGCCTGACGGAGGACGAGCTGCGCCGCATCATGGACGAGCAGCGCGACTGGCTGGTGGCGGCGCGCAACACGGAGGAGCTGAAGGCCAAGCGCGTGGAGCTGGACATCCTGGCCCGCGACCTGGTGGACGCGCTCTCCCGCGTGCGGCTCATGCCCGGGGCCGGAGGCCTGTCGCCGGACGTCGTCGCCCGCGCGGAGGCCGCCCTGGATTCCGCGCGTCAGGCGCGCGGCGCGGACGACGTGGGCGCGCTCACCCGGGCCTGCGAGGCCCTGGCCCAGAGCCTGCCGCTGCTGCGCTCGGCGGGCCCGCGCGGAACGCCGGGGAGGTAGCCCATGAACGCGATCCGGGCCAAGGCGCTGGTCGAAGCCGGGTTGCTGCTGCGGCTGAGTGGCGACATGGCCGGCGCGGAGAAGCTGTTCACCCGGGCCCTGGAGCTGGATCCGGCCAACACGCGCGCGCGCCGGCTGCTGGGTCGGGACGGCCCGGCGGAGCACGGCGGGGACACCGGTTGGAACCTGGCGGGCCCCGAGCTGGAGACGGACTGGGGCGCCTGGGCCGGCCCCTCGGAGCCCGGTCCGGTGGAGGTTCCCTTGCGTGAATCCGTGAGCCTGCCCGAGGGCACGGGCGTGCGCGGCGACGCGTTGGACCTCATCGCGGAGGCGCACCGCACGCAGGAGTTCGGGCTGCCGGACACCTTCACGCCCGCGGGCGGGCTGCCGGAGGGCTCGGAGGTGGAGAGCCTGCTGCGCGGCGCGGAGGACCTGCTGGCGCTGGATGACCACTCTGGCGCGGTGGAGCTCCTGCGCCGGGCCCAGTTCCTGGCGCCGGAGAACCCGCGCGTGGAGGCGCTGCGCGACCGCAGCGAGCGCATCCTGGTGTTCATGCTGGAGGCGCGGCTGGGGGACCTGCACCGCGTGCCGCGCGTGCGGTTGCAACCGGATGACATCATCTGGCTCAACCTGGACCACCGCGCGGGCTTCGTGCTGGCGCAGATTGACGGCGCGGTGAGCTTCGACGACCTCTTCGCGCTGTCCGGCATGTCGCGCCTGGACACCGCGCGCATCCTCGCGCAGCTGCTCGACGAGGGCATCATCGCCCCCGGCGAGTAGGCGCGCGCGGCTTCTGCGTCACCCGGGGCGGATGACGGCCGTCCACACGCCGCGCACCACGGGCTCGCCCTTCGCGTTGCGCGTCTCCGTGGTGACGACGAGGAAGTCCATCCCGGCCTTGCGGTACAGCTCCGTGATTTCGCCCGTGGTGGTGAGCACGTCCCCGGGGCGCATCACGCCCAGGAACTCCAGCTCCTGCTCGCCGTGCACCAGCCGCACGCGGTCCACGCCCAGCTCCGGATCCGCGATGGCGGCGCTGAAGGGGCGGATGGCGAACACCACCGCGAAGCTGGGGAAGGCGATGACGTCGCCGTAGGGGCCCGCCTGGGCCGCCTCCTGCGAGTAGAGCAGGGGGCTGACGTGCGCCGGGGGCTCGCCGAAGGTGCCCGCGGAAGGCACGGAGCCGCCGAGGATGAGGGAGAACTCGCGCAGCTTCTCCCGGCCAATCTCATAGGTGAAGGGGCCGTAAGCACGGCCTACGAACTTGGGGTCCAGGGCCATGGCTATCCGAGCGAGGTTTCGACGACGGCGCCCCGGAGGACGGGCTCGCCGCGCTGGTTGGTGGCGGTGACTTCCGTGGTGAGCCGGCCGTCCGTGATGGCGGTGACGCGGCCCTGGAAGGTGACGGTGTCCTCCGGCAGCACCGGCCGGGAGAAGCGCACCCTCACCCGGCGCACCAGGCCCGGGTCTCCCACGAAGACGGCCACCGCCTCCACCGCCCAGCCCAGCGTGCAGAGCCCTTGGAGGATGACGCCGTTGAAGCCGGCCTGCCTGCCCACCTCCGGGTCGATGTGGATGGGGTTGTAGTCCCCGGAAGCGCCCGCGTAATACACCGGCCGCAGCCGGTCGCACTGGCGGACGTGCGTGAAGGTGTCTCCCACCTGGAACGTGCGTGCCATGAGGCGCGGAAGCCTACCGCATCCCTGTGTCCGCGGACGCCTGGCGGAAATGAAGAAGGGGCGGCCCCCACTTGCGTGAGGACCGCCCCCAATCACTTCAGGGCTTCAGGATGAAGCGCCGGCTTACGCCTTGCGACGGCGAGCGAACGCCATCGCCGCGAACAGCGCCATCAGCGGCGCCATGCCGCCAGCGGAGCCGCCCGTGGAGGAGCAGCCGCCGCCGTCGTCGTCGGCCTTCGGCACGGAGACCTTGATCTCGGCGGTGCTGGTGGCACCGGCCGCGTCCGTCACCGTCACGGTGAAGGCGTAGTTCTCCAGCGTCTTCTTCGCCGGCGGGGTGAAGCTGGCCTCGGCGGCGTTGGCGCCGGTCAGCGTCACGGACGGGCCACCCGTCTGGGCCCAGGCGTAGGTCAGCGTCTCGTTGTCCGGATCCGTCGACGTCGCGGCGTCGATCTTCACCAGCTCACCGCCACGCACGCCCGAGATGACCCGGGCCTTGGCGACCGGCGCCTGGTTCACCTGCTTCACGTTGACCGTGTAGACGAACGGGCCGGAGGTGGCGCCGTCGGAGTCCGTCACGGTGAGGCTGAAGGCCAGGGCCGTGTCGACCTGGACCTGCGGCGCGGTGAACTTCACCTTCGCCGTGTCCTTGTTGTCGAGCGTCACCGGCTGGCCACCGAGCTGGGCCCAGACGTAGGTGAGCGTGTCACCGTCCGGATCCGTGATGCCGGAAGCGTCCAGCTCCACGTTGCTGCCCTCGTCCACGTCGATGGTGGCCGGAGCCTGGCCCACCGGGTGGCGGTTGGCCTTGCGCACCGTCACGTTGACCAGGTCCGTTCCAGACTGGCCGCCCGAGGTCACCGTGAGCTTGAACGTGAGCTCCGTGGCGGTGTTGACGTCCGGCGCCGTGAAGGTCGCCGTCGCCTGGTCCGCATCCGTCAGCGTCACATCGGTGCCGCCCGTCTGCTCCCACAGGTAGGTGACCGCCGTGCCGTCCGCATCCGTGCCGGAGCCGGTCAGCGTCACCGTGGAGCGCGCATCCGCGTCGAAGTCCGCGCCGGCGTTGGCCACCGGAGCGCGGTCCACGTTCTTCACCGTCACGGCGACGGCCTTGGTGGACCTCGCGCCGCTGCTGTCCGTCACGGTGACCGTGAAGTTCAGCTGCGTGTCCGCCGTCACTTCCGGAGCCAGGAACGTGGCCTTCGCCCGGGTGGCGTTGGTCAGCGTCACCGCAGGGGTGGTGCCACCCGTCCGGGCCCAGGAGTACGTCAGCGTGTTCGCGTGAATCACGTCCGCGTCCGTGGAGCCCGAGGCGTCCAGCGTCACAGGCGTGGTGTCACGCTCGTTCACCGTCGCCGGCGCGGTGGCCGCGGCCACCGGGGGCTGGTTCACGTTGAGGATCTGGATGTTCACCGTCTTCGGGGCGCTCGCCTTGCCAGACGCGTCGGTGACGACGAGCTGGAAGGTGAGGGTGTCCGTGTAGTCCACGTCAGCCACGAAGCTCGGCGTCGCGGTGTCCGCGCCGTTCAGGGTGACGGGCGTGGCGCCACCGGTCTGCGTCCAGCTGTAGGTGAGCGCGTCACCCGCGGCGGCATCCGGGTCGAAGCTGCCCGTGCCGTTCAGGGTGATGGTGGCGCGGTTGAGGACGCCGCCGACGAGCACGCCCTCCGCGACCGCCGCCGTGCCCACGCGCGACGGACCCGCGTTGGCGACCGGAGGCACGTTGCACACGCCCGTGGAGGCCGGCTGCTCCGCCTGGCCCGAGAACACCGCCGTGGCGCCCTCGAAGTTCACGTTGTCCAGGTCCAGGCCGTACCCGCCGACCGCCACGTCACCGCCGATGCGGAAGCGGAAGCGGACGTTCTTGAGGCCCAGGTCGGGGAAGAAGGTCCCGAAGTTGATGCTCGCGGCCGTGAACGCCGGGAAGCCCGGGCTCACCTGCGCCATCGCGGGGCGATCCTCGAGCGGGTTGCCGCCGCCCGCGGCGATGTAGTCCACGTAGCCCGGATCCGCGTCCACCACCGGGTACAGATCCCAGGGGTCGATCCAGTCGATGCCGTCGACCGTGAACTCGAGCACCGCGCCGTCGTAGGAGGCGCTGGAGTCGAACTCGAAGGAGTGACGGTAGTTGTAGCTCATCACGAAGTCGGCCGCGTCATCCACCGACAGCCAGGGGCTGGTGATGGTGGTCTCCGCGATCGTGCCCGGATCCGCGCCGTGCGCGTAGCGGTTGGCCGGCGAGCCGGACAGCGTCCAGTCGCCAGAGGACGACAGGTTCTGCGACACCGTCCACCCGGTCAGGCCGGACTCGAACGTCTCCGTGTTGCTGGTCGTGGCGACGTTGTCGTAGTTGACGCGCGGATCGAACGTCACCGTCCTCGCCGCCGCCGGGATCTCCGTGGAGTCGAAGGCGACCTTGATGCCGGCGCGCGTGGGCGTACCGGACACCGCGGTGACGCTGACGGGCACGGTGACGGTGGCGGAAGCCCCGCGAGACAGGGCGGGGACGTTGATCGCGGCGCCGTTCGGGAACTCCAGCGTCGCCGTGGTGCTGGTGCTGCTGACGGTGCCGGAGAAGGCGCTCAGCCCGTTGCCGCCCACGTTGCGCACGGTGATCTTCAGCTCACCCTGCTCGCCGATGTCCAGGATGCCGTCCTGGTCGCAGCCGCCCGCGTTGTCGGTCAGCGAGATGCTGGTGACCTCCAGGTTGCCACCCGAGGAGAAGCTCTCCGTCACGCTGAGGTGGTCGAACGCGTCGCGGTCCGGCGACTTGGCGCCGAAGCCCAGGCCGCGCTTGGCGAAGGCCGCCACGAAGCGCTGGTAGTCCGCCGGGTCGCTCGCGAGCGCGACGGCCAGCACCGCGTCACGCGCTTCCGTGAAGGTCGGCGCGTTCGGCGTCGCCTTGTAGGAAGCGACGAGGTACTGCTTCATCCGGTTCTGCGCTTCCTGGAACGGGTGCGCGTTCAGCAGGCTCGCGTAGCACTCCCACAGCATCGTGGCCCACACCTCACCGCTGTTGTGGACCTCGCTGTTGATGTCCGAGCGCGTGCCCGCGTCCGTGGGCAGGGGGGTGAAGTTGGCGATGTGCTTGAACGTGTAGCCGTTCTTGCTCATGTCCGTCGAGTAGGGCAGGCGACGGATGCCGAAGTAGTAGCCCTGGTTCTTGCCACCGCTCGAGACGTAGCCGGCGGTGCTGTAGACGCCCTGCCAGTTGCTGTTGCCCGGCTTGTTCCGGTCGGACTCACGCACCTGCATCAGCATGGCGTGGAAGTCGCCCCAGCCCTCGCCCATGGAGCGGCCCTGGTTGTTGCTCAGGCCCGCGGCGTTACCGACGAGGCGGTTGCTGATGTAGTGGCCCCACTCGTGCGCGACGATGCCGTTGTCGAGCGTGCCGTCGCGGTCCTGGTTCGGCTCGCGCAGGAACTTCACGGACAGCGGGCCGGGGTCGAGCGCCGTCCTCCACGCCGCGCCCGCGGCCTTGGTGATCATCAGGGACGGCGTCTTGACCTTGGCGTCATCCGTGCCGTTGCCGCCCATGGTGATGGGGCTGCCGTCCGCGTTATTGACGATGACGGTGGCGATCGCGCCCGCGGTCTGCGCGTTGAGCGACTTGATGACGAAGTTGCAATCGCCGCGGTTGATGAGGGCGATCTTGTCGGTGAAGTAGCCGGCCTCGAACGGCGAGCAGCCCAGGGGGTTGGTCTCAGGGGCCGCCTTGATGTCCCCCGTCATGTCGAAGGCCTCCGTGCCGTAGCTCGCGGAGGAGGCCTCGTAGATGCCGGCCAGGGCCGCGGGAGACGTCACGGACAGCTCGGGCGTGCCGTTGAACACATACATCTGCATGCGCGGCGACGCACCGTCCGCCGGCGTGCTCATGTTCGCGTTGTCGCGGCCGCCGTAGTCCTGCGCCTGGGCCTGGAGGGGGTCGCCCTCCGCGCCACCACGGCCGAAGTTGAACGACTGGGCGTTGCCCGCGGCCTCGTCGAAGCCGGCGTCGTAGAACCAGTCGTGCAGGAAGTTGTTCACGTAGAACAGGTTCACCACCGCGGCCTTGGTCTGCTCGGTGCTGATGCCCGGGGCCTTGGTCGTGTCGTAGACGTACGAGAAGGTGTTCTCGCTCGTCGTCTCCGCGCGGAGGTCGGCGCTGCCCGGCTGGAAGCCGTCCGGCGCGGTCAGGTCCGCGTACGCGTCCACGTTGTTACCCGTGGTCTGCGTGGCGTTGGCCGGCAGCCAGGGGTCGTTCTTGCTGTAGGGGCTGTTGGCCAGGGTGATGTTGTTCGCCGGGCGGTTCAGCGGGGCCTGGTAGCCGTCCTGGGTGCCCGTGGGGTGCGGGGTCGCGTCGTTGCCCTGGGGACCGTCCTCCGGGATGAACGGGGACGCCTGGTCCGCCCAGACCTTGTACGTGAAGGCCGTGCCCGCGTCCGCGGACAGGTCGTTGCGGAAGAGGACCTTGCCGGTGGCCGCGGAGACCACGTAGCCGAAGTACTGGCTGGAGCGCGCGGCCTTGGGGCCGGCGTTCACTTCCACGTACCAGGCCGGCTCCAGGTTGCCGGCCAGCATGAAGTACACCTGCCGGGCGCGGGCCGGGACGGCCAGGTCCTGCGGCAGCGCGGACTTCGTGGCGGGGGTCAGCTCGAAGAAGGTGTAGTCACCCTTCGTGCCCGCGTTGACGAACGAGGTGGCCTGCGTGCCGGAGCCCGTCAGGTCCTTGAACGCGCCGGACACCGCGTCCGCGGCGCTCAGGTTGAAGCCGGCGCGCGCCTTGCTGCGCGCGGTGAACGCCAGCTCGGACGGGGCCAGGTAGCCGCTCACGGCCACCAGGCGCAGGTCCTGGCCCATGACGACCTTGATCTCGTTGCGGAAGACGGGGATGCCACCCACCGACTGGTTGAAGGTCGCGATGATGGCGCCCTTGCCGGTGTTGTGCATCGAACGGAGGTTGGCGCCCGAGACGTCGTCACGCGTCAGCCGGTAGCTGTCCGCCACGGACTGCAGGTGCGCGCGCGCCGCGCTCTCCGCCGTCATGCCGGTGCGGATGACGGACTTGGACTGCGCGCCCTCCTGCGTCGCCCAGGCGAACGTAGGCACTCCGAGCCGGTGCTCGGTCTGCTCGATGCGAAGCCCGCGGGACGCCGCCGTGTTCGAATCCACGGCGAGAGAGCGGGAGTCCCGCTGCTCCAGGAACGCGTCGTAGTTCGACCGCTCCTTGGCCCACGCACTGGTACCCGCGATGGGCACCAGCAGCAGGCTGGTCAACAGCTTTTCCCTGAGACGCATGCGCCTTCCTTCTTGGGGGTGATGTACTGCCGGACGAGGGGACTGCGAGAGACGACGACTGCACGGGGAGAGGTCCGCCGGGGGAGGCGGGCCGCTCCTCACGGATGGTGGGCCGTGGATGGACAACAGCCCGATAGGAAACGCAGCCCAACGCCGCAGGTCGCATTGGCGACGTGAGCGGGGAACTCAGCGTGGAAAGGCGGGACGCGCGAGGCGGGCAGGGCGGATGCGAAGCGCTGCGACAGGCCGGACAGCCGGGGCGCCACACCCGAACCCGGGGCGGCCCAACTGAATCGACTGTCAACGGTCACCGGCAAGCGCTGCTCTCCAACCCACTCTTCCGGCCGCGGCTGTATTCACCGCGCCAGATTCAGTGGGAGCGCATGCTAACCAGGACACTGTTTCATTGAAAAGAGGGGGGCCCCCGCAACTTTGCGTTAGCAACCCAGTAACAATTGGCAGTCTGGAATAAGCCGTAGCAGCCGGGCGGGCGCGAGCGTGTCACAGGTGCCGCGCCGCACCTTGCCTGCGGGCCCAAACCCTGCTCAGCGGCGCGAGCGCGGCGCCGGCGCGCCTTCATCCGCGGAGGGCAGCGGACCGTGGTCCAGCGGGTCCTCGACCTCCGCGCCCTCCTTGCGCTGCTTGTACTTTTCCCGCACGTAGGCGACGAGCTGATCCAGGTACGAGGACAGCGGCGGGCACCGCACGCCGGTGCCGTCGAGCAGCTCCAGCGTGTTGTGACAATTGTAGATGGCCAGGTGGTTCACGTAGCTGATGGCGGCGCGCTGGGGCCGGGCCAGCTTCTCCAGCACGGGCAGCCGCAGCATCACGTCCGCGGCGCGCGCGGACAGGTTGAAGCGCGGCAGCCGCTTGTGGGACTTCTCCGCGATGAGCTCGTACACGCGCCGCGCGCTCATGGGGTTGGGGTCCACCAGGTGGAAGGTGCGCCCCTTCGCGCGCGCGTCGCGCGACAGCCGCCACACCGCCTCCACCACGAAGTCCACCGGCACCACGTTGAGTGGCGCCACGCCGTTGCCCGGCAGGGGCAGCGGCACCACCAGCGGAGACGTGACGAGCAGGATGCCCAGGTAGTAGGGGCCCTCGAAGCGGTCGATCTCCCCCGTGCGCGAGTCGCCCACCACGCTGGACGGACGGAAGATGGTGACGGGGAGGGTGGCGGAGGCGCGCTGCACCAGCCGCTCCGCCTGGAACTTCGTCTCCTCGTAGGGGTTGCGGAAGGACTGGCCCCGGTCCAGCTCGTCCTCGGCGATGACGCCCACGCGGTCGCCGGACACGTAGCAGGTGGAGAAGTGGTTGAAGCGGGAGAGGTTCTCGCAGTCGCGCGCCAGCTCCAGCAGGTTGCGCGTGCCGTCCACGTTCACCCGCCACGCGGTCTCCTTGGGCACACCCAGTTGCGACACCGCGGCCAGGTGGAAGATGTCCGTCACCCGCTCGCACAGGCGCTGGTACTCCTCGCCGGACAGGCCCAGGTGCATGTCCACCGCGTCACCGGTGAGCAGCTCCACGCGCGCGCCCTTCACCTTCGCCGCGAGCGCCTGTGCCTCCTTGAAGGCCTTGGGCTGCACGAGCGCGTAGATGTGCCCCTTCGGGTCCTCCCGCGCGATGTGCTCCACCAGCCGCTTGCCGATGAAGCCCGGGTAGCCGGTGAGGAAGTAGGTGCCAGGGCCCTGCCGCGTCTTCGACGTCTCGCTCATGCGCGGCGCAGCATAACCGCCCGTCAGCCGTGTGCGAGCATCGCCCGCCACACTGCCTCCACCTGTGGACGGGTGGCCTCCGGCGCGCCGCTGTTGTCGATGACCCAGGTCGCGTGCGCGCGCTTGTCGTCCAGCGCCATCTGCGCCGCGAGCCGCGCCTCCGCCTGGTCCGCCAGGAGGCCGTCGCGCGTCATCAGCCGCGCCTTCTGCACCTCCCGGGGCACCCACACCACGGCCACGCCCTCCATCGCCTGGTGCAGGCCCGTTTCGATGAGCAGCGGCACGTCGTAGACGGCGTGGGTGACGCCTTCCGCCTCCAGGGCCTGGAGCTTCTGGAGGAAGAGGTCGCGCACCTCCGGGTGCACGATGGCGTTGAGGGCGGCCCGCTCCGCGGGGTCCGCGAAGATGTGCGCGCCCAGCTTCACCCGGTCCAGGCGGCCGTCGGGGCCCACCACGCCGGGGAAGCGCTCGTCGATGCGCTTCAGGCCGGGCGTGCCGGGCTCCACCACCTCGCGGGCGAGCACGTCCGCGTCCAGCACCCGCGCGCCCAGCTCCCGCAGCATCCGGCTCACCGTGCTCTTGCCGGAGGCGATGCCGCCCGTCAGGCCGAAGACGTGCACGGGCTACTTCGCGGCCTTGGGCGTGGTGAAGACGAAGGACTGCACCGTCTTGCCGTCCTCGTTGAAGAAGATGGCCACGCCCAGCTTCACGTAGAGGAAGTAGGTGCGGAAGTCGTCCGTCAGCTTGCGCAGGTAGCAGGGCGTGGCGGGCATGGCGCCGGCCGGGCACGCGGGGCCGTAGCTGTTCTCGATGGTGTCCTTCTCGATGACGGGCCCGGGGAACACGTCGATGCGCTCCACCAGCTGGGTGTCCGGGTCCACCTTGAACTGGGCCTGGGTGGTGCCCTTGATGGCCTCCTTGGCGAAGTAGGCCAGGATCTCCTTGCCCTCCTGGCTCATGGTCCGGGACGGCTCCCCGAACTTCTTCACCACGTCCTCCTTCTTGGAGGACCCAGGCTCGATGCCCTGCCACGGCTTGGCGGAAGCAGGCAGGGAGACGGCAGCGACGGCAACGGCGAACAGGACGGCAATCACGGGGGTCCGCATCTCGACTCCTCCCTAGCGGATCAGGCAGGCACGCCTCAAGGTCCGTTACCTCAAGCCACGCACCTGTCCACCCGGTATTCAATCACGAACGAGACGCCTTGCCCCCTCCAGGGGCCTCTGCTACGTGCTCAAGACATGTCTTCTCGTGCCTTCCGGGTCTTTTCAGCCCTCTTGCTCGCCGTCTCCGGCGGCCTCGCCGGCGCCGCGGACTTCACGGGCCCCGACAGCTGCAAGGGCTGCCACCCGGAGGCGTACGACGCGTGGATGAAGTCCAAGCACGCCCGGGCGACGGAGACACTGGCGGACAGCCAGAAGAAGGACGCGCGGTGCCTGTCCTGCCACGCGCCGGACCAGGCGGAGCAGCAGCTGGCGGCCGTCACCTGTGAGACGTGCCACGGCGGCGGGCAGTACTACTCGCCGTCCTATGTGATGAAGGACCCGGAGTTGGCGCGGCTGGTGGGGTTGGTGGACCCGTCGGAGAAGCAGTGCCGCACCTGCCATGACGCGTCCTCGCCGTCCCTGCGCCCGTTCGACTTCAAGGAAGCGCTGAAGGCCATCGACCACTGGTCCGCCGAACGCGCCCGCAAGCAGACCCGGGCGGACGCCGCCCCCTCCACGCCGGCTCCGGCCACGGCGAAGAAGTAAGTGACCTCCGCTTGATCAAGATCCTCGATTCCCGCTTCGTCACCACCGCCGTGGAGCTCAAGGGGCTGCCCACGGACCACGCCGCGGAGGTGGCCTTCGTCGGCCGCTCCAACGTCGGCAAGTCGTCCATGATCAACGCCCTGACGAACCGGCGGAAGCTGGTGCGCGTGTCCAACACGCCGGGGCGCACCCGCACGCTCAACTTCTTCGACGTGGACCTGGACCGCGACGGCGTGCGCCACACGGTGCGCCTGGCGGACCTGCCCGGCTACGGCTTCGCCAAGGCGAGCAAGGCGGACAAGGCCCAGTGGCAGGCGATGATCACCAGCTACCTCAAGAACCGGCACCGGTTGGAGGTGGTGGTGAGCATCATCGACGCGGAGGTGGGGCCCACGCCGGAGGACCTGCAGACGCTGGACTACCTCCAGGAGCACAACCGCCGCATCCTCGTCGTGGCCACCAAGGTGGACCGGCTGACGAAGGCGCAGCGCAAGCCCCGGCTGCACAAGCTGGCGGAGCAGCTGGAATTGCCCCGCGAGGCGGTCGTCCCGTTCTCCTCCACGGAGAAGCTGGGCGTGGAGGAGGTGTGGGGCACGCTGCTGGACACCTTCGGCAAGGCCACCCGCGTCTGAGGCTGCCGGGCCCGGGCGCGCTGTGGTAGCACCCCCGGCGTGTCCCAGAACGGCAAGACGAACGGTGGTGTTTCGCCCCTCGCGCCTCGCGAGGAGCGTCAGCGGTTGATGCGCCTGTCCCCGCGCCAGCGGGTGGCGGCGCTCTTCGATGCGGAGGACACGCCCGCGCTGGTGCGTTCCCTGCCCGCGGAGGACCTCTACGTCACCATCCAGGAGGTGGGGCTGGCGGACGCGACGGAGCTCGTGCAGCTGGCGTCGCCCGCGCAGTTCCGCACCTTCGTGGACCTGGGCGGCTGGGCGAAGGACAAGCTGGACCCGCACGCGGTGCTCACCTGGCTGCGCGCCGCGCGCGGCGACGAGCAGGAGGACTTCCTGCGCAAGGTGCACGCGGTGGACCTGGAGGTGGTGGAGACGCTCCTCAAGGAGTTCACCGTCGTCCACGACCTGGAGGAGAACCCGGACGTCAACCCGCAGGGCATGACGCTGGAGACCCCGGAGGGGCGCTACCTGGTGGAGGTGAAGGTGGAGGGCGTGGAGATGTCCGCCATGCGCGCGCTCCTCAATGATCTCATCGCGGAGAACCCCTTCGAAGCGGTGCGCCTCTTCGAGGCCGTGCGCTGGGAGATTCCCTCCGAACTGGAGGAGACCGCGTTCCAGTTCCGCCGCGCGCGCCTGTCCGACCTGGGCTTCCCGTCGCTGGAGGACGCGCTCGCGCTCTTCAGCCGCGTGGACGTGCCGCCGCGCCCCACCGGACCCGGGACGCCCGCGCTCACCGCCACGGGCGGCCACCTGGACTACCTGGAGGCGGCCTTCCGGGACCTGTCCGACGTGGAGCGGATGAACGCGGAGGACGAGCTGCGGGAGGTGGCCAACGCGGTGCTCGTCGCGGAGCTGGGCGACCCGGGCGACCTGGACGCCGTGCGCCGCGTGGGCGAATGGGTGCGCGACTACCTGTCGCTGGGCCTGGAGCACCTGACGGGCGCTGACCCCGCGAAGGCCCCGGAGGCGCTGCGGGACACGCCCCTGCGCCGCGTCTTCCAGGTGGGCTTCACGCTGACGCTCCAGCTCAAGTACCGCGCGGACCGCCTCTTCAAGGTGCCCTTCATGAAGCTGGACGAAGTGCCGCTGGTGCTCCCGGAGGAGGCCGCCGCGCTGGAGGCCCTCCGGCGCAAGCGCCCCCGCAGGGCGCTGCGCGTCCCGGGCGCGGAGCCCGTCCCGTTCCGTTCGCTGCGGGAGGTGGCCGGTTCGGAAGGACTGCTCGCGCGGGCGGAGGGACAGGTGGCGGCGCTGGGCGCGCTCCTGGGCGGAGCCGAGGACGCGGCGCACACGGTGCTGGCGCGCTTCGGCGTGTCGCTGGACGTGCTGGGCGTGGAGCGGCTGTGGGCGGCGGTCGTGTCCATGGCCGTGCTGGAGGAGGGCGTGGACGTGCGGCCCGTGCCGCTGGGGCGCACGGTGGAGCTGGGCCAGCGCCTCTTCGAAGGCACCCCGGATGCGCCTCGCCTGCGCGCGAGCGCGGCGGAGCGCGCGGTGGCGGCGCTTTCGCCCGCGGTGCCGGAAGCGGCGCGTGAAGAGCTGCGTCGGGTGGTGAACGTCACGCTGGCGCGGCTTTTGTCGGAGCTGGGCCCGGCGTGGCTGCGCGAGGGGCGCTTGGACCTGATCGCCTCCGCGGTGCTACCGATGGAGAGCGCCCCGGTCCCGTAGCTTTTTCAGCCTTGCCCCGCCCGGCGGTCCCGGGCGGTCCCGCAACCGCCTGAAGATACAGGCCTCTTTCGCTGTCATCCCCTGGCACGCGCGCTGCTTTGCCACTCGCCCGCTAGCTGTTTGCCGTTGGCAGACCGCGAACGGATGGGAAGCCCAAGAGGGCCAGGGGCACGCGTGTGACGGGACAAGCGACCGACAGCGAAGGGGTGGCGTACATGGGACCGGGCGCGGAGGGGCAGCGTCGCGACGTACTGGCTTTCTACATGCTCGCGGGGTTCGCGGCGGTGATGTACGCGGTGCCGGGTGAGTGGATCCCCGCGCTGGAGCCGCTGCGGCTCGCGCTGCTGACCTCAGGGCTGGGGGCGGGCCTGATGGTGATGCGCCGCATCGGCAAGGCGGAGCCCCTCTTCTTCGACGGCGCGCGGGGCATCGCGCTGCTGATGTTCTCGACGCTGGCGTTCTGCTCGGTGGCGTGGAGCGTGAACCCGGAGGTGACGCGCTTCCAGGGCGTGGAGCTGCTCAAGCTCACGGCCATCTACCTGACGCTCGTCAACGTCATCACCACGCCCAAGCGGCTGGCGGTGGTGTGCGGCGCCATGGTGGTGGGCGCCATCGTGACGTCCATTGGCGTCATCAACTGGTACATGGTCGGCGAGGACATGGTGGAGGGCTTCCGTTCGCGCTGGGTCGGCGTGTACGCGGACCCCAACCACATGGCCATGAACATGGTGCTGGTGGTGCCGCTCGCGGTGGCGTTCCTCGCGCGCAAGAGCACCCCGTGGGTGTTCCGCCTGCTGTGCGCGGTGTCCGCGGTGCTGGCGGTGGTGGCCATCGTGCTGTCGCACTCGCGAGGCGGCTTCATTGGCCTGTCGGTGGCGATGGCCATGTGGGCCATCCGTGAGAAGCGCCGCATGCAGGCCATCGTGCTGGGCACCGTGTTCGTCGCGGGCCTGGCGGTGTTCGCGCCCAAGAGCTTCTGGCAGCGCAATGAGACGGTGACGTCGTTCCACGAGGACGCGTCCGCCATGGGCCGCGTCTACGCGTGGCAGGTGGCCAGCCGCATGAGCCTGGACAAGCCGCTGCTCGGCGTGGGCGCGGGCGGCTTCCGCTACGCCTGGTTCGAGTACGCGCCGCCGGAGGCGCACCGCGCCTACGTGGCGCACAACATCTTCCTCGACGTCATCGGGGAACTCGGGTGGATTGGCCTCCTGTGCTTCCTGGTGTTCTCGGGCGGAGCCGTGGGCGGGGCGGCGGCCGCGTCGGCGGACCCGGAGATGGGATGGCTGGCACGCGCCTTACTGGCGGCGGTGGCGGGCTACCTCGTCTGTGACTTGTTCTCGGGCTACATCCTGTCCGCGCACTGCTACGTGCTCTTCGGCCTGGCCGCGAGCGCGCACCGCATCGCGCAGGCACGGGAGCGAGCCCTGGTGGTGGGGAGGCAACCGGCGATGAACCCTGCGCCGGTGGCCACGTGGGAGGGGTCTGGGCATGCGGCGTGAGGATGCGCGGATGGGGCAGGAGCCCCTCCGCCTGGTGCAGTTCACCCGGTCGTTCCACATTGGCGGCACCGAAGTGCAGGTGCTGGAGCTGCTGCGAGGCCTGCCCTCCAGCTACCAGTTGCAGGTGTCGGTGTTGGAGGACGCCGGGCCCTTGATGAGCTCGGTCTGGAAGCTGGGGCACGCGCCGGAGGTGTTCTCCCTCAAGGGGTCGCTCGTGCAGCCCAACACGCTGATGCAGATCCACCGGATGTCCCGGTGGCTCAAGGCGAACCGCGTGCAGCTGGTGCACGTGCACGACTTCTACTCCAGCATCCTCGCGGTGCCGGCCGCGAAGCTCGCGGGCGCGAAGGTCATCGTCGGGCGGTTGGACCTGTCCCACTGGCAGGGCAAGGCCCGCCGCCTGCTGCACGCGCAGATGACGCGCATGGCGGACCACGTCATCGCCAACGCGGAGGCCATCCGCCAGCTGCTCATCCACGAGGAGGGGCTGCCCGAATCGCGCATCTCCGTCATCCACAACGGCCTGGACCTCCAGCGCTTCGACGCGCGCGCGGCGGAGGGGCTCAAGGACACACTGCCCGACACCGGCGGCGCGCCCACGGTCATCCACGTGGCCAACATGAACCACCCCGTGAAGCGGCAGGAGGACGTGCTGCTCGCGCTTGCCATGCTGCGTCATGAGGGGACGAAGCTGAACGCGTGGTTCGTGGGAGACGGGCCGCGCCGGCCGGCGCTGGAGAAGATGGCGCACGAACTGGGCGTGGCGGACGGGGTGCACTTCCTCAAGCACCGCACGGACGTGCCGGCCCTCTACGGGCAGGCCACCTTCGGCGTCCTGTGCTCCACGGCGGAGGGCATGTCCAACGCGGTGATGGAGGGCATGGCGGCGGGGCTGCCCATGGTCGTGACCCGGGTGGGCGGCAATCCGGACCTCATCACGGACGGCGAGCGGGGCCTGGTGGTGGAGCCGGAGCGGCCTGCCCAGTTGGCCCAGGCCTTCCGCCGGCTGCTGGCCAACCCCAAGGAGGCCCGGAAGATGGGCAAGGCCGCCCGGGGCTTCGTCGCCCGCGAGCTGTCCCTGGAGAAGATGGTGCGCCGGCATGACGCGCTGTACCGCCAGGTGGCAGGACTGCCCCCAGGCTGAAACCCGCCCCCGGGGGCCGGGAAATGTCAGACCGATCCGGATAATCCACGCCCGTCCTCAGCAATTGGGGGCGGGCGCGTTCGTAGAAATGAAGAGGCGGCTTTTCCGCGGGGCCCTGCGTGTGCGCAGGTTATAGATGGGAATAGCTCGATTTTCGTGGATGTTGGTGGGCAAGGCGTGGTAATGGCGCCTCGGGCATTGCCGGAAGCGGCAAGCGTGCTCACCCTGGCCGTGGTGGATCAGGCGGGTGGAGGAATCACCGCCGGTACGCAGGGGTTTTTGAAGGAAACGGACGCCGAGCGCGGGGCCCGAGACACGGGACGCGGGGCGGACGGCAGGAAACATGAAGGTGGCGTGGGCAGGCCCGAGGGCCGCTCCACATCCGCCGCGACTTTACGAGGCCCTGCCAGTCGGCACGCGGCCCGGGGCGCTCGCCGGTAAAACTCCAAGGTGCCGGCGAGCGCTCTCTTTTTTGCCTCACAACACCGCACCCGGGCATCCTCTGGGGTCCTCCCCGAGCGGAGGACGCACCGGGTGGGACACGGGTGTCAGGTGTCCTCGACCAGGTCGAAGCGCTGGCCCACGCCCTTGGCCAGGGCGACGTCGTAGAGGGCGCGGGCCAGGGCCACGTCCTGCACTGCGAGGCCGGTGGAGTCGAAGACGGTGATCTCGGAGCCGGTGCGGCCGGGCTTGCGGCCGGCGACGACCTCTCCCAGGGTGCCGGCGAGCTGCTCGGCCTGGATGAGCCCGTCGTGCAGCGGCACGTTGACCTCGCCGGAGTGGAGCGCCTGATCCGCGTCGTCGATGAAGACGCGGCCTTCGACGAGCAGGCGCGGATCCAGCTCCTGCTTGCCCGGGGCGTCCGCGCCCATGGCGTTGATGTGGGCGCCGGCCTGGACCCACTCACGGCGGACCACCGGAGCGCGAGCGGGCGTGGCGGAGCAGACGATGTCCGCGCCGGAGGCCTCCTGGAGGCTCACCACGCGGCCGCCCTTCTCCTTCTGGAGCGCCTCCGCGGCCTGGGCGGACACGTCCGAGAGCAGCAGCTCCAGGTCCCCGAAGAGGGCGCGGTGCGCGTCGATGAGGACGCGCGCCTGCACGCCGCAGCCCACGAGCCCCAGCGTGCGGGGCTTCTTCCTGGCCAGGTACTTGGACGCGATGCCGCCGGCGGCGCCGGTGCGCCACGCGGTGAGCAGCGTGCCGTCCAGGATGGCCAGCGGGGACGCGGTGTCCGGGTCGCTGAGCACGTAAACGGCGCGCACCGTGGGCAGCCCGTGCTTGCGCGGGTTCTGGGGATGGGCGTTGACCCACTTCACGCCGGCCGCGCCGTCGAGGAACGCGGGCATGGCGCGGAAGTCGCCGTCGTACTTCGGCAGGGACAGGTACACCTTGGGAGGCATGAGCGCGTCGCCGCGGCCATGGGCCAGGAAGGCACGCTCGACGGCTTCCAGACCGAGCTCGACGGTGTAGAGGCCGCGCAAGTCCTTGGCGCTGAGGAGGAGGGTGGGCATGGGCGCCGCTATACCCAACCGCCCCTGACCGCGTGCGTCGTGCCAGATGTGCAATGTCTGCCATTGGCCATTGTCACAATCACTACCCGGAGCAGGTAGGCAGGCGCGGATAATGGGGAAAGGCGGGTTCAGGGTAGGCTGGGGGTGATGAAGACCTCCTGGCCCACTGAAGACACGGGTTCCCAGGCGCCGAACACGGGCCACCCGACGGGTGACTCCAGCGCGCCGGAGCGGCCGCTCCACGCCACGCGTGTGGGCCGCTATGTGTTGCTGGCGCGGCTGGGCAAGGGCGGCATGGGCGAGGTCTTCGAGGCCTTCGACCCGGAGCTGCGCCGCACCGTCGCCATCAAGCTCCTGCACGAGCGGCGGCTGCCGGACGAGGAGGAGGACGCCCGCGCGCTGCGGCTGGTGCGCGAGGCCCAGGCCATGGCGCGCCTGTCCCATCCGAACGTGCTCACGGTGCACGACGTGGGCACGCACGAGGGCCGGGTGTTCATCGCCATGGCGCGCGTGGAGGGCGGCACGCTGCGGCAGTGGCTGCGTGAGGGGCCGCACCCGCAGCGCCAGGTGCTGGCGGTGTGCCGGGCCATGGGGCAGGGGCTCGCGGCGGCGCACGCGGCGGGGCTGGTGCACCGCGACTTCAAGCCGGACAACGTGCTGCTGGGCAGGGACGGCGGCGTCTGGGTGACGGACTTCGGCATCGCGTCCGATGCGGGCGTGGACACGGAAGCAGGCCCCGCGGTGCCACTCGCGGCGCTGTTGGAGGGGCCGCTCGACACAAGGCTCACGGCGACGGGCGCGCTGGTGGGGACGCCCGCGTACATGGCGCCGGAGCAGTACGCGGGGCGGGGCCCGGACGCGCGAGCGGATCAGTTCAGCTATTGCGTGTCCCTCTACGAGGCGCTCACCGGCCAGCGCCCCTTCGAGGAGGGGACGCTGCGGCGCATGGCCGTCACGCTGCTGGACTCGCAGCGGGCGCCCCAGGGCGCGGTGGTGCCCCGGGTGGAGCTGGAGCCGCCCGCGCATCCGTCCGTCCCGGGCTGGGTGCACCGCGTGCTGGCGCAGGGCCTGGCGGTGGCGCCGGAGCAGCGCTTCGCTTCCATGGAGGCGCTGCTGGCGGCGCTGGAGCGAGACCCGGAGGAGGGACGGAAGAAGCTCGCGGGCCGTTCCATCGCGGTCGTGGCCGGGCTCCTCCTGGGTGTGGGCGTGGCGTGGGTGCGTCCCACGCCGTGCAGCGGCGCGCCCAAATTGTTCGCCCGCGTGTGGGGCCCCGCGCAGAAGGCGGCGGTGGCGGAGGCCTTCGAGAAGAGCGGCGCGAAGGACGCGGACGGTGCGTTCGACCGGGTGGAGCGCGCGCTGGATGCGTACGCGTCGGAGTGGAGCCGCATGCACCGTCAGGCGTGCGAGGCCACGCGCGTGACGGGGGAGCAGCCGGAGGCGCACCTCGCGCTGCGCATGTCGTGCCTGGACCGGCGCCTGCGAGCGGTGGACGCGCTGAGCGCGGAGCTGGCGCACGCGGACGTGGCGCTGGTGCAGCGCAGCGCGGAGGCGGTGGATTCGCTGCGCGGCGTGTCCGGCTGCGCGAACGTGGAGGCACTCTCCGCCGCTGTACCGCCGCCGGAGGACGAGGCGGCGCGCACCCGCGTGGAGGCGGTGCGCCAGGACGTGGCGCATGCGCAGGCGCTGCTCGACACGGGCCGCTACTCGCAGGCGGTGCCCGTGGCTCGGGCGGCGGTGGAGGCGGCGCACGCGACGCGCTACCGGCCGGTGGAGGCGGAGGCGCTCCATGTCCTGGGCTGGGCCCACCACCGCATGAGCCAGTCGCGCGACGCGCGGGCCACGTGGCACGAAGCCATGGCCGCGGCCACGGCGGGACGGCATGACGAAGTGGCGCTCCAGGTGGCCACGGAGCTGGTGCTCGGATTGAGTGGGGACCCCGAGTGGTTCCCCGAGGCCCACCTGTGGAGCGCCCAGGCGCACGCGCTCATCGAACGGCTGGGCTCCGCGCCGGACCTGGAGGGACGGCTGGCCAACCACGAGGGCATCCTCGCGCTGAACGAGGAGGCGCTCGACGCGGCGGCGGAGCACTACGCGCGGGCCCTGGCGCTGCGCGAGCGCACCCTGGGGCCCACGCACGTGGACACCGCGAAGGTCTACAACAACCTGGGCATGGTGATGATGCGCCAGGGCAAGCAGGCGGAGGCCAGCGCGCTGTATCAGAAGGCGCTCGCCATCTACGAGGAGCGGCTGGGGCCGGTGCATCCACTGCTCGCGGGCACGCTCACCAACCTGGGCTTCGCGGAGCAGGAGGCGGGAAACCTGCCGAAGGCGCTGGAGTGGTTGCAGCGCGCGTACACGCTGCGGCAGCAGACGCTGGGCCCGCTCAATTCCCAGACATTGCTGCTGCTCCACGACATCGCGCTGGTGCAGGAGTCGCTGGGCGCGCCGGACCGGGCGCTCGCGCTGCACCGGCAGGCGCTGGAGGGCATGCGTCAGGGCTTTGGCGCGGAGAGCCGCGAGGCCATCGACTCGCTGAAGGCGCTGGCGGGCGCGGAGGAGCGGCTGGAGCGGGACGCGGATGCGCTCGCGCACTTCCAGGAGGGGCTGGCGCTCCAGCGCAAGGTGCTGCCGCCGGAGGAGTTCGCGGTGGACACGCTGGAGGAGGACGTGGGGCGGCTGATGGTGGCGCAGGGCCGTCCGAAGGAAGCGGTGCCGCTGTTGCGCGCGGCGCTGGAGTCCAAGTCGCGCTCGCTGGGCGCGGACCATGCACGGACCATCCACAGCCGCACGGCGCTGGGGCTCGCGTACTTCCTGCTGGGGCAGGGCGACAGCGCGCGTGAACTGCTGGAGACGTCCGAGCGGGTGCTGGCGCCGCTGGGCTGGAACCCGGTGGACGCGGCGATGACACACTTCGCGCTCGCGCAGGCGCTCTGGAGCCAGCCGGCGGAGCACGCTCGGGCGATGACGCTCGCGAAGCAGGCCGAGGAAGGCTTCACCCAGGGCGGCTCCATGACGCGGCGCGAGCTGGCGCAGGTCAAGCAATGGATTGCCAGTCGTTGAGCGTCACGGCCATTGGATTTGGCCGTTATTGATGGAATTGCATTGAAGGCCTGGAGTGGTCTGTCCAATCCGGATTGCCTAACATGCGGCCTTGTCGGAAGGCCGGGCGCCATGCCGGCGTCCCCTCGGACAAGGAGTCATCCATGAAGCCTGGAATCGCGTTGCTGCTGTGCACGGGTCTGGCATTGACGGCGTGCGGTGGTGCGATGACGCCCGAGGAGGCTGCCGGCGAGGAGACGGCGGCGCTGGCGACGTCAGAGGCCGAGCTGGCTTCGTGTGGCACCTGGTCCGGATGGACCAACACCGGCGCGTCGAGCTGTAAGCCCAATTCCGCCTGCGGGAACTACTGGCGTTGTGAGCCGCGCCTGGCGCCGGAAGCGGCTCCGGCCCTCGACGATGGGCCGCAGCAGCGGCCGCCGGTGTGCCCGTCGGGCCAGGTGGCCGTCATGTACTACGAGCTGGGCATGTACAATCAGCAGTCCCAGTACCGTGTGTGCTTCGACTCCGCCGGCAACTACACGCACACGGAATGGCAATACCAGAATGTCTCCGGGGGGTGCAGCGGCTGCTGATCAGCTCCACCACCAGGCCGCCGCGGCGATCAGGCTCCCCGCCGCGGACAAGGCCACCCACTTGAGCCACGGTGCCTGCGAGGACGGTGACGGCTCCTCGGGGGGCCGGAACCGCTTCACGGGCTCCGGCAGTGGAGCCTGCTCCTTCACGGGAGCGGGCTCCGGTGGCCGGGACACGGGGCGCTGGGGCCTCAGCGCCTGGGTCGGCGCCTCCGAGCGCAGGGGAGCCGCGGGCTCCAACGGCAGCGTGGGCAGAACCTCCGGCTGCATCACCTCCGTGGGTGCGGGGGAGGGCGGCTCGGGCAGGGCGGGGCGGAGCCTCCGGGGCTTCGCCGGGACGCCGGCCGGGGGCTCCATCAGCCGGGATGGAAAGAGCGGGGACTCGCCCAGCCGGGCCAGCTCCGCGCGGAGCTCCTTCGCCACGGCGGTGGCCTCCGTGGGCCTGCCCTTGCGGTCCTTTGCGAGCAGGGCTTCCACCAGCGACACCAGCGACGCGGGAATCTCCGGGCGCAGCGGCGTGAGCGGCGGCGGGGCGTCATACAGCACCGACTCCATCACCGAGCGGCCGCGCTGGATGGGAAACGGCCGGCGTCCGGCGAGCAGCTCGTAAAGACAGACGCCCAGCGAGTACAGGTCCGCGCGCGCGTCCAGGACCTCGTCGCGGATCTGCTCCGGGGACATGTACGCCAGTTTCCCCATCACCACGCCGGACGTCGTCTGCGTGCCTTCCGACGTCTTCACGATGCCGAAGTCCGCGATCTTCACCGTGCCGGTGTAGGAGAGCAGCAGGTTGTCCAGGGACACGTCGCGGTGGATGAGCTCCATCCACTTGCCCGACTCCGGGTTGACGAACCGGTGCACGTACGCGAGCCCGTCACACGCCTGCGCGATGGCATCCAGGATGGGGCCCAGGGGCACCAGCTCCGGCCGGCTGGCCGCGTGGATGTGCGCGAGGCTGGAGCCCGCGACGTACTCCATGGACAGGTAGACCTGGTCGTCGATGACGCCCGTCTCCAGCACCCGCACCACATTGAGGTGGTGCAGTCCGGCGGCGACCTCCGCCTCCCGCAGCAGGCGGCGGCGGAAGCGGACGTCGGCGGCGTGCTCGGAGTGGATGCGCTTGAGGACGACCGGCTCTTCCCAGCCGTCACGTTCCGCGAGCGAGACGCGCCCCATGCCGCCTTCGCCAATGTCCCGCAGGACACGGTACGGCCCGAATCGCTGGACGTCGTTCATTCCGGCGCAAGCCTACCGTCACTCACGCCCGGAACGCAGGATCAGGCCCTGGGTTCGCGGCTGGACCGGGACGAGAAGTCGGCCGGCTGGGGCTCCTCTTCGGCCCCGATGCGGCCCTGGCCACTGCCGGAGTGCTTGGACCCCGAGGACCGGGAGCTATCGCCTGTCGCCACCCGGCCACGGCGGGAGGCCTCCGGGATGTCCCCGCCCAGCAGCTTCGCGAACAGGTCGCGGATCTTCTCGGCGAACTTCTCCAGGGGGGAAGACGGCTTCGTCTCGGTCGCACCCGCCGCCCCGCTGTCCGGGGGCACGAAGCTGCACGAGACGGAACCCGAGTGTCCGCCCCCCATGCCCCTCGCGCTGGAGCCGGAGGCGCAGGGCTGGGCCTCGCCGCCGTCGCCCACCGGGCCGCGATGGAGGCGGTCCCCGATGGAGCCGTCCAGCCGGGCCTGCGAGGCGCCACCCTGGAAACCGTCCGGAAGCTCCTTGTAGGCCTGCGCACCGTTGGAACCACCCCGGCCACCCGCGAGGATGCTCTGTCCAGACGCGCACTTGACCGGAGGCGTGAGGGGCTGCTGTTCGATCTGCGGGAGGGTCGACAGCGGGCGGGAGATCTTCATGTGGCACCTCAGGACGGAGTTCCTGGAGCCATCATCGGACCTAGCACGTTCGGATTTTCCTTGGAGTCCTGGAAAGCCCAAGAGGCGTCTGGGATGCATTGCGTCAGCGTTCAAAGGCAGACAAGCGAATCCGCACCCACCAGAAGATTCCCGTTCCCAGGGAAATGTGGAGGGAAGGAGTGCGACAGGTATGGTGCGGCACGATGACGACCGCCACGCGCAAGGACGGCAAGCTGGATGGAGAGATCAAATGGTCGCTCGCCATCCATGGGATGTCGGAGCACGCACCGCGCGTGGCCATGCAGGAGGCGCTCGGACTGCCGACGGGGCCGACCTCCACAAGGAATACCGAGCGCGCGGTCCCGGGCCGCGCGGAGGAGGCGCGGCTCCCTCAGTCCCTCCGGGGGGGCGTGCCGGGGGGATCTCCCTGCGTCCCGCCGGAGCTGCCCCGGCCGCCCGCGCGGATGCTGCTGCCCGAGGCGCTCATGCCCTGGCTGCTGGAGCCGCCGGGGCCCGGTGAGGGCTTGAACTTGTCCCGGTCCTCGATGCCCTGACCGCGACTCGAGGCGCCCGAGCCGACGCGGATGCTGCTGCCTGAAGCACCCTGTTTGCAGTCACCCACGTGCGAACTGCCAACCGGCCCGTCGAAGACGTCGGAGGGGCTCTGCTTTGCGGGCGGCTTCGGCGGGACCGGCTGCGGCACGGAAGGGCGCGGCCGGGCGGTCGGCGACGCGGGCGGGGATGACGGCGGACGGGAGATCTTCACGGCGCACCTCGAAGGGCGGAAGACGTCCCACCATCATCGCCAGGGGCCTGTCCCGAGTTTCCTGTGTCGCCAGGAAGACACGGAACAGGTCCTGGAGTGCATGACGCGTCAGGCTATTGGCTCAGCGGAATGGCCCACAGCGAGAAGCCTGGTGCACCGGGCAGGGCGCGGAAGAAGAGGTGTTCGCCCACGCGCGTAAAGGCAGCCGCTTCCGCAGGAGTCTTGTTCGCGGTCAGGGAGTCCACCGCGTGGGTGCCCTGGACCGTCCCGTCCGTGACCCAGACATTGCCCTTCGCGGAGAACAGCAGGCCGCCGGAATCCAGACCGAAGAGCGGTGAATGGAACACATCCGGCCGGGTGAGGCCGGAGGACAGCTGACGCGTGCCCTCCGCGGTGCCATCCGTCACCCACAGGTCCACGTCGCGAGGCGTCTGGACCGTCGCGCCCAGCGTCCGGGCGAAGTAGATGCGGCCGTCCACCGTCACCGCGTTGCGGAGGCCCGGCACGGCCTTCGGGTCGTCTGAGTAGGGATTGGGGAGGACGGCGACGCCCTGCTTGGGCCCACCGGCCATTGGCAGCCGCCAGAGCTTCGAGTGGCCGTCCTCGGTGCGTGTGAGCACCGTGGCGAAGCCTCCGGCGACGCCCAACAGTTGGCCGTCCCGGCCGAAGGCATCCAGCCGCAGCGTGCCGGCCTCCGTGCCGTCTGTCTTCCAGACCTCCAGGCTGGGGCCCTCATCGGTGAGGGTGAACACCACGGTGCCGTCCACGACCTGGGGCGGGAACAGGGCCACGTCCGCGGACGCATCCAGCCGCTTCAGCAGCCGGGTGCCGGACGCGGTGCCATCCGTCCGCCACAGGCGCGTGCCGTTCACCGCGTCCTGGAGGACGAAGAGCAGCGTGTCCTCCACCCGCTGGGTCCACATGATGGTGCGCTGGTACCGCCCCGGGATGCCGAAGTCCTTCACCTGGACCGTCCCGGCGGCCGTGCCGTCGGTGCGCCACAACCGCACGCTCTCCTCGAAGTCCTCCGTGAGGAACACCCGTGTGCCGGACGTGGGAAGCACGTCGCCGTAGGGGGTGGTGTAGCGGCCGAAGTCCATCACCCGGACTGTTCCGGCGGCCGTCCCGTCTGTGTGCCACAGCTCCGTGCCTCCCTGGCCGGCCGGTGCGTTCCGGAAGAAGGAGAGCGACCCGTTCAGGACGCTGAAGCCACCTCCGCCCGAATCACCTGGGCCCGGCGTCAGGTCCGCGACGGGCCGCGTGCCTCCCTCCGTCCCATCGCTCACCCAGAGCTCCCAGCCGAGCGCCGGCTCGAAGCAGTGGAAGAATAGCCGTGAGCCCACCGGTGTCATGCGGCCGATCCTCAGCCCGCCCAGGATGGCGTTCGTCGGAGGAAATGCCTTCACCACGACAGTGCCCGCCGTCGTCCCGTCGCTCTTCCACAGGGCGATGCGTTGATCCTCCTCCTGGACGACGAAGTAGAGCGTGCCCGCCACGTCCGTCAGCAGCTCGGGGCGGGGCTCCTTGTCCAGCCGGGTCCCGGGAGTCCGGCCGGGAGGAAGGACCTGCTTCACCTCCCGCGTGCCCCACGCCGCTTCCATCCGCGCATGGACTTCCGCCCCATCGCGCAACGGCTCCGGACCCACCGCCTCCGGTCCGGCACCGCACCCCAGCACGCTCCCCGCCGCCACGACCCACCACCACGACCTCGTCCGCATGTCTGCCTCCCCAGCCCCCAGATGCGAGGAAGGTGCTTCGGGGCGGACACACGGCGAGCTGCCCTGCGGGTCAATGCGGCTGCTTGAAAGACAACGGAGGCTACGCGGGAGCGGCGGGTGTGCCCTGGGGCAACGGGAAGGCCGGCCGCTGTCGGCGACCGGATGGAGCGCTGCCCGCGCGGACACGCTCGTGACGGTGAGCTGTGCGGGAGACTGCGGCTTTCACGTCGGGGGGCATATGCGTTGGATGCTTGGGCTGTTGCTACTTGTCAGCTGCGCGTCAGCTGGAGTGCACCGGCCAACGCCCGAGGAGGTGTGGCGGGAGGCGGGAACGACGGCAGCGTGTCGCGATGACACGCACGACGTCTGCACCGCGGTGCTGTGCGCCGGCGAGGGCTGCGCGCTGTACCTCTGCGAGGACCTGGTTCCCGGGCGCGTGGTGCGAACGCGGGGCGCCACGGTTGCACCACTCCTCGTCGCGCCCGGCAGTGGCGCGCAACGCAACTGGGGAAGTGCCCAGGGACTTCCAGGCGGTGCGCAGCCCATCATGGTTTTCCGCTGGCACAGGCGAGAGCCGCTGCCCAGCGAGTTGCGTCGGCAGCAAGCGATAGAGGAGTGGGCCCGTCGGCCGAAGGAGCGGCACCACATCTTCCCCCAAGCCTTCGAGCGTCGCTTCGCTCGCAAGGGCATCGACGTCCACCAGTACGTCATTGCCATTGATGCGGAGCTACATCACAAGATTCACCGCGGCGAGGCAGGCGGGCCGTGGAATCGCGAGTGGGAGGAATGGCTTCGCATGAAACAGGACCGCGCCAGGAAGGCGGAATACTTCGAGCAGGCGTCGGCCATGATTCAGAGGCACGGCCTCTTCGGCCTGACGATGACGTACTGGCAAGTCGTCGACCTGAGTCCCCAACCTGTGAGGGGTGACTGATGCGGTACTACGAGGTGCGCGCGTCGCAGGGGCCATGGCGTTGGAGCGGGAGCTACGACGCCGAGCACCGCTGGGTGCTGCCAGGGGTGGACTGTCCACGCTGTGGCACCTGGGCGGGCGCGGGCGCGTACCCGACGGTGGACTTGAGCGGAACGGGGGCACTCGCAAAGGAGCTCGAGGAGACGCTCTGGCCGACGACGGTGGCCGAGTACCGCCGGATGGCGGCGGCCATCACGCCCTTGGTGGCGGTGGACCAGGAGGTGACGCCAGGCTGCGCCTTCGGGCCGCTTCGGGGCACCGCGTCCGGTGACTTCGGTCCGCTGACGGCGTGGCCTGGCTGGCAGCTGCTGGTGCGCGAGGACGCCCGGGCGGCCTTTCGCGAACTGCCGCTGCAGGGCGTGGACGCGGTGCCTGCCCAGCTGCAGGGGAGCGGGGGACAGCTGTACGAGGTGGAGGCGCGCCCTATCGGCCGCGCCCACCACGCCTCGGTGACGCCGGACAGCCCGTCCTGTGACTACTGCGGCCACCAGGGAGGCTTCAGCCTCGCCACCGACTGGGCGCTGGACGCGGCCACCGTGCCATCGAGCGACGTGTTCCGCGTATGGGGAACGGGGGTGATGGTGGTCTCCGAGCGCTTCGCCGTCTCGATGGACAAGCTGGGCCCGAGCGACGTCGAGTTCCGCGAGGTGCCACAACGCTGACCAGGCCTTGGCAGCACAGACGTCCACGGAAGGAGGGGCGCTCTCAAGCGGTGAACGCACCACTTGGGTGCTTGCCATGGCACCCTGCTTGACAGGAGGCACTGGGTGCGAGGCCGAGGGAAAGCAGCAAGGCTGACGGGTGAGGACAGACTGGAGATTCGGCGGCGTGTCATCGCTGGCGA
This sequence comes from Corallococcus sp. AB011P, assembly GCF_003611605.1. Classification (NCBI taxonomy): domain Bacteria; kingdom Pseudomonadati; phylum Myxococcota; class Myxococcia; order Myxococcales; family Myxococcaceae; genus Corallococcus; species Corallococcus sp. AB011P. Next base: position 187,110 of record NZ_RAVX01000013.1, read on the forward strand.
GAGCTTCGAGCAAGCGGCGCTGGCCATCGGCTGCTCGAAGAAATCCATTCAGCGTCTCCTGGTGAAGACGGGGGGAGTGGCGCCGCGCGTGCGCCCGCGCTCGCCCTTGCGCCTATCGCAGCAGGAACGCGAGGAGGTCTCACGCGGCGTCCAGGCGGGCGAGTCGATGCGAGCCATCGCGCGTCGGTTGGGACGCTCCGCGTCCACCGTGTCACGCGACGTGGCCGCAACGGGTGGCAGGAGGAAGTACCGGGCATGGCGTGCTGAGGAAGGCGCTGCGCGCAGGGCGCGTCGTTCCAAACCTGGCAAGCTTGCCGTGAACAGCCCCCTGAGAGCCGAGGTGGAGCAAGGCCTGGCCCGGCGCTGGAGTCCCCAGCAGATTGCCGCCAGACTGCGCGCGAATTTTCCCGAGCAGCCTCACATGCGCGTGTCTCACGAAACCATTTACCGCTCGCTCTTCGTGCAGGCGCGAGGCGCGCTCCGCAAAGAGCTCACCGCCTGCCTGCGTACGGGCCGGACCCAGCGCCGGCCCAGCAAACGCAACGACGTGGGCGGACAGCTGCGCGACATGGTGATGCTCAGCCAAAGGCCGCCAGAAGCCGAGGACCGCGCCGTCGCAGGCCACTGGGAGGGCGACCTCGTCATCGGCAAGGCAGGCAAGTCCGCTGTCGCAACCCTCGTGGAGCGATACAGCCGCTACGTGATGTTGCTCGAGTTGCCGCACGGCCGGACGGCAGAGCGCGTCCGTGAAGCTTTGACAGAGCAGATTCAACGGCTGCCCGAGCACCTGCGCCGCTCGCTCACGTGGGACCAGGGCAAGGAGATGGCCGAGCACGCACGCTTCACTCTCGACACCCAGGTACAAGTCTACTTCTGCGACCCGCACAGTCCCTGGCAGCGCGGCAGCAATGAAAACACCAACGGGCTGCTGCGCCAGTACCTGCCCAAGGGCATGGACCTGAGCACGCTCTCCAGCAAGCAACTCGACGCCATCGCGTACGAACTTAACGGACGCCCGCGTCAAACGCTTGCATGGCGAACGCCTGCCGAAGTATTCGCGTCAGCTGTTGCGACGACCGTTTGAGAGCGCCAGGGATTCGGGGACAGGAGCTCTCGCTAGCGGGCGTCCACGCCAATCACGTCGCGCACGGAGGCGAAGCCGTCACGGGCCAGCAGGGCGCCCAGCTCCGGGAGGATGCGGTCCACCATGCCGGGGCCCTCGTAGATGAAGCCCGTGTAGACCTGCACCACGGTCGCGCCCGCTCGCAGCTTCTCGTAGACGTCCTGCGCGCTGAACACGCCGCCCACGCCGATGAGGGGCAGGGCGCCCTTGCTGCGCTGGTACGCGCGCCGGATGACGGCGTTGGACAGCTCGCGCACCGGGGCGCCAGACAGGCCGCCGGCCTCCTTCGAGTGCTTGTGCTCGAAGGGGCGGGTGAGGGTGGTGTTGGTGGCGATGAGCCCGGACAGCCCGCGCGCCATCGCCACGTCCACGACTTCATCCACGGCCTCGGGCGTGAGGTCCGGGGCGATTTTGAGGAACAGCGGCGTGCCCGGGGCCACGGCGTCCATCCGTTCGCGCACGGCGAGCAACAGCGCGGACAGCGCCTCCGGCTCCTGCAGCTTGCGCAGGCCCGGCGTGTTGGGCGAGGACGCGTTGACGACGACGTAGTCCCCCAGCGGCGCGAGCGCGTCCACGCACGCCACGTAGTCGTCCACCGCGCGCTCCAGCGGCGTGTCCTTGTTCTTTCCGATGTTCACGCCCAGCGGGCCGGGCTTCCACGAGCGGGCCTTGAGGCGCTCCGCAGCGGTGGCCGTGCCGTGGTTGTTGAAGCCCATGCGGTTGATGACCGCGCGGTGCTCCGGCAGGCGGAACAGGCGCGGCTTCGGGTTGCCCGGCTGGGGCTTCGGCGTGACGGTGCCAATCTCCACCGCGGAGAAGCCGCAGGCGAACAGCCCGTCCACGGACTCCGCGTCCTTGTCCAACCCGGCGGCGAGCGCCACCGGGTGGGCGAACTTCAGCCCCGCCAGCTCCACGGACAGGTCCATGGGGGCGCGGCTCAGCGTGTGCTCGCGCATCGCGCGGCAGCGGGCGTTCCACTTCCCCAGGGCCGCGAGCCCCGACATGCCCAGCCGGTGCGCGGGCTCCGGGGGCAGGCTGAAGAGCAATGCGCGAGTCAGGCCGTACATGCGTCAGGCCGGGATGAAGGACGCCTCGCGCGCCCACGCGAGTGCCTGGTCCACCTGCTCGGAGGAGAGCAGGCCGTTGGACTCGACGATTTCAATCTCCCGCCGCATGTCCGTCTCCAGCAGGTAGGGGCCGTCCGTGTTGATGGTGAACTTCACCTTGCGGTCCCAGAACGTCTGCATGATGTGCTTGAGCTCTTGCAGGTCCGCCACGGCCTTGGTGTGGATGTTGGACGTGGGGCACAGCTCCAGCGTGATGTTGTTCTCGCGCAGGACCTTCATCGCGGACTCGTCGTACGCGGCGCGGATGCCGTGGCCGATGCGGTTCGGCTTGAGCTTCTCCACCGCCGCCATCAGGCCGCCCGCGCCCGTGCCGGCCGTCTCGCCGGTGTGCACGGTGCACTTGAGGCCGCCCTTGCGCGCGCGGGCGTAGAGGTCCTCGTACTCCGCGAGCGAGGGCTTGTGCTCCATCGCGTCGCGCTCCGTGCCGGCCAGGTCGATGCCGTACACGCCGCGCGAGCGGTACTTGATGGCCTTGTCCACGATGATGCTGTTGAGCTTGTGGTCGAACTCGCGGGCCAGGCAGAAGATGAAGCCCACCTTCACGCCGTACTCCAGCACCGCGCGGTCCATGCCCCGCAGCGCCGCGTGGATGATGTGGTCCAGGTCCAGCTCGCTGGAGAGGTTGCGCTTCATCGGGTTGAAGCGCAGCTCGATCTGCGTGACGCGGCTGCCCCGGTACTCCTTGCCAATCACCTCGTAGACCGAGCGCTCGATGGCGCTGGGAGAGGATTGGATCTTCTCCGTCCAGGTGTGGAGGATCTTCAGGTAGTCGTCGAGGCTGCCCACCTTGCCCGGACGGGAGGTGATCAGTTCGACGAAGTCGAAGTAGTTCTTGACGGGGAGCTTGAAGCCCTGCTGGTGGGCAATGGACCACAGGATGTGCGGGGCCACCGCGCCACCCACGTGGATGTGGAGGTCAATGAGGTCGCGAACCATGGCGGCATGTATGCACAGCCACGGCCACGCGTAAAGCTATCGGCGCAGCAGCACGTAGACGGCGCCAGCCCCGCCGTCCTGCGGACGGGCAGTGGAGAACGCCAGCACCATCCGCTCCAGCCGCTTCTGCGACAGCAGATCCCGAACCGCGTCCTTGAGCACCGGGATCTGATCCTTGGAATTCAAACCGCGCCCGTGGACGATGAGCACGCAGCGGCGCTTGGCGCGGCGGCTGTCGGACAGGAAGCGCTCCACGGCGGCCTGGGCCTCGCGCTGCGTCTTGCCGTGGAGATCCAACCGGTCCTGCACGGAGAAGTCGCCCCGGCGCAGCGAACGCAGCAGGTTGGGGTCGGTGCCGGGGGAGGCGCCCTCGAAGGACGCGTCCGATCCGGTGAACGACAGCGGCCCGTCCACGGCGACCAGGTCGGAGAGCTGGGCGAGCGCCTCCGCGTTGTCGTCGATGAGCTCCGGCAGGCGCGGGTTCGTCTTGGGGGCTTCACCGCGATGGGTGATCTGCTGCACGCCGTCCATGGCGGAGAAGAAGAGGCCCACGTCGTCATCTTCCGGGCGGGCCTTGGAGGCCTTCGCGGGCTTCTGCACGACGGCCTTCTTCTTCGCGGCCTCCACGGCGGCGGCGGCTTCCTTCTCCTGCTTCTGCTGATCCTGAAGCGTCTTGATGGCGGACTTGAACGGGTTGTTCTGGAACTCCGCTTCCTTCTTCTTGGGGGGACGCTGGCTCATGGGATTCCTATCTTCTAACCCGGGCTACAGGCCGCGCAGCCTGCGGATTTCCTCGTAGGCGTCGCGGACGGCCTGGAAACGGCGGGCGGCCTGCTCGGCGGCCTTGGGCGCGAGGTGGCTGGCCTTGTCCGGGTGGAAGCGGGCGGCGAGCTTTCGGTAGGCGCTCTTCACCTCCGCGTCGGTGGCGTCCGGAGGGAGGCCCAGCGTCTGGTAGTGGGCGGTGGCGTCGCCCAGGTGCAGTTCGGCCAGGGCCTGGACCTTGGCGTCGGGGACGTCCAGGCCTTCGGCCATGCGCTTCAGGGCCTCGCGTTCAGAGCGCTGGAGGGGGCCGTCCGCGAGCGCCATCTCATAGAGCGCGTCCAGCAGGCGGAGCCGTTCGCCCGAAGGCAGGGAGTCCAGGCAGGAGGCGAGGGAGGCGGGGGCGTCCAGGGAGGCGGGGCGGGCGAGGAAGTCCTTGAGGTAACGGCGCACGGCCTGGACGGTGTGGGCGTCGGCGTGGAGGACCTCCTCGAAGTAGCGGCGGACCTCGCGGACCTCTTCGCGGCGCATGTCGCCGTCGGCGCGGGCCACGTCCACGAAGAGGGCGGTGATGTCGCGGTCAAGCGGGTCCTCGTCCGGGGCCTGGACGATGGGGAACTCGCCCGGGCCCTGGGGGAGGGGGGCCTGTTCGGGAGGTGACTCGAAGGTGGCGGGGAAGTCGCTGAAGATTTCAGGGAAGTCCGGGGGCGCGGCGTGCTGTTCGTCGAAGTAGTGGCCCAGGGCCGTGCCCAGGATGAGGGCGAGCACGATGGCCCAGGGCCCGCCAATGAGGAGGCCGGCCATGAGACCCAACATCGCCCCGAGAACTTTTCCCGCGCCCATGCCTTCGCTTCGCTCCCTTGTGCCGGGCCAGTCTTGCATAAGGTGGCTCTCATGACGGCTCAGTTGATTGACGGCAAGGCAGTGGCGGCGCGCGTGCGGGCGGAGATCAAGGAGGAGGTGGCGCGCCTGAAGGCCGAGCGCGGCATCACCCCGGGACTCGCCGTGGTGCGCGTGGGTGAGGACCCGGCGTCGAAGATCTACGTGACGGGGAAGAAGAAGGCCGCCGAGGAGGTGGGCTTCAACTCCTGGGAGCACCACCCGGACGAGACCATCACCCAGGACGAGCTCCTGGCGCTGGTGCACCGGCTGAACGAGGACCCTGCCGTGCACGGCATCCTGGTGCAGCTGCCGTTGCCCAAGCACATCGACGCGGACGCCATCATCGCGGCGGTGAAGCCGGAGAAGGACGCGGACGGCTTCCACCCGATGAACGCGGGAAACCTGCTCCTGGGCCGCCCGGCGACGCGGGCGTGCACGCCCTACGGCGTGATGCGGCTGTTGGAAGAGGTGGGGTGCAATCCGGCGGGCAAGCGCGCGGTGGTGGTGGGTCGCAGCAACATCGTGGGCAAGCCGCAGGCGCTGATGCTGCTCCAGAAGGACGCGACGGTGACGGTGTGCCACCGCAAGAGCGACCTGCCGGCGGAGGTGGCGCAGGCGGACATCCTGGTGGTGGCGGTGGGCGTGCCGGAGCTGGTGAAGGGCGCGTGGATCAAGCCCGGCGCGGTGGTGATTGACGTGGGCATGAACCGCAAGGCGGATGGCAAGCTGGTGGGCGACGTGGAGTTCGCTGCGGCGGCGGAGCGCGCGTCTTTCATCACGCCGGTGCCGGGTGGCGTGGGCCCGATGACGATCGCGATGCTGATGAAGAACACGCTGGAGGCGGCTCAGCGCGGCGTGAAGTAGTCAGTCGATTGGATCTCCCTGCCCATGCTGGGGCAGGGCGGCCCAATCACAGACTGCGGACGCACGGGCCACCCTGGTTCCCTCAGGTACCGGGACGGACAGGCTTGACGATGAAGAAAATAGATGAGTTCTGGTTGGCTGCCGCCAGCTTGCTGTATCCGCCGACCGAGCCCGCCAGACTGATTTCCCTGAAACAGATATCCCGCAGGTATGAGGAGTTGTTTGGGCGGGCTCCGACACCGAGTCTTGAGCAAACAATCATCAGTTGGAAGCAAAAGTATAGCGACCGGACGAGGCCGTCTCAGGGAGGCAGTCCGAAGCGCTACCTGTTCCGGACCGACGACGGCAGCACTCCGTCCTCACACGGCAGGTTTCGACTCTACATGACTTCAGACTCCACTCACGATGGTCGAGGCAAGAATGGCGCGACCTGTCCCGAGATGGAAAAGATTCCGAAGCGGTACCACTACCTGGTGAAGTGGTACCTGAAGCACTATCGAAACTCGTCACACGATCCTGCTGCCGAAACAGAGAGTCTTGAAGCTGCTGCGGACTCTGCTCAAGCAGAAATCAAGCGTTCAGCCGTATCTGCCACCGAAAAGGCGAGACTGATCAAGGCCAGGCATGGCCAGGGCATCTTCAGGAAGAGGGTGCTTCGCGTCGAATCAGCCTGCCGGCTTACTGGCATCACGGACATACGTTTCCTGGTAGCCAGCCATATCAAGCCGTGGGCCATCTCAAGCAATGACGAGCGGCTTGATGGGCACAACGGACTGTTGCTGGCTCCTCACGTTGACCGCCTCTTTGATCGTGGGTTCATCACCTTCAATCAAGAGGGAGGCGTCATCGTCTCGCTGGATGCCAAGGAGGTATGGCAGCAGTGGGGGCTGGTGCTGGCCATGCCCGTACCATTGACTGTGCGGCAAGAAGATTACATGTGCTATCACCGTGATTACATTTTTCGCGGCAGGAACTGAGGATTCTGGTCTACAGGGTCAGCGCCGCGGAATGGGAAGTCCATAGGTGGCGCTCGACCTTCGTCCAACTTTCGAAGGCGGCTTGTGACACTGTTCCTCCCGTTCTGAGTTCCTGAGCATTCTTGTGGTGGAGGTACGCATCCCGCGCGGTCTTTCCATAGGCCATGGCGTATGCGTACATGAAGAGCTCGGCTGTGAACCCATAGCTGTCGACATTGGGTGGTTGCTGATAGGCATGGGCAACCAGTATGCAGCCGTTCTTCGGGATGATTGGGAGACGGCTCGAAGACGGGCCGCTTGCTTCCGGTCCGGCTCTCGGCCCTGGGAAACTGAGCCGAGAGTCCGGGTCTCCCTGCCCGTGATTCGGGCAGAGAGGAGGAATTCATTGCAGACCGCAGACGTACGGGCCGCCCTGGATGTTACAGGCGTCGTAACGGATGCACCAGCCGTCCGGCGTCGAATAGGCATACATGTAGAAGCCATTCGCGCAGCGGACCCGGTCGGTGGAGATCCGGCACCAGCCGAAATCAACATTCGGGTCGCAGCTGTCCGGCGGAGCCATGGCGTGCACCCGGTCCTCGGTCGTTTCGGTCTCCGTGGCGGGCACGGCCTCCGGTCCACAGCCGGCGACCATCATCCCCACGCTGAAGGCCAGTGCGAGTGTCTGTCGTTTCATGGCGCTCACCATTCCGGGCAGCCCCAGGGGCCGCCGTAGTTCTTGCAGACGTCCGCGTTGATGCACCAGCCGTCCGGGGTCCAGTGGGCATCCATCTGGACGCCGTTGAAGCAGGTGATCTTGTTGCTGGAGACGGGACACCAGCCGTCGTCCTCGAACGGGTCACAGCTATCCGGCGGAGCCATCGCGGCATTGGAAGAAGCACAGCCCTCGTTGCATGCCAGCCAGTCGCGCTGACACACCATGCGCTGGGCGCTGTTCTCCGCGGTGTCGAGGCAGGCGATACGCAGCTGTTCGCACGTGTCTTCGCATTCCGATGCGGATGGCAGGGCGGCCTCACGCGTCGCCAGGATGCCTTGCGCGTCTTGGTTCAACTCCTCTCGTCCGCATCCCGCCAACAACCCGACAGCCATCAGCCCTGCGATGATCGCTACTCGCATGTGCCCTCCTGGGTTCTGGGTCCGCGCTGCCTCGACAGGATATCGAGCTCGGTACTTTGGGGCACTCCGCCGCATCAATCATCACAGGCGTGAAGGTTTCCGAGCGCGTGAGAATGCCCGCCCCATGATCGACTGCCTTTGCATGAGCGTATTCCCGTGAGGGGGAGGGGAGCCGCAGGTGCGAGTCCAGCCGCCATTCCCCTTCAGCCCGGGCGGGACATGACGGAAGATGCGCGCATGGGTCCGGCCTTGCACCGATGCGCAGTGGGCGGGGCCGCGCTGGGGCTGTTGCTGCTCGCAACCCCCGCGCGTGCCCAGGACGCCACGCTCCTGCCCACGTTCTCCCTGGAGCGCCTGGACCCGAACCCGGGCCTGGGGCCCCTGACGATGGGGAGCGGGGAGCTGCTGGCGCCCGGCGCGCTGCGCATCTCCCTGCTGGCGCACTACCAGCGGAGAGCGCTGACGGTCCGTAACGGGCCGGACGAATACCCGCTCGTCCTGTCCCGGACCACCGGAGTGGTGTCGCTGGCCGTCGGCGTGCTGCCCTGGCTGGAGCTTCAGGCCCAGCTCCCTGGCGTCATCCATCAGAGCGGCGCGGACGTGAGCACCGTGCTGTCCATCTCCCCGCCGTCACGCAGCGGGCTGGGGGCGCCGCGGCTCGCTGCCCGACTGGGGCTGCTGGGGACCTCCGCTCCCGAGGCCTTCCACCTGGCGCTCGACCTGGACGTGCGGTTGCCCGTGGGTGGTTCGGGTGCGCTCGCTCGCGACCAGGGTGTCCGCGGCCAGGGACGGCTCATGATGGGCAAGCGCTGGGGGCCCGTGGCTCCGGCGCTGGAAGTGGGCGTGCTCCTGCGTCGCGCCGTCTCGACGGACTCCGGCGTGGACAGCCTCAACGGCGTGGGCAACGAGCTGCGGGCCGGGGTGGGACTGACGGTGGGGTATGCCCTGCGCGCGGAGGTGTCGGCGCTCGGCGCGTATTCGTGGCGGCAGCAGCGCACCAGCGGAGAGCTGCTGGGCGGCCTGCGCTACTCACCGGCCCGGCCCTGGGAGTTCTTCGCGTTGGGCGGCGCGGGCCTGGGCGCGGAGCCGGGCGCGCCCCGTTACCGGGTGCTCGCGGGATTCGCCCTGCTCTTCGACAAGCCGCCTCCTCCGCCTCCGGAGGACATCGTCTACGAGCTCGTCCAGGGGCTCCCTCGTGCTCCCGCCGAGCCACAGCTCGAACCCGAACCCACGCCTTCAGAACCTCCACCTCCCGAGCCCGCCAAGGATGAGCCTGTCTCCGAGACCGACTCGGATGGTGACGGTGTCGTGGATGTGTTGGACGCCTGCATCCACGAGCGGGGAACCCGAGAGCACGGCGGCTGCCCGGAGACGGGTGACTCGCTCGTCACGCTGACCCGGGAGCGACTCGTCCTCCATGGCCAAGTCTTCTTTGAGGTCGGCGCGACGACGCTGCCGGGCCGCTCTCGCGTCCTGGATCAGGTGGCGCGGGTGCTGATGGAGCATCCGGAAGTGGAGCGCGTCGTCATCGAAGGGCACACGGATGCGGAGGGGTCGTCCGCATCCAACCAGCGCCTGTCCCTCGCTCGCGCGGAGGCCGTGCGCGAGTACCTCGTGCGAAAGGGCGTCCCGGCTCACCGGTTGGAAGCCCGGGGCCTCGGTGCGCGCCGGCCCGCGGGCTCCAACGGAACGCCGGCAGGGCGGGGCGAGAACCGCCGCGCGGAGCTTCTGTTGATCCTGGGCGAGCCCACTTCGGCCGGCACCGTCCCCGCGCCTCCTCCCCCCTGAGTCCAGGAGGGCCTCCCCGGCGGAGGCACCCCGCGGAAACCTGTCCGACAGTCGGACAGCCGCGGCCCGCGGAAACCTGTCCGACAGTCGGACAGGTTCTGGCCGCACCGGGCCCGGGGGCCTAGCGGGCCCGCGGACCGCGACGGGCCCTTCGCCTGGCCAGCATCCACGCCGCCAGCACCCAGACCCCGCCGCTCCCGCCCACCGCGCAGCCGCTGCCCTCCACGGTGACGGCCTCGCCAATCCCCTCCACGGGAACGACCGTGTGGCCCAGTCCGCCTCCGCTCGGCACCACGCGGACCTCGCCGCGCACCGTGCCCGTGCGCGTCGGATGGAACGTCACCGGGACGGAGGCGCGGCCACCGGCCGCGATGGCACCGCTCACCGCGCTCGCGTCCACGCGGAACGCGGCATCGGAGGAGGTCACCGCCACGGTGACGGGCACGTTGCCCGTGTTGACGAGCTCCAACGAAAGGGGCTGGCTGGTGGCGTCCACCCGCTGGTTGCCGAACACGATGGCTCCGGGCGTCACCGTCAGCCCCTGTGCCACGCCGGCCCCCTGCACCGTGATCATCAGCGGCGTGGAGGACGCATCGTGCCGCACCGCGAGCGACCCTGCGTAATCGCCCGGCCGCGGCGGCTCGAAGACGACGTAGAAGGGATGGCTGGTGCCGGGCCCCACGACATGGGGCAGCGGGAGCCCCGACAGGGAGAACCCGTCCACCGGATCCAGTCCCGTGATGGTGACAGGGCTCGTGCCGGTGTTGCGCAACTCCACGACGCGCTGCGAGGCCTCCCCGAGGAACTGGGAACCGAAGGTCAGCGCCGTCACGGAGGTTTCCATCGAGGCAGTGGTCCCCGTGCCCCGCAGCGTCACCTGGGCGGCGCGCGGCGCGTTGCTCTGGACCTCCAGCACACCGTTCTCCGCGGTGGCCTCGGTGGGCTTGTAGCTGACCTGGAACGTGCGGTTTCCGAGCGGCGGCACGCTGGTGCCCACGTTGAGCCCTGAAACCTGGAACGGGCCGCTCACGTTCACCGCTGTCACGTTCAGCGACTCGCTCCCCATGTTGAACAGCGCGAACTCCCGGGGCGGGCTCAGGCCCCCCAACCGCTGGCCGCCGAACTCCATCACGTCGCTCGCCATCCGGCCGACGGCCTGGAGCCCCTCTCCGTCCAGCTTCACCACCGTGGGAGACGACGGCGCGTTCGAGAACACACGGAGCACGCCGGTCGTGGCGCCGTCCTCGACCGGGATGAAGGTGACCTCCATGGTGAAGGCGTCGCGCGGCGTGAGTTCCTTCGGCAGCTTCGGAAGCACCACCGAGAACGGCCCCGCCACCGCGATGGTGCTGAGGGTGAGCGTGTCCGTCCCCGAATTGACGAACGTCACCTGCACCGCCTTGCTGCTGTTCCCCACCTCCGTCCGTGCGAAGGACAGCGCTGAGGGGGTGGCGGTCAGCTTTCCCTCGACGCCTTGTCCGCTGAGCAGCACGGTCCGGATGGAGCCACCCGGGCCGTCCGCGCTCAGCATCAGCTCCTGCGCGAACTGGGCGATATGCGGAGGCTCGAAGGTCACCTGGACCTGGGTCGTGGCACCGGGGGCCAGGCTGAACCGTCCCGCGGGGGTCACGGCGAAGCCCGTGGGCGCCTGGATGGGCTCCACCACGAGCGTTCCGGCACCTTCGTTCTTGAGCGTCAACGCCTGGGGCGCGCTCACGGAGTTGACCTCGCGCGAGCCGAACTCCAGCGCCGTGCCGCCATCGGGCGCGGTGACCTTGAGCGCGGGGATCTCCACGCCCGTGCCGGTGAGCGCCACCTTCACGGCCGGGGTGCGCGGATCATTGCTTCGCAGGATGAGGTCCTTCGCGGCGCGGTCCGTCCCCGGGGCGTAGGCCACTGTCAGGTTCGCCTGTTCCCGGGCCTTGATGGTCAGCGGAAGGCCGGACTCCACCGTGAAGGGCGCCTCGACGTCGAAGGCGGTGAGGATGAGGTCGTCCAGTCCCGTGTTGCTGACCGTCAGCGTCTTGCGAACAGGGTCGACACCCGCGGTGTGCACACCGAAGTCCAGCGCGGTCGCCGCCACGGCGATGGCGGGTTCGATGCCCGTGCCATGCAGAGAGACCTCCGCGAGCGGCGTGGCGGACCCCTGGGCCTGGATGTACATCGGCAGGGACGACTCTCCCGCCGTCGCCGTGAAGGTCACCGTGAGCGGGAGGACCGTCCCTGGCTGCACCACGCTGCCCCCCGGAGGCAGGCCGCTCACGGTGAAGGGAGCCTGCGTCAGCACGGCGGGAATCGTGAGCGGCAGGCTCCCCACGTTCTTCACCTGGAGGAGCAGGCTGCTGCTCGTGCCCACGCGCACGGCGCCGAAGTCGAGCGCGGCCGGCGCGAGCTCGAGCTTCGGGGCGCCGCCCGTCCCCGTGAGCTTGATGGGCAGGGAGCCCCTGTCGGGGTCGCTGCTCAGCAGGCTCAGGATTCCGGAGTCCACGCGGTCGGCCGTGGGCGCGTACGTCACGGTCACGTCCAGGCTCGCGCCATTCATGAGGGTGAAGGGCAGGGACACCGGCGTCAGCTTGAAGGGGAGGGGAACCGACATGGCGTCGATGACGAGCGGGACGACGCCCTCGTTGGTCAGCCTCACCTTCTGGGCGGCGGAGGTGCCCACCGCGATCGAGCCGAAGGACAGGCTCTCTGGATTGACCTTGAGCACGGGCCGCCCCGTCTTCAGGCGGATCCTGGCGGCGGCGTAGCAGTTGGTCCGCTCCGGCCTCAGCGTGAGTGTATTGATGGCGTTGTATCGATAGCCGGGAACCCCCGTGGGGTCGTACATCCTGGACTCGACCTCGGGCGACTCGCAGCCAATGCACCTCCGGAAGGGATCCGGGGCCATGCCGAAGGTCCCCAGTTCATGGCCGTTCAGCAGGACGGTCGTGAACCCGCCGTCGTAGCCACGGCCGAAGACTTCCGCCGTGACGGACATCACCACCCAACCGGTCTTGACGGGATCCGTGAAGCTCCGGACCCCACCGTTCCAGTTTCCGGTGTTGTCCGAGCAGGCGTAGGACGTGTACTGGCAGGTGGGGCACTTCGCCGCGCCGTCCCACCTCAACTCGAAGTTGTAATCCTGTTGCACCAGCGAGGACTGCGCCCGCGAGGTTTCGCCAAACATCTCGGGCTCATCCGGCGCCTCGGGCTCCACGGTGGAGCAGGCGGTCAGGACAGACAAGCCAAGGACAAGCAGCAGGGGGAGCCGACGCATCCGGAGCGCCTCTCGTGAGGATGGGGAAGCCAGGCCCGAGAAAGAAGGGCGCGAGAGCTTCGCATGAACCGTGGACGTCGCGCGAGCCTTCAGCCTTTACTAGGATGGTGTTATTGGTACACCAAGTTCGGCTCACGGACCTGGGAGATGGGGGAATGATGAACCGCGAGGAGCGCATTGGGGGAGGACTGTATGGGTTGCTCATCGGTGATGCGTTGGGCGTCCCCTATGAGTTCCACCGGCCGGAGATGATTCCATCTCCCGAGGCCATCGAATACGACCCACCGCCGGGCTTCGACCGCGCGCATGACCGCGTCCCCCCGGGTACGTGGTCGGACGACGGTGCCCACGCGCTGTGCCTGCTGGACTCCCTGACGTATCAGAAGCGGCTCGACTGCGAGGACCTGGGCCGGCGGCTGGTGAACTGGCAGGACTGGGGCTACCTCGCCGTGGATGGCGATGTGTTCGACGTGGGCATCCAGACCAGCACGGCCCTGCGCCGGTTGCGCGACGGCACCCCGGCAATGCTCGCCGGCCCCAACGGCACCATGGACAACGGCAATGGCTCGCTGATGCGCGTGCTACCCCTGGCGTTGTGGCACCAGGGCAAGGACGCGGCGCTCGTCTCGGATGCCATGGCCCAGTCTCGCGTGACACATGGCCATGTGCGCGCCCAGGTGTGCTGCGCGCTGTATTGCCTCTGGGCCCGCCGCATCCTGGAGGGCGCGGCGGACCCCTGGGCCGAAGCCGTGGCCACCTTCCGAGACCTGTACGTGGAAGGCTTCCCGCAACGGGAGGAGTTGGAAGCCCACATCCGCCCGGACGACCCGGCACCGGGAACGGGCGGCGGCTACGTCGTGGACTGCCTGCGCTCCGCACGCACTTGCGTGGCGAACGGGAAGACCTACGAAGAGGTCGTCAAAGCCGCCATCCGGCTGGGCCACGACACGGACACGACCGCCTGCGTGGCGGGAGGCATCGCGGGCCTCATCTTCGGCCTGAACGGGATTCCGCACCGCTGGCGTTCGCAGCTGCGCGGGCAGGAGCTCGTGGACCCGCTCCTGGAGCGGCTCATGAAGTCGCTGGGCTGAGACGTCACTGGGATTGTGGGGCCACGCGGCACTCGAAGGATTTCTTGGGATGCGGGCCGGGCCATTGCCTCTTTTCCCCTGAGAGCTCGGGGATGACCCGAGCCGCCTCCCGCTGACCTGGCGGTTCCGTCCACCCCACTGGACCCACGTGTACCTCCGGGCATGCGTATGCCCGCCCACCGGAGTTCCCCATGGCTCGCGTCGATGAGAAGAAGCCGGTCGTCGTTCCGCCGCCGCCCCCCAAATCGGAGGTGCCCCAGGTCGAGCCGAAGGTGAAGGCCGCCAAGGACTTCCAGAAGGTGGCCCAGCGGAGGCGCGAAGACGCGGCGGTGGGGCAGCAGAAGGCGCATCAGGACGCGACGACGGCCAAGAAGGCCGCGGACACGTCCCGGCGCGCGGCCCACGACACGGCGGCGCTCTGGGACGGCATGCCAAACGCCCCCGAGGCCGGGTATGGGCAGCCTGACCCCTCGGCCATCAAAACCGGTGGGTTGGCTCTGGCGACGTCGCTGAGCGGCAAGGGCAAGGGGCTCTCCCTGGGCGCGAGCTCCGCCATCAACGCCCACAAGCAGCGCGCCATCGCGGACCAGCGCATTTGAGCCTTCGGATGGTGACCCATGGAGCTGATCGGCAGGAGGAGCGGAACGATGAAAACACAGCAAGGTTCCAATGCCAGAATCCGCCGCGTGCGCGTGGGTCCCATCAACCACATCCACATTGCTGGCGTCATCGATGAGACGTTCCCGCTGACGTCGTCCTCGCCAGACCTGGATGGGTTCATCATCGTCGACCTCGGCCGGGTGGAGCGAATCAGCTCCTTCGGCGTGCGGAGGTGGGTGGAGTTCGTCAGCAAGCTGCCTCCGGGAGGCCTGTCGCTCTCCGTGGTCAACGCGCCACCGGTGATGGTGGACCAGCTCAACATGGTGGAAGGCTTCGCCGGCGTGTCGCGGGTGCTGTCGGTGCTGGCACCCTTCGCGTGCCGCGCCTGCGGCAAGGGCCGCTTGCGCCTGGTGGATCTCCGGTCGGCGGCTCCCAGCCTCGCCGAGGGCCGGGTCCCCGAGCATGCCTGCCCGGTGTGCGCCGGCACGCTGGAGTTCGCGGAGCAGCCGAGCGAGTTCTTCGACTCCGTGAGGCATCAGCAGCCCGGCACGGTGGAGCCGGTGGTGATGGGCTACCTGCGCGCCGCCACGCCGGGCGCGTCCTTCTCGCTCCCCACGCCCCTGAAGATTCTCCAGGACGACATCACGTACATCACCCTGGCCAGCGAGCTGAAGGGGAGCCTGAACGTGCGACGGTTGGCCTCGGGCCTGGACGGGCGCGTCGCCTTCGACTTCTCCCATGTCACCCGAGTGGAGCCCCAGGCGGTTCCCAAACTGGAGCAGGTGCTGGCCACGGCGGCGCAGGGCGCCAAGGTGGTGCTGTGCCGGGTGCCACCGCCGGTGCTGGGCGCGCTGACGCGCTTCACCCAACAGCTCACCGCGCGGATCGGCACGTTGTGGTTGCCGTGCGAGTGTCGCGACTGCGGCCACTCGCATCACCAACGCGCCCTGGCCTCCGAGTACCTGTCCAGGCTGCGCGCCAATGACAGCCTCGATCGAGAGTGCCCCGTCTGCGGCGGGACCGCGCGCCTGCCGTCCCTTCCCCAGTGGGTGCCGCTGCTGCGCCGCTCGTCGCTGGTAAAGCAGCCGCTGGAAGACATCGAGGCGCTCGAGCCGCGGGCCCTCAGCCAGTGCCTGTTCGGCCCCCTTCACTTGGCGCCGAACGCCAGGAGTGATAGCCCGGACCTCGGCGGCTCCATGGGAGGAGCCACCCGGGTGCAGATCATCCGCCGGTTGGGGCAGGGCGGCATGGCCGGGGTGTTCCTCGCCAGACGGGTGGGCGTGAAGGGGTTCGAGAGTTTCGTGGTGATGAAGAAGCTCCTCCCGCAGCTCGCGGAGAACGCGGAGTTCGTCGACATGCTCTTCGCCGAGGCGCGTGCCAATGCGCGCCTCACGCACCCCAACATCGTGCAGACGTTCGACGTGGGCATGAACGACGGCGCGGCGTGCATCCTCATGGAGTACGTGCGCGGCCCGGATCTCCAGAGGTTGATGAACGAGCTGCGGCGCAAGGGGATGGTCCTCCCCATCGAGCACGCGCTGCGCATCGTCGCCGAGACCGCCGCGGGCCTGCACTACGCGCACAGCTACGTGGACCCGGCCGGTGTGCCCCATCCGGTGGTGCACCGCGACGTGAGTCCCCACAACGTCCTTGTCTCGCTCGACGGCGCCATCAAGCTGAGCGACTTCGGCATCGCCAAGGTGCAGGGCGAGGGGAACACCCAGGCGGGTGTGCTCAAGGGGAAGATCGCCTATCTCTCCCCCGAGGCCGTCGTGGGCCAGCCCCTGGACGCGCGCAATGACGTGTTTGCCCTGGGGGTGGTGCTCTTCGAACTGCTCACCGGCCAGGCGCCCTTCAAGCGCGACAACAACGCGGCCACGCTCAGCGCCATCGTGCGGGAGCCGGCGCCCGTGCCGTCGCAACTCGAGCCGGGCATCCCCCGGGATGTGTCGGATCTCATCCTGCGCGCACTCGTGAAGGATCCTGCGCGTCGCACGCCATCCGCAGCGGCCATGCGCGAGGAGATCGAGGCGGTGATGGAACACCACCGGCTCAACTCGTCGGCGGCGGCCGTGGCCCGGTTCTTCAAGGCCTCGCTGGGCGACTGGCTCGCGGAGTTCGGACCCACCCGGGACGGTCCGTTCATGGGCGCGCTCCCGAGCATGGGAGAACCGCTGCGCACGGGCTCTGGCGGTTCGCCTCGTGTGCACGCGGACCCGCGCCCCCGGCCGGGTGCCGGACCGCATAGAACCGTGCCGCGCAGAGGCCTGGCTCGAGGGCCCGCCGCGACCGCCGGCACCAGCCCAGCCCTCGCGGCCCGGCCCGCCGGGGCTCCGGCCAGGGCCCGGGCGAGACCCGCCACCTCCGGGCCCTCGCCGCTCAAGTGGGTGGTCATGGGCGTCATCGGGCTCGTGGTTGTTGTTGGGGTCGGAGTGGTGGCTCCCAGGCTGCTCTCGGGTGGAGGCGTCGAGGTGAACGACCGCGAGCGGGTTGAGCCGAGACGGCCAGGAGGAGGACGCGAGGGTGATGGGCGTCCTGGCGACGCAGACGCCTCAGGCCGCTCAGCGGAGAGCCCAATCCGTCGGAATGCCGTGGGCGTGGCGCCACCCCTCCGCGTCACGGAGCGCCCCCACTGATGTCGTCTGCCGCTGACTGGCGTCGATGACCCGGCTGGCGGCGGACGGTGACGGGTTCGACGTGGAGGTCCAGACCCGCGCGGCCTTGCGACGACTGGGTCTCGGTACGCCCACGATGCTCGCGGACCCGAGCGACACGCTAGACCACCACCCTGGCCGCGACGCGCGGATGAGATGCCATGCCCCCGGACCTGTTCCGTCCGGGGGCCGCGCGGACAGGAACTACAGCGCCTGGCCCTGCTCGGAAGCCGTCCGCGGCTGGCTCTGGGGCGCACACGCGAGGAGCTCCTCCGCGGGGGCTCCGTCCACGACGCTGGCGGTGCTTGCGAACGGGCAGCCGCACCACGCGGTCCAGAGCACCACGCAGCAGGGGGCAGGGCCGCAGACGGAGCACGTATCGCCCTCCTCGACGGGCGCCTGCACCGAGGAAACCTGGGTGTCTTCCGCCGCGAAGGCGGGCGCCGCGAACAGCATCAGGAGGGAGGCCATCTTCGGGAGGACGGCGCGTCGCATCAGCTTCATGGTGTACCTCGGGGGGAACGGCGTGTCGGATCCACGCCGGTGGGACCCAGGAGCTTCGCACATCCGCTCCGTGGCCCGTGATGCCCCGCCCCTCAGTCCGGGAAGATCTCCAGCACGTCCTTCAGCATCGCCGCGCCCGTGCCCCGGGCGCCCTGCTCACCGTTGATGACGGTGTTCACGCCGTGCAGGTCGCTGCGGAACACCGCGCCCATCTCCATCGCGCCCAGCCGTGCCAGGGGATGGGACGCGTCCACGGCGGTGGGCCGCACGCTCCACTCCCACCGCTCCGAGCCCACGGGCTCGCCGCGCGCCAGCAGCAGCACCTGGCCGCCCTTCGCCTTCGCCGCGTCCAGCTCCGCGCGCGTCACGCCGCGCATGCCCGTCACGGACACGTCCTTCAGCGTCGTGGGCACGCGCATCACCGCGTTGGCCAGGATGACCAGCTTGCCCGCCGTGTCCCAGCCGTCCACGTCCAGCGTGGGGTCTGTCTCCGCGATGCCCAGCGCCTGCGCCTCCGCCAGCGCGGCCTCGTACGTCCGGCCCTCCGCCATGCGGCACAGCAGCAGGTGGCTGGTGCTGTTGAGCACGCCCTCGAAGCGGCCCAGCTTCCCCAGCGCCAGGTCCCGGCGGCCCACGTTCACCAGCGGCATTGACGCGCCCACCGCCGCGCTGAAGCGCAGGGGAGGGCGGCCCGGCGACTCCAGGTCGCTCAAGCCCGCCAGCTCCTGGAACCCCAGCACCAGCGGCCCCTTGCTCGCGAGCACCGCCGCCATGCCTAGCGACAGCGCATCCCGCGTGATGTCCAGGCCGGGCTGCCCGTCCTGGAAGCTCGTGGGCGTGGCCTCCAGCAGGAGGTCCGCCTTCACCTGTCGCACCAGGTCGCGCCCGCTCATCCCCGGACGCCCCACCACCGGCAGCGACGCCACGGAGTGCCGCGCCCGCTTCACCGCCAGCACCGCCCCGATGTCCAACCCGTTCGGCGACACCGCCGCGCCGCCCGAGTCCGCCAGCCCCACCGGCAACAGCTCCAGCCGGTAGCGCTCCATCAACAGCGACGCGCGCGACTGGAGGATCTCCAGCAGCGGCACGCCCACGTTCCCAAGGCCCGTGAGCAGGAAGCGCACCGTGCGGACGGCGCGCGGGTTCATGGTGCGAAGGCCTCGCGCACGCCGTCACGGCGCAGCGTGAAGAGCATCCACACCGCCACCGGCACGCCAATGAAACAGCCGGGCGTCAGCGTGTACATCGCGCAGATGGCGCCCACCGTCGCCAGGCCGTACCCCTTGAGGTTCATCGCGTTCCACGCGCCCCAGACGGCGAGCACCCCGCAGAGGATCCCGCCCAGGATGGCCAGCGAGAAGCCCGTCGTGAACTCCAGCACCACCGGCGCCTGCCCCGGCGTCGAGAAGGGCGACGCCACCTTCAGCGCCGCCAGCACGCCGCCGAGCAGGCTGAAGGTGACGTGCAGCACGCCCACGATGAGCAGGAAGAACGCCGGGAAGCGCACGATCTGGAAGATCTGGATGCGCGGGTCACCCGGCGTCAGCTGAGGACCAGGACCGCTCATGACCGCCCCTTCAGCGCGCCCACGATCATCCGCGTCGCGGGAGACTTGTTCAGCGTATAGAAGTGGATGCCCGGCACGCCGCGCGACAGCAGCTCCATGCACTGCACCGTGGCGTGCGCCACGCCCAGCTGCACGACGGCGTCCGGCTGATCCTTCACGCGCTCCATCTGCAACGCCAGACGCATGGGCACTGTCGCGCCACACATGCGCGTGAAGCGCTGGACCTGCTCGTAGTTGGTGATGGGCATGATGCCGGGAACGATGGGGACGTTGATGCCCGCCCGTCGCGCCCGCTCCACGAAGTCGAAATAGAAGGCGTTGTCGAAGAAGAGCTGCGTCACCACGAAGTCCATCCCCGCATCCACCTTGGCCTTCAGGTGCTTGAGGTCGTCCTCGCGCGACGCCGTCTCCACGTGCCCCTCCGGATAGCACGCACCCCCCAGGCAGAAGTTGAAATCCTCTTCTCGGACGAATCGGACCAACTCCTCCGCGTAGCGGAAGCCCCCGGGCACCGGCTCGAACGCCGTCTGCCCCTGCGGCGGGTCCCCGCGCAGGAGGAGCACGTTCTCGATGCCTGCCGCGTCGAGCCGGCGCAGCACGTCACGAAGCTCGTCGCGGGTGTGTCCCACGCACGTCAGGTGCGCCATCGCCTCGATGCCGGTCTGCTGCTTGATGTGCGTGACCAGGTCCACCGTCCGGTCGCGCGTGCTCCCGCCCGCCCCGTATGTCACCGACACGAACCCCGGCTCCAGCGGCGCAAGCTCCTCCAGCGTGCGCAGGAGCGAGGCCACGCCCGCGTCCGTCTTGGGAGGAAAAAACTCGAAGGAGAAGCTCGGCTTGGAAGGGTTGAGGCAGTTGCGAATCTTCATGTCGGGAGGAGTTTAGTCCCTTCCGCGTCGGCCTTGATCGGAGAAGGTGCGCCGCTATAGTCCGCGCCGTTTCGCCACCCCCTGCCCACCCTGGAGAAGTCAATGACCCGGCGTACGCCCCTCAACGAGGCCCACCGCAAGCTTGGGGCCCGCATGGTCGACTTCGCCGGCTGGGACATGCCGGTGCAGTACTCGGGCCTCATCGCCGAGCACGAGGCCGTGCGCACCGCCGTCGGCCTCTTCGACGTCTCCCACATGGGAGAAATCGAGTTCACCGGCCCGGGCGCCCTGGAGACCGTGAACCGGCTCATCTCCAACGACCTCTCCCGTATCCAGGACGGTCAGGCCGTCTACGCGGGCCTGCTCAACGACCTGGGCGGCTTCGTGGATGACGTCGTCGCCTACCGCTTCAGCCCCGAGCGCATCCTCATCTGCGTCAACTCCAGCAACCGCGAGAAGGACTTCGCCTGGATGAACGCGCGCGCGGAGGGCGTCAAGCCCGTGGACAAGAGCGACGACTACGCGCAGATCGCCATCCAGGGCCCCAAGGCCGTGGGGCTGGTGCAGCGCCTGACGAAGGCGGACCTGTCCCAGGTGGGCACCTACCGCTTCACGGAAGGCGAAGTCGCCGGCGTGAAGGCCATCATCTCCCGCACGGGCTACACCGGTGAGGACGGCTTCGAGCTGTACTGCGCCGCTGGTGATGCCGTGAAGCTCTGGGACGCGCTCCTGGAGGCCGGGCAGCCGGACGGCGTGAAGCCCTGCGGCCTGGGCGCGCGCGACTCGCTGCGCACGGAGATGAAGTACGCGCTGTACGGCAACGACATCGACGACTCGCACACCGCCCTGGAGGCGGGCCTGGGGTGGATCGTCAAGCTGGACAAGGCGGGCGGCTTCATCGGCAAGGACGCGCTCGCCGCGCAGAAGGCCGCGGGCGTGCCGCGCAAGCTGGTGGGCTTCGAGCTCACCGACAAGGGCATCCCCCGCCACGGCTACCCCGTCCTCAAGAACGGCGAGCGCGTGGGTGAGGTCACGAGCGGCACCATGGGCCCCACGGTGAAGAAGTCCATCGGCATGGCCTACGTGCCGGCGAACCTCGCCGCCGAGGGCTCCACCTTCGACGTGGACATCCGCGGCCGCGCCGTGCCCGCCGTCGTCGTGAAGACCCCCTTCCTCAAGAAGTCCTGATTCCCTTTCTTCCACACCTGTTGTGAGGAGCTGAAATCCCCATGTCCGACAACGTCCCGCAGGACCTGAAGTACACCGAGGAGCACGAGTGGGCCCGCGTCTCGGGCAAGATCGTGACGGTGGGCATCACCCATCACGCCCAGCAGACGCTGGGCGACATCGTCTACGTGGAGCTGCCCAAGCTGGGCGCCGAGGTGAAGGCCGGCGGCTCGTTCGGCGCCGTCGAGTCCGTCAAGGCCGTGTCGGATCTGTTCGCACCCATCTCCGGCAAGGTGGTGAAGGTGAACGACGAGCTCGTGGGGGAGCCGGAGAACATCAACACGGACCCGTACGGCGACGGGTGGATCGTGGAGATCGAGCTCTCGGACGCCGGGCAGCTGAGCAACCTGCTGGACGCCGCCGCCTACGAGAAGCTCATCAAGGAGTAGTTCCGCGCGCGCAAGAAGTCGGGCGTCCCGGTTGTTAGAGACGCTCCATGGAGTGCCGAGCCCGCTCGGACGCCGAACTTCCTACCGCACCTCACGCGAGCCCTTCGACCATGTCCCTCAACTGGAAGTACCAGGAGTCCTTCGCCGGCCGGCACATCGGCCCGGAGACCCCTGAAGTGAAGCAGATGCTGTCCACGCTGGGCGTGGACTCGCTGGACGCCTTCGTGGAGTCCACCGTGCCGTCCGTCATCCGCTCCCCGGAGCCCCTGCGGCTGCCCGCGGGCAAGGGTGAGAACGAGGTGCTGGCGCAGCTGGAGGCCATCGCCGCGAAGAACCAGGTGTTCCGGTCCTTCATCGGCATGGGCTACAGCGACACCCACGTCCCCAACGTCATCCTGCGCAACATCTTCCAGAACCCGGGCTGGTACACCCAGTACACGCCCTACCAGGCGGAGATCGCCCAGGGCCGGCTGGAAGCGCTGCTCAACTACCAGACGATGGTGACGGACCTCACCGGCATGGAAGTGGCCAACGCCTCCATGCTGGATGAAGGCACCGCCGCG
Organism: Corallococcus sp. AB011P; assembly: GCF_003611605.1. Taxonomy (NCBI): domain Bacteria; kingdom Pseudomonadati; phylum Myxococcota; class Myxococcia; order Myxococcales; family Myxococcaceae; genus Corallococcus; species Corallococcus sp. AB011P. The sequence goes on from NZ_RAVX01000013.1 coordinate 209,405, forward strand.
GCGGAGGCCATGGCGCTCGCGATTCACGCCAAGGGCGACGGCGACGGGGGCGCGTTCTTCGTCTCCGACGGCTGCCACCCGCAGACGGTGGACGTGGTGCGCACGCGCGCCATCCCCCTGGGCGTGGAGGTCGTCGTGGGCGACCACCGCACGGTGGACCTGTCCCAGAAGAAGTTCTTCGGCGCGCTGGTGCAGTACCCGGCCACGGACGGCGTGGTGCACGACTACCGCGCCTTCGGTGAGAAGGTGCACGCGGCGGGCGGCCTGCTCGTCGTCGCGGCGGACCTGCTGTCCCTGACGCTGCTCACGGCGCCCGGCGAGTTCGGCGCGGACGTGGTGGTGGGCAGCGCGCAGCGCTTCGGCGTGCCGCTGGGCTACGGCGGCCCGCACGCCGCCTACTTCGCCACGAAGCACGCCTACACCCGCGTGATGCCGGGCCGCCTCATCGGCGTGTCCGAGGACTCGCAGGGCCGGCCCGCGCTGCGCATGGCGCTGCAGACGCGCGAGCAGCACATCCGCCGTGAGAAGGCCACGAGCAACATCTGCACCGCGCAGGTGCTGCTGGCCGTGATGGCCGGCATGTACGCCGTCTACCACGGGCCTGAGGGGCTCAAGGCCATCGCGGAGCGCGTGCACGGGCTCACCGTGGTGCTGTCGCGCGGCCTGGCGAAGCTGGGCTTCAAGCCGAAGCACGAGCAGTTCTTCGACACGCTGCGCGTGGAGCTGACGGCCCCGCAGGTGCGGGGTGTGCTGGCCGCCGCGGAAGGCGCGCGGATGAACTTCCGCCGCATCGACGAGAAGACGCTCGGCCTGTCGCTGGACGAGACGACGCGCGCCAAGGACGTGGAGGACATCCTCGCGGCCTTCATCCAGGGCGCGAACAAGTCCGCGTCCCCGGTGAACCTGGACGAGGTCGCCGAAGGCCTGGAGAGCCCGCTCGCCCCCGAGCTGCGCCGCTCGAGCGCGTACCTCACGCACCCGGTCTTCAACCGCTACCACTCCGAGACGGAGATGCTGCGGTACGTGCGTCGGCTGGAGGCGAAGGACCTGTCCCTCACGCACTCCATGATTCCGCTGGGCAGCTGCACCATGAAGCTCAACGCCACCGCGGAGATGATCCCGGTGACGTGGCCCCAGTTCAGCAAGCTGCACCCGTTCGCGCCCACCTCGCAGGCGGCCGGCTACAAGGTCGTCTTCGAACAGCTGGAGCACGCGCTGTCGCAGGTGACGGGCTTCGCCGGGTGCTCGCTGCAGCCCAACGCGGGCAGCCAGGGTGAGTACGCGGGCCTGCTCGTGATTCGCGCCTACCACCAGGCGCGCGGGCAGGGGCACCGCGACGTGTGCCTCATCCCGTCCTCCGCGCACGGCACCAACCCCGCCTCCGCGGTGATGGCGGGCTACCGCGTCGTCGTCACGAAGTGCGACGAGAACGGCAACATCGACCTGAAGGACCTGCGCGCCAAGGCGGACGAGCACAAGGACAAGCTCGCCGCGCTGATGGTGACGTACCCGTCCACGCACGGCGTGTTCGAGGAGGAGATCCGGGAGATCTGCTCCACCATCCACGAGCGCGGCGGCCAGGTGTACATGGACGGCGCCAACCTCAACGCGCAGGTGGGCCTCACCGCGCCGGGCCTGGTGGGCGCGGACGTCTGCCACATCAACCTGCACAAGACGTTCTGCATCCCGCACGGCGGTGGCGGCCCGGGCATGGGCCCCATCTGCGTGGCGTCCCACCTGGTGAAGTTCCTCCCCGGGCACCCCGTCATCCAGACGGGCGGGGGGGACGCCATCGGCGCCATCTCCGCGGCGCCGTGGGGCAGCGCCAGCATCCTGCTCATCTCCTGGATGTACATCCAGATGATGGGCGGCGAGGGCCTGACGCAGGCCACGAAGATGGCCATCCTCAACGCCAACTACGTCGCGGAGCGGCTCCAGCCGCACTACCCGGTGCTCTACCGGGGCAAGCGCGGCCGGGTGGCCCACGAGTGCATCGTGGACCTGCGCCCGCTCAAGAAGACCGCGGGCGTGGAGGTGGAGGACGTGGCCAAGCGCCTGATGGACTACGGCTTCCACGCGCCCACCGTGTCGTTCCCGGTGGCGGGCACGCTGATGATCGAGCCCACGGAGTCCGAGTCCAAGGCGGAGTTGGATCGCTTCTGCGACGCGATGATCGCCATCCGCCAGGAGATCCGCGACGTGGAGGAGGGCCGCGTGCCCAAGGACAACAACGTCCTGAAGAACGCGCCGCACACCGCGCGCACGCTCACCGCGCCGGAGTGGAACCGCCCGTACACCCGCGAGCAGGCCGTGTTCCCCACGCCGTGGGTCCGCGACAACAAGTTCTGGCCGTCCGTGGGGCGCCTGAACAACGTGCTCGGTGACCGCAAGCTCGTGTGCTCGTGCCCTCCCATCGAGGACTACGACACGCCCGCGCAGAAGGTCGCTTAAGCCGTCTTCGACAGCAGCAGTCACCGGGGCCGTCTTCCAGCACATCGGAAGGCGGCCCTCGTGTTTTTCAGCGGACCCGCGCGGGCTCCACGTGGACCACCACGTCCACCACCTGCGGATAGGCGCCGTGCAGCGTCTCCTCCACCTTGTCGGCCACTTCGTGGGCCTGCGCGGTGGTGAGCTGCGGGTCGACCTCGATCTTCAGGTCCACGTAGACGCTCTCCTCCATGCCCCGGCTGCGCACGTCGCGGCAGGAGCGCACGCCGGCCACCGACAGCGTGTGCTGGGACACCTGCGCCGGGTCCAGGCGCGCGGTGTCGGAGAGGATGCCCACCGCCTGCCGGACGATGCCGTAGGCCACCCACGCCACGAAGACCATCACGGCCAGGGCCACCAGGCCGTCCGCGCGAGGGAAGCCCAGCGCCACCAGTCCAATGGAGCCGAGCACGGCGATGGTCACGAACACGTCCGACAGCGTGTGCTGCGCGTCCGCGAGCAGGAGGGAACTCTTGTACTTCTGCCCGTAGTGCCGCTCCACGCGGGTGACGACGAGGTTGATGACGAGCGTGAACACCATCACCGCCGCCATCGTCACCGACACGGTGGGGTGCTTGTCGTGCAGGAGCGAGTCGAACGCCATGCGCCCCAGCTCCAGCATGCCCACGCCAATCATCGCGCCGATTCCCAGCGACGCGAGCGCCTCGAACTTGCCGTGGCCGTAGGGGTGGTCCGCGTCCGCCGGCTGTGACGCGACGCCCATGGCGACCAGGCCCAGCACGTTGGAGCTGCCGTCGATGAACGAGTGCAACCCGTCCGCCGTCACCGACGCGGACTGGGCCATGAGGCCGAAGACGAGCTTGGCCGCGGCCACCACCCAGTTGGCCACGAGGATGGCCAAGAGGACGAAGCGGACCTTCCGGTTGCGCTCCTGGAGCGCGGCGCTACGGTCGACGAGAGAGGCTTCCACGGCGGGGCAGGGTAGTGCCTCCGCGCCGTCCACCGCGAGGCCTCCGTGGGGCCTACTGTCGGAACAGCCGCATCCGGGGGCCGCCGCCCATCTCCAGGAAGAAGCCGAACTGGAAGCGCACCGTCGCGTCCTGGCTCAACAGGCCGGACGGCGGGTTGGGGAAGGGCTGCGCGCGCTTGAAGGACGCCACGGCCTCCATGTCCAGGAAGTCCAGGCCGCTGCTCTTCTCCACCTGGATGTCCTTCACCGCGCCGCGCTCGTCCAGGGTGATGGTGAGCAGCGTCTGGCGGTCGCGCCCGGAGTAGATGTTCCCCGTCGGGTCGCGCATGCGCAGTTGCTCGTTGGGGTTCCAGTGCATGCCCACGCTCTGCTTCACGCGGTTGAAGAAGCTGGCGTACTTCCACTCGCGCGTGTTGAGGAAGGTGCCGTCGCCCTCCTCCTGGTCCTGGAGCATGTCGTTGGGCGCCGCGCCCACGACCTTGTCCATGGCCGCCTGCGACGGCATCAGCGTGGCCAGGCCCGGGGAACCCACGCGGCCCGCGGAGCCCTCCTGCTCGCTGTCCTCGCCCTCGCCGGGCTGGATGCGCAGGCGCTTCGCGTTGCCTTGCGTGGCGTCGCTCTCCGACTGGTTCTTCACCGCCATGCCCGGGCCGCGCTCGCGCGGATCCGTCTTCATGGCGATCTCCTCCTTGCGGCGCGTCTCCGGCATCTCGAAGACGGGCTTCTTGCCGCCCTGGGACGGGGCCCGGTCGTCCGCGCCCTGGCCGTTGTTGCCGGACACGCGCGGGGGCTGCACCTGGTCCTGCGCCGCGCCCTCCTGCTTCTGGGGCGCGGTCCGCTGGGGCATGGCGTTGCGGTAGAAGGCCGTCTGGTCGCGCGCGCGCGTCTCCTTCTCCACCGTGTTGTTGTGCTCGGCCAGGTACTTCGCGTCCGGGGACTTCTGATCATTCCCCGGCGCCACGTCCACCACCTGGCCCTGGGGCTTCGTCTCGTCCGGCTTCTTCTCTTCCTTCGGCTCGCGCTTCTCCGTGGGGCGGGGCTTCGTCTGCTGCGGGGTCACCGCCCCCCGGTTCTTCGCCCACTGGTCCGACGTGAGCGGCCTCACCGCCACGGACGTGGGCCGCGCGGGGCGCTTCTCGTGCGGGAGGTTCGCCTGCACGGCCGACACCAGTAGCACGAAGCCCACGAAGGCGGCCTGGGCCAGGAGCGCCAGGATGCCCGCCACCAGGTAGCGCAAGGGCCCACGCTGCTTGCGCGCGCGCCGCTGACGCCAGTCTGTCGAGGAACCCGTGCCCACGGCCTGATGATAAACCTCCGGACCGCTTCTACAGTCCCGAACGTGCGGCCCGTAACAGCCGGGACATGGAAGAGATTCGCAAGCGCGTGCGTTGGTGCGCTCGAAATGTCCGCTTCATCTCAGTAGATGGGGGCCACCTCCGCCCCGTTGAAGTAGAAGCGCAGGATCTCCGGATATCGCTGCCCGGCCTCCGCCCGGCCGATGGCGCCTGTCTGACACATGCCCACGCCGTGGCCCCAGCCACCGCCCCGGAACAGCCATCCGGTGAGCCGGCCCTCGGCGTCCCGCTCGGCCTCCACGGTGGCCATGCTGCTGTTGAGCATCCCGAAGAGCCGCCGGATGTTCAGCTCCCCGCGCACCTGGGTGGCGCCCTTCGTGCCCGACACGGTGAGCAGCCGGGCGCGCCCGGACACCCCGCGCTCGGACAGGGCAAGCCCCTGGATGGTGCCCACGCCCAGCTTCTCCGTGAGCGCGTCCACCTGGCCTTGCGTGAAGCGCTTCTCCCACCGGAACTTCGTGGGCTGCGCGAAGCTGGACAGCTTGCACGCGGCGGGCACGTCCGCCGTCGCCAGCCACGCCTTGAGGTTGGAGGGCCCAGGCACGTCCGGCGCGGGCTCCAGCAGGTCCGGCCGCCCGCGCAGGCTGGGGTCCGGCGGGCCGCCCCACACCACGTCGTTGTCCTCGGTGTGGCCGCCGCACACTGCGCTGTAGACGGAGTCCACCAGCCGGCCATCCTGGCTGAAGAGGGCCTGGCCCCGGGTGGCCTCCACCGCGGCGGTGGTGCTGGCCGCCTCGCCGGTGCGGCCCCGGTACACTGCGCAGTGCTGCTCCGAGCAGAGGAGGTACGGATCCGCCAGGTGCTTGATGCCCACCTTCGCCAGCACCTCGCCGCGCGCGGTGACGGCCTGGGCCTTGAGCGCCTCCGGGTGCGCGCGCGCGAAGATTTCGGACGGCACCAGTCCCTTGAGCAGGTCCTCCAGGCCCACCACGTTCACCACCGCGAGCTTGCCGCTCCGGTCCACCGCGAACTGGAGCGCGCCCCGGAAGCTGCGGTCCTCGAAGGCGTGGAAGTCGTAGCCCACGCCGTACTCCACCTGCCGCACGTCGAAGCCGGTGCCGTCCGGCGTCTCCGCGTCCAGCCGGTCCTGCGCCAGGCCCACCACGGCGTCGTTCTCGTCCTTCAGCTCCAGGATGGCGCGGGAGGGCTTGCGGACCTCTTCAAAGAGCGTGGTGCGCAGGCCATGGCGGCGCAGCAGCTCCGCCTGCTGTTTCGCCGCGGCCTCGGGCGTCAGCGCCTCGTCGCTCAGGAGGAGGTAGCGCCGGTTGTCGATGACCTTCCCCGCGATGCCGTACACGGAGCCCAGCGTGTGCGTGCGCACCGCGAGCCCGCGCGCGCGCCACGTCTCCTGCGCCTCCGCGAGCCCCGCCTTGTCCGCGAAGCGGAACTCGCCCAACTGCACCCGCGCGCTCCACTGGGCCGGTTCGCCCTGCGTCACCCGCACCGTCCAGCGCGAGCCCGCGGGCGCGTCCAGCACCTTGTCTCCCGGTCCGCCGAAGCGCAGCCGCATCCGCGCGCGCGGCGAGAACGTCACGACCTCGCGTCCTTCCATCAGCTTGATGGGGAGGCGCGGCTCGCCGTTGCGGAAGTCCAGGCGCTTCAGGTCCTGCGGCCCGGGCAGGCCCGACGTGAGCGGATCCTCCAGGCCACTCGGGGCGGGGGGCGTCACGCCCGCGTCGGCGGGCTTCGTGGGGACGGAGACCTCCGGCTCGCCCAGGCCCCGGGTGGCTGGGGCAGGTGAGGGCGCCGGCGTGGCGCAGGAGGCGAACAGCAGGGCGGTCAGGAGCAGGACGGCTTTGGACACGGCGGCGGCACCGTAGCCGCCATGGGGCCGAGCGTCACGGTTCTCCCTCCCGCTGCGGCGCGTCTCGCCCTGGATGACCGGCAGTGAATAGAACGCCCAACGCCGCGCGTTGCCCCTGCTCATGCGAATTCTTGAAGGCAACGGCTTGAAGACGCGACAGCCCCTGCTGGCCTCCCTGGCTGCCTGCACCCTGGCCCTTGGGCTGACCGCTTGTGGCGGCGGTGGTGGTTCAGGCGGAGGCACCGGCGGTTCGTCGGGCGCCGGCCCCCAGGCCCCCGCGACGAACACGGGCACCCCCACCCAGGCCGAGAAGACGCCCACCGCTCCGGGCAAGGCACCCCCCATCGGCATGCAGCCGGTGGCGAACACGCCCTCCGCGCAGATGCCGGAGCACGCGGACCACGCGCCCATCGCGGAGCCCGGTCCCCAGCCCGCCGTCAGCGCGCAGGCGATGCAGGAGGCCCCCGCCACCACGCCCGCCCATGAGTGGGTGGTGTCACCCAACGGCGATGACGGCGCCCAGGGCACGGAGGCCGCGCCGCTGCGCACCATCGCCATGGCGGTAAGCAAGGCCGGCCCCGGCGACCGCATCCGCGTGCTCGCGGGCACCTACGCCGAGCGCGTGGTGCTGGGCGACAACACCCGGGCCGGCACGCCCGAAGCGAAGATCACCCTCCAGGGAGAGGGCCGTCCCAAGCTCACCCCGGGCAGCGGCTCCGGCCCGGCGGTGCAGGTGCGCCGCGCGAACTGGGTCATCGATGGGTTCGACATCGACGTGGAGGGACAGCCCATCTTCGGAGTCACCTTCGAGGGCGACGTGCAGGGCTCGATGCTGGCCAACTCGGAGCTGCACAACGGCACCGGCGGCGCGGGCGTCACCCTGTTCAACAACGCCAGGGGCCCCACCATCGAGAACAACAACATCCACGGCTTCGTGCGCACCACCGGCAACAAGGACTCGCACGGCATCGTGATGCAGCCCGCGTCCTACGACGTGACGGTGCGCAACAACGACATCCACGACAACTCGGGTGACTCCGTGCAGTGCCTGGGGCCCGAGGGCTTCAGCGACCTGCCGCCCGCCACGGGCCTGCTGGTGGAGAACAACCACTTCTTCAACAACCGGGAGAACGCCGTGGACATCAAGACGTGCCACGACGTCATCATCCGCAACAACCGGATGCACAAGTTCCTGCCGTCGGAGACGGCGAAGGGCGATGCGCTCGTCATCCACTACTCCGCCAACAACGTGCTGGTGGAGGACAATGAGCTGTATGACGCCGCCAAGGGCATCTCCGTCGGCGGTAACCACGAGGGCCCCGTGCCCCAGGCCGTCGTCGTGCGCCGCAACCGCGTGCACGACATCACCGACGCGGGCGGCGGCGAAGGCACCGCCATCCGCCTGGAGAACTCCAAGGGCACCGTGGTGGTGAACAACACCATCACCCGCGCCAAGGCCGGCATCATCCTGGGCCACGGCACGGGAGGCCCCACGGAGTCGCTGCGCGTGGCGAACAACATCGTGGACGCGCCCGTCAGCGTGGACGTGGGCGGCCAGGCCCCCGGCCTCCAGATGAGCAACAACCTCTATCCCACTGGCGCGCAGTTCAAGACCAACGGTCAGCCCCAGGCCCTGGACGCCTTCAAGGCCGCCACGAAGGACACCACCTCCAACGGCGGTGACGTGACGGTGTCGGACACCTTCGCCCCGTCTCCGGCCGCCCAGGACAAGGGCCTGGACGAGGGCCAGCCCTTCTGCGGCGCGGCCCCGGACATCGGCGCGGTGGAGCTGGGCTGCTAGGCCCCATCCGGGAAAGCACCCCCGGAAAAGCAGAAGGCCCGACGCGGAGACTTCCGCATCGGGCCTTTTGTCTATGAGGCGCCACCCGGATTCGAACCGGGGAATGAAGGTTTTGCAGACCTTTGCCTTACCACTTGGCTATGGCGCCGCAGCGATTGGGGCCGGGGTTATACGCAGCCCGGTAGGAGCCGGTCAAGGAAGCAACACCATCCAGCCCCGCTTCTCGTCCCGCTACCATACGGCGCGGGGTGTCAGGCCCTGACAAGCGAGGGAGCACACGATGTTGCACGGCCAAGGCGTCTTTCAGGAAGAGCACGAAGCCTTCCGCCGCACCGTCCGGGCGGTGGTGGACAAGGAGCTGCGCCCGTTCGCGGCGGACTGGGAGTCCCGCGAGGAGTTCCCCCGGGAGCTCTTCACCCGCTTCGGCGAGCTGGGCTTCCTGGGCCTGAAGTACCCGGAGGCCTACGGGGGCACGGCGGCCGGGGAGCTGTACGAGGCGGTGCTCCTGGAGGAGCTGGGCCGCTGCGGCTCCGGCGGCGTGGCCGCGGGGCTGGCAGGGCAGTTCACCATCGCCACCGGCCCCGTGCACCTGTTCGGCACGGAGGCCCAGAAGCAGCGCTGGCTGGCCCCCGCCATCCGGGGGGAGAAGCTTGGCGCCCTGGGCATCACCGAACCGGACGCCGGCTCGGACGTGGCGGGGCTGCGCACCACCGCCCGCCGAGACGGCGACCACTACGTCGTCAACGGCTCCAAGACGTACATCACCAACGGGGTGCGGGCGGACTTCGTGGTGCTGGCGGTGAAGACCGACCCGTCGCGCGGCCACAAGGGCCTGTCCATGCTGGTGGTGGAGCGGGGTACGCCGGGCTTCAGCGTGGGGCGCAAGCTCCAGAAGGTGGGCTGGCGCGCGTCCGACACGGCGGAGCTCTTCTTCGAGGACTGCCGCGTGCCCGCGGAGAACCTGCTGGGCGTGGAGAATCAGGGCTTCTCGCAGATCATGGGCAACTTCCAGTGGGAGCGCCTGTCGCTCGCGCTGGGCGCGGTGGGCGCCATGGACGACATGCTGGAGACGGTGCTCGAGCACGTGAAGCAGCGCCGCGCCTTCGGGCAGACGCTGGCCGGCTTCCAGGTGGTGCGCCACAAGCTGGCGGACCTGCACACCGCCCGCGAATGCGCGCGGCAGCTCACCTACCACGCGCTGCGCCTGCACGTGGCCGGCGAGTACGCCGTCGCGCAGACCTCCATGGCCAAGAAGGTCGCCACGGAGACCTGCTGCCGCGTGGCCGACGAGTGCCTCCAGCTCCACGGCGGCGCGGGCTACATGATGGAGTACGACATCCAGCGTCACTGGCGCGACGCGCGGCTGGGGCCCATCGGCGGCGGCACCAGTGAGGTGATGAACGAAATCATCGCCAAGCAGCTGGGCCTCTAAAGCCCCGGCGGCCTCCGGGAGGCAGGCGGGCGGACAGGCGGGAAGAGGGGAAAAAGCCCTCTGGTTCATGTTCGATGGAGCCCGTCGCCTCGGGGAGGTCCCGGTGGAGCCCAGCATCATCTGTGATGAGCTGTTCATGCGTCTGGGGGACGAGGATGTGCTCGTCCTGGATTGCCGCGACGCGATGGACTGGGAGCGGTTCGAGGTCCACATCCCCGGCGCGCTGCGCATGACGGCTTCGGAGATCGCGCGGGACCTGGCGATGCTGCCGGACGACGAGCTCATCGTCCTATGCGGCACCACCCAGGACTGCGCGGACATCCGGCGCATCTGCCGCGTGTTGCGTCTGAGGGGGCGAAATGCCGTGTGCCTCGCCGGCGGGCTCCACGCCTGGGTGACGCGCGGCTACCCCACGGAACGCCACGCGCGCGCCCCCTCCCACGCCCACCGTTGAGCGGCGGATGCAGTGCGTCGTGAAACGGTGTAAGGAGCGCCCTGCCGCTCCCACCGGAGATTCCCCACGATGGCCAAGCTTCGCGCCGTACTCATTGGCGCCACCGGACTCGCGGGCCAGCAGTTCATCGCTGCCCTGAAGGACCACCCGTTCATCGCGCTGACCGGGCTCGCCGCTTCGCCCCGCTCCGCTGGAAAAACGTACGCGGACGCCCTGCGCGCCTCCAACGGCATGCTGGCCTGGTTCGTCCCGGAGCCGCTCCCGGAGTCCATCGCCCGCATGACCGTGGTCAGCGGCGACGCCGTCCAGGCGAAGGACTACGACATCGCCTTCTCCGCCGTGGAGGCGGACGTCGCCCGTGAAATCGAGCCGCGCCTGGCCCGGGACATCCCGGTGTTCTCCGCCGCGAGCGCCTTCCGCTACGACGCGGACGTGCCCCTGCTCATCCCCCCCGTGAACGCCGCCCACGCCCCGCTCATCAACGAGCAGCGCCGGCAGCGCGGGTGGAAGGGCTTCATCGTCCCCATCCCCAACTGCACCACCACCGGCCTCGCCGTGACGCTGGCCCCCCTGGCCGAGCGCTTCGGAGTGAAGGCCGTGCTGATGACCAGCCTCCAGGCCATGTCCGGCGCCGGACGTTCGCCCGGCGTCATCGGCCTGGACATCCTCGACAACGTCGTGCCCTACATCCCCAAGGAGGAGCACAAGGTCGAGGTGGAGACGAAGAAGATCCTCGGGGCGCTCAACCCCGCGGGCGCGGCGCTCACCCCACACGACGTGCGTGTCTCCTGCACCTGCACCCGCGTCGCCGTCCTGGAAGGCCACACCGAGTCCGTCTTCGTGTCGCTCGGGAAGAAGGCCACCGTGGCGGAGGTCGCCCAGGCGATGCGCGAATGGCAGGGCGCCCAGGTGGCGAAGGACCTGCCGTCCGCTCCTCCCCGGTGGATTGAAGTGCTGGACGACCCGTTCCGCCCCCAGCCCCGCATGGACCGGGACACCCACGGCGGCATGGCCACCACGGTGGGCCGCATCCGTGAGGACGGTGTGCTGGAGAACGGCTTCAAGTACGTGCTCGTCTCCCACAACACGAAGATGGGAGCCGCAAAGGGCGCCATTCTCGTCGCCGAGCTCCTTCGGGCGCAGGGCTTGCTGGGCTGACCGGGGAAACAGGCCGGGCTGGTACCTAAATTCAGGGTGCCAACCCTGGCCGCAACCATCTACTGTGCGCGGCCACGGACGCGCGGAATTCCGCACAGAGGAGACATCCACATGGCCTACGTCGTCGCCGAGCCTTGCATCAAGTGCAAGTACACCGACTGTGTCGAGGTGTGCCCGGTCAACTGCTTCTACGAGGGCGCGAACTTCCTCGTGATCCACCCGGACGAGTGCATCGACTGTGGCGCTTGCGAGCCCGTCTGCCCGACCAAGGCGATCTTCCCCGAGACCGAGCTGCCCTCGGAGTGGTCGGAGTACAAGAAGCTCAACACCGACTTCGCCTCCAAGTGGCCCAACATCGCGGAGAAGAAGGCCGCCCTGCCCGAGGCCGAGGAGTACAAGGACAAGAAGGGCAAGCGCGCGGAGCTGAACCCCGCCGGCGGGAAGTAACCGCGGGCCGAGTCGCCCGAGCGCGCCCGTCGTGATGCAGGCCCTCGCGCCCCCTGGCGTGAGGGCCTTCGTCGTTCCTGGAGTCTGGCGCGGAAGGGGCATCATCGTCGGACGTTCACCCCGCCTGGAGGACGCTGAGCCGCAGCCCCCGGGCCTCCAGCGCATCGCGCAGCCGCGCCACGTCCTCGGTGGGAACAGGCCCATGGCGGCCCTGGATGCGCAGCGCCACCTCCCGGGGCCCCGTGCGCTCCACCTCCACGGTGGCCTCCAGCGCGCCGCGCAGGCTGAGGCCCAGCGCCGGCCGCTGGGACTTCACGAAGACCTCGATCTTCTCGATGAGCGCCAGGGTGGACTCGACCTGCGCGGTCTCGGCGGCCGGTGCGGCACCCTCCGTGGCTCCGCTCGCCGCGCGAGCACCTTCGGGCGTGGAGACGCGCGACAGGCCTTCCGAGGAACGGTCGTCCCGCGTGGGCGAGGGGAGGGGAGATGGCGTCGGACGGGGCTCCGCGCGGAAGGAGCGCTCCACCTCGCGGGCCAGCAGCTCCGTCGCACGGTGGGAGGCCTGCGTCCCGCCTTCCGCGAGCGCCTCCTGACGCACCGACCCCAGCCGCTGCGTCTCCACGTGCATGCCCTGCCGGGCCTGGCGGAGCGTCTCCGGGCTTCCCAGCGCGCTGCGCGTCGTCGAGAGGACGGCCCCCGCCGCACGGACGCCGGGAAGCGCCGGAGTGGCCCGCGTCGCCGGCCCCGGCCCCTGTCCACCGGCACGGAGCAGGCCGGGCTTCGCAAGGGTCCCTGGAGCCACTGGCTCGCGGCGGGCCCCGGGACGGGGTGGGGTGTCGGGCCGTCCGGAGGTCCGCTGGAGGACCTGATTGAACGCGTCCTTCTCCGGGGGGACCTTCTCGTTTCCGGAAGGGGCGTCCTGACCTTCGACCTTCATGGCATGCCTCGCGCGCAAGGGATGCGCGGGCATGAGCAGCGGCCGTGCCAGTCAGGCGGGCGCGCTCCCGGGAGGGGGGCGCGGAAGGAGGCGGCACACGGCAGGGTGCCGCCTCCGGGATGGGCGTGCGGAACGCGGGACGGCGCGCTTCAGCGCTTGCCGCCGAAGCCGCCCGGCTGCACGGGCGCGGTGCCCGTCAGGTCGTTGAACGCGAGCGCACAGGACGCCACGGCGTTGGGATCCGCGAGCGCGGGGTTCTGGGCCCAGTCGCGGTCCTGGAAGAGGTACGCGTCGCGCACCTCCAGCTCCTTGAGCTGCTTGCGGTACTCCCAGAAGCGGCCGCGCAGGAGCACGCGCGCGCCCTTCGGCAGCTGCGTCAGCGGCGTGTACTGGTCGTCCTTCAGCCGCGCCGTGATGTTGATGGAGGGCCGCACCTTGGGCTTGCCGTAGGTGAGCCCGGACAGCAGGCCGTCATTGCCTGGATCCGGCAGGTAGAAGACGAGCCGGGCCACCAGCGCGGGAGGCTCCGGCGGAGGGCCCTTCTTGCTCTTCTTCTTGGGCTTCTCCAGCTTCGCGTCGATGAACTCCAGCCCCGCGAAGGCCACCTCCTTGTCGAGGTAGTCGTCGCGGAACTTCGCGTCCGCCACGCTGGCCGCGGTGGTGTTGGCCTTGAGGACCTCAAGGTCGTAGCGCTCCATCATCGCGGGCAGCGTGAAGAAGAAGCTGTCCACGGGCTTCACGCCATCCGCGATGAAGCGCAGCTTGCTCAGGTCCAGCGGCGGGTAGTACGGCGCGAGCGCCACCGCCGTCTGCATCCACTCCGGCGGCAGCCGCTTGTCGATGAGCACCCGGCGCATCATCGACACCAGGTACATGTTGGCCGGGAAGCGCGGCGTGGACAGCTGCGTGCCCAGCGCCTGGATCAGCACGGGGTCCAGGTAGAAGTTCTCGTCGCGCTTGTGCAGGTACGGCGCGGACTCGCCCACGATGGTGAGCAGCGCGCCCACGAGCTGCGCGCAGTTCGCGTCACTCGTTCCCTGCACCAGGGCCTGATTGACGCGGGAGCGGAGGAACCGCTTGTCCATGTCCGCTTCGCGGAACACGGGCGGCTCTCCCGTTCCAAAAAAGAACTCCTTCTGGGCGAGCGCGGGCGTCGACAGCAGGCCCACGGACAGGGCGAAGAGGGCACGGGTACGCATCGCCCTGAACCCTACCATGCCCTCCCGGGATGATCCTCCTCCGGTCCGCCTGCCCATGCGCGGAGTGGAACCCGCTGGAGCTCCCGACGTGAGAGGGCAATCGCAACCAGATGACCCGATGCGGCGGGGCTTTCGCGACAAGCCCTTTCGCGGGCAGGGGGCAGGGGACGGGCCGACCGCGCGGGGGGCATGCCGGGTCGGCAGGCGGTGGTTTTTTCCGCCTGTTGGCGGCGCGGGCTTTTGTGTACCTTGCCCGGAGCCATGCCGACGCCTCCCGAGACCTCCCCGGCACCCGTCACCGTCGCCCACATCAAGGACGAGGCGGAGCTCATGCAGGCCCTCGCCATCCGCGAGGTGGTGTTCATCGAGGAGCAGCACGTGCCCGAGGGCATCGAGCGCGACGCCGAGGACGCCCACGCCTACCACGTCATCGCCTACCAGGGTGGCCACGCCATCGGCACTGGCCGGCTGGTGAAGCTGCCGGAGCCGCCCGCGGGGCAGCCCGGGACGTGGGGCCAGATTGGCCGCATGGCGGTGCTCCAGGCGCACCGCAAGGCCCGCGTGGGTTCGCTGCTCCTCACGTCGCTGGAGGAGGAGGCGCGCCGCCGCAACGTGAACGGCATCATGCTGCACGCCCAGCTCTACGCGCTCGATTTCTACAAGAAGCACGGCTACCAGCCCGTCGGCGCCGTCTTCGACGAGGCCGGCATCGACCACCTGGAGATGCACAAGCGGCTGTAGTCCCGCGCCGCTCGCTTCAGCGTCTCGGAGGACGGGGCGCGGGCGGCTCCGCGTGTCGCGGATCCTCGGGCCATGAGTGCCGGGGGTACTTGCGGCACAGCTCCTTGCGGATCGCCGGGTAGTGACGCTCCCAGAAGCCCGCCAGGTCGGTCGTCACCTGCACGGCGCGCATGTTGGGGGCCAGCAGGTGCAGCACCAGCGGCACGCGGCCCGCGCCCACGCTGGGCCCCTGCGCCATCCCGAAGAAGTCCTGCAGCCGTGACTCCACCCAGGGCGGTTTGTTGGGCTCGTAGTGCACCTTCACGCCGCGCCCGCCGGGCAGGGTGACGCGTTCGGGGGCGTGGTTCGCCAGCAGCCGCTGCTGCTCGGAGGTGAGGCGCGCGTAGAGCGCATCCAGCAGCGACACGCCCTCCAGGTCGGAGAAGCTGCGCGCGCCCACGCACAGGGACGCCAGCGCGTCGCGCATGAAGTCCGCGTCCACGGAGGGGAAGCCCGCCTCGGGGAACGCCTTGCCCAGGAGCTCCACGCGGGTGCGCCACTGCTCCAGCGCCTCGGGTTCAGCGAAGCGCTCCGGGCCCGCGGCCAGCGCCGCCGCGGCCAGCACTCGCGCGGCCTCCTCGGACGGGGGCGCGGGCGTGCGCGTCTCCTCCAGCACGAGGTTTCCGTAGGCCAGCCGGGTGAGGCGCTCCACGCGGCGCGAGTCCGCGTTCCACTGGAGGGTGTCCACCTCCTCCAGCGCCTCCGGGTAGAGGTCCAGCAGCCACTCGGCCTCCACGGTGCTGGCGAGCCGCACGACGGCGCCGCGGCCGGGGCGCTCCTCCGCGTCCACGGCGACCATCAGCTCCGCATCCTGGACGACACTGGACTCGGACAGGCTGGTGGTGCCGCCGCCGAACATGAGCAGCTCCGGGGAGCGGGGCCGCCGCCTGCGGGCCACGCGGTCCGGGTATCCCGCGAGCACGCTGAGCATCAGGGCCTGCTCCACGTCCTCGGGTCGGCTGGGGCGACCGCCTTGTTCGCGGACCGTGCGGCGCAGCTGTTTCTGCACGCGCTCCACGGACTGCACCGCGCCCGCGTCCAGCGACAGCGACTGCATGCGGCCGGAGGCGAAGCCCGAACGGCCGGCCTCGCGGAAGCGCTCCAGGAGCTCCAGCAGGTCGGAAGGCCCGCTGACGAGCGCGGACGCACGGCCCCCGCCGCCCAGGTTGGCGCGGGCTTCACGGCGGATGTCGCGTTCGCCCATGAGGGCCGCGAGCACGGCGGCATCACCGCCCACGCCCCGGCGCTCGCCCTCGACGATGACGCGCGCCTGGCGCGGGTGGACGGGGAAGCGCAAGAGCCGCTGGCCCACGTCCGTGACCTGGCCCTTCGTATCCACGGCGCCCAGCCGGCGCAGCAGCGTCTCCGCGGCCTCCAGGGCAGGGGCGGGAGGCGGCTCGAAGAACGGGAACGCCGTCAGGTCCTTCACGCCCGACGCGCGCAGCGAGAGCACCGTTTCGGCCAGGTCGGTGCGGCGGATCTCCGGGGCCTCCTGATCAGGCCGGCCGTCGAAATCGTGCTGGGTGTAGAGGCGCACGCAGTGCCCGGCGCGCGTGCGGCCCGCGCGGCCGGCGCGCTGGACGGCGGAGGCCCGGCTCACCTTGCCCAGCTTGAGCTGCGGCAGACCGGACCAGGGCGAGTGGGACGCCACGCGAGCAAGCCCGCTGTCGATGACGACCGCGACGCCGTCGATGGTGACGGACGTCTCCGCGACGTTGGTGGACAGGATGATCTTCCGGCGCGAGCTGCGGCGCACGGCGCGGTCCTGCTCCGCGGGAGAGAGGTCGCCATGGAGCGGGAGCACGTCGGCGTCGTGTCGCTCGGCGAACTCCGCGCAGGTGTCGCGCGCGCGGCGGATCTCCCCGGCCCCGGGAAGGAATACGAGCACGTCGCCGTCGACGCCCTGGGTGAACAGGCGCTTGAGCGCGGAGAGCACCTGTTGATCCAGGTGCCGCTCATCCGGGGCGGCAAGGTATTCGACGCTGACGTCGAAGCGGCGGCCCTCGGAGCGCAGGGAAGGGGCGCCGCCCAGGTACGCGCGGACGGGTTCGGCCTCCAGGGTCGCGGACATCACCACGAGCTTGAGGTCGGGGCGGGACGTCTCCTGCAGCCGCCGCAGGAGCGCGAGCGAGATGTCCGCGGACAGATGCCGCTCATGGAACTCATCGAGCACGACGATGCCCACGTCGCGCAGGGTGGGGTCGGTGAGCAGGCGGCGTCCGAGCACGCCTTCGGTGACGAAGGACATGCGCGTCTTGGGACCGCGGACGTCCTCGAAGCGGACCTGGTAGCCAACGGTCTCGCCCACACGCTCGCCAATCTCCTCGGACACGCGCTGTGCGGCGAGCCGGGTGGGCAGCCGCCGGGGCTGGAGGACGACGATCTCCTTGCCCGCGCCCAGCCCTGCCTCGAGCAGCGCGCGGGGAACACGGGTCGTCTTGCCCGCGCCAGGCGGCGCCTCCAGCACGAGCGACCGCGAACTCCGGAGCGTGGAGACGATGTCGGGCAGGAGGGGATCGATGGGAAGGGCGACGTCCGCCATGTCCGGGTTCCTCTTCACGGCGGGGGCCTCACCGCGCGTCGGGTCTCAAGGCGTACCAGCCTCGGACGGGTCGGTCTTCTTGCGTCGCTTGGGGCGCACGGCCTCCGGAGCACCGGAAGCCGGAGCATCCGAAGGAGCGTCGGCCTGCGCGGTCTCGGCGGCCGGTGCGGCGTTCTTCGGAGGCCGGCCCCGCCGTGCGGGACGCGCCGCGACGGGAGCCTCCGGGGCGACGGGTTCGGAAGCAGCGGTGGCCTCCTCGGATCCACCGTCCGAAGCCTGGGCCTCGGAGCCGTCAGCCTCCGCCATGGTCTCCTCCAGCGGAGCCTGGGCCTCCGCCTCGTCGGGAGCCGCCTCCAGCGAGTCGTCCCCGGACGCCTCCTCGGACCCCTCGAACGCCTCCTCCTGGCCGGCGTCGCCCTCCTCACCGAAGAGGTCCGAAGCACCGTCCTCGGCGGAGAGCGCGAGCGACTTGCCCGCGCGCTTCCGGGGCTTGAGGGTGAGGCCCGCGGCCTCGAAGACCCCGGGGACGGGAACGAGCGCGGCCTCGGCGAGCAGCCGCCCCTGCCGCAGTGCCACGTCCAGGCGCCGTCCCAGCGACACCAGCGCCTCGCGCAGGACCGCCTCCTGATCCGGGGGCAGGGGAGTGGGGGAGAGGCTCGCGATCCACGCGGCGAACGTCGCGGCGACCTGATCCACGACGGGGCGGACCATGCCGAAGTCGTCGCGGGAGAAGATGCGGGTGACGTAGGCGCTCTTGAGCCGCCGCTCGTACGACGTGGCGTACTCGTTGACCAGCTCCACGGGCGCCCGGCGCAGCTGCGGGAACTTGAGGTGGGGGAAGAGCGCCTCGATGACGGGGGCGCGGCTGCTGGCGGTGAAGGTGATGCCGGCGTGCAGCTTCTCCAGCGCATCCACCCAGCGGCCCTGCTGATCGAACGAGAACTCCTCGCGGGCCTCGTCGAGCTCCGGCAGGTCCTTCACCTGCTCCAGCAGGCCGCCCGCGGGCTCACGGGCCTCGCGCAGGCGCTCCAGCGCGGAGGCCAGCCACTGCTTCTCGGCCTCCAGCCCCGGCCTGCCGACGACCATCTCTTCCGCCGTGGCGAGTCGGGCCTCGAAGGCCTCGGCGAAGCGGATCAGCTCATAGGATTCGAGCGTGGACGACATGCGTGGACGACTCCTCGGAGGGGCGGCGGAGATACCACACCTTCACCGTCCGACGAGCAGGGCCTCCATGGCTCCGGGGGCGGCGAAATCCATGAAGGCCCACTCGGCGCCGGCGTCGCGCAGCGCCTGGGGCGTGAAGTTGCCCGTGCCCACGCCAATCGTCTCCGCGCCAATGCCCTTGGCGGCCGCGACGTCCTTCGGCGTGTCGCCGATGATCACCACCCGGCACGCCTCCATCGGCTGACCCAGCTGCGCCGCTCCGGCCTGGGCGCCGTGCCGGATGAGCGCCATGCGGTCCTCGAAGTCGCAGCCAAAACCGCCGAAGGCGAACTGGTCGTGGATGTTCACGCGGTCCAGCTTCACCTTGGCGCCCGCGCGCACGTTGCCGGTGCCCAGGCCCACCGCGAAGCCCTGCCGCGAGCGAGCCTCCATCACGGCCTCACGCATGCCCGGGTGCAGCCGGTACTCGCGCGCATCGACCTTGGGAACCTCCAGTCCCAGGTGGGCGACGTACGCGTCAATGACCGCGCTGATGGTGTCCTCGGTATCGGGCTGGCCGATGATGCCCAGGCCCTTGCGGACGATGGCCCGGTCCGTCATGCCGGACATGCTGAAGCCGTCGCACGCGTCGCGCCGCCGGTGGAGCTGCTCGAAGGCCAGGCCCATGGCTCGGCGGCCGGCACCGCCGGTGGTGACGAGGGTGCCATCGATATCGAAAAGGAGGACGGTGGGGCGCATGGCCTCCCATCTAACGGAAGGTCCCGCCTGACGCGAGCCCCGAGCAGGCCACCAGGGCGGCCGCCCCCGCCATGCCCGGCGCCCGGCTCAGGGCTCCGCGAGCGTGAGGCCCTGCTGGAGCGCTTCACGCACCTGGGGAACGTCCTCCAGGGGGAGCCGCTCCTCCAGCACCTCGCGCACCCGCTGACCGCCCAGCCGGCCAAGCGCCTGGGCGACGGCCTCACGCAACCGCAGGTCGCGGTCCTCCAGCCGGGCCTGCAGCGTCTTCACTGCCTCGAACCCCAGCCGCTGGCCCAGCGCGGCCGCGGCTTGTGAGCGGACGTCCGAGGGCCGGTGCGGATCCTCCAGCATCGCCTGGAGCGTCTGTCCCGCCTCGGGCGACTCCACGCGAGCCAGCGCCGTCACGGCCCGCATCCGCTGCGCATCCGGGACGCTCGTGTCCTCCGCCAGCGCCGCGAGCACGGGCACGACCTCTGGCCCGAACCTGCGCCACGTCGCCTCCGGCGCCACGGTCGGTTGTGAGAGCAATCCCAAAGCCTCCGTGCGCAGCGGCCCGGGAGCGGTGGCGGATACGGAAGCCGCGGTCGGGGCCTTCGCATGGACGGGAGCCGCTTCGGACACGGGCCCCACGCCCGCGAGCACGGCGAGACCGGCCAGCGCCACCCATCGCGAGGAGGCGGAACGGGACAGGACCGGCGAGTGACGAACACCGCGGGGGCGGGACGGCTGGCTCGGCATGCGGGGCTCCCGGAGGGGAAGGGGAGCCCCGTTATACGACGGCTGCCGGTCCGGACTCGATAACGCTAAGGTCGGCCCACCATGGCCGGACGCGTCTTCTTCTTTCTCCAGCACGCCACGTACGAGCCCGCCTATCAGGCGGCCTCCATGGGCATCACCGCCGCCGCGATGGGCGACGACGTCTACTTCGTCTTCGCCTTCGAGGCCCTGCGCCAGCTGGTCCGCGGTGGCTTCGGCCTGGCGCACAGCGAGAGGGAGCGCACCGAGGCGGCCCGGGCCGAAGGGCTCAATGTCCCCACACCGGCCCGCATGCTGGAGGAGGCGCGCGCCCTGGGGGCGAAGCTCGTGGCCTGCGACACCACGGTGCGCATCTGTGGCCTGTCGCCACAGGAACTGCACGGCACCCTGGATGATGTCATGGGCCTGGCCTCCATCTGGAGGCTGACCGACGGCGCGCGCGTCCTCACGCTCTGAACGGACACCCGAGCCGGTCCCACCCTCCGGAAGGAGGCGGATGTCCGACAGGGGAACCAGACCCGCCCTCGCGGATCGCCTGTCGTTGCAACTTGGCAGCATTACCTGAATGGAACCTGCCTGCCGCGCGTCGCTGTAGCCTCGGTGGGCGTCCACGCGTTACGCTGGGGCATTCGCAGTTCGTTGTTCCCCCCTGGAAGGAAATCCTCAAAGCCTATGCGCGCCACGTCGACCCCCCTGAGCGCACTGCTGGCCGGCATCCTCGGTGTTGCCGTGATGGCCGGCTGCCAGACCTATGACTTCGAGCCGGTGGATCCGCTCGCGATTGCCCAGACGACGAAGGAGACGGTGATCGCCGCTCGCAAGAGCAAGCCGGACGTGATGCTCCTCGTGGACACCTCCGCCTCGATGACGAAGCCGGTCAACAAGGACCTGGTCGTCAACGGCACGCGCGTGTGTGACCTCCGAGACGATGACGGCACGCCCTTCATGTGTGAGGACAAGTATCCCTGCGATACTTCGAAGTGCCCCACGCGCTGGTCGGAACTCCAGGGCGCCATGGGCCCGTTCCTCGCGGAGAGCGGCAAGCTGGTCCGCTTCGGTCTGACGACCTACCCGGCGCCTCCCCCTTCGACGGGAACCGTAACCCCGACTCACCTCTGCGCGCCTGCCGCCAGCCTCGAGGATGGGAGCGTCCGCGCCTTGATCCCGAAGGACCTGGATTCGGACGAGGATCTCCAAGGCTACGCGAATGAGGTCAACGCCGAACTGCAGGTCATCCCCAACGGCGGCGTGGGCCGGCCCCAGGGTGGTACGCCGACGAGCGCGAGCCTGCAGTTCGCCAGTACGCTCCTGACGCCCAACTCCGAGGATCGCGACCAGATCATCATCCTGCTGACCGACGGTCTGCCCAACTGCAACGACAAGAACGTATACGATGGCACCAGCGTTGAGTGCCGCTGCACACTCGAAACGCTGTCGCAGTGCACGGACAGTTTCAGCCCGTACTTCAAGCGCGGCTGCCTCGACAAGAACGCCTCCGTGACCGCGGTGTCGGCACTGAAGGCGAGCAAGATCTCCACCATCGTCATCGGCTTCGGCGCGGAGACGTCGGCGGGTGACGGCCCCAGCGTCCTCAACGAGATGGCCCGCGCGGGCGGCTTCGCGCGCACGTGCAAGGCCAGCATCGACTGCGGCACGGGTGACACCTGCGACGTCAGCACCGGCTTCTGCGGCCGCTCCTTCTACCAGGCGGGCAACGGCGAAGAGCTGGCGGCCGCGCTGAAGTCGATCAGCGAGGCGATCCGGCAGGAAGAGCCGTGCTTCACCCGGCTCGAGAAGAGCCAGATGCCCTCGGATGAGAAGCTCATCGTCGTCTACATCAACGGCGAGCGCACGCTCGCGGGCCCCGACACCTGGTCGCTGGACCAGCAGGACCCTGAGAATCCTGGCGTGCGGTTCACGGGCAGCGCCTGCGCCAAGCTCGAAGCGTCGCGTCCGGAAGCCCCCGTCAGCGTCGAAGTGCGCGCCATCCGCCAGCTCTAGGCGGCAGGCAGGCGGAGGCGGCTTTACGCGGGCGGAGGCGGGGATTATAGGGTCCTCGCCGGGCCGGTCGCCTCCGCCATGAAAATCACTGTCCTCTCGCGCTCCGCTTCCATCTCGTCCACGCGGCGGATCGTCGAAGCAGGCCGCGCGAGAGGACACCGGGTCCGCGTGCTCAACCCGCTCCGGGTGCAGATGCATCTGGACGGGGGCAGCCAGGCGACCCTGTTCTACGACCGCAAGAAGCTCACGCCCACCGACGTCGTCATCCCGCGCATCGCCCTGTCCATCAGCACCTACGGGCTCGCGGTGGTGAACCAGTTCGGCTTGGCGCGCGTACCCCTGGTGAACCACGCCCAGGCCATCGCGCAGTCGCGCAACAAGATGCGCGCGCTCCAGCTCCTGTCCGCAAACGGCATCGACATCCCCGCCACGGTGATGGCCCGGGACGCGGCCCACCTCAAGGAGATGGTCGGCCTGGTGGGCGGGGTGCCCGTGCTGGTGAAGCTCCTCCAGGGCCAGGAGAAGCACGGCGTGATGGTCTGCGAGAGCCTCCAGTCACTGGAGGCCGCGCTCGAGGCGGTGCTCGGTCTGGGGCACAACCTCGTCATGCAGGAGTACGTGCGGAGCACCGGCCAGGACGTGCGCGTGCTCGTGGTGGGCGGTGAGGCCATCGCCGGAGTGCTGCGCAAGCCGCGCCCCGGGCGCCTCTCGCACACGCTGAACCGGGGCGCCCGTCTGGAAGCCCTGCCGCTGTCCCCCGGTCATCGCGCCATGGCGGAGAAGGTCGCCCGGCTCGTGGGCCTGGAGGTGGCTGCGGTGGACATCCTGGACGTCCAGGGGCACCCCAAGGTCTTCGAAGTGAACAGCTCGCCCGCGCTCCTGGAGATGGAGGCCGCGACGGGCCTGGACCTGGCCACGCCCATCATCCAGCGGGCGGAGGCCCTCGTCTCCGGCGCCGCACCTGTCTGGACCGCCGCCCTGGAGACGCCCCAGGCCCTGCCCCCGCCGCCTCCGGGGCGCAAGGGCGCAGTGAAGGTGAACGCGCCGCGGAGTTAGAAGAGAAAGCGCTCCCCGCGCGTCCGAAGCCCCGGTATACGAACGCCGCCTTCCTGGAGACACCCATGCCCAGCACCCGCCGCCTCCCGACCCTGGCCCCCCTGCTGCTGACGCTCGTCGGAGCGCCGGTGCTGGCCCAGGACGTGGACCCCGCCACCCTCTACGAAGTCACCACCGAGGGGACGTCGACGCAGGTGAAGGCCGGAGGGCAGGGCACGTTCGTGCTCGCCATCAAGTCGAAGCCCGGCGCCCACGTCTCCGACGAGGCCCCGCTGAAGCTGGAGCTGACGGGCAAGCAGCTGACGCCCGCCCAGAAGACGCTGACCCGTGAACAGTCGGTGGCGAAGAAGGCGGACGGTCAGCAGTTCGTGGATCCGCGCTTCGAGATCCCCTTCACCGCGGTGTCCGCCGGCAAGGGCACGCTGGACGCGACGCTGACCTTCTTCATCTGCACGGAGAAGATCTGCGCCCGTCAGAAGAAGACCTTCTCGCTGCCCGTGGAGGTCCAGTAGCCCCCATGCGCGAGCGCTCCCCCAAGCCTTCCAGTGGTGAACGCGGCGGCCACGAAGCCCCGCGCTACGTCCATGGCGTCAACCCCGTGCTGGAGGCCCTGCGCGCCCACCCCGACGCGGTGGAGCGCCTCTTCATCGTCGACGGGCAGGTCGGCGCCAAGGCCGCGGGCGAGCTGCTCAGCCGCGCGCGTGACGCGGGCGTCCGGGTGGAGAAGGTCGGCCGGGAGCGGCTGACCTCCATGGCGGAGGGTGGCGTGCACCAGGGCGTCGTCGCCGAGCTGCGCGGCTTCCAGTACGTCGAACTGGAGGACGTGCTGGACGCGGCGAAGGCCAAGAAGCAGCCCGCGCTCGTCGTCGTGCTCGACGGCATCCAGGATCCGCACAACCTGGGCGCCATCATCCGCTCGGCCCACGCGCTCGGGGCCCACGGCGTCGTCCTGGCCAAGGACCGGGCCGTTCAGGTGACGGGCACGGTGGCCAAGGCCTCCGCGGGCGCCGTCGAGTACTGCCCCATCGCGCGCGTCACCAACATCTCCCGCGCCTTGGAGCAGCTGAAGGAAGCAGGCCTCTGGGTCGCGGCCGCGGACGTGGAGGGCGCCGAGCCTCTGTGGAGCGCCCGTCTGGACGGGCCCCTGGCGTTGGTGGTGGGGGCCGAGGGGGCGGGCGTGAGGGAAGGCGTCCTCAAGCACTGCGACTTCCGCCTCCGGATTCCCATGGGCGGTCAGGTCGGTTCATTGAATGCGTCGGTTTCCGCCGCGATTCTGCTATACGAGGTCGCCCGTCAGCGGGGCCGTCCTTCCCGCTGACGACCCCGGATCAATCTCCTTGACTTGGAGAGTGGGGGCTTTTAAAAGGTCGCGCCTCTCAGGTCGCTGCCGAGGGGTTGACGGTCCGCCCGGGATGAGGTAGGGCGGGGCAGTTGCTGGATGGATGCCGGTGTAGCTCAGTCGGTAGAGCAACTGATTTGTAATCAGTAGGTCGCGGGTTCAAATCCCGCCGCCGGCCAGGTGGGACGGGCCGCGGATAAGGGCCCGGGACGCAGCAGGATGGTGTAGAGAGCAGCACGCAGCACCACAAGCGAATATCTGGAGAGATGCCCGAGCGGCCAAAGGGAGCAGACTGTAAATCTGCCGGCTCTACGCCTACGGTGGTTCGAATCCACCTCTCTCCACTCGGCAATGCGGGAATAGCTCAGTTGGTAGAGCGTCAGCCTTCCAAGCTGAATGTCGTGGGTTCGAATCCCATTTCCCGCTCCAACCGTTGTAGTGAATCGCCAAGCCCTGATAGCTCAGTTGGCAGAGCGCATCCTTGGTAAGGATGAGGTCACCAGTTCAATCCTGGTTCAGGGCTCCATTTTTCGAGGAGTGTCATGTCCAAGGAAAAGTTCGATCGCAGCCTGCCCCACGTGAACATCGGAACGATTGGGCACGTGGACCACGGCAAGACGTCGCTGACGGCGGCCATCACGAAGGTGCTGGCGAAGACCGGTGGCGCCACGTTCCTGGCGTACGACCAGATTGACAAGGCGCCGGAAGAGCGCGAGCGCGGCATCACCATCTCCACGGCGCACGTGGAGTACAAGACGAAGAACCGTCACTACGCGCACGTCGACTGCC
>NZ_RAVX01000014.1:0-221749 GCF_003611605.1 Corallococcus sp. AB011P
GTGTTCTACAACCGCAGGCGCCGTCACTCCTCACTTGGCTATGCGAGTCCAGCCGAGTACGAGCGACTGGCTGAGGTTTCGAGGCAGGCAGCGTAGTCAACCTGTCCACCGAAGCGGGTGACGCTCATAGCGCCCAGGTGGTGGCGGCCCTGCGTTACTTCCGCCGTAAGGTGGGCCACCCGCTGGTGGTGGTGTGGGACAGGCTGGGCGCCCATCGCTCAAACGAGGTGAAGCGCTTCGTCGAGTCTCACGCCAGCGACTTCGTCCTGGAGTCGTTTCCCGCCTACTCGCCAGAGCTCAATCCCGAGGAGGGCTGCAACAGTCAGGTGAAGCGCTCCATGCTCAACTCCACGCCCGAGTCGACGGAGGAACTCCTGCGCCAGGTGCGCGCTGCATTTGGCCGCCTCGGCCGCCATCATGCGGCCCTGCGTGGCTTCTTTGCCCACGCAGGGCTCTCCCTTCATGGACTTACCTGAAGGGGATTAATCCCATGACCGGGTGAAGTCTGTGGGTTGGTAATGGGCCAGCCAGGGCCAGCGCGTCCGCAAGGTCATCGAAGCGGGCGGCACGTCGCGAGAGTGCGTGTACCCCGTTCGGCGCCAGCTCGTTCCTCGCGAGCAATCAGACCATCAAGCTGAGCGATCCTACCGGCCTGTGACAATGGCCGAGCACCCAGAGCATCGCGGCGGTGGTGTGGGCGCGGTCGCCGGCGCGGCGTGCTCCTCCGAGCCTCTCCGGGCGACCGCCAATCCGGCGGCAATGCTCCTTGGCCCAGGCGCCCAATCACATCCGGAGGCCAGGGCTGAACACACTAGCAACCTGCCGGTGGCGG
This sequence comes from Corallococcus sp. AB011P, assembly GCF_003611605.1. Classification (NCBI taxonomy): domain Bacteria; kingdom Pseudomonadati; phylum Myxococcota; class Myxococcia; order Myxococcales; family Myxococcaceae; genus Corallococcus; species Corallococcus sp. AB011P. The sequence continues at coordinate 833 of NZ_RAVX01000014.1, forward strand.
ACCGCATCTTTCCTGGAAGGCCACGCGCCTCGGTCAGCACCGACGCGCCTTCAGGGGGAGCACGCCATGCCCATCTACGAGTTCTTCTGCCGCAAGTGCCAGGAGCCCTTCACCGCGTTCATGTCCATGAAGGAGCACGACGAGCGAGCGCCGAAGTGCCCGCGCGGTCACGACGCGAAAGAAGTGGAGAAGCGCATCTCTTCCGCCCATGCCGTGACCACCAAGAAGTCGCTCACCTACTGATGACTCCTGGCGACCAGGACAAGAGGCTGATTTCCCTCTTCCTCTGCGGCGACGTGATGACAGGCAGGGGTATTGATCAGGTGCTGCCCCAGCCTGCTCCACCCGGCATCCATGAGTTCTACCTGAAGGATGCCCGGGCCTACGTCGCGCTCGCCGAAGAGCGCAACGGCCCCATCCGAAAGCCCGTCGGCTTCGGTGAAATCTGGGGAGACGCGCTCGCCGCACTGGAGCAGGCCGAGCCCGACGTCCGGATCATCAACCTGGAGACAAGCATCACCACGAGCGAGCAGTGGTGGCCCGACAAGGGCATCCACTACCGAATGCACCCGCAGAACGCCGCCTGTCTCACGGCGGCCCGCATCGACTGCTGCGCGCTGGCGAACAACCACGTGCTCGACTGGGGCTACCCGGGGCTGACGGAGACGCTGACCACCCTCCGTCGCATGGGAATCGCCACCGCGGGGCTGGGAGAAGACCTGGAGGAGGCCCGACGCCCCGCCTGCCTGGAGGTAGGAGCTGGGAAGCGGGTCGTCGTGTTCTCGTTCGGAGACGACAGCAGCGGCATCCCGCCAGCATGGGCGGCGGGAAGAGACAGGCCGGGCGTGGACCTGCTACCCGACCTGTCCCTCGCCACGGCGCGGCGTCTGGGCGAGCGGGTCGCGTCCATCAAGCGCGAAGGCGACATCGTCATCGCCTCCATCCACTGGGGCGAAAACTGGGGCTACACGGTGCCACGGGCGCAGCGGGACTTCGCCCATGCACTCATCGACGAGGCTGGCGTGGACGTCGTCCACGGCCACTCCTCACACCACCCCCGCGGCATCGAAGTCCACCACGGCCGCCTCATCCTCCACGGCTGCGGCGACTTCCTGAACGACTACGAGGGCATCCTCGGCCACGAGGACTACCGACCGGACCTGACCTTGATGTACCTGGCGTCAGTGGATCCGATGAGCGGCCAGCTCGTGAGCCTGCGCATGGTCCCGATGCAGCTGCGTCAACTCCGGCCCCACCGGGCCACGCTGAGGGACGCCGAATGGCTGTGCGGTGTCATGGACCGCGAGGCGCGCCGACTGGGGACCGGGACGCGGCTGGCGCTGGAGGGTGACGGGGCCCTTGTCCTCCAGTGGGGGTGAGTTCCGCCGCGAAGTGGGACGACCGTTGGACGGAGCAGCGGGGGTTCGCGCGCCCCTTGATGCGCTCGGCTCGCCCGCCCATCCAGCGTTCCTCGAGGGAGCCGCCTCACGGCCCCTGGTTGTCGCGCACGACGGCGGCCGTCTGGTCCAGCTCCGCGGACAGCAGCACCCAGAGGTCGTCGAGCGAGACAAGCCCCGCCACGCGTCCCTGCTCGTCCACGATGGGCAAGCGGCGCACGCCGTGCTGCCGGAGGGCGAAGAGGGTCATGTCGATGGAATCCGTCAGGCGAGCCACGAAGGGCTTGGGCGACATGACGTCCGCGACGGAGGTGGCGGCGGCGTCCTTCCGCGCGGCCAGCACCCGGGTCACGATGTCCCGGTCCGTCAGCATGCCCACCGGACGCAGGTCCTCCTGCACCACGACGAGCGCGCCCACGTGTTGGTCGCGAAGTGTCTCCGCGGCCTCGGCCACGCTCTGCGTGGACTGGATGATGGCCACCGGCTTACGGCAGAACCTTGCGAGCGACATGGCGCCTCCCCGGACGTCGCGGCCGTGCGTCGAGTCACACGGCGTGGTGGCGGGGCCTTCCCGCGCGCGTCCTCCTCACAAGGACGCAGCGCACGCCCGCGCCCGGATGCAACCCCTGGCGCGCAGAGGCTCGCGTGCTCATCCAGGACGCTGACGGTCGTGTCCCCACGGTTCCAGGTGGCGTGTGCCTCTGGCTTGACGATCGTCTTCTCGGAGGACTCGATGGAGGCCCGACGCCACGAAGATGACGGACCGGTTGCTGGAGGATCTGGACACGTACCTCTGGAAGCCCAGGCCCTTCAGCCGGGCGATGACGGTCGCCGATCCCAGGGTCGCCACGGAGACGAGGTCGCGCACGACGACGTTGCGCCGGGCCATGGCCAGCACCAGCGACACGCCGAACTCGTGCTGGCGGCGCTCCGCCTCGGCGCTGGCCAGCCCGTCGGCGCGGCTGTCCAGGCTGCGCAGGCTCTCGGCCACCGTGAGGTGATGGATCTTCATGGGCCCGCGTAGGGGCAGGAAGGCGTGGAAGCGCCACATGCGCCAGGCGCCCTCCGCGGATGGGTTCCCGTCTGAGATGGAAATGGCGGGTGCGGGACACAAGGGAGCCCTCCGGGGACCCGCGACCTCACGGCGTCACGCCTGTCCCCTGGCCCCCTTTCGTGATCAAGGCCCGCGCCGCCCCACCCTCCCACGCAAGCAGACTGTCATGCCCCAGCGGGCGCACCGCCACTGCCGGGAGGGACGCCACCGGAAGCGCAATGCCTAGCCTGTCCGCCTGCGGCCGGATTCCTTCGGCCCAGGGAGGCAGCATGAAGCAGGCGCATGGATTCGCCGTCGCCGTCGCCACGGCCACGTTGCTCATGGGGGCGCCCGCCGCCCAGGCCAGCGGAGGCACCACCGTTCATTGCGGTGACACCCTCACCCATTCCACGAAGCTCACGCGCGACCTCTCCTGCCCGGGCACGGCCCCCTTCGCGCTCCGCATCGCCGGCGAAGGCATCGTCCTCGACCTGGGCGGACACACCATCCGCCGCACCGGTCCGGAGAATCTGGAGTCTGTCGGCATCACGGTCGATACCAACAGCATGGTGCGCAATGGCACGATCCAGGGCTTCGGCAAGGGCGTCGCGACCACCGAATCCTCGGGCGTGCGGAACCTACGACTCCATCAACTGGCGCTCCTGGACAACCGAGCCGCCATCTTCAACGGCGTCGTCGATATGCGGTTCCTCATCACGGAGTGCCGCCTGAGGGGGAACTTCGTCGGGCTGGACGGTGAACCCGACGGATCCACCGGTTCATTCGACGTGAGGTCCTCCGTCTTCACCCATAACGAGGTCGCTATGTACGTGGACTTCCATGACATCGACGTGCTCGACTCCACCTTCACGTCCAACGAGCTGGCTGTCTTCTGCAGGCAGGGCCGCGTCCGCTTCAGGTCGAGCACGCTCACGTGGAACGCCTCCGTGAGCACCATCCCGAATGACGGTGGCTTTCGCCAATGCGATGAGATGCGGTTCGAGAACACACTCATCGAGAACAACACCGCCCTCGCGCCGCCGGAGGTTCCCGTTTGGCAGCCGCAAAAGCTCTCGATGCTCGACTCGCTGGTCATCAGCAACGGGGCGGGGCTCCAGGCGGCGGCCGATACGGTCTACATCCACGGGAATACGTTCTTCGACAACGCGGACGGCCTGTCGCTGACCGGCCGCGATTGGCAGGTTCCCGTCGTGCTCACGGGGATCATCCGCGGCAACCAGTTCCTGAGCAACGACGGCGACGGCCTCCGGGTCGAGGCGCCCGGCAAGCCCACGGTGCTCAACAACGTCGCCCTGGGCAACACGGGCTTTGGCCTCTTCGCGCCGACCGCCTTCGACGGAGGAGGAAACATCGCGCGAGACAATGGCGCGGGCAACTGCGTGGGCCTCACCTGCGCTTCCCACTGACAGCGCCCTGAAACACGCCGCGCCAGATGCACTCGAAGGCGCTCCGCGCGTCAGCCCAAGGACGGGGAACCACCTGTCCGGGTCATAGAAGCAATGCCATCCATCCTGGATAGTCGACCCAGTCGCAGGCAGGGTGAGACTTCTCGCATTCCATCCCAAGTCCTCTCATCCGCCGCGGCTGCTTCGCGAGCCTCACGCTCGCGGCGAGGGGGGACGCACATGAAAAGAGCAGGCCTTCACCTGATACTGGTGCTCGCGGCGGTGCTATGCGCGGGCTGTGGGAATTCCGCTGGAGACACCGGGACGGCACGGTTCGCCGTCTCGGTGCCCCAATCCCTCTCAGCCACCATCGCCCGTGTCGCGGTCGCCTCGGGCGGACCGGACATTCCTTCTGTCTGGGTGGACCTGGCGCCCACGAACGGCGTGTGGGGCGGCACCATCGGCAACATCCCCGCGGGCACCGACCGCGCCTTCGCCGCGCGCGCCTATGACGCCTCCGGCACCCTGCTCTTCTCAGGCTCCGCCGACGGCGTCTCCATCCTCGCGAACCAGACGACCCTCGTCGCAATCACCCTCCAGCAAGTCAATCCTCCGCCGCCCTTCGACAACGAAGCGCCCATCATCGACTTCGTGGCGGCGAACCCGAGCACCGTTGCGGCCGGAGGCACCGTCTCCCTCTTCTCCTCAGCGCATGACCCGAACCCGGAGGACACGATCAGCTACGCATGGAGCGCCACCGCGGGCACATTCGCCTCGACGACCGAGCGCTTCACTTCGTGGACGGCGCCCACGTCCACCGGCATCCAGACGCTGACGCTCACCGTGACGGACTCGCGCGGTCTGGCCTCCAGCGCGCTCCTGGTCGTCAACGTCCTGCCCGAGGGGGAAGGCGAGGCCGAGCTGTCCATCTTCTTCAACAGCGCACCGGAGGTGTCCTCGCTCGACGCCGCGCCCACGCAGCTCGTCGTCGGGCAGCCGACGTCGGTGTCCGTCACGGCGTCGGATCCGGACGGGGACACCCTCTCCTACGCCTGGAGCGCGTCGTGCGCGGGAACCTGGGTCGACGCGTCCACCCCCAGTGCTCGTTTCACGCCTTCGCTCGCTCCGGCCGAGGCCTGCAACAACTGCCGCCTGAGCGTCGCCGTTTCCGACGGACGCGGCGGGCACAACACGGGCACCGTCGCCCTGTGCGTCACCAGCACTCCTCCCGTCAACCACCTCGAGCCCGTCATCCTTCGCTCCTACCGCTCCTCGGACACGGCGAGCCCGGGCCAGGTGCTCACGTATGAGGTGGTGGCCAGCGACCCCGAGGGCTCCGCGCTCAGCTTCGCCTGGGACTCCAGTGTCGGCACGACAGGCGCTGCCACGCAGGTGGGCACCCACAGCCGCGTCACCTGGACGGCGCCCGCGTGTATCCGCCCGGGCACGACTCCAACCGTTACCGTCACCGTGACGAATGCCTTCGAGCTCACGGTCAGCCGGAGCTTCACGGTGGAGGGGCTGCCGGACTGTGCCTTGGTGGGGCAGTGGGATCCGACCGGCCCCATGGGTGGCGGGCCCCGGTGGGGCCACACCGCGACGCTGCTTCAGGACGGCAGGGTGCTCATCGCGGGAGGAAGCGCCCAGAAACGCAGCTTCTATCTCGACACGACGGAGCTGTACGACCCGGCCACGAACACCTGGAGCGCGGGCGCGCCCATGAACGCGCGCCGCCTCTTCCACTCGGCGACGCTGCTGCTGGACGGCAAGGTGCTCGTCGTGGGAGGCGAAGGCCTGGAGGGCGTCGAGGGATTCTCCGCAGGGGCGGAGCTGTACGACCCGGCCACGAACACCTGGACCCGGACAGGCTCGATGGCCCAGGGCCGCTCCAGGCACCTGGCGACCCGGCTGCGGGACGGCAAGGTGCTCGTCGCGGGAGGCGAGGACATCAACGGCTACCTCACGTCCGCGGAGGTGTACGACCCGAACACGGGCACCTGGAGTCCGGCGGGAGCCATGGCCGAACCCCACTTCTCCACGGCGTCGCTGCTGCCCACGGGCAAGGTGCTCGCCCCGGGAGTCACCGCGGCGGAGCTGTATGACCCGGCCACGCGAACCTGGAGCCCGGCCCCTGCCCCGCTCGCGCCCCTGGGAGGCCAGCAGCCGGTGGTGCTGCGCGAGGGCAAGGCGCTCATCACAGCGGGCAGGACGGCGCAGCTGTATGACCCCTTCCTGAACACCTGGAGCCTGACGGGTGCTCCGCTCGAACCCATCGGTGGTCCGGCGGTGCGGCTGGTGGATGGCAGGGTGCTCGTCGTGGGCCCGGAGGTGGCGGAGCTGTATGAGCCAGGCTCGGGCACGTGGAGCATGGCCCCTGCGCCGGCCATCCCCCGTCTTGGATACACGGTGACGGCGCTGGCCGACGGCAGGGCGCTCATCGCCGGGACACCTCCCAACACCGAAGAGGAATCGGAGTCCGCGGAGGTCTACACGCCGTGAGGCGCGCTACGCCACACCGGGTGCTCGCGGCAGCGCTGTGCGCGGGCTGAATGGATGCCGAGGGGGACACCGGGACGGTGCGGTTCGCCGTCACGGTGCTCCGCGCCCAGTCGACGGCAATACCTTCATGAGGGTGCGCGGAAGGGAGGAAACCCATGGTGCCGGCACTCCTCACGGACCTCTATGAGCTCACGATGGTGGACGCCTACCTCGCCGAGGGGCTCCACGAGGAAGCAGCCTTCAGCCTCTTCGTCCGCCGGCTGCCCGCGCGCCGGAACTTCCTGATGGCGTGCGGCCTGGAGCAGGCCCTGACCTATCTGGAGACGCTCCGCTTCTGCCCAGAGGAGCTCGCCTGGCTGGAGTCATTGGGGCGCTTCTCCCGGCAACTGCTGGACTGGCTGGAGCACTTCCACTTCAGCGGGGACGTTCACGCCGTGCCCGAAGGCACCCCCGTCTTCGGCCAGGAGCCGCTGCTGGAAGTCGTAGCCCCCCTGCCCGAGGCGCAGCTCGTGGAGACGTATCTCATCAACCAGGTGCACCTGCAGACGCTGGCGGCCTCCAAGGCGGCGCGGGTGGTGGAGGCCGCGCGTGGCCGGCCCGTGGTGGATTTCGGCGTGCGGCGCATGCATGGCGAGGACGCGGGCCTCAAGGTGGCGCGCGCGGCCCACGTCGCCGGGGTGAGCGCCACGTCCAACCTTCAAGCCGCGCAGCGCTACGGCATCCCCGTGGCGGGCACCCTGGCGCACAGCTACATCCAGGCGCACGACGACGAGCTCGCCGCCTTCCGCGCCTACGTCCACCGCTTCCCGGAGACGACGCTGCTGGTGGACACGTACGACACGCTCGACGGCGTGCGGAAGGTGGTGGCGCTCGCGAGGGAGCTCGGGCCGGACTTCCACGTGCAAGCGGTGCGGCTGGATTCAGGGGACCTGGCGTCGCTCTCGCACCAGACCCGCGCGCTGCTGGACGCCGCGGGGCTGGAGCGCGTGCGAATCTTCGCGAGCGGTGGGCTGGACGAGGACGAAGTGGCGCGGCTGCTGTCGCATCAAGCTCCCATTGATGCCTTCGGCGTGGGCACGGCCATGGGGGTGTCCGAGGACGCGCCCGCGTTGGACATGGCCTACAAGCTGGTGGAGTACGCGGGCCGGGGGCGGCTCAAGCTGTCACCGGGCAAGGTGCTGCTGCCCGGACGCAAGCAGGTGTTTCGCGAGGAGCGGGACGGCGTGGCGAGCCGGGACGTGCTCGCGCGCAATGAAGAGGTGCTGCCGGGGCGTCCCCTGCTGCGGCAGGTGATGCACGCGGGCCGGCGGCTGGAGGGTGCCTCTCCCCCGCTAACGGCGCTCCGGATGCACGCGCGGGAGGAGCTGACGCGCCTGCCGCTGGAAGTGCGCGGGTTGGAGCCTGCACGGCCTCCCCATCCGGTGGACGTGAGTCCCGCGCTGAGCGCCGCGAAAGAGCAGGTGGTCGCCGGGTTGCGCGAGCAGCTGGCAGCGCACTGATTGCGCTCACCCGTGAGCAGCCGCGCCATGCTTCCGGGCCTCTTGTCGGCGAGAGGAGAGCACGCACCTTGGCGGGCACCATGCCCCCGTTCCTCCGCTCCTCCCGGCCTGCCCGCGCGTTCGGGTTGGCATTGTTTGTGTTTCCATTCTTGATGGCGCTGGCATGCCAGGGCTCCGCGCTTTCCGAGCCCGAAGAGGCGCTGGAGCAGCAGTCACCGCGCCTCGTCCTGGAGCCGGGGCAGCTCGTTGTCTCGCTCACCTTCGATGACGCGAGGGCCAGCCAGGTCAACGCGGCATCCTTGTTGGAGGCGCGCGGCCTGCGCGGGACCTTCTTCGTCAGCAGCGGGCGGCTCGGCATCCCGGGCTACCTGACACTTGCTCAGCTCCGGAGTTTCCAGGCCGCCGGCCACGAGGTGGGCGGCCACACGGTGTCGCATGTCCAGCTCCCCCCGCTGGACGTGGACTCGCAGCGCCGACAGGTGTGTGACGACCGCGTGGCCCTGATGAACGCGGGGCTGAGGGTGACGTCATTCGCCTACCCGTCCGGAGCCCGGGACGCGACCACCGAGCAGGTCGTCATCGGCTGCAACTACAACTCCGCGCGAGAGTCTGGCGGCCTGCGGACGCCGGACAGCTGCACGAGCTGCCCGTACGCGGAGACCGTTCCGCCGCAGGACGCCTTCGCCATTCGCAACCACGGCTCCATCCAGAGAACCCAGACGCTGGCGGACCTGCAGGGGCTGGTGCTCCGCGCCGAGTCCGCCGGCGGTGGCTGGGTGCCCATCGCCTTCCACGAAATCTGCCCGGGGCCGTGCCCGTCGTCCGAGACCTACGGCATCAACGTGTCCACCTTCACGGCCTTCCTGGACTGGCTCGCGGCGCGCGCTTCGCGAGGCACGTTCGTACGCACGGTGGACCAGGTCATCGGGGGCGCGGTGAAGCCGCCCGTCAACGGGCCCCCACTGCCCGACGCGGGCACACCACCTCCCACGCAATTGCTGGCGAATCCGTCCCTGGAGACCGACAGCAACGGGGACGGAGCTCCGGACTGCTGGCAGCGCGGCGGTTATGGCGCCAACTCCTACAGTTGGTTGCGGACCGCGGATGCCCATTCAGGGAGCTGGGCCCAGCGCTTGAGCCTCACCAGCTACTCCAGCGGGGATCGCAAGCTCATCTCCTTGCAGGATCTCGGAGCGTGCGCGCCGCCGCTCACCACGGGCCACCGCTACAAGGTGTCCGCCTGGTACAAGGCCACGGCCGCGCCCCTCTTCAAGGCGTACTACCGCAACGCTTCGGGCGGCTGGGTGTGGTGGGCACAGAGCGCCCTGCTGCCCACGCGCGGCACCTACGGCTACGCCGAGTGGACGACGCCCCCCGCGCCCGCCGCGGGCCGGGGGCTGAGCGTGGGGCTGGCCCTGGAGCGCGTCGGCACGCTGACGATGGATGACTTCAGGCTCGAGGACCTCGGCCCGAGTCCCTTCGCGCCGCTCTAGCCCGAACCGCCGCCGGTCCCTTGAGTGAAGGAAGTGAGCCCCGGCCCTCGCACCGCGTGGCCCCGCGGGTGCGTACACTCGCTTGCCCGCCCTGCTTGCCGAACCGGGGCGCGAAGCACATCTGATGAAGGCATGACGCTCATCCACCAGTTCATGCCCGACTGCGCGCTGCGCGAGGTGGACCGGGTCGCCACCGCCGCGAGCCCCGAGAGGGCCTGGGCCGCCGTGCGAGCGATGGATCTGCACGACGTCCCGTTCATCCGCTGGCTCTTCGCACTCCGGCTGCTCCCCGAGCGCATCCTCGCGCGTCTTCGTGGCAGACCGGTGCGGCGGTCCCCGCACATGCGGATCGATGACATCGTGGCGCCGGGGAACGGCTTCCTCCTGCTGGGCGAGGAAACCGGACGCGAGCAGGTGGTCGGCGCCATCGGGCGTTTCTGGCGACCGCGCATCGACTTCGTGGGCGTGACGCCTGGGGGCTTCACGGCGTTCAGCGAGCCCGGCTTCGGCAAGCTCGCCTGGAACGTGCGGGTGGAGCCACGCGAAGGAGGCGGCGCGTGGCTGGGTGTCGAGCTGAGGGTGACGGCGACGGACGCGGCCTCGTGGAGACGCTTCCGGCGGTACTGGTGGCTGATCGGGAGGTTCTCCCGGATCATCCGCCGGAGCGAGTTGCGGAGGTTACGGCGGCAGTTGGACCGCGCGCGGTCGCGGCGGGCGTTTCTCTCCGTGAGGAGGCCCGCGGCCCTGCCTTGCCCTGGAGGGCGAAGCGCTCGCGGAGGAGCTGGATGAAGTGGGTCAGCGGGGCGGGACGCTGGCGGGAGGCGCGGGTGACCGCGCTCCAGCGGCGGCGGATTCCCCGAGGGGTGAGCCGGACGGTCCGCAGCCCGTGGCGTTGGTCCGGCAGCATCCATTCGGGCAGCGCCGTCACGCCGATACCGCCACGCACCAGTTCGATCAGCGCCTCGGTGAGGGGCACGGGAGAGACCCGGTGCGGCTCGAGGCCCGCGGGCCAGAGCACGCGTGTGAAGACATCGAGCTGCTCGCGGGGCGCGGCATAGGTGAGCAGGTGCTCCCGCACCAGGTCCTGCGCCGTGACATGTCCCCGCCGCGCCAGCGCATGGTCCGCGGGGACCACCAGCAGGAGCTCGTCCTCGAAGAGCGGCGTCTGCGCCAGGCGGGCCTGCTTCGGGACGTCCGGGGTCAAGGCGAGATCCAGCTCGCCATTCAGCAGCGCCCCAAGCGGCTGACGCGTGGCCTCCAGGACGATGCGCAGCTCGACGCGTGGGTGCTCGGCCTGCCACCGCCCCAGGATGGGCGGCAGCCAGCCATACACCGTGTAGCAGCCCGTGCTGAGCCGGAGCAGATCATCCTGTGGGTGCGCGCGGCAGACCGACTCGGCCTGGGCCACCTCGCTCAGGACCCGCCGTGCGGAGAGGAGCAGCTTCCCTCCCGAGCCAGTCAAAAGCAGGCGTCGCTGGCGGCGCTGGAAGAGCTGCACGCCCAGGCGCTCCTCGGCGTCGCGGAGTTGGTGGCTCAGCGCCGAGGACGTGAGGTGAAGCTGCCGGCTCGCCGCGGCCAGGCTTCCCGTGTCGGCGACCGCGGCAATCAGCTTGAAGTGACGGAGCTCGAGCATGCCGGGCAGCTTCACATGAACAGGATTCAGCATCATCGCGAAATCGTTTCGCTGTGCTCATGGCAAGCCCCTCCTTAACGTTGGCGTCCCAATGCCAGGAGGACGGACGATGCCCCACACAGACAGCTCCCCGAGGACGCAGAGCCCTGTCGTACCGCCATGGTCGTCTGAGCGCATCGAGGGGGAGCAGCCGATGATCCCCTCGAACAGCGAGAGCCGGGACAGATTGGCCCGGCCCGAGCGGACGGGCCGCCGGGACTTCCTGCGTGCGGCGGCTGCGCTTTCAGTGGGCGCGGTCCTGCTGCCCCCTGGCACGGGCCGCGCGGCGAAGCCTGTCGACAGCGCCGTGCTTCGTGCCCAGCGGCTGGCCTGGGCCGGAGTGCGGCTGCGGCTCGGACAGGACACGCTCTTCGTGGACCCGTTGATCGACCCCACCGTATGGGGGGCGGCGCTGAAGGACCCGCTCGTCCCGATGGACGTGAGCAGCGGGAGCCGCTTCGTCCTGGTGACGCATCGCCATTCCGACCACTTCGATCCGGTGGCCGTCCGTCAGGCGTTGGGGGACACCGGGACGCTGGTGTGCGCCCCGGACGTGGCCGTGGCGGCCGCCGCGTCGGGCTTCCGCGTGCGGTCCGCTCCGCTCTACGAGCCCATCCTGCTCAATGACTTCACCGCCACCGCCGTCCCCGCGGCGGACGGTTATGGGGATCCCCAGGTTTCGTGGATCGTCTCGGGCGGAGGCCGCCGCGTCATCCACTGCGGCGACACGCTATGGCACGGGTCCTGGTGGCGCATCGGGCGTCAGTTCGGCCCCTTCGATGCGGCCTTCCTGCCCATCAACGGGGCGCGCTTCGGCTGGCGGAAGCCCGTGAGCGAAGTGCATGCCGTCCTGACGCCCGAGCAGGCGGTGGCCGCGGCCGTGGTGTTGGGAGCACGGCTCCTCGTGCCCATCCACTACGGCGTCGCCGCCTCCGATGACTACCAGGAGGTCCCAGACGCGGAAGCGCTGCTCCTGGCCTCCGCGCGCAAGCGGAAGGTGAGCGTGGAGCTGGCACGTCCGGGAGAGTGGCTGACCTGGCAGGCCCGGACCTGACCCGCTCCCTTGGGGCCGGGCGGCAACCCGGCCTCGTTTCGGTGGTGCTCAGTCCGAGGACCGGGACGCGGCTGGATATGGAGGGTGACGGGGCCCTCGTCCACCAGTGGGACTGATGCGGTGCAGCGACAAGACTTGAGCCCTTCGCTACAGCCAAGGGCCTTCCAAGGACTGTCGACACGCCTTCACTCGAAGTATAACCGCGCCGCTTTTTCCGGGGGACTCAAGCCGGGACACATTGGAGGCCGTATGGCCACAATCCTCGTCGCTCCGCTTCCGCTCGCAGGGCATATCAACCCCACGCTGAAGCTGGCGAAGACGCTCCGGGCCCGCGGACACCGGGTGGTCTACTGCTCCCTGCCGGATATCGAGTCCTCGCTCCAGGCCGAGGGCTTCGAGCTCATCCCTGTCTTCACGTCCCTCTTCCCCAAGGGCCTGGTGGCGGAGATGACGACGAGGGCATCCCATTCGCGCGGCCGGGAGCTGCGCAACCTCGCGCGTGACCACATCCAGCGCCGCAATGCCGTGCTCCAGGCCACCCTGGAGGGTGAATACGACAGGCTGCTGGACGCCCTCGGCCCGGACCTCGTCCTCTGCGATGACCGGGTGATGGATCTGCCCATCGTGTGCCATGGCCATGGCGTCTCCGTGGCGCGGCTGAACACCACCCTCCCCCAGCACCTGTTGCACCTGCTGCCGACGAGCAAAGGTAAGCCTCTCAGCAGCGCGCTCAGGCCCGTGCTGCGCCCGCTTGAAGTCGTGCTCGCGCGCGCGGGCCTGGTGCCACGCTTCCAGGAGTTCCACCGGCAGCTTGCGCTCAAGCATGGCTGCCCGATGGAGCCCGTGGACTTCCCACCCTTCCAGCTCCCCCTGCTGCGCGACGTGGTGCTCTTCCCCAGGGAGTTCGCCACGCCGGACATGCCGGCCGGGCGCGAGCCGGTGCTCCACCTGGGCCCCTCCATCGATCTGGAACGCCAGGAGCCGGCGTTTCCCTGGGAGCGGCTGAAGGAGGACCAGCCCCTCATCTTCTTCTCGCTGGGCACGCTGGCCTCATCCGGCCTGGCCCGTCAGGTGATGAAGACGGTGAGCGAGGCGGCGGCGCTGCGGCCACGATGGCAGTTCGTCCTCGCCGTGGGGTCCGTGCTCGACCCGGCGGAGTTCGACGGAGGCCCGGCGCAGCTCGTGGCCGTGCGCAAGGCGCCCCAGCTCCAACTGCTGCGCATCGCGGCGGCCATGATCACCCATGGCGGGTTCAACAGCGTGAAGGAGTGCATCTACTTTGGTGTCCCCATGGTGGCGCTGCCCATGAAGGACGACCAGCCGGACGTGAGCCGGCTCGTCGTGCACCATGGGCTCGGAGTCCAGGGGGCCGTGAAGCAGCTGACGCCCCGCGCCCTGCTCTCACTGCTGGACTCCGTGGTGGGAAGCGCCTCCCATGCCCAGGCGCTCGCGAGGATGAGCAGCCGCTTCCGCGAGGCGGAGGCGGAGATGGCCGTCATCGAGCAACTGCTGCCCGGCCCCCAGCCCGCGGTCAAGCGGGCGAGCTGAACCCGCGGGTCACGCCACTTCCACCCGGGGCCTGCGCTGGACCCGCGCGATGGTCTCCGCGGCGCGGAGCGACAGCGCGATGATGGTGAGCGTGGTGTTGACCGCCCCGGCGGTGGGCAGGCTGGACGCGTCCAGCACGTACAGGTTGTCCATGCCATGGACGCGGCAGTCCGCATCCAGCACCGAGCTCGCGGGATCCACCCCCATCCGCGCCGTCCCCACCGTGTGCCAGGGCGCATCGAAGTGCTCCGATGCATGGACCCAGCGAAACCCGGCCTTGTGGAAGAGCGAGACAGCGGTCTTCCGCAGCTTCCGGTACGTCTCACGGCTGGGTCTGGGATTGTGGACGCGGGCGATCTGCTCTTCGTTGAAGTCGAACCCGGACTCCGCGGTGCCCACGGCCTCTGTCATCAACAGACACACCAGGCTGCGGCGCGCGACGAACTTCACGAACGGAGCGGTGAGCGGATGCACGTGCTGCCAGATGGGAATCTGGCCCGTCGCTTGGATGACGCCCAGGGGATAGGGCCAATCCTCCGCCGCGCCGTAGAAGGCGTTGATGGCGAAGGTCTTCTGGTGGAGCTCCGGAATGGGGCGCAGCCCGAGGAAGGGAAAGATGAAGCCGCTCGTGTGGCCCGCCAGATACCGCCCCAAGGCGCCCCTGGCGTTTCCAATGCCCTTCGGATGGGCGTCGTTCCTCGAGCGCCAGAGCAGCAACGGCGACTCCCTGACGCCCGCGCTCACGACGACGACGTCCGCGTGCACGGTGACCTCCTCGCTTCCGCGGCGCAGGAGGACACCGGTGGCGCGGCGGCCGTCCGGCGTGGTGAGGACCTTGAGGCAGTCCGTACCGGTGCACAGGTCCACCCGGCCCGTCTTGAGGGCGGGCCGGAGCGCGGCGACCTCCGCGTCCATCTTCGCGTCGCGATGGCAGAAGTAGCCGTCGCAGGTCGAGCACAGGACGCATCGGCCGTTGGGGCCCCGGTCCACACCCTTGGGGATGTAGCCCACGGGAACGCCGCAGCCCTGGAGCCGCTTCACCACGTCCGCGATGAAGGGCTCGTGTTCGATGGGCCCGTGGGGGAAGGGCCTGGAGCGAGGCGGCTCGGAGGGGTCGCCTTCGGGCGAGCCATGGACCGAATAGAGCCGTTCGCCTTCGTCGTAGTAGGGCTCCAGGTCGGCGTAGGAGAGGGGCCAGGCCGTGGACTCGCCATGCTCCGTCTGCCTGGCGCTGAAGTCGTTCTCCCGCAGGCGGTAGAGCGCCGCGCCGTAGAACTTCGATTCGCCGCCCACGTTGTAGCGGATCCCGCGCCGCTGGTAGTCCGCGATGAACGTCGTCTGCTGCTCGCTCCGGGCAGGGTCCGGCTTCAGGTACTCGCCCTGTTCGACCACCAGCACGTTGCAGTCACGGCGCGCCAGCCCCTGGGCCAGGGTGCTCCCGCCCGGGCCACTGCCAATGATGACCACGTCATACCCAGACTTGACCCAGCTCACGTTCCCCACCCACGCTCTGTGAAAGATTTGTCAGCCACTCAGCGACGGGCCTTGGAAACGGCCAGTGAAACGAGCTGCCGCCCCACCATCGGCATGTACCGTGGGAGCTTCGCGGGGTTCCTCCATGCCAATGACATGCACTCCCCCCAGGCTCCCTTCTGGAGCGGCGCGCGGAACCGCGCATCCTCCCGCTCCCGGAGCTTCCACTCGCGATAGCGGCCCATCGCCTCGATGACCTCGCCCTGCGTCCGGGGGTCCAGGGAAGCGGTCAGCGCATCAGCCATGTCGATGATGCGCGTCAGGCACCGCACGGGATCCGAGGTCAACGAACCCGGCCGGCTCCGGTAGAAATACATCGCCTCTTGCGACACGACCATCCGGCCAGACGCGAGGAGACACCGGAGCAGGAAGTCGAAGTCCTCACCGGCCCACAGGGCCGGGTTGTAGCGAAGCGCATGCGCGTTCAAGAAGGCCTTGCGGAACACAGGCTTCAAGAACCCGTAGTCATCCACGGCCATCTTCAGGGCGTTCACCTCGAACGGCTGATCAATCCGCCCCAGCCGCCGGGCCTGCGTCTGGAAGAACGTCACCGAGGGATTCCGCTCCCCTTCCGGGACCAGCAGCAGGTCATCACAGACGATGTCCGCGCGGTGTGCTTCCGCCAGCGCCAGGAGGCACTCCAGGCGCCGAGGCTTCCACCAGTCATCGCCATCCAGGATGGCGACCCATTCCCCCGTGGCGTGGTCGATGGCGACGTTGCGGCTTTGGGAAGGCCCCTCGTTCTTCGCGTTCCGGAGGACGTGGATGCGCGCGTCCTGATACCGCCCGGCGACCTCCGCGGTCCCGTCCGTGGAGCAATCATCGACAATGATGAGCTCGACATCCCGCTGTGTCTGTTCAAGCACCGAGTCGATGGCAGCGCCCAGATACGCCTCGACGTTGAAGGCGGGGATGATGACGGACACCGAGGGTTTCATCGCGGAGCGCTCTCGTTCTTCCGGTTTCACCAAGATTACCACCCTGCTACCTTCAGGAGTCATGGCGAGAATCGTCTTTCTTCCCCTGCCGGAGGCCGGCCACATCCACGCGACCTTCGGCCTCGCGAGGCAGTTGATGTCCCGGGGACACGAGCTCGTCTACATGGCGCCGCCGGATGGGGAAGCCTTCCTGTGTGAGCGGCCCTGGCCGTTCATCCCCATCCACGAAGAGGCGATGCCCAGGGGGCGCCAGGCGGAGCTGGATGCACAGCTGGCCGCCCCGGGGCTCTCCCCCCAGGCGCGCAAGGACATCATCCGGGAGGTGATCCACCGGCACGGGCTCCGCATCACGGAGGCCCTCTTCGGGACCACGCTGGAGGCGCGCCTGCGCGAGGCGAGGGCCGACCTGCTGCTCGTGGATGCGACGTTCCCGCTGCCCGTGCTGGCGGCCCACAAGGCCGGCGTGCCCGCGTTCCAGCTCTGCACCAACCTCGCGTTGAACAGGGATGTCGCCGTCCCTCCGCTGAACTCACACCACGTCCCAACGGGAAGTGTCGGCTCGCGGCTCGGCATCCGGCTCGCATGGCAATGGCAGTACCTGCGCACCTTCCTGCCGTTCGAGGAGAAGATGCGCGAACGGCTTCGCGCCTTCTATCGCCAGCACCCCGGCGCGCCCCGCGCCAGCTTCAACACCCATCTGCAGATCGGCCCGCACTTCCAGGTCCCCACGCTGGTGATGAGCGCGCCGGAGTTCGACTTCCGCCGCTCGGCCGCGGACGTCCACTACCTGGGGCCGTGTGTGGATCTCGACCGGGCGGAGCCTCCGCTGCGCCTGGCTCTTCCCCAGGACGATTCGCCGATCATCCTGTGCTCACTGGGGAGCCATGGCGACCGGCTGCGTGGACACCAGGCCTTCTTCCAGTCCGTCATCTCCGCCGTCGCGCGCAGGCCCCGGCTCCGGCTGCTCATGGCCGTGGGCAAGCAGCTGCGGGCGGACGCTTTCGGCCCGCTGCCTCCCAATGTCACGGTGGTGGATTGGGTTCCCCAGCTCACCGCGTTGAAGCAGGCGTCGCTGATGATCACCCATGGCGGGCTCAACAGCGTGAAGGAATGCATCTGCCTGGGCGTTCCGATGCTCGTGTATCCGCTGATGTTCGACCAGCCGGGCAACGCCGCGCGCGTCGTCCACCATGGGCTCGGACTGAGGGGAAACATCCGAGATACCTCGGCGGAGCAGGTGGGCGCGCAGCTGGATCAGCTCCTCGGCACCCCTGCGTTCCAGGCCCGGACCCGGGCCATGCAGCGCACCTTCCTGGAAGCCGATGCGGCCAGCCGTGGCGCGGTGACGCTCGAGCAGCTGCTCCAAGGGCAGCGGCTCGCGGCCTGAGTCAGGAGGCGCGCTCCTGCAGGGCCGGGGCGGACTCGGCGGGAGCGACCAGCTTCCCGGCGTCGAGCCGGAGGACGCGGTCAGCGACGCCGAAGTAACGGTCGTCGTGGGAGATGACCACCACGGTCTTGCCCTTGCGCTTCAGCTCCGGAAGGAGCTCCGTGTAGAACACGGCCTTGAACGCGGGGTCCTGATCCGCCGCCCACTCGTCGAAGAGATAGATGGGGCGGTCTTCCAGGTAGGCGGTGAGCAGCGCCAGCCGCTTGCGCTGCCCCAGTGACAGCTCGGTGGTGGAGAGGACGCCGCCGTCGATCCGGACCTTCCGCGACAACTGGAGCAGCGACAGGTAGTGCTGCACCTGCGAGGCGGTGCCTTCGCCGACGAGCCCCAGCAGCCGTTCGAACAGGTAGAAGTCCGAGAACACGGCGGAGAACAACTGCCGGTAGGACTCCTGCGTCTGCTCCGTGATGGGCTGACCGTCCACGAGGATCTGCCCGCCCTCGGGCTGGTACAGCCCCGTGAGCAGCTTGGCCAGCGTGGTCTTCCCGCTGCCATTGCCGCCCACGAGGAAGATCAGCTCCCCGGCGTGCATGCGCAGATGGATGGGTCCCACCACGAAGTGCCCATCGGATTCCTCGCGGTAATAGGTGTGGGTGACGCCCACGAGTTCGACGGTCTGGAACGTCGCGCGGTGTCCTCGTTCGGGAAGCGCGGGTGCATCGGAGCCCAGGGAGTCGAGCGTCAGCCCCAGTTGGTGGACCTTCGTCCACGACACATCCCCGCGGCTCAGGATGGGCAGCGTCTCCATGACGGACTGGAGCGGCTGCTGGAGGTAGAGCGCCGCGATGCAGTACCCCACCAGCACCGACGGCTGCACCCAGCCCAGGCCCGGCATCACGAAGATGAGCGCCCCCACGAAGGCGAAGGACAGGAGCATCCCCAGGCTCCCCGTCGCCGCGAAGACGTTGCCGATCCGGATCTGCAGCGCGCGCACGAGTGAGGACGTGGCTTCCACCTCCTCCGTGAGGAACGCGGCGCGTCGCTCCTGGTGCAGCTTCAGCTCCTTGATGCCCTCCGTGAGGCCGCGAAGCTGCTTGTACAGCGCCCCCTGGTGCTCCCGAGTGCGCTGGAGATCCAGGATGGCGCTCCGGGCCAGGAGCCGGTAGCCCACCACGCTCAGCGCGATGGCGAGCAACAAGCCGACGAGCAGTTGCCAGGACAGCCACGCCAGGTAGACGCAGCAGCCCAGCGCGATGGCGATGTTGGTGAGGAAGCGAGGCAACACGCCCAACGCGGTGCTGATGACGAAGAGGTCCTCCGTGAGGACGGTCATCACGTTGGGAATGCCCTGCTCCTCCAGGCGCCGCAGCGGCGTGGCGACGACCTGACGGGCCAGCCGCATGCGCATGTCGAAGAGCGCGTCCCCGTTGAGCTTGTTGACCAGGGCCTGCGTCCCGTAGCGCAACAGCAGCGTCAGCACGCCGAGCACCATGAAGCCCAGGGCCACCGCCGAGCTCACCTGCAGTTGGGACGCGAGCGCGTGGTTGATCAGCGCGATGAGCCCCGCGTTGCTGGCGCCCGACAGGAGCCCGCAAAGCGTCACCAGGATGAGCGACGTGGAGGACGTCCGGAACAGGAGGGCGAGGAATTTCATGGGTGACAGGCCCGGCACGCCTCGGAGGCGAGGGCCTGCACCGGATTCCGTGAGGGACTCTACATGAGTTCTCCGGGCCTGCCGCAGTTTGCTGGATTCGCTGGTTTGCGGATGAAGGCCTTGAGTCAGAAACAAAGGCCCTGGAGTCACCGGCTCGCACCGGGAACGCCTGGGCCTCTCTTTGGTCGGGGCGACAGGAGCTGAACCTGCGACCACTTGCACCTCAAGGACCCCTTAGAGCAGTCCAACGTCCCCTTCACAACCCCCTTTAAACACTCGTGTTTCCTCGGCCGGGATTGTCCAGCCGTCCCACCCAGTACTGCAGGACCCAAGACCATTGCTGCTAGTTTGCTGCTGAGCCCTGCCCCGGTAGCGCTGGTGGCCTCGGGTTCCGGCCGGCGGCTGACGGTCCGGGAAGTCGCGGAGAGGATGGGGATTTGCTGGGCCACCGCGCACCGGCTGTGCGAGCAGGGCACATTGCCCCACATCTGAGTCTCCAACGCGGTTCGGATTAAGGAGGATGCGATGAATCAGCTCCTGCGCGATTCCACAGAACGAGCTGGGAAGGGTCACAAGGGGCGACCTGAAGCCGTGAGTAGTCTCCAGGAATGGGACCACTGAAGCCGAGCCGGACCTCTTCAGTGGGGATCAGGCTTGGCAACAGAAGGAGGTTGCCTCCAAGGCACGCAGCAGGCGGTGGCACTCGCAGCCCTCGTGGTGTTCAGCTTGGAAGCGCATAGATGCCGGGAGAGCACCTTGTGAAGAGCGTCCCAGCGCCTCGCCAGTGAAGATGGCTCTGATGGGTGGAAACAGCCCCATCCAGCCTCCCCGGGCCCTCCTCTACGGCTCTCCCGGGTTAGATGCATGTCCTGCTACCCTGTTCCGGTTCACAGCCGTGGCATCCGTTGTGGGTTGGGTCGAGCCCGCTGCAGCGGCTGGCCTAGGGTGACCAATCAATCGGTTGCCTCAGCACCGGTATCAAGAGTCCGTCTGGGCTCGGAGAGATTGAGCGCATGGAGCACTACGTCCGTTTCACCGAACGTCTCCTGGCCGACCACTTTCCCGAGGTCTCGAAACGCTCAGCCGGTACGGAACAACTCTTCAATGACGTAACGTTTGACGGTACGCGCATTCAGTTCGTGATCCTGCCGCGCAACGAGCAAGGCTTCCGGGTGGGCGTCCTCGGCCGCACCCGGACTTTCCACGCCGGTCTGATGCATGCACGAGAGGCAGGAGACACGCTGCTCATTTACGGCACGGCCAGCGAAGGCGCCATTCGCAGCTTTGGGGAGCCCCAGGTTCATGAAGCGCAGTTCTCCCGCTTCCAGGGACGGGAATCTCCGAAGGGACTGCTGGATCCGCTGCCATTCCTGCGCGAGGCGCGTACCTCCATTGCAGGAGATGACGGCACGATACCGCCCTCACCAGCCCTGTTGGATGTAATCGCACGTATGTCCGCATTCTGTGCTCGGGTGCGACCTGGCCCCGACACCGAGATAGTGACAGATGAGGGCTACCAACTGCGCCTGCGTAGCCTGTGGGTGCGCTTCCGGTTGCACGAATGCGTTGAGCCATCCTTCCCTGCGCGATTCCGCGCCATTCTCGACGGGCGGATTCGGTTCCAGGCATCCCGCGCCAACCTCGATGCAATGGCGCTCGGCATGGGCATCCCCGCCCTCAACCGATTTGTAACCACGCACGTCGACAAGCCGCAGCGCATCCAGGAACTCCTTGAGATGTACTCCGCGCTTCCGCTACCGGAGTCCGTCCGGGCGCGACTGTGGGCGTCCGCCCTCAAGCGCCTCTCCCCCGAGAACGTGCGACTTGAGCTCTGCGAAGCAGCTCCCTTCCTCAAGAAGAAGGCCGAGGACAATGCCGTAGCGCGCGAGTGGGAGGCGCCCGTTGTCAATGCCATCCGCAGCCTTGGCACGACGGATTCCGGACTTGATGAACTCGTCGCACATGTCGACCGTGACGATGAGCCCCTAGCGGCAGTGGCCCGCTGGGCCTGGAACCTACATTTTGAGCATGCAAGCGCGGAGCAGAAGGCCGAGGCAGCTTCAGCACCCGCCAAGGACGTCCCCGTCTCCGCGTCCTCGCCTCCTGCTCCCGCACATGCTCCTCTGCCCACCTCGCCGCAACCCCCGACCGCGCCAGCGTCCATTCAGCCCTCCGCCTTCGATGTCTGGGTGCTTGGATTGGGCTGCGCTAGCACCGAGGAGTTGCAGGGAGTGGCTGAGGACATCCGCCGCGCTGCGCGGGAACTGGAGTCCGCATCCGACTACATCTCCACGGCCGATGGCTGTTTGGCTCTCGTGAAGGATCTCGGGAACCTGCAGGAGCGCCTTGAGCGGTGGCGCAAAGCACTCCCCTACCCAGAGCAACTTGCGCAGGACATTCCCTACGCCCGTACCGCCTACAACGATGCGAAGGCGGCGCTCGGGGAGCACGTGGACTCCCTGCTGCGAATGGCCGGAAGCACCCCTCCTGACGAACTCAACGAGATTGCCGACATGGCGCAACGGCTACAGGCACTTGAGCTATTGCCAGCTTGGTGCTGGCAATCCGAGGAATTGCCCAAGCCGAATTCCGAAGTTGAGGCGGGGGCCGTCCCCGCGAAATTGCGGGCCCTCGTATCACCCCATATCCGGAGACGCGTGCGACTCGTCCTGCGCACGCTGCACGAGGCCAACGCGGAACTGCCCGCCTCCATTGCCAGCCTCGAAGCTCCAGCGAATCCCGGAGAGGAGGACCTGCATCTAGAGCGCGAGTTGCGCCGCCTATTGGAGGCAAAGCGAGCTCTAGACGCCATTCCAACCGAGCACCACAGGTGGGTGCGTGAGGCCCTCGAAAACCAGGAGGAGCCCTCCCGTCTCCAAAGAGCCGTCGAGCTTCTGGAGCGTCTGCGCGACAAACTGGCCCCCGGCGTATTCGCCGGTGTCGTGGAAGTCGTTGGTCTCGTCCGTGGAACTGAGGAACGTGAGGCTGCGGCGCGCAGTTACCACCGTGCAACTGAACAACTGATAGCGGCCCTCGGCACCGCCGAGGACGTTACCCTGCTGCAACTGCAACGCACCGTGAGTCGCCAAGCCGCACCGCTCCCCATGCCAACCGAGGCCCTCTCCATCGAGCACAACTGGACGGGCGAGTCCGGGCGCAAGGCGCTTCCCGGGCTGCGGCTGGTGGAGGGTGCTCCTTACGTTGAAACCGTTGTGCCCCTGAGTCTGGAGACCGAGGACAATAAGGCCTACAACGTGCTGCTGGAGTACCGAGTGACAACGGGGCAACGTGATGCATGGCCACGCGAGTGGCCACAGCCCTCCCCAGAGCGACTCTCGCTGCGTCCACGAGATTGGCGACCGGACTTCGAACGCAAGGGGCGCTACGTCACCACCTTCAGGCTCCGGATTCCCATCCGCAAACTCCGGGCCCGTGAGCGCTTCGAAGTCGTCGTGTCCATTTACGATGCTGAAACACGCACACCCCTCGCCAAGTCCACAACGCTCTCCTGGGATGTCCTCGAACCAGAACCGAAGTTGCCTGACGTCCACTGGACGGAGGAGTGCAATCCGGACTTCGTCACGCAGCATCCCGTTGGGCCGCAGACGCACCGGGAGACGCTTGAGAAGCGCATCGCGCAGGGCGCGTCCTTCGCTGTCGAGGCGCCACGCCGCTTCGGTAAGACAACGCTGGTGCGATACCTGCGCACCCACGCCTCCCGTGATGACCTCCTTGTTCCGGAGTCCATCCTCTGCACGCAGTTTCATGACGGTGTCGAACTGGATTACGCCAAGCTCTGGAAGGCTGTCTCCGACAGCCTCCAGGCAGCGGTGGGTTCCGCAGTCGACCTCACCCACCTAGCCGATGGGCTGCCGCAAGCCAACGCCTTCGACCACGTCCGGCGCGCGGCGGCACGGGAAGGCAAATCCACCGTCCTCATCCTCTTGGATGAGGCGCAACTCTTCTTTCCCCGCGAGCGGCGCGGTCAGGCCATCGGCACTTGGCTGAAGGACTTGCTGGAAGAAAACTGGGCTGTCGCCGACGAGAGTCGAGCCCGTCTTTCCTTCGGACTCATAGGGCTTCCAGGAATGGTCGAGCGGGCAGGCGTCAACCTAATGGGCAAGTTGCGCCCGCTGGAGGTGCGCAACATCGACGAGGAGGGCCTCAACCGACTGGTTCTGCAAGTGACACGACGCACCCTCGAAACAACGCGGGGTGCTCGTCGGGAGATTTCCCGGGTGGCCAGCAACCTTCTCGTACTGCGAGACATCCTGGAACGCCTCGTACGCAACGTACGCCGGGACGGGCGCTGCTGGGTGTCCTTCGACGATGTGGTGGAAGTCGAAAACGAACTCATCACCGAATTGCGCGACGGGCAGGCCAGCGCCGTAGCCTCATCCCTGCGCGACGCATTCAATCAGGCAGAGTCCATCAACGATTGGGTGCCCGGCCCCACATACCCCGTGGCGGCGGCCCTCGCCCACTGGCTGCACGAGGGGCTTCCTTTCGAAGATGCGGTGCGGCGATCTGCGGACAAACTGACCGAATGGGCGACGAGCGCGCAGGCAGTTGGTGGCCTGAGCCGCTTCGTATTCGATGTGGAGCGGGTGCGCGAAATTGTGGGGACGTTGCGCTCGGAGCACATCGTGGAAGGCACGCGCTTCCGCTCCGAGCTTACCGAAGCATACTTGGTGGGTGCAGCCCGGAATGGGTTCGTGGTGGATACGGCGGCCCGTAACGCGCTTCTGCTGGCAGCCGTCAAGCGCGTGCGTCCCACGCGCAGCCCCCTTGAGCCCCTTGCGGAGGGAGGACAGGCGCGACTGTATCGCTTCAAAGATGGCAACGACACCCTGGTCTGGCGCGAAGCCACCCTGGCCGGCGATGAGGAACGGAGCCGCTTCATCCAGGGATCCCATGCACTGGCCGCTGTCGTGGGGGGAGTCACACGGCGGACGGCTGGCTCAGAGTTCGTCTTCGACCTTCTGGAGGTGGGCCTCCTTGAGGGCAACGACTCGCGAGCTGTCCAGATCTACCGATGGATTGACGGCTTCGACCTGTCCAACCGGGAGGGAGCCCTCCTGGAGAGGGCTGTTGCCGACATCGGCGCGAAGCTCTGCCGGGCACTGACCTGGCTGCACTCAGCGGCGGTTCTACACCGGGACATCCGGCCAAAGAACATCATCCTCCATGCCGAGGACATGCGGCCGATCCTCATCGACTTCGGACTGGCGACACTCGCCCAAAGTGCACGGCACACTCGCCTGTCAGGTGAGTTCGTCGCCCCGGAGGTTTGCGCCGAGGTTCCTCAGTGGTCGCCAGCGGCAGATGTATTCGCTCTGGGCTGCACGCTGCGCAAGCTGTTGCGCCCGGAGGCCAATCGCTTCGGACTTCCTGGCGTCCTGGAGCGCACCACCAACCCGCGGCCCGAGAGCCGAATGAATGCCCGCGAGCTTGGGCTGGCATTGGAGGATGTGGCGGTCAAGGCCAGCTTGGGGGACATCCGAAATCGCGCCTGGCAGCGCTATGGAGAGACCGTGGGACTCGCCAAGGCGTCGCCCCTCCACCGGGAGATTCTAGAGAAGATGCGCCCCTCACTTGAGGCGGTGGCCATCGGCCTCCATCCCGACGTACTGGACAGGTGCACGGTGGTGGCGGACCTCAGCAATCAGCTTCTCGAGGCCAGCAGCCGCGATGGGGACAAGCTGACGCTGGGCAACGTCAAACATACAAAGGACGAGTCCATAAAGGACTTGGCTACTCCCGCAGTTGATGTGCTGCACCAACTGCGCACTTTCCGCAACCACGGCGGCACCAGTCGCGGCCGACTGCTGAAACGACTGGGCAAGTCGGAAGCGGAGCTTGTGCCCGAAGTTTTGGAGGGCGCAACCCAAGTGGGCAAATGCCTCGGCCTGAAAGCCTTTGGGGACTTGGCTCGGCTGGTCGTCAAAGTAGGGGCGGTCGACTGAGCCCGAAACCAAGTTCCTTACACCGCTCCCATGTCAGGGAAGTTGACGCCTGGGCTGGTTGAGCATGCCCCGGCTCCGCGACTCTCCCGCACTTCGCATGGCTCATCGGCAGCGAGCAGGCGTAACCGTCCGGTGGACGTCGTGCCGTGACGAGGAATCCGCCTGCGACGCAGGCTGGGTCGAGAACCTTCTCCCCAGCATCGGGTCTATGCGGTCCACAATGAATCGCGTCAGCGCACGCGGGGTGTAATGCTCGCCCGCGTGCCCCGCATTCGGCAGAGTCGCCAACAGTTGCACGTAGACATCGCCGAGTTGCTGGCGTCCAACCGCACGGTTGAAATCAATTTGATTGATCACATCGAGGGCCTGCCGCAGTCGTACACCCGAGTTCATGCAGTTGTGGGTGTCCGCGAAGTGTCATGGGCCGCCCTGTCGGATCGCTCGCGGGTCACCCTCTCGGATCGCGGTTTCGATCAGACCAAGGAGCCCGCGTGCTCGGGAGCGTCAAGGGTCGGCTTCGCCGAAACCTGAACGGTTCTGCGCCCTTGACCCTCCCTCCGCGCGCGGGCGCAGGGCAACCGGCCGCCAGCGGCCAGTCCTGAAGGATCAGTGGATGCGATCCGTTCAGCCGACCCCGACGCGATCCGTTGCCTCGGTCTTTGACACGCGAAGACGGCGCGCACCACGTTCGCTAGGGCCTCGTTCTTCTCGGAGACCGGCAGTTGCTTGAGCGTCTTGAACAGGTCGTGCTTGATGAAATCGATCAGCGCATTGCCGAACAGCTCAGAGTCCCTGGCCCATCGGCGGCGCCATCGGAATCTCTCGGGAATGGGCGAGAGGTAACCGTCGTCGAACAACTTGCGCTCCGCTCGCGGTCGTCGAAGACCTTGAGGGAGAGCATCCAGGCGAGTTGGCTGAGCCGCTAGGCATCCCCGTCGACTCCAGGCTCCTGGCGCATGGCGTCCTGGAGGGTCTTGAAGAGGGCGTCGTTCGACATGTCCCTTGTGCACCATCCAGCAGGGAGGACCGAGATCATACCCGGAGAAGAGCTGGACCGGGATGCTCACGCACAAACTGCTCGCTCCGCGCGTCGGAAGGGTTGGAGACATGTGCCCCCCGTTTTCTCACTGCGGCATGAGGTCTGGGGCGAGGGCCCCTGCCCGGATGCGCCTCCATTCACATGCGAAAAGATTGCCCCAAGCACCAGCGGAGCCATTCCATAGGCCTCGCGTGCTGCTGGCGCCGAGCCCGCTCCGCTTTTCGCTGAAGTCCTCAAGCGCAAAAAACAAAGGCCCTGGAGTCACCGGCTTGCACCGGAAACTCCAGGGCCTCTATTTGGTCGGGGCGACAGGATTTGAACCTGCGACCACTTGCACCCCAAGCAAGTGCGCTACCAGGCTGCGCTACGCCCCGAGAACCGCCGTCGTGAAACGGTGCTGCCTTATGCCCTCGCCGCTTTCTTGGGTCAAGCGCGAGGTGACAGGTACCGGTGAAAAAAACCTACTCGTCGCCCTCTTCCATTCCCTCGTCGAAGTCCTCGCCCCGGGCCTCCGCCGCGTCCGCCGCCGCCTCTTCCTGCGCGTCGATCTCCGCGTGGTTCTCCGGGGGTGCCTCGCCGTTCAGGGCACTCTTCAACACCTGGCTCGGCCGGAAGGTCAGGACCCGGCGGGCGCTGATCTCGATCTCCTTGCCCGTCTGCGGGTTGCGCCCCACGCGCGCCTTCTTCTGGCGCACCTGGAAGTTTCCGAACCCGGAGATCTTGATCTTGTCCCCGCGCTCCAACGTCTCCTTCACGGTGTCGAAGACGAGCTCGACGATCTCCGCCGACTCCTTCTTGGAGAAGCCGACCTTCTCGTAGACCCCCTCGATGATGTCCGCTTTCGTCATGCGAGTCCTCTGGCACCCGTGATTGGCCGGTGAACGCGGGGCATGGTGTCAGCCTTCCCCGAACCGTGTCAACGTCCTGACTTCATTCAGGAATTCAGGCGCGCAGCGCCGCTCCCAGCCGCTGGTTCACCTCCGTGATGATGCGCTGGTGGGCCGCCGTGACCTCCGCGTCGGTCAGCGTCCGCTCGGGCGAGCGGTACCTCAAGGCGTACGCCAGGTTCTTCTTCCCCTCGGGGATGGGCTTGCCCGTGTAGACGTCGAACACCAGCGCGTCCTCCACCAGCGGCGCCCCGACCTCCAGGATCACCCGGCGCACCTCCTCGTTGCGCAGCTCCAGCGGCACCACCACCGCCAGGTCCCGCAGCACCGCCGGGTACTTCGGCAACGCCGCCGCCTGCGGCACCAGCCGCGCCGCCGCGTACAGCGGATCCGTGTCCAGCTCGAACACGAACACGCCCTCCGGCAGGCCCAGCACCTTCGTCACGCGCGGGTGCACCTCGCCCACCAGACCCAGCACCGTCCCGTCCTTCAGCGCCACCTGCGCGCAGCTCCGCGGGTGGTACGCGGGCGCCTCCGCCGGGGTGAAGGCCGCGCCCTCCACGTGCAGTGCGTGCAGCAGCGCCTCCACCGCCCCCTTCGCGTCGTAGAAGTCCACGCGCGAGTCCTTCTGCGTCCAGCTCCGGCCACCGCCACGCAGGCCCCACACCAGGCCCGCCACGCGCGGCACCTCGCGAGCCGCCGGGCGCATGCCCTGCCCTCCCTGCGCATCCCGGAAGTACGCCCGGCCCGTCTCGTAGAGGCCCACCGACTCCACCTGGTGGCGCACGCTGCGCGACAGGTTCTCCAGGAGGCCCGGCAGCAGGCTCGTGCGCATCACCGACTGCTCGACGCTCAGCGGGTTCATCAGCGCGATGGGCGCTTCCTTCCCGCCCAGCACCTCCAGCGACTTCGGCGCCACGAACGAGTAGTTCACCACCTCGGACAGCCCCACGCCGCCCAGCGCGTGGCGCAGCCGGCGCTCGGCCTCCATGGACAGAGGCTCGGGCGCCAGCGTCTCCAGCCCTCGCGGCAGCCGCGCCGGGATGTTGTCGTAGCCGTACACGCGGGCGACCTCCTCCATCAGGTCCTCCTCGCGCTCCACGTCCACGCGCGCCCGCGGCACTTCGTACGTCGTCTGCCCCTGCGACTCCTCCACGGACTTGAAGCCCAGCGCCGTCAGGATGCGCCGGACCTCCGCCTCCGGCACCGCCACGCCCAGCACCTTCTCCACCCGCGCGTAGCGCAGCGTCGCCCGGCGCGGCGCCAGGGGCTCGGGCTGCACGTCCACCCGGCCCGGCACCACCGTGCCACCGGACAGCTCCGCGATGAGCTGCGCGGCCCGGTCCAACGCCGGCAGCACCGCGTCCAGGTCCGCCCCGCGCTCGAAGCGGTGCGACGCCTCCGTGTGCAGCGCGTAGCGTTTCGCGGACCGGCGCACGCCCGATCCGTGGAAGTGCGCGGACTCGATGACGATGCGCTTCGTGCCCTGCGTCACCTCGCTGTCGCCGCCGCCCATCACGCCCGCCAGCGCCTGCGCCCGGTCGCGGTCCGCGATGACCAGGTCGTCCGCGTCCAGCGTGCGCTCCTTGTCATCCAGCGTGCGCAGCTTCTCGCCCGCCTTCGCGGTGCGAACGACGATCTCCTGGCCCGCCACCTTCTCCAGGTCGAACGCGTGCAGCGGCTGGCCGTACTCCAGGAGCACGTAGTTGGTGACGTCCACCACGTTGTTGATGGCGCGCACGCCACACGCCTTCAGCCGGTCCTGCATCCACTGCGGCGACGGCTGGACGGTGATGCCCTCCACCACCCGCGCCGCGTAGCGCGAGCAGCGCTCCTTCGCGTCGATGCGCACCTTCACCAGCTCCGTCACGGGCTTGCCGGACTCGGCGGGCTTCGGCTGCGGCAACTTCAGCTGCGCGCCCGTCACCACGCCCACCTCGCGCGCGATGCCCAGGTGGCTCAACGCGTCCGGCCGGTTCGGGGTGACGTTCACCTCCAGCACGGAGTCATCCAGCCCCAGCGCCTCCGCGATGGGGAGGCCCAGCTTCGTGTCCGCGGGGAGGATGAGCAGACCGGACGAGTCCTCGGTGATGCCCAGCTCCTTCGCGGAGCAGAGCATGCCGAAGCTGTCCACGCCCCGGAGCGCGGCCTGCTTGATCTCCATGCCGTTGGGCAGCTTCGCGCCCACCGTGGCCAGCGGCACCTTGTCGCCGACCTTGAAGTTCTTCGCGCCGCACACCACCTGGAACAGCGCGGAGCCGCCGATGTCCACCTGCGTGACGGACAGCTTGTCCGCGTTGGGGTGCTGCACCGACTCGCGGATCTGCGCCACCACCACGCCGCGCAGGCCCTCGCCGGGGCGCTCCACGCCCTCAATCTCCAGGCCCGCCGCGGTCAGCTTGCGCGCCAGCTCGTCCACGGACGGCGGCAGCGCGACGTAATCACCCAGCCACTTCACTGAAATCTTCACAGGGTTGTCCTCTTTCCTGGTGGGCCGGAATCAGAACTGCGCGAGGAAGCGCGCGTCGTTTTCGAACATCATCCGCAGGTCGTCGATGCCGTAGCGCAGCATGGCCAGTCGCTCCACGCCCATGCCGAACGCGTAGCCCGTCACCTCCTTCGGGTCGTAGCCCGCGGCGGTGAAGACGTTCGGGTGCACCATGCCGCTGCCCAGCACCTCCAGCCAGCCGGTCTGCTTGCACACGCGGCAGCCCTTGCCGCCGCACGACGCGCAGGTGACGTCCACCTCCGCGGAGGGCTCCGTGAAGGGGAAGAACGACGGGCGGAAGCGCGTGCGCGTCTCCGAGCCGAAGAACGCCTTCACGAACGCGTCCAGCGTGCCCTTCAGCTCCGCGAAGCTCACGTCCTTGTCCACCAGCAGGCCTTCCACCTGGTGGAACATGGGCGTGTGCGTGATGTCCGAGTCCCGCCGGTACACCCGGCCCGGCATCACCGCGCGGATGGGCGGCTTGCGCGACAGCATGTGCCGCACCTGCACCGGCGACGTGTGCGTGCGCAAGAGCGACGGGCTGTCCGCCTTCTTCGCGTGGCCCAGCGTGGGCTCGTCCACGTAGAACGTGTCCTGCATGTCCCGCGCGGGGTGGTCCTTGGGCAGGTTCAGCGCCTCGAAGTTGAAGTAGTCGAGCTCGATCTCCGGGCCGACCGCCACCTCGAACCCGAGCCGCGCGAACGTCCGGACGATGTCCTCCATCGTGCGCGACACCGGGTGCCGTCCGCCGGGCAGCACCGCGCGCCCGGGCAGCGTCACGTCCAGCCTGGGGCCCTTCAGCTGGGCCTCCAGCGCGGACTCTTCCGCGCGCTTCGTGGCGTCCGCCAGCAGCTGCTCCAGCTCCGCCTTGACGGTGTTCGCGATCTCTCCCAGGGCGCGCCGCTCGTCCGGGGGCAGCTTGCCCATGCCACCCAGCACCGCGGACAGCTCGCCCTTCTTGCCCAGGTAGCGGATGCGCAACGCCTCCACCTGCGAGGGCTCCGACACGCCGGAGATCTCCTGGCGCGCCGCGTCCGCCAACGCCTGCAACCGGTCTCGCATGGTCCTCTTCCCGCCTTCCATTCACGCCCCGGTCGCCTCTGGCGCCGGGCAAAAAAAAGGGCCGCCCCCTGGTGGAGGCAGCCCGTTTCAGCTTCGGAAGCCGGCGTCACCGCCGGCCGTGTCTCAGGCTGCCTTCGCGATGTTGGCGATGGCGGCAAAGCCCGCGGGGTCCGCGATGGCCAGATCCGACAGGACCTTGCGGTCCAGGGAGATCTTCGCCTTCGCCAGGCCGGCGATCAGCTTCGAGTAGGACAGGCCCACGGTGCGGGCGGCCGCGTTGATGCGGACGATCCACAGCGAGCGGAAGTTGCGCTTGCGCACCGCGCGGTCGCGGGTGGCGTAGTCCAGGGCGCGCTCGACGGCCTGGTTCGCACGGCGGTAGCAGTTCTTGCGACGGCCGCGGAAGCCCTTCGCAAGCTTGAGAATGCGATTACGACGACGACGAGCCTTGAAACCCTTTTTGACGCGCATGACACACTCCTGACTTCTGGAAGGGAGCCCCGGGGCGCTGGCATCACGCCGCTCCGCCAGGACTCACGATTGGTTCAAACCCGAGGACGACTCAGGCGCCGTAGGGGAACAGCTCCTTGATGACCTTCTTCGCGTCCATGTCGCGCAGGTGGCCCGTGCCACGGTTGCCGCGCTTCTGCTTGGCCGTCTTGGAGAAGGTGAACAGGTGCTTGCTGAACGCCTTGCCGAACTTCACCTGGCCGCTCTTCTTCACGTGGAAGCGCTTCTTCGCGGCGCTGCGGGTCTTCAACTTGGGCATGATCCCAAACCTTCCTTCTGCCTGTCGGCCGGCAGTCTTCGTGACTGACGGCGGACCGGGACACACGGTTCCCGGACGCTTTGGGCGAAAGCCTCTATCACTCTTTTGATGCGATGGGGGTAGCGTTTCCTACAGCCAACGCAGAAACCACTGCCGCCACCGCCGGCTTGACGTCCGCCGGCCTGCCTTCCTGCTTCTTCCCGGCCGCCTCCACCTGCTGGCGGGCCAGGTCGCGGGCACGCTGCGCCACCTTCGGGTTGGGGGCCAGGATCATGAACATCTGGCGCCCTTCCATCCGGGGGTTCTGCTCCACCACCGCGATTTCCTTCAGGTCCTTCGTCACATCGTCCAGGATCGCGCTCCCCAGCTCCTTGTGGGTGATTTCACGACCCCGGAACTGGATGGTGATCTTCGCCTTGTTCCCCTCCTCCAGGAACCGGCGGACGTTGCGGACCTTGAACTCGTAGTCGTGCTCCTCCGTCTTGGGGCGGAGCTTCACCTCTTTGAGGTGGACCACGACCTGCTTCTTCTTCGTTTCCGAGGCCTTCTTCTTCTCCTCGTACTTGAACTTGCCGTAGTCCATGATCTTGCAGACCGGCGGCTTGGCCATGGGGGAGATCTCGACGAGGTCGAGACCGTCCGCCTGGGCGCGCGCCAGGGCTGCTTCCAGGGACATGACTCCGAGCTGCTCGGCGTTCGGTCCGACGACTCGGACCTCGCGGGCTCGGATACGGCGATTGGTTCTCTGATCGCGAACGATGGGAGGACCCTCCGACGACTCAGGGGATGAGGGCGTGCCTCAATCCCCGGAAGTCGCGCAAGTAGTCCAGCCCGGACGGGGAGTCAAGTCCCCTACACAACTCAGGGCAGCGTGGCTTCCTTGACCAGCAGGGCCTCGAAGTCCGCGTACTTCATCGTCTTCAGGTCCTCGCCGCCGTAGCGGCGGGGGGCCACGGCGCCGGCCTCCACCTCGTTGTCGCCCACCACCAGGGTGAAGGGGATCTTCTGCAGCTGGGCTTCGCGGATCTTCGCGTTGAGCGTGATGCCGCGCTCGTCCAGCTCCACGCGGAAGCCCTTGGCGCGCAGGTCGTCCCGCACCTTGCGGGCGTAGTCCATCTGACGGTCCGCCACGGTGACGAGGATGGCCTGCACCGGGGCCAGCCACGCTGGGAAGGCGCCGGCGAAGTGCTCGATGAGGATGGCGGTGAAGCGCTCGAAGGAGCCGAAGATGGCGCGGTGGAGGACCACCGGGCGGTGCGCGGCGTTGTCCTCGCCCACGTAGGTGAGGTCGAAGCGCTCCGGGGCCAGGTAGTCCAGCTGCATGGTGCCCAGCTGCCACTTGCGGCCAATGCTGTCGGACACGGCGAAGTCGATCTTCGGGCCGTAGAAGGCGCCGTCACCAGGGGCCAGCTCGTACGCCAGGCCCAGCGACTCCAGCGCCGCCTTGAGGCCGCCTTCCGCGCGGTCCCAGAGGGAGTCGTCGCCCAGGCGCTGCTCGGGGCGCGTGGACAGCTTCACCGCGTAGGTGAGGCCCACCGCCTTGTAGACGCGATCCAACAACTGCACGAAGCGCCGCACCTCGTCGGTGATCTGGCTCTCCATGCAGTAGATGTGCGCGTCGTCCTGCGCGAACTGGCGCACTCGGGTGAGGCCGCCCAGGGAGCCCGCGGCCTCGTTGCGGTGGAGCACGTCCTGGGTGTGCAGGCGCAGGGGCAGGTCGCGGTAGCTGTGCTTCTTGAAGCCGTAGAACAGGTGGTGCGACGGGCAGTTCATCGGCTTGAGGGAGAAGTCGTGCTCGCCGGACTCGCTGTCGAGCACCAGGAACATGTTCTCCTTGTACTTGCCCCAGTGGCCGCTCGTCTCCCAGAGGCCCTTGTTGAACATCAGGGGCGTCTTGATCTCCACGTAGCCGTCACCGGCCGTGAGCGAGCGCATCCAGTCCGACAGCGTCTGGTAGAGCGCGGTGCCCTTGGGCGTCCAGAAGGCCGCGCCCGGCGAGTACGGGTGGAAGTGGAAGAGATCCAGCTCCTTGCCCAGCTTGCGGTGGTCGCGCTTGCGAGCCTCTTCGATGCGCGTGAGGTGGGCCTCCAGCGCCTTCTTGTCGAAGAAGGCCGTGCCGTACACGCGCTGGAGCATGGGGTTGCGGTGGTCGCCGCGCCAGTACGCGCCGCTGGAGGAGAGGATCTTGATGACGCCGATCTTCCCCGTGCTGGGCGCGTGGGGCCCCAGGCAGAAGTCCACCCAGTCGCCGTGGGTGTAGAGCGTGAGCGTCTTGGCGCCCTTGGCGGCGATGTCCTTGACGATCTCCACCTTGAACTTCTCGCCCTTCTCCTCGAAGAGCTTGATGGCGTCCTCCATGGAGATCTCAGTGCGGACGAAGGGCGCGTCCTGCTTGAGCTCCGCGTTGGCGGCCGCTTCAATCTTCTCCAGCTCCTCCGGCGTGAAGGGCTTCTCGCGGAAGAAGTCGTAGTAGAAGCCCTCCTCCGTCGCGGGACCGATGGTCACCTGCGTGCCGGGGAACAGCTTCTGCACGGCGCTGGCCACCACGTGCGCGGCGTCGTGGCGGATGAGGTCCAGGCCTTCCGGGCTCTTGGACGTGAAGATCTGCAGCTTCGCGTCCTCGTCCAGGGTCCGGGTCAGGTCCATGTCCTGACCGTTGACCCGGGCGAACAGGGCCGCCTTCGCGAGCCCCACGCCGATGCTGCCCTTCACGAAGTCCGCGATGGTCGTGCCCCGGGCGGTCTGCTTCTGGCTGCCGTCGGGGAGCGTCACCGTGATGGATTCGGACATGGCGGATAAACCCCTGCGCTGGAAAAAACCGCGGGCGGCAGGCTTTTGAGAAAGCCTGCCGCCCGCGAGATGGAACACTTACTGATGATGGGTCGTAGTGGGATCGAACCACTGACCCCTACCGTGTCAAGGTAGTGCTCTACCGCTGAGCTAACGACCCGTCGTGCGGATGGGCGCGGGGAATAACAGCGGGCTCCCACACCTGTCAAGGAACATGAGCAAAGGGCCTTCTCTTCCCCGCGCTCACGTCTCCAACAACGCGCGGACGCGTTTCATCACCGCGTCGAACATGGCGGGGGTGAGCCTCCCCGTCTGGGTGTTCTGCTGGCTGACGTGGTAGCTGCCCACGAGCCACCGGCCGTCCGGCAGCCGGAACTCGGCGCCGTGGCCGAAGGCGGGCCGGGGCGTGGGGAGCGGACTGCCCGTGCGGGCGGCCGACGCCAGCGCGGCGTTCCACCCGATGGCCCCCAGGGCGAGCAGCACCCGTCCGGGCAACAGCGCCATCTCCCGGTCCAGGAACGGCGCGCAGCGGGCCAGCTCCTCCGGCAGCGGCTTGTTGTCCGGCGGCGCGCACCGGCCAGCCGCGACGATGAAGGCGTCCGTCAGCTTCAGCCCGTCGTCCCGGTGCTCGCTGTGGCCCTGGTTCGCGAAGCCCGCGCGCTGCAGCCCCGCGTAGAGGAAGTCCCCGGAGCGGTCCCCGGTGAACATCCGCCCCGTGCGGTTGGCGCCGTGCGCGGCGGGCGCCAGACCCACGATGATCAGCCGGGCCTTCGGGTCGCCGAAGCCGGGGACGGGCTTCCCCCAGTAGTCCCAGTCGCGGTAGGCGCGCCGCTTCACGCGGGCCACCTCCTCGCGCCACTCCACCAGCCGGGGGCAGGCCCGGCACGCGATGATCTCCTGGTGCAGCTTCTCCAGCTTCGTCACGGCGCCTGCACGCTCCCCTTGTAGAGCTGCGTGCGGCGGTAGCGCTGGAGGACGACGCTCAGGACGACCTTGAGGATGGCGCTCGCCGGCACGGCCAGGAGGATGCCCACGAAGCCGAACAGCTCACCGAAGGCGAGCACGGCGATGATGACGGCCACGGGGGCCAGGCCCACCTTCTCCCCCACGACGCGCGGGGTGATGACGAAGCCCTCGGCCAGCTGCCCGATGATGAAGGTCGCCGCCACCACCGCCAGCTGCCACGGCCCCTGCCACGACAGGAGGACGCCCAGCACGGCCAGCACCACGCCGATGCCCGTGCCCAGGTAGGGCACCATGTTGCCGAAGCCGGCGATGAGGCCAATGGCGATGGCCAGGTCGATGCGCGCCACGGACAGCCCCACCGCGTAGAGCACCGACAGGATGGCGCCCACGGTGAGCTGGCCCTGCACGAAGGCGGACAGCACCTCGTCCACCTCGCGGAAGCGCTGGGTCACCAGCGCCACGGACCGGCGCGGCAGGAGGTCCTGGATGCGGCCCATGAGCCGCGGGTAGTCCTGGAGGAAGAAGAACGCCAGCACCGGCACCACCGACAGGCCCAGCAGCGTGGCCGCGAAGCGCGCGGTGTTGCCGGCGAAGCTCGCCACCAGCCGCGCCGCCGTGGGGCCCGCGCTCTGGAGCAGCTCGGAGGCCTTCTCTCCCAGCTCCGCGGTGCGCTGGCTCACCAGGTCCGGCAGCGACACGCCCAAGAGCGACTCCACCTGCGGCACCACCTGGGTGCTGGCCCGCTGGAAGAAGCCGGGCAGCTTCGCCGCCTCGTCGCGGAACACCGGCACCAGGTACAGGCCCGCGCCCACCATCAGGAGCGTGCCCGCGAAGAAGAGGATGGACGTGCCCCAGGTGCGGTCCACGCCGCGCTTCTCCATCAGCGTCACCAACGGGTTGAACGCGTACGCGCCCGTCAGCGCCAGCAGCACCGGCACCGCCACCCCGCCGAACACGGACAGCAGCGCGAACACCAGCGCCAGCGAGCCCACCATCACGCCGGACCAGACGAAGTCGACCCTGCGGGCCTCCGTTTCGTCCAAGGCCGCGGGGTCGCCGGGCGGGGGCACGGGCTCCGGGTGCACGACGTGCAGGACCGGGGACACCTCCGGGGTCGCGATGGGCTGGGGGGCCCCCTTCACCGCGCGCTCACTGCCTCTCTTGCGACGTCCGATGACCGCCTCCTGTCCCCGCCCATCCTACGGCGTCTTCGGCCCCTGATTGCGGTCCTTGAGTGCGCCCGGGGCGTCGCCCGCCACCTCGTGGTGCAGGGCGCCAGCCTTGACGGCCCCGCTCAGGGAGGGACGCCGCCGCTTTCGGGCGCCAGGGGCCGGAGCTTCACCTTCAACGTCACCCGCGCTCCACTGGGCTGGTAGTAGGTCGTGTAGGGATAGAACCCGCGCTTCTTCACCTCCACCTGGTGGAAGCTCGCGTCCGCCATCCGCAGGCTCCGCGACACCCCGGCGAAGTCGCTGCACGTCCCCTGCTCCACACCGTCCAGCAGGATCTGCGCGTCCGAGGGCTCGCACCGGAGCACCAGGTCGCCGCGCTTGGCGGCATTGGACGCCATCAACTGCTCCGCGCGGGCCACCGTCGCGGGCTGCTCCTGCTTCGCCGCGCAGCCGCCCGTCAGCATCGCCGCCAACGCGAGCACGACCGTCGTCCGGAAGGAGCTCACGGACATCACTGCGTGACGATGACGACCCGGCCCTCGGCCAGGAAGCGCGTGTTCGCCTCGGTGAGCGCGCGGATGCCTTCGGCGCTCAGGACCAGGTCGGAGCCCTGAAGCTGCGCGGCCTTCACCACCAGGGGCTTGTCTCCCACGCGCGAGGCCTTCCGGGCCTCGTCCAGGCTGTTGAACCAGGCCGCGACGCCAGCGGTGCCGCGCGCCTCTTCCGTGAGCACCGTCGCGCCGTAGAGCGCCTTGCCCGTCGCGTCCACCAACCGGGGCGCGAGCACCGGCTTCGCGCCCAGCCCTCTCGCGTCCACCACGAGCCCCGTGTACTTCGCCGCGCCATCGGCGTTGAGCACGATGGCCGGATCCTGCGCGGGCGTCAGCGCCGCGGAGAGCGCCGCGAGCGGCAGCTCCACGTCCATCTCCACGCCGCTGTCGGAGAAGTAGCGCGTGGCCACGACCTTGTAGCCGCGGATGGCGCCCTCGACGCGGCCCTTCACGTCGTCGCGCGCCAGCTCGTCGCCCACCGTGCGACCCGCGCTCACCTGGATGCTCTTGGCCTGCTCCAGCAGGTTGCGGAACGCGTCCTGCTTCGCGGCGCGCTCGGCGCCCAGGCGCGCCTGCCCGGGGTTGGCGGCCTTGAGGTCGGGAGCTCCGGCGCCCGTGGCGCGCAGGATCTGGCCCTCCCAGTTGATGCCCGGCTTGCCCGCGCCACGCGCGGGTCCAGCGTCGGGTGCGGCGACCTTCGCGTCCTTGCCCTGGCCCAGCGCCGTCAGCGGCACGACCAGCAACAATCCCCACAGCGAACGCCTCACGGAGCACTCCTCCCGTTGTCGCCGCCGCGAAAAATCGGCGAGCGCACAGGGAACCTCTCCGGTCATTCAAGGGGGGCGCTTCGCGCGAAGTCAAGGCGACCCGGAGACAGTCGGATCCGCCTGATGAGCCCGGCGCGGGGTACCGCGAACCGCCGGTGGCACCGCGCAATCGCGGTGACGCACGCGGAGGGTAACGCCTCGTGTCAGTTGCCTTCGGTGTGACGGTCGACGTAGGCGTCGATCATCTTGCGGTGCCGCTCGGTGAGCAGCGTGAAGCGCACGCCGGACTGCTCCTTGCGGCCCAGTTCCTTCCACTCGCGTACGACTTCACCCTCGGCGTAGATGATCTCCTCGGAGCCGGGGAGCTGGAACTGGAGGCCCACGCGGCGCGCGTCGTGCTGGGGCTCGATGAGGCGGGAGAGGCTGACGCCTTCCTGGCTGATGTCCGCGGCCCGGGTCATGTACGGCACGCCGCCCATGTACTTGTTGAGGTAGATGTCCAGGGGCGCCCGATTGGCCTTCCGCTTCTCGCTCATTGGCTCATGACCTCCAGCTGGTGCAACAGGCTGCTGCGGGGGTGCAGCGACCTGAAGGCACAGTACGTTCAGACGCCATGCGCGCAAGAAAACGGCGGCCTTCCCGCGCCCCAGGCAGGCCTGCGTGCGCCGTGGTTTTCCGCTCGCTGGATTCTTCGCGTTGGCCTGTGCGCACGGATGACCCACGGCGCTCGAGCGGCCCTATAGTCGCCCCCATTCTCGTGAAAGGCGGAAGCATGCGTATGCAGTGGAAGGCAGCCCTGGTCCTGATGCTCGGTGCTCCGGGCCTCGCCCTGGCCCAGGCCCCGACGAAGAACTCCAAGCCGGCCGCCGCGCCCGAGGCCGCCGCGAAGGCCGCCCCCGCCCAGGCGCCCCTGGAGCTCAAGACGGATGATCAGAAGACCATCTATTCGCTCGGCCTCTCGCTGGGCCAGAGCGTGACGGCGCTCGCCCTCACCCCCGAGGAGCTGGCGCTGCTCCAGCGCGGCATCCAGGACGCGGTCGCCGGCACTCCGCCCGCGGTGGATCCGAAGGAGTACGCGGCGAAGCTCCAGACGCTCGCCAAGGCGCGCATGGCCCAGGTCAACGTCGCCACGCTGGATCGCGCGTCCAAGGAGCCCGGGGCCACCCGGCTGCCCTCCGGCGTCATCTACCGCGAGCTCAAGGCCGGCACCGGCAAGTCGCCCCGCGCCATCGACACCGTGAAGGTGCACTACCAGGGCACGCTGGTGGACGGCTCGGAGTTCGACAGCTCCTACAAGCGCGGCATGGCGGTGGAGTTCCCGCTCAACGGCGTCATCCCCTGCTGGACCCAGGGCGTGCAGAAGATGAAGGTCGGCGGCAAGGCGAAGCTCACCTGCCCCGCGAGCACCGCGTACGGAGAGCGCCCGCCCACGGGCTCGCGCATCCCGCCCAACGCCGTGCTCACCTTCGAGGTGGAGCTGGTGGAGATCCCCGGCAACACCGCCGCCACACCGTAGCGTCCTTGCGACGGGGACCCGCATGCGGCGGGTCCCCGCGAAGGCGTCACGGTGCGGACAGCTTCACGGACCGGCCACCGAAGGGCGGATTGGCCATGATGGCCTGGGCCATGCGGTCCGCGAAGGCGCGTCCCTCCTTATGGAAGGACTCCGTCTCCTCCGCGTTCAGGCGCACGCGCACCTCGAACTGGACGATGCCGCCCACCACGACCTCGATGGACAGCGCCCCGTCCCGTTCGCGCAGCACGCGGTACAGGAGGGGGCTCTGGAGGAGCACCTCCTCGTCGCTCACGGAATCTCCGCCACCTGAGTGTCCGCCACCGGCGCGTTGATGACCATCACCTCAGGCGCGCCGCCGGACGTGTAGCCGCCGAACTTGAAGCAGTCGGTGTCCTCCGGCGTCTGGCACTTCCACACGCCCGGATCCGCGTCCACCGGCAGGCGCGTGCAGACCTTCTGCGCGCCCAGGTCCAGCGTCATCATCCGCAGGGGGCCTTCGAAGTTCTTCGCCGGCAGGCCCAGCGCCTGGCCCAGCACCGCCGGGTCATGCTTGCCGTCCGCCGTCTTCGCCTTCTCCACCGCGCCGTGGATGGACGCGGACGGCGCCGCGAACAGGTAGCAGCCCACGTCGTTGCAGCGGCCGAAGTTCTTCGCGCCCGTCTGCACCACGAACTTCTGGTACGCGCTGTCCGTCATCAGCCACGACACCTTGCGGTCC
Source organism: Corallococcus sp. AB011P (assembly GCF_003611605.1). Lineage (NCBI taxonomy): Bacteria > Pseudomonadati > Myxococcota > Myxococcia > Myxococcales > Myxococcaceae > Corallococcus > Corallococcus sp. AB011P. Next base: position 40,637 of record NZ_RAVX01000014.1, read on the forward strand.
GGGAAGTTCTTGTCCAGGTGCTGATCAATCCCGTAGGGGCTGGCCAGCGTGTCCGCCTCCTTGGAGATCGCCTTCTGCGTGTCGTCGCAGTAGTCGACCAGCGACGCGGTACCGGGCGTCGGCTCCGTCGTGTCCGGGGTCTTCGTGCCGCCCTTCGTCGTGGCACAGCCGACCATCGCCGACAGGGAACCCAGCACCAGCGCACGAGAGATGAAATTCAAGGTCAATCCTCCAGATGAGTGAAATGGGGAATGCCCGAACTATCACAGTGCGGCTTCGGTGGCGCGCAACAATGCGTCCGCGCTGACGGGGGCGCCGGTGGCGTGGCGCATCCATTCGTCCGGGGTGACGGAGCCGAAGGTGGCCATGCGCTCGAACTCCGCGCCCAGCGGGCCGTGCTGCTTCAGGTGCCCTTCAATCTGGAAGGCGATGAGGTGCCCGAGCGGGTAGTCCGGCAGGTACAGCGGGTAGCTGATCATGTGGCTGTAGATGCCCAGCACCGGGCTGTCCTTCCGCCCCAGCACCGGCGCGTAGTAGCGGTTCCACACGTCGCGCGACAGGCCGGCCACCGCGTCGCGCAGCTGGGCGGGCGTGGCGTCCGGGTGTTCGTACATCCAGTGCCACGTGGCCATGTCCACCAGCGCCACGCCGGCGATCTCCCACGTCTGCCAGAAGTCGTTGAGCACCCGCTCGCGCTCGCTGGCCGCGTCCGGCTGGCCCAGGCCCAGCAGCTCCAAGTCGCGCGCCTGGAAGACGAAGGCCAGTGCCTCCGTGAAGGCGTTGTTGGGGACGCCGGACAGGAGCGTGTGGTCCACCTGGTACAGGCTGAAGACCTGCTCCACGTTGTGCCCCAGCTCGTGCACCGCGATGTTGTAGCCCTTGTAGTCCATGCCCCCCTTCTCCACGCGCGTGCGCAGGCGGGGGAAGTCGCCCCGGCGCAGCGCCTGCTGGGCATGGCCCGCGCCTCGGGAGGCGTCCACGCGGATGTACGACGCGAGCACGTCCGCCTTCTCCCGCGTGAAGCCCAGGCCCTGGAGGATGCGCGGGATGTCGCGCGCGAAGGCGTCCGCCGTGGGGTAGCGCTTGCGCGTCAGCGCATCCAGCTGTGCCTCCGGCACCTTCGAGCCCGGACGGAAGCCCGGGTACCACAGGTCCTGCGGCTCCAGCGGGCGGCCCAGGCGGGACTCGATGAGCTTCGCCACGCGAGGCACCAGCGGTGACTCCAATATCTGGGTGAGCAGCGCGCGCACGCGCTCCTCCGGCAGGCCCCGGTCCAGTTCGAAGGCGCGGGCGATGCGCGTGGGCGCCACCGGCGAATACGGGTCCACCTTCCGCGATGCATTGAACGTGGCGAGCAGCCGCGCGTAGCGCGTGTCCGGCTCCGGCGCGGCGTCCGCCTTCGTGGCTCGCTGGGGCGCGTTCGCCTCCACCGTCTCCGGCGGCGCCACCGTGACCTTGTTGGTGAACGGATCCCAGTCCACGCGCGGGTTGTCGATGACGGCGGCGGGGATGCTCTGCGTGACGATGCGCTCCATCACCTGGACGATCATCCGCTGCTTCGCCAGCCCTTGCGGATCCGTGTAGTCCGCCTTCAGCTCGTCGCGCAGGTTCCAGTGGCTGATGAGGCGCAGCCCCTGGGGGAAGAGGCGCTGGCCCTTCGCGTCCACCAGGTGGTGCATCCAGACGTTGTACTCGGCGATGTAGAGGTTCGCGTCCGCGATGGCCTGCGACACCTTCTGCTCCACCGCCGCGGGCACGCGCCGGTTGAAGCGCGACGCGAGCTTCGCCTCCGCCCACTGGCGCCGCGTCCACGACGGGCCCTCCTTCACGCGCTCGGCCAGCGTGGTGAGCGGGAAGTTGAGCAGCACGACGAAGCCCGGCTTCGCGTTGAACAGGTCCGACGTGACGTTGGCGGACGGGTCATACGCCGCGAGCAACGGCTCCACCGGCAACAGCGGGCCCAGGTCCAGGTCCGTGAACCACTGGAGTTCGCGGCCCAGCTCGTTCATGTGGCCGTCGAACTGTTCGAACAACCCTTCGAAGCGCGTGAACGTCGCGTCCAGTTGGGGGCCGGTGGGCAGGAACTGCTCGCGCGCGAAGGCCGTCAGGTCCCCGTCCTCCGGGCGCCAGAGCGCGGCCACCTGATCCACGCCGCGCTCGATGCGGGCGCGCTGCGGTTCGCCGTGCTGATTCACCAGCTCCTGCTTGAGCGCGGCCAGCGACGCCTTCGACACGGGCGCGGACGTCGCCGACGCGGTGGCAGGGGCTGGCGGCGTGGGGGCCGTGGAGGTGGAGGACGTGGCGCACCCGAGGGCGGCCACCAGGGGAAGGAAGCGCAGACGGAAGGCGGACATGCGGGCTCCGGAAAATACAGAAGGCCCGACCCGGTGAGAGTCGGACCTTCTTGGGTGAATCAGGAAACGGTCAGGCTCAGGCGGCGCGAACGTTCTGCGCCTGCAGGCCCTTGGGGCCCTTGGTGACTTCGAACTCCACCTTCTGGCCCTCGGCCAGGGTGCGGAAGCCGTCCATGTTGATGGCGGTGTGGTGGCAGAACACGTCCTCGCCGCCGCCGTCCTGCGTGATGAAGCCGAAGCCCTTCGCGTCGTTGAACCACTTCACGGTACCAGTCGCCATTTGCTGTTCTTCTTTCATCGCGGACAGGAAGAGTCGCCGTCCGGTCCTACAGAGTTCGACCCTACAAGACGGGCACAAGCCTAAGCGCCCGTCCCGGGCGAAGTCCACTCCCAGGAAACATCACCAGGCAAACGTCACCAGCCGCACTTCTGGCCCTTGTTCTGCTCCTGGAGCCAGCGACGCAGCGGGGCGAAGTACTCCAGCATCGGCGTGGCATCCATCTGGCGGGTGCCCGTCATGGCGGACAGCGCGTCCGGCCACGGCTTGCTCGCGCCCAGCTCCAGCATGGCCTGCAGGCGCGCGCCCGCGGCCTTGTTGCCGTAGATGGAGCACTCGTTGAGGGGGCCCTTGATGCCGGCGGCCTCGCACAGCGCCTTGTGGAACTGGAACTGGAGGATCCGCGCGAGGAAGTAGCGCGTGTACGGCACGTTGGCGGGCACGTGGTACTTGGCGCCCGCGTCGAAGTCCTGCTCCGTGCGGGCCACCGGCGCGGCGATGCCCTGGTACTTCGTGCGCATCGCCCACCAGCTCTTGTTGTAGTCCGCCGGCTTCACCTTCCCGCTGAACACGTCCCAGCGCCACTGGTCCACCAGCAGGCCGAAGGGCAGGAAGGCCACCTTCTCCAGCGCGTCCTTCAGCTGGAGGTTGATGACGTTCTTGTCGTTCTTCTCCACCGCGTTGAGCAGGCCCGCCTGCTGGAGGTAGGCCGGGGTGATGGAGAGCGTGAGCGCGTCGCCAATGGCCTCGTGGAAGCCGTCGTTGGCGCCGGCCTGAAAGAGGACGGGGAGCTTGTAGTAGTACGTGTAGTAGTAGTTGTGGCCCAGCTCGTGGTGGATGGTGACCAGGTCCTCCTCGGTGGGCTTGATGCACATCTTGATGCGCAGGTCGTTGTCGTACGTCACGTCCCAGGCGGACGCGTGGCAGACGACGTCGCGGTCCTTCGGCTTGGTGAACTGCGAGCGCTCCCAGAAGGTCTGCGGCAGCGGCTTGAGGTCCAGCGAGGTGAAGAACTTCTCACCCAGCTTCACCATCTTCTGCGAGTCGTAGCCCTGCTTCACCAGGGCGCTGCCCACATCCAGGCTGGCCTGGCCGGGGAACGGCTCCACCAGCGGGTAGATGTTGTTCCACTCCTGCGCCCACATGTTGCCCAACAGGTGCGCGGGGATGGGCTTGCCGGCGGGCACGGCCGCTTCGCCGTACTGCTTCGCGAGCCGGCCGCGCACGTAGCAGTGCAGCTCGTCGTACATGGGCTTGACCTGGCCCCAGAGGCGCTGCGCCTCCTTCTCGAACTCCGCCGGGGTCATGTCGTAGGACGACCGCCACAGCGTGCCCAGGTCGTTGAAGCCGATGTCCTTCGCGCCCGAGTTGGAGAGGTTCACCAGCTGCGTGTAGAGCGGGCGCATGGGGCGGCTGATGGCGTGCCAGCCGGTCCACGCGTCCAGGAGCTCGTCCGCGTTGCGGCTCTCCGCGATGACGTCGGACAGCTCCTCCAGGTCGCGGCACTTCCCCTTGCCGTCCTTGCCGCAGTACTTGCCCTTGCCATAGAGGCCCTCCAGCTTCGCGGCGGTGGCGGCCAGCTCCGCGCGCTGCTTGGGGTCGGCCGGGGCGGGCAGCGTCTGGGACACGCGCAACAGGTGCAGCATGCGCGCGGTGTCCGCGTCCAGCTTCAGCCCGTCGAAGCGGCGCGAGTCCTTGATGGCGTTGTTGACGTAGGCCATCACCTCTTCGTTGACGGAGGCGGCGTTCCGCTCCGTGTCGTCGGTGATGTACGTGCTCTTGATCCACTCGGCGGTGGCCTGGCGGGTCCAGAGCTGCTTCAGGTCCGCGTTGAGCTTTTCGGCGAACTGCTTCGCCTCCGCGGGCGTGGCCTTCGCGGCCGGAGCGGGCGTGGCCTTCGCGGCCGGAGCGGGCGTGGCCTTCGCGACCGGAGCGGGCGTCGTCTGCGCGCTGGCGGCGGGCGCCGCGAGCGACAGGGCGGCCAGGGCCGCGCGCATCAAGGACTGGGGAGTGCGGGTCATGGGCGCGGACACTATGGGAAGTGCCCTGCCCTCGCACCCGCGAAGTCACGGGGCCCGCGCGCCCTGTCCCCTGGGTGGACGCTGAGACATCGCCTCCCGACGCAGTGCGAAAACCGCGCGGTCCTTCTCCTTCGCCTCCAGCATGAAGTCCGCGGGCCCGTCGAGCGCGGCCACCATGGCGCGGAAGTCCGCCGGGACGATGAGGTCCGAGTGCGCGCCGGGCCGCCCGCCTGCCTTCTGTGACGCCAGGTGGAATTTGGGCCGCAGGTCCAGTGCGCGCCAGGTGGCTGACGCTTCACGCACCAGCTCCTCGACGGACATGGGTGGATCCGACGGCAGCACCGCGTTGTGCAGGTTGTCCCCCACCATGGGTACGCCGTGCTCGCGAGCCAGCGGCAGCACCTCGCGATCGGTCCAGACCTTGTCATCGTGTTCGATGGTGATCCGCTGACGCAGGTCCTCCGGCAGCGTGTCCAGCATGCGGTGCGCGGCGTCCAGCGCTTCCGGGCGGCTGGGGGCGGCACCGCCCACGTGGATGACGACGCGGCACTCGGGGCCCGCCTCCAAAAGGTCCAACACGCGCGCGCTGTAGCGCAGTTCCGCGATGGCGGCGTCGCGCACGCGTTCGTGGCGCGAGGACTGCGACGCGCCGGCCGGAGACGGATGCAGGGACAGGCGCTGGTGGGACTGGCGCGCGATGCGGGCCAGCGTGGCGAAGGTCCCCGCGAAGGTCTTCCACCACGGCAGCGTGTTCACCGGGTGCGAGCCGAACGGGATGAGCGACGAGCCGATGCGAAACGGGTGGATGCCGTGCTCCGCGTTGAAGCGCAGCAGCTGCTCCAGCTCCTCCAGGTTCTGTGCGGCGAGCGCCTCCAGGCGCTGCGGCGTCGCGGTGGCGAGACGGCAGGTGTGGCTGGCGCTCACGCCCAGCGTCAGGGATTGGGCCACGTAGCCCAGCCGATAGGTCGAAAGGCCTTCCATGCCTGCAAAGGTCGCCACGCTCGCGCGTGCGACTGGACGCGGGGGCCCGTCCGGAGGGCAACCAGCCACGACGGACGCGCCCTGCCGTGCCGCTACAGGCAGTGACAGCTTTGCTTCATGCTTCTGGGACACACGAAAGACGCGCACTGGCCGGCTCCAGAGGCGGCGATGGACCAGGCGCGCGAGTTCCTGGAAGCGTGCCGGGACAAGCACGTACTCGTGGCCCCGCACACGGACGTGGACGGGCTCACGTCTGGAGTGCTGATGCTGCGGGCACTCCAGTCCCTGGGGGCCCGGCCGACAGCGCGCCTGCCAGGCAAGGGAGAGGACGTCCACCACCCGGGCTTCCTAGAGCGGCTGGGAGCCTCCTCCACCGAGGCACTGGTGGTGCTGGACATGGGCAGCCGCGCGGAGCCGCTGCTTCCCGGCGTGCCCACCCTGGTGGTGGATCACCACGCGTCGGAGGCATTCCCCTCCGGTGCGCAGGTGCTCACCGCCTACGGCCATGGGCCCGTGGCGAACACGAGCCTGCTCACGTACGTGCTCACGTCCTCGTTCGTCGTACCCGGCCCGCTGGAGTGGCTGGCGGTGCTGGGGACGGTGGCGGACCTGGGCGCGGACGCGCCGATGCCGTTCCTCAAGGACGCGCTGCGGCGGGCGAAGCGCTCGTCCGTCACGGAGGCGGTGGCGCTGCTCAACGCGGCCCGCCGCTCCAGCCGGTTCGCGGCGCCGCTGGCGATGCAGGTGCTCTTGCGCGCGGGCAGCGCGACGGACATCGCGGAGGGGCGCGTGCCCGGCGTGGACGCGCTGCGCGACTGCCGCCTGGAGGTGCAGCGCGAGGTGGCCCGGTGCGCGAAGACGCCGCCGCGCTTCGCGGGCAACCTGGCGCTCCTGCTGTTCAGCTCCGAGGCGCAGGTGCACCCGCTGGTGGCCATGCGCTGGGTGCAGCGGTTGCCGGACCAAATCGTCGTCGCCGCCAACACGGGCTACCTGCCCGGCCGCGTGAACTTCGTGCTGCGAAGCCGCGAGCCGGTGGACCTGCTCGCGATGCTGCGGGGCCTGGAGCTGCCGTCGATGGGGGGCTCGTTCGCGCACGGCCATTCGCGGGCCACGGGTGGCAGCCTGCCTCCCGCGGACTTCCTGCGCCTGATGGATGCCCTGGGCTTCCGGGGGCTGAGCGGCCGGGACGTGGAGCGGCGTGGCGTGGCGCCGGGATGAGGCGCTCAGGGCCGTTGCGATATGACGGAGTGAATGCCTCGCGCCCTCTCCGCCCTCCTCTTCTCGCTGTGTCTCGCCTGCGGTTCGACGAACGATGATCCGCCCAACCCCGGTGGCGAAGCCTGCGAGCGGTATTCGTTTCCGCTGTCAGACATGTCACCGGCCAATCACGTGAGTTCGTGCGGCAGCACCGCGTGCGGCAACGGTGAGAACCCGCCCAACTCCGGCCTGCACTGCCCCACGTGGCTGTCGTGCCGCAGCTACACCGCGGAGCAGCCGCCCTGTTCGTGGATCCACAACCTGGAGCACGGCCACGCGGTGTTCCTCTACAACTGCCCGGAGGGCTGCGCCGACGAGGTCGCGAAGCTGGAGTCCGCGATGGCGAAGGCCGCGGTGGGCAGCAATGGCGTGCGCCGCGCGCTCGTCGCTCCGGACTCGCAACTGCCCAAGCGCTTCGCCGCATTGCTGTGGCGCCGCACGTACCTGATGGACTCCGTGGATCCAGACGCGCTCACGTGTCTGCTCGCGCTCCAGGATGTGGATGCCAATGAACCGGGATTGGTCTGCCCTCCGTGAGCGTGCCCGCAACGCATCGATGACGCCACTGCCTGGAGCCCGGTCACCTGGCGGGCCGGGGGGCGACTGGTGGCATGGCGGGTGAGCGGCCGCTCAGGGGCGATGCAGGCCAGGACCGGAAGGACTGGGGGCGCCTGAGCGTACTAGCGCCTCCATGACCAACACCATTCGACGCGCCTTCGCGGCGCTGCTGACGCTGACGTGTCTCGGGGCGCTGTCCGCCCAGGCCGCCACGGGTGTGCAGGGCCCCGTGCCCCCGGCATTCCAGAATCGCTTGATGGTGGGCCTCTTCGAGGAGGCCGGCCAGAACTGGATGCGGGACAGCAACGTGCCGTGGGACGCGCGCTACCGCTACTTCACCAAGGGCTGGGCGGACAACTGGGGCTACGGCGCCCGTGACGGCAGCTGGGCCGCCAGCTTCTTCACGGAGACGAAGGCGCAGGGCTACGTCCCCGTCGTCACCTACTACCAGCTCTTCGGTGAGCCGGGTGGCGGCGAGCAGGAGACGCTCGCGAAGCTGAAGAACGCCTCCACCATGCGCTCCTACTTCGAGGACGTGAAGCTGCTCCTCCAGCGCGCGAAGACCTTTGGCAGCCCGGTCATCCTCCACGTGGAGCCGGACGCGGTCGGCTTCCTCCAGTTCCAGACGGCCTCCAACCCCAACACCCCCGCGGCCATCGCCTCCTCGGGGATGCCAGAGCTCGCGGGCCTGCCCAACACCGTCGCAGGGTGGAGCCTGGCGTTCCTCCAGCTGCGCAAGGCCGTGGGCGCGAACAACGTCGTGCTGGGCCTGCACATCTCCGCGTGGGCCAGCGGCAAGGACATCGCGTTCAACTCGCTCACGGATCCGCTCCAGCCGGAGGTGGACAAGGTCGTCAACTTCCTCAAGCCGCTGGGCCTGGGCACCAACGTCACCGGCGCCACCTACGACGTGATCGTGGGCGACCCTCTGGATCGCGACGCGGACTTCTACCGGCTCACGCAGGGCGCGGATCACACGTGGGACATGAGCGATGCGGCGTCGCTCACGTCGCGCTCGTACAACCGCTACGCGGAGTGGCTGCGCCTCTGGAACCAGACCTCCGGCAAGCGCTGGATGCTGTGGCAGATCCCGCTGGGCAACTCCAACCACCTCAACATCAACAACAGCGGCGGGGCGCGCCAGGGCTACAAGGACAACCGCACCGAGTACTTCTTCGGCGCGAGCGGTGATGCGCACCGGCGCAAGTTCGCCAACGTGGGCGTCGTCGCCCTGATGTACGGCGCGGGCGCGGGCGGCCAGAGTTCCTACCAGAACGACCAGGGCACCGACGGTCAGCCCTACCTGAAGCAGCGCGCGGGCACGTTCCTCAACGCGGGTGGACTGATCCTGCCCGCGGCCGGCACCACGCTTCCGCCCCCGGGCGGCGGCGGATCCACCGATGGTGGCACCGTGGACGCCGGCACCCCGCCGGTCGACGCGGGCCCCCCCGACGGCGGCACTCGTCCCGATGGTGGCACCGACGGCGGCGTGGACGGCGGCACCGGTTCCTCCGACGCGGGCACTCCGGCCGACCCGTCGAAGTACGGCTTCGAGTCCGGCGCGCAGGGCTGGACCGCCAGCGGCGCCGCGCTGTCCGCCGTGAGCAACACGACGGCCAAGGCCTTCGCGGGCACCCGTTCGCTGGCCGTGCCCTTCAACGGCACGTCCGGCAAGGGCACGGTGGCCGTGTCCAACGCGGCCGTGCCGTCCGGGAAGACGGTGACGTTCCAGCTGTGGCTGCCCACTGGCAGCAAGATCACCGGCGTCCAGCCCTACACCCTGGAAGGCGCCTCCGCGAACTGGCGCTGGACGGGCAACTGGATCGCCGTCAGCAGCCTCAAGGCCGGCACGTGGAACGCCATCACCGTGAAGCTGCCCTCCGGCTCCAGCACCCCGCTGTACCAACTGGGCGTGGAGCTCCAGACGACGGGCACGTGGAAGGGCACGGTCTACCTCGACGCCGTCAGCTGGTAGTCCAACCAGTTCCCGGTCCCGCGAGCGCGTGCAACCGCCCGCGGGACCGACGTAGGGTAGCGCCCCCCGTGAGCACCCTGCCCTCCGCCGTTCCCGCCTCCCGCGAGCGCGTGCGCGCCATCGACTGGCTGCGCGGCCTCTCCGTCCTCTTCATGATCCAGACCCATGCGCTCGTGCTGCTCACCCCCGAGCTGCGCAAGAGCGTGTGGACCGGACGGCTGCTCAAGGTGGACGGGCTGGTGGCCCCCGCGTTCATCTTCTCCGCCGGGTTCGCGCTGGCGCTGCTCATGGTCCGCAGCGCCGCCGCGGGCGCGCTGCACGAACGTGTCCCCCGCAACCTGCGCCGCATCGCGGAGGTGTTCGCCGTCGCCGCGCTCGTCAACTGGGTGTGGTTCCCCATCCGCTCCGAACCCGTGTGGCTGCTGCGCCTGGACATCCTCCACTGCGTGGGGCTGTGCCTGCTGCTCACCCTGCCCATGGCCGCGCTGCTGGCCTCACGACCGCGCGTGCTCGCGGGCACCGCCTTCGTCCTGGCGATGGTGGCGTTCGCGCTGGCGCCCTTCAGCGACTCCGCGGGCGAGCCCTGGGCGTCGTTCCTGCGCAAGTCCAACTGGGCCCCCTTCCCGCTGGTGCCATGGGTGGGCTTCGCGTGGCTGGGCGCCTTCGCGGGCTGCATCGCGGGCGCGTGGGGCCGCAAGGGCCTGGCGCGAGCCCTGGGCTTCCTCATCGCGCTGGGGCTTCTGGGCACGCTGATGCCGGGCGTGCTCACCAACCTCTACCCACCGCACCGCTTCTTCGTCACCAACCCGTCCAACTCCGCCACCCGCTTCATGTGGGTCTGCGCGGTGCTGCTCGTGATGCTGTGGGTGGAGGGACGGATGGCGCCGGACGCGAAGCCCTCGCGCGCGCGCCGCTTCCTGGAAGTCTTTGGCACCGCGTCGCTGTCCGCGTACTTCTTCCACGAGATGCTGCTGTACTACCGCGTCTTCGGCGTCTTCTCGTTCCAGAAGCTGTGGGGCGACTCCAGCGGGTGGCTGAAGTACGCCGGCCTGCTCGCGCTGCTCATCGCGTGCACGTTCGTGCTGTGCGTCGCGTGGGATCCGGTGGAGCGCGCGGTGAAGAAGGCCTTCGCGCGCGCCACCCAGTGGCTGCTCAGTGCGCCGCGTTGGCTGCGGCCTGCTCGAAGGCGCGGATGATCTCCGGCGGGGCCTGCACCAGCTCAATCAGCACGCCCTCGCCGCTCAGCGGGAACTGATCACTGGCCTTCGGGTGGATGAAGCACACGTCGAAGCCCGCCGCGCCCTTGCGGATGCCGCCGGGCGTGAAGCGCATGCCCTGCCCTTCCAGCCACTTGACGGCCACCGCCAGGTCGTCCACCCACAGGCCCACGTGGTTGAGCGCCGGGTCGTGCACCTTGGGACGGCCGTCGGGGTTGACGGGCTGCATCAAGTCCACCTCCACCTTGAAGGGGCCCGCGCCCGCCACGACGATGTCCTCGTCCACGTTCTCCTTCTCGCTGCGGTAGGTGCCGTGGGCCGTCAGGCCCAGCGTGTCCACCCACAGCTTGCGCAGGGCGCCCTTGTCCAGCCCCCCGATGGCGATCTGCTGGATGCCCAGAATCCGGAACGGTCGTGTCGTCTCCATGGCCGGGGACCGTCGCAAAAGGGGTCCCCCCACGCAAGCGCGGCCCACGTCCGGACCCGGGAAAAATTCACCGGATAAACCCATTCCGGAGGTCGGCCGTTTCCAGGGGCACGCTGACTTCCTCCCGTCGTCCCGGAGCCGCCCATGTCCCCCTTCTTCTCGAAGCGCCGCGTGTCCTTCGTCAGTGGTGCCCTCCTCTGTGCCAGCCTCGTGAGCGCGTGCTCCTCGATGGAGCCGGCGCAGGGCGTGTCGGCGCGCAACGAGCTCAAGCCCCAGGCCACGGCGACCACCCAGAGCGCCCCCAAGGACGAGAACTTCACCGCCCGGATGGCGCCTCCGCCGCCCTCCACCCCGGCCGCGGCCCCGGCCGCCAAGAAGCGCGGTGACGTCGCCGCCGCGCCCGCGCCCTTGATGGTCGAGGAGCGTGAGGCTTCCGACGCCCTGGCTGCACCGGAGCCCGCCATGCGGCGCGCCCCTCCGGCGAAGGAGGCCAAGGCCGCCATGACCATGGGCGCGGCGACGGGCGCCCTGGGTGGCGCCCCGGCTCAGCCCCAGCAGCCCCTGGAAAAGCGCAAGATGGAGATGGACGGTGACAAGGGCGTCGCCGAGGGCGGCAACGTCTTCGAGACCTACAAGGCCAACGCCTTCACCGAGACGGACAAGGACAACCTGTCCACCTTCGCGGCGGACGTGGACACGGCCTCCTACTCCATGGCGCGGCGCTACCTGCAGCAGGGCCAGCTGCCCCCCACCCACGCGGTGCGCGTGGAGGAGTTCGTCAACTACTTCAAGTACCGCTACACGCCGCCGGAGGAAGGCGCCTTCACGGTGCACCTGGAGGGCGCGCCCTCGCCCTTCAACGCGCGCCGCCAGTTCGTGCGCGTGGGCGTGCAGGGCAAGGTCGTCTCCCGCTCGCAGCGCAAGCCCGCGCACCTGGTGTTCCTGGTGGACACCAGCGGCTCCATGGCGTCGTCGGACAAGCTGCCGCTGGCCATTGAATCCATCAAGGTCGCGGTGAAGAACCTCAACGAGAACGACACCGTGGCGCTCGTCACCTACGCGGGCTCCACGCGGGACGTGCTGGCGCCCACGCCCGCCACGGACGTGAAGAAGATCCACGCGGCGCTGGACACGCTGGTCGCGGGCGGTGGCACGGCCATGGGCTCCGGCATGGAGACGGCCTACAAACACGCGGTGAAGAAGGCCGCGGGCGGCGTGGTGTCCCGCGTGGTGGTGCTCACGGACGGCGACGCCAACATCGGCCCCAACCTCACCCCCAAGGCCATGCTGGCCAGCATCGAGAAGTACGTGGCCGAGGGCGTCACCCTCACCACGGTGGGCTTCGGCATGGGCAACTACCACGACTCGCTGATGGAGCAGTTGGCCGACAAGGGCAACGGCAACAGCTTCTACGTGGACAGCATGAAGGAGGCGCGCAAGGTCTTCGAGACGCAGCTCACCGGCACGCTGGAGGTCATCGCGAAGGACGTGAAGTTCCAGGTGGAGTTCAACCCGAAGGCCGTCACCCGCTACCGCCTGATGGGCTACGAGAACCGCGACATCGCGGACAAGGACTTCCGCGACGACAAGGTGGACGCGGGCGAGATTGGCGCGGGCCACACCGTGACGGCGCTCTACGAGGTGGAGCTCACCGGCGAGGCGCAGGACCTGGCCACCGTGCGCATCCGCGCCAAGGCGCCCAACGGCACGGAGGCCAAGGAGCAGGCCTTCCCGCTCACCCGCGCCAAGCTGAAGCCGTCCATGGAGGCCGCGTCCAGTGACTTCCGCTTCGCCGTCGCCGTGGCCGCCACCGCGGACATCCTCCGCGCCGCACCCGCCGCGGAAGGGTGGAGCCTGGCCACCACGCAGAAGCTGGCGGAGGGCGCCGTGGGCGGTGACTCCGACCGCACCGAATTCGTCCGTCTCATCGGCCAGGCCCGCGCGCTGACGACCGCGTCGGCCAGCGGCCGCTGAAAGCAGCACCCAGCACGACGCACCGGGGAACGCGCAGCAAGGGGGGCTCTGCCCGCCACCGGGGATGCACCGGTGGCGGGCAGGGCTTTTTTCAGGGGTGCTTCAGATGACGGTGATGACGGGGGGCGTGGTGGTGGTGAAGAAGTCGGTGAAGCTCGCGAACCAGTAGGTGCCCGACTTGTTGTTGATCTTGCACGCCTTGGTGCCGGAGACGCTCAGGTTGGTCCCGGTGGTGCTGATGCTGCCCGTGCTGATGCTGCCCGTCATGTAGTCGCAGTAGATGTCCGCGTTGCGCGTGGTGGAGAGCGTCGTGGGGTCCACGGCGCGCACGGCCATGATGTGGGCCGCCGAGCCGCTCCATCCGTTCTTCATCACGAAGCCCACCGCGAGCCCCAGGTTCGAGCCGACGAGCGACACGGTGCCCGGCGCGCTCAGCGGGACGCTCTGGATGACCTGCGAAGCGCCGGTCGTCAGGGTGCAGCTGGTGCCGCCCGTGCGGGTCAACACGACTTCGTACTGCGGCGGCGAGGTGGTGATCTGCACCGTGGACACGGAGTAGTCACAGCCCTGCGAGGTCGCCGTGGTCAGCCGCGCGCGCTGCTGCGCGAGCTCCGCGCCGTCCTCCTGCTCCGGACCACCACAGGCGGAGAGCACGAGGGCGGAGCCCAGACACACCACGGACGTCAGCTTGTTCATCATGGGAATTCCTTTCCTTTTTTGGGGAGGGGGAAGGCCCGGACGCTAACAAGCCCGTCTGACAGAACCAACACACGGAGTCCTGTCTGTCCTTGACGCGGAGCGACGCGTGTATAATGCGCGGTATGAACCGACCCGCTTCGTTGCAAAATGCGTTGGTGTTGGCCCTGACCTCGCTTGCCTGTGGGGCATGCGGGGACTCCGCCTCTGGCGGGGGCGTGGCCCTGGGCTCCGAGCAGAAAGGGATTGCGACCTTCTACGACGCCACCGGTGCCGGCAACTGCAGCTACGACAAGGGCGGCGACCTGATGGTGGCCGCGATGAACCGCGAGCAGTACGACAACAGCGCCGCCTGCGGCCAGTGCGTGGACATCGTGGGGCCCAAGGGCAACGTGCGCGTGCGCATCGTGGACCAGTGCCCGGATTGCGATAAGGGCCACCTGGACCTGTCGCGCAAGGCCTTCGACAAGATCGCGGAGGAGAAGGACGGCCGGGTGAGCATCACCTGGACGCCGGTGTCCTGCGACGTGGCCGGCCCGGTGAAGTACCACTTCAAGGACGGCAGCAATCCCTGGTGGACGGCCATCCAGGTGCGCAACCACCGGCTGCCCATCCAGAAGCTGGAGTGGAAGCGCGACGGTGATTGGAAGGCGCTGAAGCGAGAGAGCTACAACTACTTCGTCACCGACTCGGGCGTGGGCGAGGGCCGCTTCCAGCTGCGCGTCACCGCACAGGACGGCCAGCAGCTGGTGGACTCCGTGGACAAGGTGCTGGACGACGGCAGCGTGGACGGGGCGGAGCAGTTCGCGCCCCAGAAGTAGACGCGCGCTCCGCCGCCCCGTCCGTCACGGCATCAGAACGTCATGATGGACGGGGCCGTGGTGCTGGTGAAGAAGTTCACGTAGCTGGCCACGTAGTTGTTCCCCGAGCCCGTCTGGCCGGAGATGGTGCCGCTCTTCGTGCCGGACACGGTGAGCGTCGTCCCGTTGGACGCGATGGACAGGCTGCCCGAGTAGATGGAGCCCGAGCCCAGGAAGATGGACAGCCCCGTGGAGCGGACGATGGCCAGCGTGTCCGGATCCACGTGCTTGAGGCCCAGGGACTGGGGCGAGCTGCCGCTGACGCTGGTCTTGTACGTGTAGCTCACGGCCACGCCCAGGTCGTTGGCCGCCAGCGACAGCGTGGGCGAAGTGCCGGTGGAGGAGCCCACCACCACGCTGCCCGCGCCGAAGGCACAGGTGGCATCCGCCGCGCGAGTGACGGTGACGTCATAGATGGGAGGAAAGGTTCCCGCCCGCGTCGCGGACGACACCGTGAAGGTGCAGCCCTGGGACGTCCCCGTCACCAGCGCGGACTCCTGGGTGGCGAGGCCGTCCTCCCCCTCCACGCCAGCACCACACGCCGTGAGGCCCGCGACGGCGCAAAGAGAGACAACAGACTTGAGGTTCAGCATGGGATTGCACTCCAGGGTTGGGGGCAGACAGCCCCCCGTCCTAGTGCGCAATGCCAGACGTTGAAAGCCCTTTTCGCAATCCCTAGCGCCGCAGCATGCCGCGCAGCAGCTCCAGGGCTTCAGTGACCCCCTGCCAGACCTGGAGCGCCTGGATGCGCTCGCCTTCGCCCTGCACGTTGCGGCGGGCGGCGCGCTCCAGGGGCAGCAGCGCCCCCTCCACCAGCTCGATCTGCCGGCTCAGCTCCGCCGGAGACGGGCCGTTCGCGGCGCGCTGGAGCGACTCCGCCTGGGAAGGAAGGGACACCGACACCGGCCGGTCCGCCAGGGCAGTAATCGCCTTGGAGAGCTGCGCCATGTACGGGCCGAAGTCCGGCGCGGGCGCCTGGGGCATGGGCGCGTTGCGCAGCGTGGGCGCCTCCTCCGCCTGGGCGGCCACGCGCTCGGTGAGGGCCTTGAGCAGGTGCGCCAGGTGCTTGAGGTACGGGGCCAGGTCCGTGGCCGGAGCCTGGGCCACCGGGGCGGGCATCGCCGGGAGGGCCACCTGCACCGGGGCCGGCGGCTTCTGGGCGGCCTCGCGGCTGACGCGGGCCACCTCCAGCACGGCCTCGCGCAGGGCCTCCAGGTGCGGGGCCACGGGCGTGTCCTCGCTGGGGGCGTTCGCCTGCGCGGCGGCCTGCACCACCGCGTCGCGCACGGAGCCCAGCTGTTCCTCGATGGCGCCCAGCTGTCCGGTGACGCGCGCCACGGGGTCGTCCTCCTTGCCCCCCATGCGCTTCACGCGGGCGAAGCCCTGCTTGATCTCCTCCCAGCGCTTCGCCTTCTCCGGCGTCAGGCGCCCGCGCATCTCCTGGAGCTTGAGCAGGTTCTGCTCAGCCGCCGTGGTGAGCGTCTGGGATTCGCCCTGGTAGTGGTCGTCGATGCGGCGCTCCAGCTCGTCGTCCGTCATCGCGGAGACGACCTTCTCCGCCATCTTGCCCATGTTGCGGTAGCTGCCCTGCAACTTGAACGGCGGCTCCGTGCGGAAGCGCTCGTCCTGCGCGGCGGACGCGATGTACTGGAGGTTCACCTTGAGCAGCACCTGCTGCACGCGGAACAGCCGCTGGAAGACGGCGACAATCTCTTGCAGCTCCGCCGCCGCGTAGCCGTGCTTCAGCTCGCCGGAGGGGACGTCCTCGCCCTTGGCCATCCGGATGAGGCGGTGCACGTCCTGCGGGTCGCGCGTGGCCAGCGGCGCGAGCACCGGGTTGGAGGTGAGCGCGTTCTCCAGGTAGCTGAGCGCGAACAGGTCCTCCTTGCCGTCCAGGATGTCACCCAGGTTGTAGGTGTCCGCGCGGTTGGCGAGCATGTCCGGGATGCGGAAGCGCTCGCCCGTCTCCGTGTACGGGTTGCCCGCCATCACCACGCAGAACTTCTTGCCGCGCAGATCATACGTGCGCGTCTGGCCATTCCAGACACCCTCCACGCGGCGCTGGCCGTCGCACAGGGAGATGAACTTCTGGAGCAGCTCCGGGTCCGTGTGCTGGATGTCGTCGAGGTAGAGCATCACGTTGTTGCCCATCTCGAAGGACAGGTTGATGCGCTCCACCTCCTGCCGCGCGGTGGCGTTGGGCGCCTCCGACGGATCCAGCGACTTCACGGAGTGGCCCAGCGCCGGCCCGTTCACCTTCACGAAGGTGAGGCCCAGGCGGCTGGCCACGTACTCCATCAGCGTCGTCTTGCCGTAGCCCGGCGGAGACATGAGCAGCAGCATGCCCATGCGGTCCGTGCGCTTGCCCTCGCCCGCCGCGCCCAGCTGCTTGGCCAGGTTCGCGCCGATGAGCGGCAGGTACACCTCGTCGATGAGCCGGTTGCGCACGAAGCTCGTGAGCACCTTGGGCGTCAGCTCCTCCAGCCGCAGCTTGCGCCGCTCGCGGTCCAGCAGGTCCCGCAGGTACGAGCGGTAGGCCACGTACGCGGGCACGCGCACCTGACGGAACTCGCCCAGCCGCGACAGGAACTCGTCCAGGCGCAGGGACAGCTTGCGGTCCTGGACGCGCGGGTGGCTGCCCAGCAGGCCCGTGGCCTCCGTGGCGGTAATGGCGCCGGCCGTCTCGCGGTCCAGCTTGCGCTCGGTGAGCAGCACCACCGCCGCTTCCAGCGCGACGTGCGCCGCGTCACCCGGGCCGCCCTCGCGCTTCGCGAGGAACGCGTCCACCCAGGCGCGGGCGATGCGCAGGCGCTCCGGCAGGTTCTTCTCCAGGCCGCGCAGGTCGTCATCGAACGCGGTGCGCGAACCGTGGCGGTCCAGGTGCGAGAGGAAGGCGTCCTTCAGCGCCAGGGCCTCGCGGCTGGTGGTGAAGCGAGGGCGGTCCACCGCCAGCTCCTCCACGAGGTAGCGGCCCGCCTGCCGGCCCTCCGCGGGCGAAGCCGTGAGGCCGTGGCCCTGGAGGAACGCGAGCACGCGCTCGCCCAGCTCGTCACCCAGCGCCACCAGGTCCGAGCCGATGTCGAACGCCTGCCGCAGCCGCGCGAGGCTGCGCGCGCGCCGGTGGAACACACCGCGGAGCGTGTCGTCCGGGTCGAACGCCCAGTACAGCGCGGCCCAGGCGCGAGGCACCGGAGCGAAGCGCAGCAGGCCCGCGCCCTGGTGCAGCGCGAGCAGCTTCTCCAGGAGCGCCGTCGCGTCCGCGTCGTGCACACCGCGCTCGTAGCCCTCGTCGAAGCGGTCCGCCGCGTACGCGCGCACGCGCTCCATCAGCTGCCCCTGCGCGCCGGCCTCGTACAGCGCAGTGAGCGTGAGGCCGCCCTTCCCCTCCTCCGCATCCATCAGCAGGCCCGCGGCCAGGTACTCCGCGCGGTACACCTCGCGCGTCTCGGAGACCAGGTGCTGATCCCAGAGCTCGCGGTACTTCAGCAGCTCCGGATCCTCCACCTTCTGGGTGTAGTCGGAGCCGGTGAGCTGGAGGTACAGCGCGCCGTCGCGAGGGACGAGCGTCAGCTCCAGCGGCTGCGTGTTGACGTGGAAGCGGTAGGGCCCCAGCTTGATGAGGCCTTCGCCACCCTCGAACAGGTCCTGCTTGTCGCGCAGGGCGCGCAGGGCGTCCTGCTTCGCGGACTTCACCCGCGAAAGCACTTCGTCCGCGCGCACGCTGTCCTGGAGCGCCAGCAGCTGTTCAGCCAGCTGCCGCAGCTTGAGGATCATCGCGTCGGACGCGAAGTAGGCGTTGAGCTCGTCGTCCGCCTTGAACGACTTCGCCCGGCGCTGCACGCCCTGGAGGATGCGCTCCGCCGCGCCGAAGAGGCCCGAGGCCCGGCGCTGACGCTCGTCCACCAGCGCCTGCTTGCGCGCGCCGAAGGCCTCCAGCAGCTCCTCGCGCTTCTGGGTGATCTGCCCCAGGAACTCGTCGAACTCGCCGAAGCGGCCTTCCAGTTCCTCCAGCAGCACGGTGAGCTTGGAGAGCGCCTCGTCGCACTTCTCCGGCGAGTCCGCCTGCGACAGCGCGTTCTCGATGCTCTGGCCCAGCAGCTTGAACTGCGCGCCGAACTCCGCGCGCTTCTCCTTGCCGGACAGCTCCTTGCGCTTCGCCTGGAGGCCCGCGCGTACGCGGTTCAGGCGGCTGAACAGCTCGGAGATGCCTTCAAGAATCCGGGCCCGGGCCAGCGGGTCGCCCACCTGGAGCCCGCCCACCACTTCACCCAGCACCTCCAGGCCCTGGGCGGTGCGATCCACGTCCTCGGCCAGCGGGGCCAGCTCGGCCGTCGTCGTCAGCGGCTCCAGCCGCTCCAGCAGCCCGTCCAGCCGCGAGGCCAGGGGCTGGAGCGCTTCACCCTTCTGGAGGAAGTCCACGCACGCGGTGCTCACCGCGTCGGACGCGGCCACCACCGCCTGCTCCAGGGCGTCCACGCGCCCCAGGTCCATGTAGCGGACGTCCTTCAACGTAATCAGATGCCCGCGGTGCCGGCGCAGGTCCGCCAGCGCGCGCATGAAGCCCTCCGCGTCCGTGAGCCCCTCCGGCTGCGCGTTGAGCAGGAGCGTCTCCTGCGTCTGCAGCGCCTGCGCGAGCGACTCCTCCGCGCGCTTGCGCATCGCGAGGACCTTCTCGAACTCATCGATGATGAGCTCGGAGGTGCGGCGCAGCAGCTCGATGGGCTCCTGGAGCCCCACTTCCGCGTGGGACAACCAGTAGTAGGCGTCCAGGGCGCGAGTGGCCGCGGCGACCAGGTCCTCGTAGGTGCGGCGCGTGGGCTTGTCCGTCTTCGCCACGCGCGGCAGCGTCAGCGCGTCGCTGATGCCGCGCACCAGCTCCGCGTTGCCCACCTTGCCCAGGTAGCCCGGCGCGGGGGGCAGCTTCGCCGCGTGCTCGTCGGAGACGAACGGCGTCTGCCACACCTGCATGGGGTGCACGCGCGTGGGCTCCTGCGACGTGGCGCGGAACACCACCAGCCCGCCGTCCGCGAAGAGGCTCATGCCGTGCGCCTGCAGCGGCGTCTGAACCTCCTTGCGCACCAGGTTGTACGGGAAGAGCACGTAGGCGCCGTCGTCCCGGCGGTGGAAGACGTAGAGCACGTCCTCCCCGTTGGGCGAGCGCACCGCCTGATGGAACTCCATCCCCTCCGACGCGCCCTCGAAGACCTTGTAGTCGCCCGTCTGGAGGTAGTAGCCGCCCGGGAAGACGATGCCCTGGTCCTCCGGCAGCCGCACGCAGGACTGACCGATGGCGTCGATGCGCACCACGTGCTGGGTGCGCGAGTTGAAGACGAGGTAGCGGTACGCCTTCTCCCGGAACGGCAGGATGCGCAGGAGGATGATCCCGCCCACCTGCGTCCAGGCGAACTCCGCGTCGTCCAGCGACTGGTCCGGGTCTTCCACCGGCTCGCTGTAGATGCCCAGGCCGGTGGTGGTGTTGTCCTCCACCTTCACGGTGAGGTCGCCCTTCACCGTCTCCACGAAGACCTGATCCAACACGTTGACGTGCGGGTGCTGGCCCAGCACGTACTGCTCGCGCGTGGCCACCGTCCACTCGAAGTCGTGCGACGGCGGGTAGACGTGGTCGCGCTCGCCCTGGTTGTCCACGTAGGTGGCGCGGCCCTCTACGTCCACGTTGAAGCGGAAGACCTTGAGGTCGCGCGCGGACAGGCCCGTCTGGAACACCGCGAGCAGGCGCGAGTCCCGCCGCCGCAGCTGCAGCAGCTTCGCGTCCTTGTAGTACTTGTACAGCTCGCCGAAGTCCTTCACGAACCGGGGGTCCGCGAGGAAGCCGCCGGCCTCCGTGGGAGGCACGGCGGACAAGTCGAAGCCCTCGGCCGTCTTCTCGAAGCGGTGCAGCGAGAAGACGTCCGAGACGTTCGTCTCCTTCTTCAGGCCGATGAAGACGTTGTAGCCGAAGAGGAGGTACTTCCCGACGCTGACGATGTCGCGGGGGACGCAGTTGTTCTCCGTGCGCACCCGCTCGTTGCCAATGACGGTGAGCTCCGTGCCACCGAACAGCGCCTTGCGCCGCCCGTTGAGGTCGTTCGCCTGGGTCGCCAGCGCGTCCGCCTGGGAGAGGAGGCGCGCACGGATGACCTCGTAGCTGCCGCCCTCCAGCGTCGCCTCGCCCCCAGGCACCTGGGTGCCCGGGGTCTTGGTGCTGTCAGTTGCCATGGATGTTCACCGGAAAGGAGTTGCGATTGGCGGGAGGCTTCAGCCCTGCTGCTTCTGCGCGAGGGCCGCGGCTTCCGACTGCACCAGCGCCTTGATGCCGGCGGCGGTGGACTCCGTGGGGCTCACCGACATCCGGTTGAGCAGCGCCGCGACGGCCAGGTTCTGCGCGTCGTTGCTGAGGCCCGGCTTGGAGAGGATCTCCTTCAGGTCCGCCGGCAGGTCCTTCTCACCGTTGAGGTAGCCACCGAGCGCCTTCTTCAGCGACTCGCCGTGGTCCAGCGCGCCGTCCACCGAGCTGCCGAAGGACACGGCCTTGACGAAGTTCTCGAAGAACTTCCCGTCGCCGCCGACGATCTGGAACTTCGCGTTGGTGAAGGCCTGGGCCAGGACCGTGGCCTGGGCCTGGGCAATCTCCTTGCGGACGTTGATGGCGGCCATCTCCACGTCGCGCTCCTTCTGGAGGCGCAGGCGGTACTCCTCGTGCTCGCGGCCCACGCCGTCCAGGGCCTTCATCGCGGCGGCCTTCTCCGACAGGCCCCGGGCCTCTGCCATCAGCTTCTCCTGGATGGCGGCGGCCTCGGCCAGCTGCTTCTCGCGCGTGGCGAACGCTTCCGCCTCGCCGCGCTTGTGGATGGCGGTGGCTTCGGCCTCCTGCACGCGGGCGTTGGCCAGGCCCTTCTGCTCCGCACCCGCGGCCTCGGCGAGCAGCTTCTCGCGCACCGCGGACGCCTGCGCCTGGCCCTGCTTCTCGATGACGGAGGCCTCGGCCTCCTTCACGCGCACCTGCGCCATGCCCAGCTTCTCCGTGGCGACCGCGTCCGCTTCACGCACGCGCACGCTGGCCAGGCCCGCCGCGGCGGACTCGGCCTGGATGCCCTCGGCCAGCCGCATCTTCGCCTTGGCCTGCTTGTCCGCGGCCTCCAGGTCGGCCTCGGCCAGGGTCAGCTTCTCCTTGGCGAGGAACACGGAGATCTTCGCGCTCGCTTCCGCGGCCGTGACGTCCTTCACGGACGCCTCTTCCGCGTGCGCCTGGGCGGTGATGATGATCGCGTCCTTGGTGCGCCTGGCGTCCGCCGTCACGCGCAGGTCCTTGATGTTCTCCTCTTCCTGGGCGACGGTCTTCTCCACCGCGATGCGGGCACGGACGACGTCGGCGATGGCCTTCTTCTCCGACTCCAGCGCCTTCTCCTTCGCGATGCGCTGCAGCTCCGTCTCACGCTCGCGGTTGATGGCCTCCAGGGCGCGGTCCTTCTCCACGCGCTCGGTCTCCACGCCCACCACGCGCTCGCGGTTCTTCTGGGCCACCTGCACCTGGCGCTGCTTGTTCTCCTCGTTGATGGCGATCTCTTCCTCCGCCTTGATGCGCGCCAGCTGCGCCTTGGCGAACTCCTCGCTCTTCACGCGGTCGGCCTCGGCCGTCTCACGCGCCTGGATGATGTCGATCTCGCGGCGCTGCTTGGCGGCCGCCTCCTCGCGCTGACGCTCGAGGGCGAAGATGGCCTCGTCGGCTTCCACGTTGCGCTTGGTCACCGCCATGCGCTCGGACTGCTTCAGCTCGTTGGTGAAGACGTTCTGCTCGGTGGTGAGGTGGGTGATCTTCCGGATGCCCTGCGCGTCCAGGATGTTGTCCTTGTCGAGCATCTCCACCGGGGTCTGCTCGAGGAAGTCGATGGCGCAGTCCTCCAGCATGTAGCCGTTGAGGTCGCGGCCGATGGTCTCCACCACCTTGTCCTTGATCTCGTCGCGCTTGGTGTAGAGCTGCTCGAAGTCGAAGGACTTGCCCACCGTCTTGAGGGCCTCGGAGAACTTGGCCTCGAAGAGGTTCTCCAGCGTCTCCTGATCCGACGCGCGGGCGCAGCCGATGGACTGGGCCACCTTGAGCACGTCTTCACGCGTCTTGTTCACGCGCACGAAGAAGGTGACCTTGATGTCCGCGCGGATGTTGTCCTGGCAGATGAGGCCTTCCTTGCCGCGGCGGTCGATTTCAACCGTCTTCAGCGAGATGTCCATCACCTCCGCGCGGTGCACGATGGGCAGCACCACGGAGCCGGTGAAGGTGACCGTGGGCTCCGTCTTCAGCGTGTTGACGATGAGCACCTTGCCCTGATCCACCTGCCGGTAGAACTTGGCCACGCTGACGAAGATGCCGAAGAAGATGATGATAGCGACGCCGGCGATTGCCACACTGGTGATGGGATCCATGGCCTATCCTGTGAAGTCCGTTGGGCGGGCCTTTTTCCAAGCACTCGGGGTCCCCCGCGAAAGCCACCCGGTGCCGATTGTCGCGCCCGTCCGGAGGAGCCCGGAGGACGCCAATGTTCATCGATGTGAGCGGGCTCGCGCGACGGCCGCTGCCTTCAGCGGATCACGCAGCTGCTCCATTTCCTGGGGGAGGAGCCAGTCCACCGGCTCCACCTCGTACACGCCCCGCTCCGCGTCGTAGCCGAGGATCAACGCCGGCTGACCGCGCTTGAGCTCATTGGGCTTGTCACAGAAGACGTTGAGGATGAGGCCCGCGGCCCCATCGTCGAAAGTGGCGTGACCGTCCTTCGCCGTCACGCTGCCGCTGGAGATGGTGCACACGCGGCCCATCAGCGCATCGCGGCCCGGGGCGCGCTTGGCGATGAAGATGGGGCGCAGGGGCCGCACCGCGAGCCCGCCCACCACCGTGCCCACCGTCGCGCAAGCGAGGCCCAGGCCCGTGCTCACGAGCCACGAGGGCAACATGGAGAGCGCCGAGTGCGTGGCCTGTCCGCCGAGCAGCGACAGCGACCAGGAGAGGAACACCACCAGGCTCACCGACACGGTGACGGGGATGCCCCCGAAGCCCAGCGCCGCGAGCAGGCCGGTGGCGGCCTCCGCGTCGTGCAGGTGCGAGTGCCCCGCGTGGCCGACGTCATGGCCCCCGAGGGCCTTCGCGCCACCTTCCAGGATCCCCGAGGTGGCCTTGGCGCCGCCCTCGAACGCGCCGCTCATCGCCTTGGCGCCGCCCTCCAGGGCCGAGTCGCCATCCAGCATGTCGATGCCCGCCGCGCCGATGATCACGCACAGCCAGTAGGCCAGCACCACTCCGAGGAGGATGGTGAAGATCGCGGTCGGAAACGCCAGGAGGGCGTCGAGAAAGGTCGTCATGCCTCGGGAATAAATTGAGAGGTGGGAGTCGCAACGAACTCTAAACGACTGCACCCATATCCGAAAATGCCGCCAGGGGCTTTTCTGGCCGCCTGCTCCCCCTGCCGACAGGGGGCAACCGGATTGTCGCCCCGGCGTGGACTGCGCACTACAGGGAGGCGATGCCCTCCCAAGCCACCGTCTCAGAATCCGAGCGCGTCCCGCCCCGCCGGGGAATGACCCAGTTGGAGCGGCTGCGGCAGGACGGCCACCGGCGGTTGGGGACGATGAAGCGCGGCTTCCGCTACGTGGATTCGAAGGGCCGCGCGGTGTCGCAAGCGGAGCGGGAGCGCATCGACGCGCTGCGCCTGCCACCCGCCTGGACGGACGTGGCCATCTCGCCCAAGGCCTCCGCGCGGCTTCAAGCGGTGGGCAGGGACGGGGCGGGCCGCTGGCAGTACCGCTACAGCGAGGCGCACACGCAGAAGCAGCGGGATGCGAAGTACCAGCGCATCGTGGGCTTCGCGCAGGCGCTGCCGAAGATGCGGCGCCAGGTGAGCAAGGACTTGCGCAAGCGGGGGCTGGGCCGGGAGCGGGTGCTCGCGGGGATGCTGCGCATCCTGGGCACCTGCTTCATCCGTCCGGGCAGCGAGCGCTACGCGGAGGAGCACGGCAGCTTCGGGCTGGCCACGCTGCGGGCGCGGCACGTGAAGGTGCATGGCGACACGGTGGTGTTCGACTACCCGGGCAAGTCCGGCGTGCGGCAGCACCGCGAGCTGAAGGACCGGCGCGTGGCGACGCTCGTGCGGCGGTTGTTGAAGGTGTCCGGGCGAGACGTCTTCAAGTTCGTGCTCGACGACGGCGCGGTGGTGGACGTGCGGCGCCGGCACATCAACGAGTACATCCAGCAGGTGATGGGCCCCGGCTACAGCGCCAAGGACTTCCGCACCTGGGCGGGCACGCTCATCTGCGCCTGCGCGCTGGCGAGGGCCCGCGAGCGCGTGAAGGAGGACGGCGACGGCGGCCCGGTGAAGAAGACCGTGCTCAAGAAGAGCATGGTGGCCGCGGTGCGCGAGGCCTCCGAGCAGTTGGGCAACACACCCGCGGTGGCGAAGGCGTCGTACATCTATCCGTCCGTGCTCGTCCTGTTCGAGCGGGGCCAGGTGGTGGACCGCTACTTCCGATCCGTGGACGAGCTGGCGGCGAACTCGGGCGAAGGCATGCACTGCTCGGAGAAGGCGCTGCTGCACATGCTGGGCAAGACGAAGGCCAGCGCGAAGCAGGCCTCCCTGTAGCCAAGGGCCCGGCCGGGAAGGAGGCGAGCGGTGGCGGTTCCCCTCTCGTGCGCGCCGGGAAGGCGCTACCGTCCGGTCCGTGCCCGAGTACGTCACCCACCGCGACGCCCTGCCCCGCGCCGAGCTGGAGTCCCTGGGGGATGCCCTGCTCGGCTCCCGCTTCGTCGCGCGCAGTCCGTTGATGGGGACGTTCCGAGCGAGCCGGGGCTTCGCGTTCATCTTCACGCGAGAAGGCCGCGCGACGTTGGAGGCCCGCTTCCCGTTCCTGTCCGCCTACCTGCGCCGCATCCTCGACGACGACAGCGCGCGCGGGTTGTTGCCGTGGACGCAGCGCTGGTTCGGCGGCCGTGACACACGTCTGCGTCCCAACGCGTTCTATCTGAACCTGCTGCTGCTGGACGCGGGCACGCCGGTGGGACGGCACATCGATGCGACCTTGCAGGAACCGAGCGGCGTCCCGGACGCGACGCCCGAACACGTGAGCGTCCTGTACCTGCGGGTTCCGAAAGGCGTGCAGGGAGGCGCGCTGCGGCTGCTGCGCGACAACCAGCTCCAGGGCGAGCTGCGGCCCCGGCCGGGCCTGCTGGTCCACTTCCGGGGCAACCTCCAGCACGAGGTCCAGCCCTTCACCGGAGGCCCGGAAGGCGCCCTGCGCGCGAGCCTCGTCTGCGAGCAATACGCCTTCGCGGACGACGTGCTGCCGCGGATCCCGGTGTTCCGCATCCAGTCCAAGGCGGGCTTCTCCGCCTACCTGGAGGCCCAGCGCGAGCGCGACGGCGCGGCCCCTTCCGTGGGAACGCTGGAGGAGTGAGCGCCCGCTGGAGCCCCGCTCCTGGAGCGTGCGGCCGTCCGGGCAGACCACCGCTTGCGCCCACAGGGCGTCGTCCCAAGCCTTGAGGTTCACCTTTCGCAGGAGAAGACGACCATGGCGGGCAAGAAGCTGGAGGGCTACGGCGAGACCAGTGAGCAGCGCCAGCGGCATCTGGAGAACGACGGGTTCTCCGAACGGGCGCCCCAGACGCCAGAGGAGCTGGAGAAGGCGCGCACCGAACCGGAGGACGGGCACCAGGTGGTGACACTCCATCCGCTGGATTCGGAACGGTCGGACGACGAGCGCTGAGCACCCGCCCAAGCCAGACTGCTAGGGTCCGCGCCCGCGATGAGCCAGAGCCTGACCCTGCTTGCGGGCCCCGACGCCCTGCGCATCCTCCGGGAGCGCGGACTGCGTGCGGAGGACGTGGACATCCTTCCGGGCGCTTCCGGTGGCCCGAAGTGGCTGGGGCTGGAGGGAATCGACCGCGTGCTGTTTGGCGAGTTCCTCCAGCAGCCGCGCACCCGGCCGCTGCATCTCATCGGCAGTTCCATCGGGAGCTGGCGGCTGGCGTGCCTGGCGCAGAAGAGCCCGGTGGCCGCGCTACGGCGTTTCGCGGACGCGTACCTGGAGCAGCGCTATCCGCCCAAGCCTCCGCCTGCGCTGGTCAGCGAGGTGAGCGCGACGGTGCTGGAGTCACTTCTGGGCCCGGATGGCGTGGAGGAGATCATCACGCACCCGTGGGCACGGCTGCATGTGGTGACGACCCGGTGCAAGGGCCTGCTGGCGATGGAGCAGTCCCGTGTCCAGCTCGCGGGCTTCGTGCTGGGCGCGCTCGCGAACGCGGTGAGCCGCCGGACGCTGGGGCTCCACATGGAGCGCGTGGTGTTCCACACCGCCGGGGACACCAGTCCCTTCGCCGGACTCAAGGATCTGCCGTCGGTTCACCGTCCCCTCACCCGCGACAACCTGCGCCCCGCGCTCATCGCTTCGGGCTCCATTCCGATGGTGCTCGCGGGCGTTCGTGACATCCCGGGTGCGCCGGCGGGTACGTACCGGGACGGCGGCGTCGTCGACTACCACCTGGACGTCGACTACGGGACGGGCGACGGGCTGGTGCTCTATCCGCACTTCTATCCGTACGTGGTGCCCGGCTGGTTCGACAAGTCACTCAGGTGGCGCCGCGCGGGGCCGCTCAACTTCCGCCGCGCGCTGATCATCACGCCGTCACCCGCGCACCTGGCGCGGCTGCCCGGTGGACGCATCCCGGACCGCTCTGACTTCACGGTGATGAAGGCCGAGGATCGGATCCGCGCGTGGAGACAGGTGCTGACCGAGGGCGACCGCATGGCCGATGAGCTGCGTGAGTTGCTGGCCTCGGGCCGCATCGCGGATCACGTCCAGCCGCTGTAGCGCGCGGATCCGCTCAGGAAGCGAGCCACGCTCGAAGCGCGGCGTAGGCCTCCGGGTGGTCGAGCAGATCCAGGTGGTTCGCGCCCAGAATGATGCGCTGGTTCGCTTCCGGGAACCGCAGCGTCAGCTCCGGCAGGGCATGCCGCCCGAGCGCGCTGTCCACCGGGACCAGCCCGTCACCGGGCAGCCGGTCCGCCAACGCCTTCGCGGTGGTCGCCGCGATCGCGTAGCAGGCCACGCCCTCCGGCAGCGTGAGGCCGCGACGAGCATCCCCACCCCACCCGAAGCGCTCCCGCCCCTCCCAGTGCGCGTCGAGCACGTTGCCGAAGCGCAGGTCGGTGACCCCGGCACCGCGGATCCGTCCCAGGCGCGCGAACGGCGCGCTGTACGGACTGAGTTCCAGCAGCACGTCCACCCAGCTTCCACCGCGCTCCAGCGGCGAACCGTGATGGGGCGAACCAAGGCAGACGAGCCCACGCAACAGGGGGCGCCAACCCTGGCCCTCGGCCTCCGCCGCGAGGCACGCGCTCCGCGCCACCAGTCCCCCCATGCTGTGGCCCAGGAGCGTCAGCGATTCGAGCGGCACGGGCCAGCAGGCCACGAGCTGTTCCAGCAACGCGGAGAGCGCACGCCCGTTCCGGGAGATGTGCAGCCCGCTGTTGTAGTGGAGATAAACAGGCGTGTAGCCGAGGTCGCGCGCCAGTGCCGCGCCATGGTCATGCCCCCGCCGGCTCCACTGAAGGTCGTTCATCGAGGAGCCATGAACCAGCACGAGCAGCCGGCTGCCTGCCTCCGGGAGCGCGTCGCGCAGGGCCTCGGGCTCCAGGCACAACGGCTGCCCGTGGACCCGGAACGCCATCGGAATCGCGAGCGAGTTGCCCTGCGCCTCCAGCGCATCCCCCAGCACACCGTTCAGCGCGGAGACCACCGCCTCCCGCTGAGGCCCCGGAGCACTGTCACCCAGCCACGGCGAGAGCCGCGTGAGCACGGCATCGAGCCCCGCCCCGACGTGCCGCGTGGCCTCCTGGAGTGTCGAGTAGATCCACCCCGTCACGGCCCGCGCCGGGCGCTCCAGCGGCCTACCCAGGACGGACGGCCCGCTGGCGATGGTGCAGTGCACCTCCTCGACGAGCCCCATCACGCCCCGGGTGGCCTGCACCGCGAGGCGGCTGGCACCCCGCAGGGCATCCCCGTTCTTCCGTACGCCTGGCGACTGGCTGTTCATGGCTCTTGCCTCCATGGCCAAACCTACCGGACCGTAACCTACCCGACCGTAGGTCCAGGGTCAAACCGGAGACCGCTTCAGGCGCTCCAGTTCCTCGCGCAGGGAGCGGTTCTCCGCGCGGAGCGTCTGAAGCTCGGTCGACACCGGACGCAGCATTTCGTCCAGCTCCGCCTCGGTGAACCGGGGCGTGATGTGCTGGGGACAATTCCAGTCGAAGCCCTCCACGCGGAGCACGAAGCCGCGCTCGGCCTTCGCGCCCTGCCCGGGAACCTCCAGGCGCTCCATCGTGGCGGGATCCGTTTCGCGGGTGATGACGGACGCGTGCGCCAGGACCTTCAGGCGCGCACGGTTCGGGTAGTCCACGAAGATGAGCGCGACCCGGTCGTTCTCGCTGACGTTGCCCGCGGAGATGTACTGCTTGTTCCCCCGGTAGTCCGCGAAGCCCAGCGTGTGGGGATCCAGCACCCGGACGAAGCCCGGCGGACCGCCCCGGTGCTGGACGTAGGGCCAGCCGTTCGCGCCCATGCTGGCCATGTAGAAGCTGTCACGCTGGGACAGAAACTCCGCCTCGTCGGGCGTGAGCACGTCCGGTGCGTCCCCTGCCCTCTCCATCCGCGCGTAGGCCCCACGGCTCCCGTGCTGTTCCTGCAACGCCTTCACCGCTGGCGTGAAGGCGAGTCTCGCGAAACGGCCCATGGCTTTCTCCCTTGATGCACCACGTATAGCCATCAAGGCAGGTGAAATAATCAGCGGGACAGGCAAGACTTCATTGCCAAATTCGCAAGAATCATGGACCAGCTCTTCACGCTCCGGACGTTTGTCGCCGTCGCCAGGCAGGGAAGCTTCACGGGCGCGTCCCGCCTCCTCCGCATCTCTCCATCCGTGGCGACGCGGGCCATCGCCCAGTTGGAGGAGCGGCTCGGGCTCGCGCTCCTCACGCGCACGACGCGCTCCGTGCGCCTCACCGAACGGGGACAGATCTATCTGGAGAGCTGCCAGCGGCTGCTGGAGGACCTGGATGAGGCCGACCGCCGCGTCCGGGGAGAGAACGCCGAACCCCGAGGCGAACTTCACCTCTCCGCGCCCATCGTCTTCGGGCGGCTCCACGTCCTGCCCGTAGTCCAGAAGCTGCTCGCGGCGCATCCGGCCCTGTCCGTCCGCCTGCACCTGTCGGACAGGAACCAGCACCTCGTGGACGAAGGCATCGACGCGGCCGTCCGCCTGGGGGACCTGAAGGACAGCAGCCTCATTGCCCTCAAGGTCGGCACCGTCCGCCGCGTGCTGGTGGCCAGCCCCCACTACGTGAAGCAGCGTGGGTCACCCCGCTCGCCCGCCGAGCTGAACCGCCATGAGCTCATCGCCTTCGAGAACCTCGACGCGACGAACGAGTGGCGGTTCGGCGAAAGGGAGAAGCCGGTGCGCATCCAGCCCCGCCTCATCCTCAACAGCGCGGACGCGGCCATCGCGGCGGCGGAGCAAGGCCTCGGCATCGCGCGCACGCTTTCGTACCAGGTGGCGGACGCCGTGCTCGCAGACCGGCTCGTCCTGGTCCTCGAAGCGTTCGCGCCGCCTCCCATCCCCGTGAGCGTCATCTACCCCGGACGCCGGAGCGCCTCCGCGAACGTGGGCACGTTCGTCCGCACGGCGCGCGGCCACTTCGAGGAGCACCCGCTCCTGCCCGTCGAGACATTGCGCCCGTCCAAAGCCGCGGGCGGAAAAGCCAGACGCTGAAAAAGCGAAAGGGCCCCGGCGTTTCCACCGGGGCCCTCTCAGAGTTGCGGGGGCAGGATTTGAACCTGCGACCTTCGGGTTATGAGCCCGACGAGCTACCAGGCTGCTCCACCCCGCGTCACCGTGACGCGGTACTGCTGTTTTCGCTTTGAACACCCGGGGTCGAAACTTTCATTTCGACCCCGGGCTTTTCAAGTTGCGGGGGCAGGATTTGAACCTGCGACCTTCGGGTTATGAGCCCGACGAGCTACCAGGCTGCTCCACCCCGCGGCGAGAACGAGAGGGTAAGTACCGAACCCTCTCGCTACCGTCAACACCTATCTCGGCGCCCCATCGCATTGTCTCGCGCGAGCGCCGAGAAGGCGTGACGTCACTACTTGCCCAGCTTGCTGAGCAGATCCGCGAAGGTGCCGAAGCCCTTCTTGCCAGCGCCCTGCGGCTGCTGCGTCTTCTGCCACGCCTCCACCTCGGCGCGCTCCTCCGCGCGGATGGCGCCAGGGATGGACAGGCGGATCTTCCCGGAGGCGTCGATGTCGATGATCGCCACCTTCAGCTCCTGGCCGATGGAGAAGTGCTTGCGCATGTCCGTGCCGCGGTCGGTGCCCGTCTCGCTGGCCGGGATGAGACCCTTGCCGCCCGGGAACGCGAGGAACACGCCGTAGGGCTCCAGCCGATCCACCTTGCCGACGACGACCGCGCCCACCTTGGGACGGGGCGCCGAGGGCTCCTTGGAAGCCGACGCTGCCTGGGCCTCCTTCGCGGGACGCTCCTCGGGAGGACGCTGGGCCTCCTCCTCGGAGATGCGGCGCAGGCCGATGCGCTTGTCATTCGGGTCGATCTTCTCGACGGAGACCCAGATGACCTCGCCTTCCTTCACCGCGTCGCGCGGGTGCGCGATGCGCCGGTCGCTCAGCGCGGAGATGTGCACCAGGCCGTCCACGCCCGGGCGCAGCTCCACGAACGCGCCGAAGGGCTGGAGCCGGACGACCTTGCCCTGCAGGCGGTCGCCCTCCTTGATCTCCTCCAGCGCCTTCTTGAACGGATCCTCCTGACGCGAACGCAGCGACAGGGTGATGCGCTCCTTCTGCTTGGACTTGTCCGGGGAGTTGGGCTGGCCCTCCTCCATCCGGAGGATCTCCACCTCCACGTCGTCGCCCTGCTTCACCACGTCGCTGGGGTGCGCGACGCGCGTGTAGGAGAGCTCGGAGACGGGGACCATGCCCTCCACGCCGCCCAGGTCCACGAACACGCCGAAGTCGCGCACGCCGGAGACCTTGCCCTTGACCGTCTTGCCCACGGCCAGGGTCTTGCGCGTCTCCGTGGCCAGCCGGCGCTGCTCGTCCTCCAGCAGCGAGCGGCGGGACAGCACGACGTTGCGGTCGCGCACTTCCGTCACGCGGAACTGGAGCTTCTCGCCGATGAACTGATCCGGCTTCTCCACGAAGCGGATGTCCAGCTGGCTGATGGGGC
The DNA here is from genome assembly GCF_003611605.1 of Corallococcus sp. AB011P. Classification (NCBI taxonomy): domain Bacteria; kingdom Pseudomonadati; phylum Myxococcota; class Myxococcia; order Myxococcales; family Myxococcaceae; genus Corallococcus; species Corallococcus sp. AB011P. The sequence continues at coordinate 72,506 of NZ_RAVX01000014.1, forward strand.
AGAAGGCGCGCGTCTCACCGATGGCGACTTCCACGCCACCCTTGTTCACGCTGAGGACCAGGCCTTCCACCGGCATGCCGGAGGCGCGGGCCTCCGCGAGCATCGCGAAGGACGCGTTGCCCTTGGCCAGCGCGCGGCTGAGCTGGATACCCCGGGCACCCATCTCCACGACGTGCGCCTCCAGGCGGTCACCCACGCCGAAGCGCAGGATGCCCTCGTCGTCCTTGAGCTCGCGCAGCTCGATCATCGCCTCCGACTTCGCGGAGCCGTCCAGAGACACGAACGCGGTGTCCGCGCCCAGCTGGAAGATGGTGCCGGCGACCTTCTCGCCAATGCGCACGCCGCGGCGGCCGGGAGCGCCGCCGTCCTTGACCTGCGCCTCGAACATGTCCGCGAAGGACTCGGTCTCAGGGACCTCTTCGTACAGCGGGCTGGACGGCGCGGGGGCCGGCGTCACCGGACGCGGGGCCGGAGCCGGCGTGGAGGCCGCGGAGGCCTGCGCGTCGGCGCCCGTCTGCTCCGCGGTCGCGGTCGCCTCGGCGGGCTTCTCACCCTCCAGGGCGCGCGTCTCGATGGAGCCCGAGGCCCGCTTCACGACCACCATGGGGCCGGACGGACGGCGCTCGCCGCCGCCTCCTCCGCCACCCCGGCGCTCGCCGCCACGGCCACCGCCGCGCTCGCCGCCACCGCGGGGCGCGTCGCCCTGGGGACGGGGCTGCGACTGGGCGTCGCGAGGACCGCGATCACCGCGGCCTGGCCCACTCTTCTCATCGCGGCCGCCACGGCCACCGCCGCGCTCGTTGCCCTGGCCCCCCGAAGGGATGCCCAGCATCACGTCGCCAAACGTGGCCTTCGGCTTCTTGGGACCGAAACCGCCAGGACCGCCCGAATTTCCGCCGCTCTTCTCGTCGCTCACTGCCGAGACCTTCCGTTGACGATTTCCGACCCGGGACTTCCTTGAAGTCAGGGCCTCTTGAAAAAGGCGGCGGACATTACACGCGCGCCATGCCCGGAGGAAGCCGCATGCGGCCATCCCCTTCACAATCGGCCTCCTATCCCAACGGAAAGGGGGCTGTCCTGCATTCCGTTTGAGCCCCCAGGCACCGCCTGGAGGGCAGCCGTCCCGCCGGGCGCCGCGCCGCGTCTACCGGGCGAGCCCCAGCTTCCGGCCCACCTTGCGGAAGACGGCGCCCGCCTCCGGGACGCCCAGCGCGGCGGAGATGGCGAAGTAGACGACGCCGAAGGGCACCGCCGTCGCCATCAGGCCCAGCACCGGGTGCAGCCGGGGCGGCACCAGGAGGGTCCCGCCCCACTCCGCCCCCACCCCGGGCATGGGACCCAGAAGGCCGGTGAGGCCCTGTTTGACGGCCAGGGCCACGAGCCCGCCCACCACCGCCGCGCCGTACAGCCGGGGCAGCAGCCCCGAAGGCAGGCCCACGGGCCCTACGATGGTGCGCAGCTTGCGGCGCAGGAGCGTGGTCTCCACCCAGGCGACGATGCCGCTGGACAAGGTGAGGAACGCCGCGCCCAGCTCCCGGGGCAGGCCCAGCCGCTCCGGCAGCCACAGCGCCAGGAACCAGGCCTTCACGGTGCCCAGGGCCACGCGCACGATGGCGTAGCGCAGGGGCGTCTTGGGGTCCTTCAGCGCGTAGAAGGCGGAGGCGTAGAGCCGGCCCGCGGTGGACGCCACCAGGCCCACCGCCGCGCCCATCAGCAGGTACCAGAGGTAGCGCGAGTCCGAGGCGCCAAAGCGGCCCGTCTGCAGGAGCGCACCGCTCACCAGGTCCCCGAGGAAGAAGAGCGCGACGGCGGAGGGCACCACCCAGAAGGCGATGCGGCGCGAGCCCGAGTCGATGCGGCTTCGCAGCTTCGCGTGCGCCTGGGCATCCCCTTCCGCCGTGGCGCGCGCCATCTCCGGCAGCTCCGCGGCGGACACCGCCATGCCGAAGAGGCTCACCGGGATGAGGTAGATGGTCTGCGCGTAGAGGAGCGACGACAGCGCGCGGTTGGAGATGAGCGACGCGAAGGCGGTGTCCACCCACGCGCTGAACTGCACCACGCCGCGCCCCAGCACCACCGGGCCGAAGTTCTTCATCACCTGGCGCACGGAGGCGCTGGCCAGCGACACCACCGGGCGGAAGTGCCCCAACAGGCGCATCACCGTGGGCACCTGCACCGCGAACTGGAGGAAGCTGCCCAGCACCACGCCGTATGCCAGCCACTCCGTCACGGCTTCTTCCGAGGCCCGCCCCCCGGACGTGCCGTGCAGGCTGCCCACGACCAGCAGCGTGGCGATGATGACGACGTTCCACACCACGGGCGCCAGATAGGACAGGAGGAAGCGCCGGTGGCTGTTGAGGATGCCCAGGCACCACGCGCTCAGCACCAGGAAGCCCGTGCCCGGGAAGAGGATTCGCACCAGCCGCACGGCCAGGTCGCGCTCGCCGCCCGTGAAGCCCGGCGCGATGAGGTCCACGAACAGCGGCGTGGCCAGCATGCCCAGCGCCACCATCACGGCGGTGGCCATGGCCAGCAGGCCGAACACCGCGCCCGCGACGCGGTCCGCCTCGTCCGCGTCCTTCTTGCCCAGGAGCTGGGCGTAGACGGGGATGAAGGAGCCCGACAGCACGCCTTCGCCGAAGAGGTTCTGGAGGAAGTTGGGGATGCGCAGCGCGGCCTTGAAGACGGCGGCGGCCTCCGCGTTGCCAAGGTAGTGCGCGAAGACCCGCTCGCGCACCAGCCCCATCAGCCGCGACGCCAGGATGCCAATGCCCACCAGCATCGCGCCCCGGCCTCCCGCGCTGCGTTCAGGGCTGGACGGAAGAGGGGCTGCCGGAGAGCCGGCGGGAGGGGGCGAGGCGGGCGCGGGGGCGGTCACGAAGGCGCGGACTCTACGTCCGGCGTTCTTCGGCATGCAGCAGGAAACCCTTCGACCGCTGTTTCACTTGACGGTCACCCCACGGGTTGCGAGGGTCCGCCCCCAATGGCCGGAAAGTCCGACACCGAGCGGTCCGACGTCGCGCGCATCCGCGCCGTCCTGGCGCGCGAACTCGAGACCATCAACGAGTACGAGGCCTTCGCCGAGGACTCCTCCCTCCCGGAGGTCAAGGCCTTCTTCCTCCACCTGGCGGCGGAGGAGAAGGAGCACGTGTCCGAGGCGACCCACATGCTCCGCATGCTCGACAAGGGGCAGGACGCGCACTTCGCCAAGCCCTTCGTCCCCGGCCACTTCCAGGCCGCCGTGGGGGGTGTCCCCTCGGAGCCCGCCTTGCCCGCCGCCGAACCCGTGCATGCGGCGCCACCCGCCCCGCCCGCGCTGGGCCGCCTGGCGAACGAGCCCCTGACGTCCCTGCCGCCCCAGCGGCTCATCTATGGCGTCCCCGCGCCGCCGCCTTCCGCCAACGGCCATCCGCTCACCATCGGCAGCCTGCGCCGCGGCGGTGGAAGCGGCGGCTCCGGTGGCGGTCGTTAGAACCCTTTTGTTTCCTGCCTTCTCCTCTCCCCTCCTCTGCCGCCGCTCGTGACGGAGACACAGATGCCTGACTTCCTTGGACATGCCGAGAACCCGCTGCGCGAAGAGGAGTGGGCGCGCCTCAACGAGACGGTGATCCAGGTGGCTCGCCGTTCGCTGGTGGGCCGCCGCATCCTGGACATCTACGGGCCGCTGGGCGCGGGCGTGCAGACGGTGGCCTACGACGAGTTCCAGGGCGTGTCCCCGGGCGCGGTGGACATCGTCGGTGAGCAGGAGACCGCGATGGTCTTCACCGACGTCCGCAAGTTCAAGACCATCCCCATCATCTACAAGGACTTCCTGCTGCACTGGCGGGACATCGAAGCGGCGCGCACGCACAACATGCCGCTGGACGTGTCCGCCGCCGCCGGCGCCGCCGCGCTGTGCGCGCAGCAGGAGGACGAGCTCATCTTCTACGGCGACCAGCGCCTGGGCTACGAGGGCCTGATGACGGCCAACGGCCGCCTCACCGCCACGCTGGGGGACTGGACGGCGCCGGGCGGCGGCTTCCAGACCATCGTGGAGGCCACGCGCAAGCTCAACGAGGCCGGCCACTTCGGGCCCTACGCCGTGGTGCTGTCGCCGCGCCTGTACTCGCAGCTGCACCGCATCTACGAGAAGACGGGCGTGCTGGAGATCCAGACCATCAGCCAGCTCGCGGCCGACGGCGTCTACCAGTCCAACCGCCTGCGCGGTGAGTCCGGCGTGGTGGTGTCCACGGGCCGGGAGAACATGGACCTGGCGGTGGCCATGGACATGGTCGCGGCCTACCTGGGCGCCAGCAAGATGAACCACCCGTTCCGCGTGCTGGAGTCACTGCTCTTGCGCATCAAGCACCCGGACGCCATCTGCACGTTGGAAGGCGCCACCCCGGCCGCTCCTCCGGCGCGCCGTTAAGTCGCGGTCTCCGCGCGAAAGACCCATGGCCAAGGTCCTGGTCATCGATGACGAGACGAACCTGCGCAAGGTGCTGGCCGCCCTGCTGCGCCGCGACGGGTTCGACGTCACCGTGGCGGAGAACGGCGAGCAGGGCCTGGCCGAGTTCCACAAGAACGGCGCGGACATCGTCGTCACCGACCTGGTGATGCCCAAGCTGGGCGGCATGGAGGTCCTCGCCGCCGTGCGCAGCGCCAACCCGGACGTGCCGGTGATCATCATCACCGCGCACGGCACCGTGGACTCCGCGGTGGAGGCCATCAAGGCGGGCGCGTTCGACTACATCACCAAGCCCTTCGATCAGGCGGAGCTGTCCTCCGTCGTGGCCAAGGCCGCCAAGACGAACGAGAGCGCCAAGCGCTCCGTGCGCGCGGACCACAAGGCCCGGTCCGCCATCATCGGCGAGTCGCCGCAGATTCAAGACGTCTACAAGGTCATCGACAAGGTCGCGGACACGCCCTCCACGGTGCTGATCACCGGAGAGAGCGGCACGGGCAAGGAGCTCATCGCCACCGCGCTGCACGGCGCGTCCAGCCGCCGCGACAAGCCGTTCATCAAGATCAACTGCGCCGCCATCCCGGCCACGCTCCTGGAGAGCGAGCTGTTCGGCTACGAGAAGGGCGCCTTCACCGGCGCCGTCACGTCCAAGCCCGGCCGCTTCGAGCTGGCCGACGAGGGCACCCTCTTCCTGGACGAGATTGGCGAGATCCCCGTCGAGATGCAGGTGAAGCTGCTGCGCGCGCTCCAGGAGGGCGAGTTCGAGCGCGTGGGCGGCATCAAGACGACGCGCGTGAACGTGCGCCTGGTGGCCGCCACCAACCGCGACCTCCAGGCGGAGATCGAAGCAGGCCGCTTCCGCAAGGACCTGTACTACCGGCTGGCCGTGGTGCCCATCGCGCTGCCCGCGCTGCGCGAGCGCCGCGGCGACATCCCGATGCTCGCCCAGCACTTCGTGGACAAGTACAACCGGCGGCTCCACAAGAAGATCGAAGGCATCGCCGACGACGCGCTCGCGCTGCTCCAGGCGTATGCGTGGCCGGGCAACATCCGCGAGCTGGAGAACCTCATCGAGCGCGTGCTGCTCTTCGCGGATGGCCCCCTCATCACCGCGAAGGACCTGCCGGAGCCGGTGCGCGGGGGAGCGGGCGTGCAGGCGGGGGCACAGGTCGCCGCCTCGCTGGGCACGCTGGACGTCCCCGTGGGCGAGGTGGGCCTCAAGGACATCGTGCGCATGAAGGCCGCGGAGCTGGAGCGGGACCTCATCGTCAAGAAGCTGGAGGAGACCGGCGGCAACGTCACGCGCGCCGCGCGCCTCCTGCAGATCAGCCGCAAGTCGCTCCAGACGAAGATGAAGGAGTTCGGCCTGCGCGACACCACCCCGGACGGTCAGGAAGACGGCCCGGACGAGTAGCCTGGGGGCCGAAATATCGCCTTTTCGCCGGCGGTTTCGGCCCCCGCGTACCTTCTTACCCTCAGGGAGCCTGAATGCGGCCGAATCTTCCCACCCTCGGTGGACCACCGAAGCGCAATCCCTTCGGACCGGTGGTTGCCGTCTCCGTCATCCTCGGCGCGGCCGCGGGTGGCGTGTGGTGGTGGAAACAGCGCATGGCGGATGTCCCCATGGACGTCGCCTCGCAGGCCGCGTCCGCGCTGGACGCCGGCACCGTGGCCCAGGCCCCCGTGGCCCCGCCCGCGCCCACCGACCCCGTGAAGGCCGCGGGCCTGGAGCGCGTGTCCATCCGCATCGAGGGCCCGCTGGAGACGGCGCTCGTCCAGGCCTCCGACACCACCGTGGGCCCCGCCCTGGCGCAGGTGGTGACGCGCACGCTGGTGTGGTGGGTCCGCGTACCCGGCGAAATCCTCCGGGGGGACACGCTGGACGTGCTCTTCCAGCGCCGCCCCAACGAGGAGCCGCTGGTGTACGCGGTGCGCTTCGTGAGCGGCAAGACGGGCCAGACGCACCGCGCCTACCGCTTCACGCCCGCGGGTGAGGTGAACGCCCGCTACTACCTGCCCGGCGGCGACGAGCTGGAGCTGCGGATGGAGAAGTCGCCCATCGACAGCTACGAGCAGATCACCTCGCTGCTGCGCGACGGCCGCGGCCACAAGGGCGTGGACTTCCGCGCGCCGGTGGGCACGACGGTCCGGGCTCCCTTCGCGGGCGTCATCAAGCGCAAGAACTGGAACTTTGGCAGCAACGGCAACTGCATCGAGCTGGTGGAAACCGGGGGCAAGGGCCGCCGCGCCCTCTTCCTGCACCTGGCGGAGCTGCCCAAGAGCATCCAGGCCGGGATGCGCGTGAACGCGGGCCAGGTGCTGGCCCAGAGCGGCAACACGGGCCACTCCTTCGCCCCCCACCTGCACTACCAGCTCATGCTGGGCGAAAACCGGGTCCTGGACCCCTTCGACCAGCACAAGACCTTCCGCGCGTCCCTGGCGGCCGCCCATAAGGGCGCCTTCGACACCGAGGTCCAGCGGCTGGATGGATTGCTGGGAACCTCCGTCGCGGGGAAGTAAAGCCCCACCCATTTCTTGACACTCCTCCGACGGCACGGCTAGCTGGCAGCCCTGGGCCGTGGTCGTCGGAGGTAGTGGATGCACAGGTTTCGCGCCGTCATCGCCGCGCTGACGCTGGGCGTGCCTTTCGCCGCCAGCGCGGCGGAGATCACCCGGATTGCTTCCTCGTTCGAGGATGATGATCCGTTCGACCTCTTCCTCGACGTGGGCTTCGAGCGCACGCAGACGCGCGCGAAGATAGTCCGCGAGCAGCTTCGCGGCGGTGACGCCACCAACGTCTCGGAGGTCAACGAGCTCTGGTACAAGGGCGTGGACGCGCGGCTGAATCTGGCCGTGGCCTTCGGCCTGTGGAAGGACCTGGAGTTCAGCTTCAAGCTGCCCATCGTCTTCCAGCAGAACGAGACCTGGAACTTCGTGTCCGGCACGAACCAGGGCAACTCCACCATCACCAACAGCTGCTACAACGCGGACGGCTCGCCCTACTCCGCCGAGGGCTGCGTGGGCCGGCTGTTCCAGGTGCCCCAGGAGAGCTACCGCGGCGGCCTGGGCAACGTGCACTTCGGCCTGGCGTACGCCTTCTTCAACCAGGAGAAGGACGACACCAAGCCCACGTGGATCATCGGCATCGACTACGAGGCCCCCACCGCCAAGCAGCGCGACCCGAGCCTGGACAACACGGACCCGGACGGCGACAAGGGCAACGTGGGCGACCGCGTCCACAAGTACCAGCTCTACACGACCTTCTCCCGGAAGATGGGCAGGGCGGAGCCGTACTTCAAGGCGTCCCACACCATCCCGGTGCGCGGCCCTGGCGCGTACTCCAACTGCGACCAGTCCGTCACTCCCCCGCCCAACTTCGGCAGCGGGCGGCCCAACCTGGGTGCGCCGTACAACTGCTACAAAGAGCCGTGGACCCGCCAGGAGACGGGCATCAAGGCCCCCTCGCAGACGGCGCTCACCTTCGGCATGGAGCTGGTGCCCTTCGAGAACGCGGCGAGGTCCCAAAAGTTCGCCCTGGACGTGCGGCTCCTGGGCAACTACGTGGGCCGCGGCCGGTACTACAACGAGCTGAGCTCCGCGCTGCGCAAGCTGCTCACCTCCGACGACTACTTCCAGGTGGGTGGCCAGGTGGGCGTCATCGCCCGCGCCGCCGAGGCCTTCACCATCCGCGCCTCCGGCAACTTCCTCTACAACACGGACCACCTGCTCACGTCCGAGGCCATTGGCCAGGACCTGAACGGCGACGGCACCGTGGACACCGCCGTGGGCTCGCCGGAGCTGAACCCCACGTTCGACTGGCGCTACGACCTGGTGTCCCGCCGCTTCCGGGCCATCCAGAGCACCACGTTCCGCTTCGACCTGGGCGCGACCTTCAGCTTCTGAAGTCCCGCCTGAAGCAGCGGCGGGCCTCCCCTACCGCTGCTTCAGTCCCAGGCCCAGCCGGTACACCTCCTGGCCGGGCCACCCCGCGCGGCGGGCCAGCTCCGTGCTCAGCGGCTTGAGCTTCTCGCCGCGAGCCAGGCCCGACTCCAGCGCCCGGCGCAGCTCGTCCTCGCTCCAGCGCTGCTCGCCGGTACGGCCCTCCACCAGCACCACCACCTCGCCCCGGGTCTCCTCGCCCGCGTAGCGCGCCACGAGCGCGGACAGCGGGCCCCGGACGAACTCCTCGTGCAGCTTGGTCAGCTCGCGCGCCACACACGCGCGGCGGTCGCCCCAGGCCTCCTGCAGGTCGACCAGCGTCTCCGCCAGACGGCGCGGGGACTCGTAGAGGACGCAGGTGGCGGACAGGGGCGCCACCTCGTCCAGCATGGCCCGGCGCTCCGGCCCCTTGCGCGGCAGGAAGCCCAGGAAGTGGAAGCGCCCGGTGGGCAGGCCTGACGCGCTCAGGGCGGCCACCAGCGCCGTGGGCCCGGGCACCGGCTCCACCTTCAGGCCGCGCTCCAGCGCCTCCGCCACCAGCTTCTCTCCCGGGTCGCTGATGCCGGGGCTGCCCGCGTCGGTGACGAGCGCGCAGTCCTCCCCTGCTTCGATGCGGTCCAGGATGCGCCCGGCGCGCTGCCCCTCCGCGAAGGCGGGCAGGCTCACCAGGTCCTTCCCGGTGATACCGAAGTGGTCCAACAGGATTCGCGAGTGCCGGGTGTCCTCGCACGCGAGGAGGCCCACGGTGCGCAGCGTCTCCAGGGCCCGGGCGGTGACGTCCCCCAGGTTCCCGATGGGCGTGGCCACGAGGTAGAGCGTTCCAGCCAAGGGACGGATTCCTTTACATGCCAGCGTCGAAGGCGGCGGGCAGATGCTCCACCCGGGCGTGCTCGCCCTGGCCCACGACGGAGATGACGTCGAAGCGCACCATGCGCCCGTCGATGCCGTTCTGGAAGAGGTAGTGCAGCGCGGCCTTCACCACCCGGCGCTGCTTGGCGAAGGACACGGTGTGTGACGGGTCTCCCCACGCCGCCGTGGAGCGCATGCGCACCTCCACGAAGCACATGAGCTCCCCCTGCTCCGCCACGATGTCCAGCTCGCCGTAGCGGCACGTCCAGTTGCGCGCCACCACCCGGAAGCCCTGCGACTCCAGCAGGCGCACGCCCTCCGCCTCCGCCAAGTCCCCCACGTCCCGCCGCGTCCCCATTCCGCCCCCGCCGCCCCTCGTGCTTCTTCGCGGCGGCTAGACGTTAACGGTGCCGTCCGACATCTGGCCGAAGCCGGGGTGGGCGGTGACGTGCAGCACCTGCGTGAGCGTGCCCAGGTGCTTGAGCATGCGGGCGACGAGGGGCAGCTTCGCCTCGTCCATGCCCGTCAGCACGTCATCCAGGAGGAAGGGGCGCTTCACCCGGGCGCACGTCTTCTCCACCACCGTCAGGCGCAGCGCCAGATAGTAGAGGTCGATGTCCTTCGGGGACAGCTCTCCCACCGGGATGCGGCTGTTCTGCGCGAGCAGGAAGGCGTTGCCCTCGCGGTCCCACTCCACGCCCTGGTAGCGCTTGTCCGTGAGCGCGGTGAGGTACTGCACGCAGCGGTCCTTCAGGAGCGCCTGCACCGACAGCATGTCGAGCGTGAGCACGTCCGCGGCCTGCGACAGCACCAGGGGGGACGGGTCCTCCAGCGGATCCACCGGTGCCGGCGTCTGGCCGGGGGCCGCGACCACCTGCACCGGGGGCGCCTTCGCCAGCGCGATGGACTCCTTCAGCCGGGACAGCTCTCGCTCCACCTCGCGCAGGTCGCGCACGTAGGTGCCCTTGGCGGTCAGCTCCGCGTTGAGCTCCTCCTGCTGCGCGCGCATCTCCTGCCCATCGCGCAGGGCACCCTGGTACTCGGCGGAGGCCTCGAACTCCTCCAGCTGCGTCTGCAGCTCCCCCAGCCGGATGCCGAGCAGATCCTTCTGCTCCAGCGCCCCGGGGATCTCCGTGTAGTCCTCCAGGTTCAGGGCCTTGACGGCCATGCGCACGGGCGCGTCCTCGAGCTCGAACTCGTCGAGGATCTTCTTCTGCCGCGCGTCCTTGCGGTTGTCCTTGGAGCCCTTGCGCGTGGCGTGCTGCAGGTCGTCCACGTAGCGCAGCGCCATCAGCGCGGCCGTGCCGAAGGCGGGGATGTTGATCAGCGCCAGGTAACGCCACATGGGCTGCGCCGCTGCGATGCCCAGGCCCACGCTCAGGCCCATGAAGAGCACGCCCGCGCCCAGGCCGCCCCAGAAGTAGCGGTTCTTCGTGAGCGGCGGCACCTTCAGCGACGCGTCCTCCAGCTCCGGATCACGATCCGTCTCCAGCCGCGCCAGCGCCTCGTCCCGCCGGGCCACCGCCTTCGGGTAGCGCTTCACGCGCGAGAGGATGTCCAGCGGCAGGCCCAGCGACTCCGGCGAGGGCGCCGCGCGCCAGGCGGTCTCCGCCGCTGAGATGGCCTCCTTGAGCCCCTCACCGCCCTTGAGTTTCGAGTCCGCCTCGAAGATGAGCGACGCCAGCTCGTCCACCTTGAACTGGAGCTGATCCACCGCCTTCGCGGTGACGAGCTCCTTCTCCAGCACCTTCACCTTCGCTTCGGCGGCCGGGACGTCCTCCGCCGGCAGCACCTGGGTGGCGGCCGCCAGCGACGGCGTGGCCCCGGAGGCCTTCGCGCCCGCGGCCGCCGCGGCCTTGGCCATGCTCTTGCGGGGCCGGCGCGACGGCAGCATCACCAGCTGGAGGCAGTACACCTGTTCGAAGGTGGTGCGCGGAGGCAGGCCCGCCTGGCCACGCAGGTACTGGTTGATCTCCGATACGTCCGTGGAGACCAGCTCCGGCTGACTGGTGGCCGGGTTGAGCCGGTGCAGCGATCCGGAGCCGCCCAGCTCGCGCAATATCCGGTACGTCATCCCGTCCTGCCCCACGAACGTCAGCGCGGCCTTGCCGGAGCGCCCCGCCGAGCCCACCAGGCTCGAGTCCCCACCCCGGCCATCCGCGAACAGCAGGGACAGCGCCAGGTTCCCGAGCGGCAACATGTCCGCGGTGGGCGGCTTGAGGATGAGGTACCCGGTCTTCAGCGGGAAGCGTCCGGTGGGAGAGAACCCACGGACGTTCTGGATGGCGACCTCGACGAAGTGCATGGCGCGCGCAGTCTAGCCCGAACGAAAAAAGGAGCGTCCAATGAAGGACGCTCCTTCTCTCACGCGGCCGCGAAGGCCGCGAGAGGGTTTCTGCGGACCTACTAGCCCTGAGCGGCGGCGGCCTTGGCGGCCTTGGCGGCGGCCTTCTCAGGATCCACCTGCACGTCCACGCGCGAGGCCTTGCCCTTCAGCTCGCGGAGGTAGAACAGGCGCTTGCGGTTCACGTCGCCGCGGGTGAGGACCTCGATCTTCTCGTAGCGCGGGCTGTGGATGGGGAAGATGCGCTCCACGCCGACGCCGAAGGACATCTTGCGCACGGTGAAGGTCGCGCGGTTCGTGCCCTTGGTCTTGCGGATGACCACGCCCTCGAAGGCCTGCACGCGCTCCTTCTCGCCTTCCTTGACCTTCCAGTGGACGCGAACGGAATCACCCGTGCGGAACGCGGTGATGTCCTTGCGCAGGAACTTGTTTTCGACGTGCTCGATGAGGCTGCGGCGCATGACGGACTCCAGAAAGCGGAACTTGACGCGTAGGACGCGTGGAAAAGAGCGGGCCGTCCTAGCAGAGAGCGCCGGGACGAACAAGCCTGCAACAAAAGGTTCCGCGAGAACACGCAGGGTTACAACGCTTCTTCTTCCCTGGCGAGCAGTTTCTGATCCGCTTTGCTGAACACCAGCCGCGCGAACAGGTCCGGCCGCCGCTCCTGCGTGAGCTTGATGGCCTTCCACCGGCGCCACCGGGCAATGCGGGCGTGATCGCCGGACTGGAGGGCAGCAGGCACCTCGGCCCCCCGGAAGACAGGCGGCCGGGTGTAGTGCGGGTGCTCCAGGAGGTTTTCCTCGAAGCTCTCCGCCACGGAGGACGCCTCGTTGCCCAGGACGCCCGGCACCAGCCGCGCCACCGCGTCCACCACCGCCATGGCCGCCACTTCGCCGCCAGTGAGGACGAAGTCGCCCAGGGACAGTTCGCCGTCCAGGAAGGGCATCACCCGCTCGTCCACGCCTTCATACCGGCCGCAGACGAGGATCAGCCCGGCTTCGTGCCGCGCCAGCTCCCGCGCCGTGGCCTGCGTGAACGTGGGCCCCCGGGGGCTCATCAGGAGCGCCTTCGCTCCGGGCTGACGGGCCCGGGCTGCTTCGATGGCGGCCACCAGCGGCTCGGGCTTCATCACCATGCCGGCGCCGCCGCCGTAGGGCGCGTCGTCGGTGACGCGGTGCTTGCCCCCGGCGTAGTCGCGCACGTCGGTGAGCGTGACGGAGAGCAGCCCCTTCTCCTGGGCCTTCCCGAGGATGCTCGCACCCAGGTAGCCGGACACCATCCCGGGGAACAGCGTGAGCAGCTCCACGCGGTAGCTCACCCGCCGTCTCCAGACTCCTCCGGCGGCTCGTCCGCATCCAGGTACTCCGGAGGCCGGATCACGATGCGCCCCGCGGGCACGTCCACCGCCGGCACGAACTCATCCGCGAAGGGCACCACCAGCTCCGGCCGGCCCTTCGCGCGGATCACCAGGTTGGGCACTTCACCGGTGGCCCAGACCTCCTCCACCGTGCCCAGGGAGGCGCCCTGTTCGTCCACGGCGTTCAACCCCACGAGGTCGCCCTGGAAGAACTCGCCCTCCTCGGGCGGCTCCAGGTCCTCGCGGTAGACGAACACCTTCGCGCCCACCAATGCCTCGGCGGCCGTGCGGGACGCCACGCCCTCGAAGAACACCAGATCCTCCTTGTTGGCGGGACGGAAGGTCTCCAGGGCGTACTCGCGCTCTTCGCCAGAGCGCAGGCGCAACCAGACACGCTCGACGGTGCCGAGCGTCTCCGAGGCGGGGTCGAAGCTTCTGACCGCCACCTCGCCGCGCAGCCCGTGCGCACGGGCCACGTAGCCCAACTCCAGACAGGCCTGCGCGCTCACTGCGCGGCGTCCGGAGCAGGCGGCGCCGGGGGAGAACCCGGAGCGCGGCGATCGTCGAGTATCTCCAGGCGGACCTTCTGGCCCAGCTTCTGGGCGGCGGCGTTGATCAGCGTCCGGAGGGCGTTCACGGTGCGCCCATCACGTCCGATGACCTTGCCGACGTCCTCGGGGGCGACCTTCAGCTCATAGAGCCGGCCGCCATCCGCCTCGGAGATGCGCAAAGTGACCTGGTCGGGTTGATCAACCAGGGCCTTCGCCAGATACGTGAGCAGCGGCTCCACGTCTTGTCCAGACGGGGGCGTGCTCAGGCGGTGGTCGCCGGGGCCTGCTTCTTCGCCGTCTTGATCAGGTCCGCGACCGTCTCGGAGGGCAGCGCGCCGCTCTTCAGCCAGTAGTTCAGCCGCTCCTCGTTGAACTGCACCTTCGCGGGGCTGTGGTTGGGGTCGTAGGAACCGACCTGCTCCAGGAACTTGCCGTCACGCGGGCTGCGCGAGTCGGTGGCAACCACGTGGTAATACGGCATCTTCTTGGCGCCCGCGCGGGCAAGACGGAGGACAACGGCCATGGATCGCTCCAGCGAAATCGTGTGACTTCTACGGTAACAGTGCGGAGGGGGGCGCTCTTAGCGCTCTGCCGACTGGATTGTCAAGGAAGCTCGGGTGCTTATGTCACGTCGGGGCTTCCGCGGCCGTCTCGTCGCGATTGGCGAGCTGGCCACAGGCCCCGGCGATGTCCCGGCCCCGGTTCTTCCGGATGTATGCCGCGACGTGCGCCTCGGCAAGGATGGCCCGGAACTCCTCGGCCCGCTGCTCGCCCGTCGTCTGGAACCCCAGGCCGGGGTTCTCGTTGTACGGGATCAGGTTCACCTTCGCGGGAATGTCGCGCAACAGCTCCTTCAGCCGGTGCGCGTCCTCGTCGCTGTCGTTGAACCCTTTGAGCAGCACGTACTCGAAGGTGATGCGGCGGCCCTGGCGCAGGGGGAACTTGCGGCAGGCATCCAGGAGCGCCTGGATGTTCCACTTGCGGTTCACCGGCATCGTCTGGCTGCGCTGCTCGTCCGTGCTGGCGTTGAGCGAGATGGCCAGCTTGACGTCCGTCTCCTGGCCGAAGCGCTCAATCATGGGCACCAGGCCCACGGTGGAGACGGTGATGTGCCGGTGGCTGAAGTTGGGCCCCTCCTCCGACTGGAGGATGGCGAGCGCCGTCTTGAGGTTCTCGAAGTTGTGGAGCGGCTCGCCCATGCCCATGAACACCAGGTTCGTGAGCGGACGGAGCGTCTCCAGGCTCTCGTTGCGGCGCACCTCGCGGTTCACCGCGTGCACCTGGGCGACGATCTCTCCAGCCGTGAGGTTGCGCTTGAGGCCCAGCGTGCCCGTCATGCAGAACGAGCAGGCCATGGCGCAGCCCACCTGCGTGGACACGCAGAGCGTCTTGCGGTCCTCCGCCGGCATGTAGACGGACTCGATGAAGCGCCCGTCGCGCGTCTTGAATCGGTACTTGATGGTGCCGTCGACGCTGCGCTGCTCCAGGTCCTTCACCAGCGGGACGATCTCCGCCTTGACCCTGAGCTTCTCGCGCAGGGCCTTGGACAGGTCCGTCATCTCGTCGAACGAGGTGGCGCCGCGCTGGTGCAGCCAGCGGTAGAGCTGCGCCGCGCGGAACGGGCGCTCGCCCAGCTGCTCGCTCAGGAACAGCGCGAGCTTCTCGCGCGACAGGCTGCCCACGTCGACCAGCTTGGCGGGGGCCGGCACCGGCAGGGGCTCGGTGACAGGGAGGGCGGTGGCGGTAGGCTCGGACATCGTTCAGTCGGGGCTAACGGAAGGCAATGGGGCGTGCTTCCCACAAGAAGGCACGGCAAGTCAAAGGAGTGCCCGCCCCCTTCCCTGCCTACCCCTTCGAGTCGTGGTGCTCGGCGACGCCGCGCTTCCAGTAGCCCGTCACCCGCATCCAGCTCTTGTTCAGACCGCGCTCGTTCACCAGGTGTTCCCGGATGGGCTTGAGCGACGTGGACTCGCCCGCCACGAACACGAACCCGTCCCCCGCGGGCTGGGTCCAGGCGCGCAGCGCGTCCTCCAGGTGCTTCGTGGAGCCAGCCTCCGCAGTGCCCCGGTGCAGCCAGGTGACCTGCACGTCCGCCTTGCTGACGAGGGGCTGCTCCTCCGCCGCGTCCGCTACCTCGATGAAGGCGAACGCGCGCTTGCCCGCCGGCAGCTCCTCCAGGCGCCGCGCGATGGCCGGCAGCGCGCTCTGGTCCCCCGCGAGCAGGTACCAGTCGAAGTCGTCCGCCACGTCGTGCGTGCTGCGCGGACCGCCAATGCCCATGAAGTCGCCGGGCTTCGTCTGCTGCGCCCACTGAGACGCGGGGCCTTCTCCGTGCAGCACGAAGTCGATGTCCAGCTCCCCGGCCTTCGAGTCGAAGCGGCGCGGCGTGTAGTCGCGCGACGCCGGCTTCTCGAGCCCCTCCGGCATGGACAGGCCGTTGGGTCCCACCACCGGCATGTTCGGCTTCTTCACGCCAGGCTTCGCGAAGAAGCACTTCACGTGGTCATCCGCGCCAGGGGACGTGAAGCCCTCCAGCTCCGGGCCACCCAGCGTCACGCGCACCATGTGCGGCGACAGCCGCGTCACGCGAAGGACTTCCAGCAACCGCAACTTCACCGGGAACGGCCCACGACGGGCCACGCGCTCCGAATCGCCGCTCATGCGTGCTTCCTTGCCGATTGTGATTTTCATTATCGATAGCAAGGACCGTCCGGCGGGGCAACCGGATACGGAGCGCGGAAAAGACGACGGCCCGGGTCCGCGCCTCGTGGGGCGTGGACACCGGGCCGCTGTCACCAGGCTGGAAGCTGCTCAGCCCTGGATCTCGGTCTCGCGGAAGAAGTACGCGATCTCGTTCTTCGCGTTCTCCAGGCTGTCCGAGCCGTGGACCGTGTTCGCGTCGATGCTCTGGGCGAAGTCCGCGCGGATGGTGCCCTTGTCGGCCTTCTTCGGGTCCGTGGCGCCCATCAGGTCGCGGTTCTTCAGGACGGCGTTCTCACCCTCCAGGGCCATCAGGACCACCGGGCCGGAGATCATGAAGGACACCAGGTCCTTGAAGAACGGCCGGGCCTTGTGGACGGCGTAGAAGCCCTCGGCCTCGGTCTGGGACAGCTGCTGCCGGCGGATGGCGACGGGCTTCAGGCCCGCCTTCTCGAACCGGGCGATGATCTCGCCGACGTGGTTGTTCTTCACTCCGTCGGGCTTGATGATGGAAAGCGTGCGCTCGATGGCCATGGTGTTTGGCTCCTCGTGTGTGTGTCGTGTGAAAGGTTCGGCTTAGCGCTTCGGGGGGCCGCGCTTGACGGCCTCCTGCAGCGTGGTGCCCAGCTCGGCGGGGCTGGCGGCCATCAGGATGCCCGCGGCCTCCATCGCCTTGATCTTCTCCGAGGCCGTGCCCTTGCCGCCGGAGATGATGGCGCCCGCGTGGCCCATGCGCTTGCCCGGGGGCGCGGACTGACCGGCGATGAAGCCGGCGATGGGCTTGGTGAACTCGCGCTTGACGTACTCGGCGCCCTCTTCCTCCGCGCTGCCGCCGATCTCACCGATCATGATGACGGCGTCCGTCTCAGGGTCGGCCTGGAAGAGCTTCAGCACGTCCACGAAGTTGGTGCCATTGACGGGGTCGCCGCCGATGCCCACCGCGGTGGACTGGCCCAGGCCCAGCTGCGTCAGCTGGTGCACGGCCTCGTAGGTCAGCGTGCCGGAGCGGGACACCACACCGATGCGGCCCGGCTTGTGGATGTGGCCCGGCATGATGCCGATCTTGCACTTGGCGCCGGGGGTGATGACACCCGGGCAGTTCGGGCCGATGAGGCGCACGCCCGGCTTGCCCTGCAGGTAGCGCTTGGCGCGTACCATGTCGTTGACCGGGATGCCCTCGGTGATGGTGATGATGAGGGAGATGCCCGCGTCCGCGGCCTCCATGATGGAGTCAGCGGCGAAGGGCGGCGGCACGAAGATGACGGACGTGTTCGCGCCCGCCTGCTTCACCGCGTCGGCCACCGTGTTGAACACGGGGACCTTGCCCTCGAAGGAGGTGCCGCCCTTGCCCGGCGTGACACCGCCCACAATCTTCGTCCCGTACTCCAGCATCTGCTTGGCGTGGAACGAGCCCGCCGAGCCGGTGATGCCCTGGACGAGGACCTTCGTGTTCTCGTTGACGAGGATGCTCATGGCGTTCTTTCAGGAAAGAGGGAGCGAAGGCCCTACTTGATGGCCGCCACGGCCTTCTCGGCCGCCTGGCGCAGGTTGTCCGCGGGGGTGATGGCGAGGCCCGAGTTGCGGAGCAACTCCTTGCCCTGCTCCACGTTGGTGCCTTCCAGGCGAACGATGAGCGGGATCTTCAGCTGCACTTCCTTCGCCGCCGCGATGATGCCGTCCGCGATGACGTCACACTTCATGATGCCGCCGAAGATGTTGACGAGCACCGCCTTGACCTGCGGATCCGCGAGGATGAGCTTGAAGGCCGCCGTCACCTTCTCCTTGCTCGCGCCGCCGCCCACGTCCAGGAAGTTGGCCGGAGCGCCGCCCACCAGCTTGATGGTGTCCATGGTGGCCATGGCCAGACCCGCGCCGTTCACCATGCAGCCGATGTTGCCGTCCAGCGCGATGTAGGCCAGGTCGTACTCCTTGGCCTGCGTCTCGCGGGGCTCCTCCTCCGCCAGGTCGCGGTACTCCAGCAGGTCCTTGTGCCGGTAGAGCGCGTTCTCGTCGAAGGTCACCTTCGCGTCGAGCGCCACCACGCCGCCGCTCTTGCGGATGACCAGCGGGTTGATCTCCACGAGGGACGCGTCCGTCTCCATGTACATCCGGTAGAGCGCGGAGCAGAACTGGACGAACTTGTTCACCGTGGGGCCCGACAGGCCCAGCCCGAAGGCCAGCTCGCGGCCCTGGAAGTCCGCGAAGCCCACCGCGGGGTCCACGACGGCGCGGAGGATCTTCTCCGGGTGCTTCTCCGCCACTTCTTCAATCTCCACGCCGCCCTCGGTGGACGCCATGAAGGTGACGCGGCTGGTGGCGCGGTCGAGCGTCACGCCCAGGTACAGCTCCTGGCCGATGTCGAGACCTTCCTCGATGTAGACCTTGTGGACCTTCTGCCCTTCCGGGCCGGTCTGGATGGTCTTGAGCATCATGCCCAGGATCTGCTGGGTGAGCGCCTTGGCCTCCGCGGGGCTCTTGGCCAGCTTCACGCCGCCGCCCTTGCCGCGGCCACCCGCGTGGATCTGCGCCTTCACGACGACGACAGGCGTGGCGAGCTCCTTCGCCGCGGCCTCGGCCTCATCGGGAGAGAGCGCGAGGATGCCGCGCGGCGTGGGCACGCCATACTTCCGGAAGAGTTCCTTGCCCTGGTACTCGTGGATCTTCATCGAATCTCCGGGTGGGACGAGGGGAGACGAGGACAACCCCTACACGGGGCGTCAACGCGGGCCCTCATTGCGCAGAAAACGACGGATGGCAAGGCCGTTTGGCCTCCAGCGTCGCGACGGGACACAGGCTCCGCCCCTCAGCAATAACACCCGGTGTCCGGGCGAATGAGGCGGCCTTCATCCAAATGGCCACGGCCCCGCCCGGCACCCCAGCGACAGGGGGCGCAGGCACGGGGCCGCGAGCAAGCCAGGACGGCGTCCGGGAGGGTTACCCCGGGCCGGCGGAGGCCTTCTGCTCCTCTTCCTTGAAGAAGATGTCCTTGATGATCAGCTTGCTCACCTCGCGGTTCATCACCGCGATGGAGGTGGTGAGGGGGATCTCCTTCGGGCAGACCTTCACGCAGTTCTGCGCCTTGCCGCAGTCCTGGATGCCGCCAGGGCCCATGAGGGCGCGGGTGCGCTCCTCCGCGTTCAGCTTGCCCGTGGGGTGCATGTTGAACAGGCGGGCCTGGCTGATGGGGGCGGCGCCGATGAAGTCGTTGTCCAGGGTCACCTGGGGGCACGCCTCCAGGCAGCTGCCGCAGGTGATGCACGTGGACAGCACGTACATCACGGAGTGGTCCTTCTGCGACTGGCGCGGGCCGGGGCCCAGGTTGTACGTGCCGTCGACGGGGATCCACCCCTTCACGCGCTTGAGCGACTCGAACATGCGGTCGCGGTCCACGGTGAGGTCACGCACCACCGGGAACTTCTTCATCGGTTCCAGGGTGATGGGCTGCTGGAGCTTGTCCACCAGGGCGGAGCACGCCATGCGCACCCGGCCGTTGATGTTCATGGCGCAGCTGCCGCACACCTCCTCGAGGCACGCGGAGTCCCACACCACGGGGGCCACCTTCTTGCCCTCCACGGTGACGGGGTTGCGCTGGATCTCCATCAGGCAGGAGATGACGTTGGCGCCCTTCGCATAGGGAACCTTGAACTCTTCGAAGTGGCCGGGCTTGTTCGGATCATCCTGCCGCCAGATGCGGAAGGAGATGGTCTTCGAGCTGACGGCGCTGGCCTGTGCGGTGTCCATGGTGCGGCTGCCCTTCCCTTCACTGCCAAATCAGGTGGCGGAAACCCGCGCCTGGAAGCACGCGGGCCCGGAAAGAAAACGAACGCCTTACGCGTACCACCGGGGCTCGGGCTCCAGCACCGGCGTGGGCAGGTCCTGGTAGGAGATCTGCGGGCCCTGGGCGGCGTAGGTGGCGATGGTCGTCTTCGCCCACTTCTCGTGGCGCTGGCGCCACAGGGCCATCCACTCCGGATCCTTGGTCGGGTCCTTCACCTTGGGCTCCGGCAGGGAGAAGTCCGGCTTGTAGTGGGCGCCGCGGCTCTCGTCGCGCAGGAGCGCGCTGGTGGCGATCACTTCGCCCAGCTCCAGCATGTTCCACACCTGGTTGGTGTACGAGAGCGCGCGGTTGGCGACGACGCCCGTGTCCAGCACGTTGACGTTGTTCCAGCGCTGCTTGAGCTCGCGGACGCGCTCGATGGTCTTCTTCAGGCGGTCGTTGTAACGGACGACGGTGCAGTTCTCCGTCATCACCTCGCCCAGCTCCTTGGCGATCTGGTACGGGTTCTCCTGCCCGTTCATCGCCTTGATGGTGGCGAAGCGGTCCTGCCAGTACTTCTTCGCGTCCGCGAAGTACTTCTCCGGCATCGCCGCGGCGCTGGTCTCCTGGTTCTTGGCGAAGGCCACCATCGCCGGGCCGCCGATCATGCCGGAGTAGATGCAGGACAGGAGCGAGTTGGCGCCCAGGCGGTTCGCGCCGTGGAAGGCGTAGTCCGCCTCGCCGGCCGCATACAGGCCGGGGATGCGTGTGCTCTGGTTCACCGGGCTGCCGTCCAGCGGCGTCTGGGTGCGCGAGTCAGCCTCGAAGGAGACGTGCAGGCCGCCCATCGAGTAGTGCATGCCCGGGAAGATGACCATGGGCGTGTGGCGCGGATCATCTCCGACGAACTTCTCGTAGATCTCCATCACGCCCTTGATCTTCGCGTCGAGCGTCTTGGCCGGGATGTGCGTCACGTCCAGGTACACACCGTCGCGCCCGCCCAGGCCCATGCCCAGGTCGCGGCAGACCATGAAGATCTCGCGCGTCGCCACGTCGCGCGGCACCAGGTTCTTGTACTTGGGGTACTTCTCTTCCAGGAAGTACCAGCGCTCGCTCTCCGGGATCTCCCGGGGGTTGCGCGTGTCACCCTTCTTCTTGGGCACCCAGACGCGGCCGCCCTCGCCGCGCACGGACTCGCTCATCAGGCGCAGCTTGTCCTCGCCCGGGATGGAGGTGGGGTGCACCTGGATGAACTCACCGTTGGCGTACAGCGCGCCTTCCATGTACGCGCGGCCCGCGGCGGTGCCGGTGTTGATGATGGAGTTGGTGGAGCGCCCGAAGACGATGCCCGGACCACCCGTGGCAAGGCACACCGCCTCCGCCGGGAAGGTGCGGATCTCCATGGTGCGCAGGTCCATGGCCACGCTGCCGATGCAGCGGCCGGACTCGTCCTTCACCGTGCCCAGCCACTCCCAGTACTCGTACTTGGTGACCTTGCCCTCCGCCTCGTAGCGGCGGACCTGCTCGTCCAGCGCGTAGAGCAGCTGCTGGCCGGTGGTGGCGCCCGCGAACGCGGTGCGGTTGTGCAGGGTGCCGCCGAAGCGGCGGAAGTCCAGCAGGCCTTCCGGCGTGCGGTTGAACGTCACGCCCATGCGGTCCAGCAGGTAGATGATGCCGGGCGCCGCGTAGCACATGCCCTTCACGGACACCTGCTCCGCGAGGAAGTCGCCGCCGCGCAGCGTGTCCTTCACGTGGATGTCCGGGTGGTCGCCCTCACCCTTCGTGTTCACCGCGCCGTTGATGCCGCCCTGGGCGCAGACCGAGTGGGAACGCTTGACGGGGACGAGCGAGAGCACGTCCACCTGGTGACCCGCCTCCGCCAGCTTGATCGTCGTCATCAGCCCGGCGAGACCGCCGCCCACCACCGTGAATCGCGCTGCTGCCGCCATCATCGTCTCCTTGACCACCGGCAGCCGGGGGGGTGCCTTCACGGGGGGCCGCTGAAGTCCTGCTTCGCGACGCTGCCCCGCTCCCGTGCCAGGTGCGAGTCCAACACGCTAGTTAACTTGGAAAAATACCGCCGCAAGGACGGTGGGCCGGGGGATAAGCCCGGATCATTCACGGCATCAGGCGGGGCCCGCCAGCAGCATCCGGCGGGCCCTGCCGACGACCGGGGACTACAGCTTCACGAGGTCGACGGTGCCCTTGACGGAGGTGAACGACTTGTTCAGCTCGGCCTTCTCCGCGTCGTTCAGCTCCACCTCGATGATCTTCTCCACGCCGCCCGCGCCAATCTGGGCGGGGACGCCGAAGAAGAAGTCGTTGATGCCGTACTGGCCCTTGAGCAGGGCGGCGGCCGGCAGCACGCGCTTGCGGTCGAAGAGGAAGCTCTCCGCCATGGCGATGGAGGAGGAGGCCGGGGCGAAGTAGGCGCTGCCCGTCTTGTACAGGCCCACCAGCTCCGCGCCGCCCTTGCGGGTGCGGTCGATGATGGCGTCCAGCTTGTCCTTGGCGATGAGCTGGGTCAGGGGCACGCCGCCCACGGTGCTGTGGCGCACCAGCGGGACCATGTCGTCGCCGTGGCCGCCGAGCACCAGCGCCTCCACGTCACGGATGGAGCAGCCCAGGGCCTCGGCCACGAAGCACTTGAAGCGGCTGGTGTCCAGCACGCCCGCCATGCCCACGACCATGTTGTCCTTCAGGCCGGCGATCTTGTGGAGCGCGAACACCATCGCGTCCAGCGGGTTGGCCACGTTGATGACGAAGGCGTCCGGGGCGTGCTGCTTGATGTTGCCCGCCACGTCCTTCATGATCTTCAGGTTGACCTCGAGCAGGTCCTCGCGGGACATGCCGGGCTTCCGGGGCACGCCGGCCGTGATGATGATCACGTCCGAGCCCGCGACGTCCTTCCAGTCCGTGGAGCCGGTGACGCGGCTGTCGTAGCCATCCACCGCGGACAACTGGTTGATGTCCAGCGCCTTGCCCTTGACCAACCCCTCCGCCGCCGGGATGTCGTAGAGCACCACGTCGCCAAGGTTCTTCTGGACCGCCAGCAGCGCCAGGTTGCCGCCGATCTGACCGCCACCGATGAGGCCGATCTTCTTCTTCTTGTGAGCCATGGTTTCGCCCTCCTGCTTTGGGGGTGGGGACTACATGTGCTTGATGATGGCCTGACCGAACTCCGAGCACTTCACCTCGGACACGGTCTCCTTCGTCTCCAGCTTCATCAGGCGCGCGAAGTCGTACGTCACGGTGCGCGCGGCGATGGCCTTGTCCATGCCCTTGATGATCAGGTCCGCGGCCTCGTGCCAGCCCATGTGGCGGAGCATCATCTCGCCGGACAGGATGACGGAGCCCGGGTTCACCTTGTCCAGGTCCGCGTACTTCGGCGCGGTGCCGTGGGTGGCCTCGAAGACGGCGTGGCCGGAGACGTAGTTGATGTTGCCGCCCGGCGCGATGCCGATGCCGCCCACCTGCGCCGCGAGCGCGTCCGACAGGTAGTCGCCGTTGAGGTTGAGCGTGGCGATGACGTCGAACTCGTCCGGACGGGTCAGCACCTGCTGCAGGGTGATGTCCGCGATGGAGTCCTTGATGATGACCTTCCCGGCGGACACCGCGGCCTTCTGCTCGGCGTTGGCGGCGTCCTCACCCTTGGCGGCCTTGGTGGCCTCCCACTGGTCCCAGGTGTAGACCTTGTCACCGAACTCACGCGCCGCGAGGTCGTAGCCCCACTTGCGGAACGCGCCTTCGGTGAACTTCATGATGTTGCCCTTGTGGACCAGCGTGACGCTCTTGCGCTTGAGGTCCACCGCGTACTGGATGGCCGCGCGCACCAGGCGCTCCGTGCCTTCCTGGGACACGGGCTTGATGCCGATGCCCACGTTCGCCGGGAAGCGGATCTTGCCCGCCTCCTTGGGGAACTCCTGCTTCAGCCAGCCCAGGAACTTCTCCGCCTGCGCGGTGCCGGCCTCGAACTCGATGCCCGCGTAGATGTCTTCCGTGTTCTCACGGAAGATGACCATGTCCACCTTGTCCGGCTGCTTCACCGGAGAGGGCACGCCCTTGAAGTAGCGCACGGGGCGCAGGCAGACGTACAGGTCCAGCATCTGGCGCAGCGCCACGTTCAGGGAGCGGATGCCACCGCCCACCGGCGTCGTCAGCGGGCCCTTGATGCCCACCAGGTACTCGCGGAACGCGGCGACCGTCTCGTCCGGCAGCCAGTTGTTCACCTGCTTGAAGGACTTCTCGCCGGCCAGCACTTCGTACCAGGAGATCTTCTTCTTGCCGCCGTAGGCCTTCTCCACCGCCGCGTCAAACACGGCCTGCGAGGCCTTCCAGATGTCGCGGCCAGTGCCGTCGCCCTCGATGTAGGGGATGATCGGGTTGTTCGGAACGGTCAGCTTGCCGTTCTGCAGGGTGATCTTCTCGCCAGAGGGAGGCGCCATGAACGCAAACTCCTGATTGAGACCGGGGTCTTGAGAGGCGGCGGATAGTCGGGAACCCGCCCCCGGTCGTCAAGGAGTTTGGCCGCACGTCCCCCTGGGTTGGACGCACCCGGGGGGTCCCGCGCTTATCGCAGCCAATGGTCCGGAAGCAGGATCGTTCTTCCGGACTTGGACGCGCGGCTAGAAGCTCGCGAGCCCGGGCGCCGGCAGGACGACGCTCACGGCCGTCCCCTCCTCCAGGCGATCCACCGCCAGCTCGCCACCCATGGCGTCCACCAGCTCCCGCGCGCGGGCAAGCCGCCGCTGGGTGCCGCCCACGCGCAGGGGCGACAGCACCACCGAGCGCGTCTCCCGTTCGGACAGGCTCACGCCCGGCATCACCACCTGGAAGCGCGGGCCCGTATCCCCGAAGTCGTCCGGCGGATCCACCACCACGCGCACGGAAGGCGCAGTCGGCGGGGCCACGTCCGCCGCGTGGGCGACGAGCAACAGGAGCACCTGCTCCAGACGGCGCCGGCTGACCCGGGCGATCACCGGATCCTCGGGGAGCTCCAGCGCCACCTCCATGCCGCGCAGCCGCCGCGTCGCGCCGAGCAGCCCCAGCGCGTCCCGCACGCACACCGCCACGTCCACCTGGAAGACGTCTGGAAGGTCCACGGACTCGAGCCCCTGGCCACCGGACGAGGCTCCCGCGTCCGCCGGCGATCCCTTCACATCCAGCGCTGCGCTCATTCGCGGCTCACTTCCCCAGCCAGTCCCAGAAGTACCGACCATAACGGCCCCCCCTGACAGGGTCCATTGCCCGTCAGCCCCGGGCCGCCACCACTTATTCACGTGAAGGAGGGTTACAGCCCTGCGCCACATTGCTGATAATGATGCGCACGCTGGGTCCGTATTGCTCCTCGGAAAACCCGTATACGTCCGGTCAACTACGACCCAGGGTGAGTCAGGGGCGGGGACAGAAAAACAGCCCAGGCATATAAATTCGATTTGACTGTTACGGCCGAGATCTTCAATATGTCTTCCCAGAATCCAGAGCCGTCAGCGTCTCCAGTGAATCAGGGAGGAAGTGTTGTGCTCGCAACATCGCCGACCACGAACGGTAGCGCTGCCCGCAAGAGGGGAGTCCTGACGATGGATGGAGGGATCCCGGCGTCCTCGAAGTTCCGGCATGCGATCGAATTCGGCAGTGGCGACGCGTTGCGCAACGTGATTCCCCTTCCCCCCGCTGAAGCCGCCCTGGATGACTCGGGCTACTCGCTGCACGGCAGCGGCCCCACGGCCATCACCTGCGCGGTGGGCCGCCCGGACGCGGTGCTGGGTGAAGTGACGCGGCTGTCCCCGACGGTGGTGTGGGTGGCCCCGCGGCAGCCGCTGGCGGACCCGACCGAGTCGCGCACCTTCCCGGTGTACCTGGCGTGCAACGGCGCCACGATTGGTCCGCTCAATGGCGCCTTCATCCGGACGGACATGGACGTCCCGAACGCGCCGGTGGGGCTGCAGCTGGTGGGCGTGACGCTGGAGCAGGGCCGTCAGATCCTGGGCTTCCTGTCGGACGCGCTGCGCCAGGGCGTGGCGGTGCCGGCGGCCTCCGCGCTGCCCGTGCAGGACATCATCACGGACGCGGAGCGGATCCGCTCCATCTTCACCGCCATCTGCGCGTCCGGGAACAAGGGCGTGCTGCGCCGCCAGGGCCGGGTGGTGCGCATGGTGCTGGAGCGCTTCCACTCTTCTTCTGGTCAGCTGGAGTGGCGCACGGAGGAGTCCACGCCGGACTTCGGCGAGCCGGCGTACGACATCGACGTCATCGGCTACAACTCCGCGTACCGCCTGCGCGTGGAGACTGGCCGCACCGAGGGCGACCGCCTCTTCACGCCCCTGCCCGAGCAGCTGTTCCGCATCCGTCACCGCTGGCACCGCCGCGTCACCGCCCCCGAGGGCGTGCACGCCCGGTTCCACCACCCGCTCTGGCGGGAGCAGGGGCTGATGCGCCGCGAGGTGCTGGATCTGTCGTTCTCCGGCCTGTGCATGCGCTGCCAGCCGCAGGACCTGCTCTTCCCCGGCCTGCTGCCGCCCCTCATCGAGCTGGAGCTGGGCGACGGCCAGCGGGTGAGCGTGCGCGGGGAGATCCGCTACGTCAGCGGCCTGCGCGCGGACGGCACCGTGCTGTGCGGCCTGAGCGTGCTGCCCTACTCTTCCGACGAGGCGCGCTGGGTGCGCTTCGTGTCCCAGACGATGTCCCCGGCCACGCGCACCAGCGAGGGCCTGGTGGATGAGCTGTGGGACCTGTTCAACCGCTCCGGCTTCTTCAGCCTGGGCGGCAGCACCCCGGCGGAGTTCGAGGAGCTGAAGCAGAACTTCGCGTCGCTCGCGAAGCGCGCCGCGGAAGTGCCGCAGCTGTTCTGCAACGCGGTGTGGCCGTCCGAGCGCGGCATTGAAGCGACGCTGTCCTTCACCAAGCCGTACCGCAACGCGTGGCTGGGCCACCAGGTGGCGAAGCGGCCCGGCAAGCCGCCGGAGGGGTTGAAGGAGGCGGGCGCCATCATGCGCGACCTCTACCTGCGCACCTTCGAGCACCCGCAGAGCGACCCGGACTTCCACTGGGTGGTGGCCTACGTGGAGGCCCTCAACCCGTGGATCAACAAGGCGCACGTGAAGTACGCGCAGCGCCAGATGGAGGCCGGTTCGTCCCTGGCCTTCACGCGGAAGATCCAGAAGATGAAGGCCTTCAGCAACGAGCTGACCGGCCGCGTGCACCCGTACACGGTGGGTCCCGCCACCGCGAGCGAGCTGAGCCTGCTGGCGGCGACCATCGCCCAGCAGTTCCCCGAGTGCTACGTGCAGTCGTTGGACCTCACCCGCGACCGGCTGGACATGGGGCCCGTCACGGCGAAGTGGAAGAGCTTCGGCATGGAGCGCGAGCGCACCGTCCTGGTCGCCCGCCGTGATGGCGTCCCCCACGCCGCCGCCGTGGTGGAGCTGGGCCAGCTGGGCGCGAACCTCTTCCGCCTGCTGGACAACACGCGCCTGTTCTCCCTGCTGGGGGATGGAACGCGCGCGTACTCGGCGCTCCTGGACGCGGCCCGCCGCTGGTACGCCGCGCGCAACCGCCCCTCCTTCCTCTATCTGCGCGAGGACGAGGGTGGCGACTACGTGCAGGAGTGCGGCCTGCACGACGGGCCGGATCCCTACCTGTGGATCATCTCCGCCAAGCTCGTCCCGGACTTCCTGGAGCACATCAGCGAACTCACCATCGGGCGCCGTGGTGCCCACTCCCGTTGAGGATTCCCCCATGACCAAGCCCCTCGTCGAAGAGCAGTACCTCCCCCACGTCACCGACGTCCGTCACCTGCTGGCGACCGGTCCCCACGTGACGACGCTGCTGGACCCCAACGTGGAGCCCGCCCTGCTGGAGGCCTTCCTCATCCAGCTGTGTGCCCTGGGCGTCTACATGACGGAGCCCGTGGACGGGTGGATCCGCCGCGCCGGTGAGGCGTGTGTGAAGGCGGGGATGGTGGACGTGGGCGAGAAGCTGATCACCCACGCCAAGCACGAGGCCGGTCACCACCTGATGATGGTGGAGGACACGAAGAACCTGGTGGCCAGCTGGAACGCGCGCCGCTTTCCCAAGCTGGACGCGGAGGCCCTGATGGCTCAGGCCCCCACCCAGGCCATGCAGGAGTACCGGCAAATCCACGAGGAGACCATCGCCGGCCCCATGCCGGGCGGCCAGGTCGCCATCGAGTACGAGATTGAGAACCTGTCGGTGGTGTTCGCGCCCCGCCTCATCGAGCAGTGCAAGGCCGTGCTGGGCCCGGACGTGATGAACTCGCTGTCGTTCATCAAGGAGCACGTGGAGCTGGACGTGGGCCACACGGCGCTCAACGAGGTCATGCTCAACAAGCTGCTCGGCCAGAAGCCCGAGCACGCGGCGACCATCGCGAAGACGGGCGCCCGTGCCCTGGACATCTACCTGCGCTTCTACGGCGACTGCATGGCGAAGGCGAAGCAGCTGCTCCAGTCCGCCGCCGCCTGAGAGGCCTCAGGCCCCGAGCTGCGCCGCCCGCCGGGAGCCGCGGTTGCCCCAGCGGGTGAGCGGGCGGATGCCCTGCTTCAGGGAAGCGTGGACCTGCGCGACGGCCGCGCTGTTCGTGGCCGCGTAGACGTAGCGGTCCGGGCGGAGGACGACCAGGTCCGAGCCGTGCTGGGCGAACCACTCGCCCAGCTTGCCCTCCAGGTCCACCACCTCGCCGGAGCGGCCCGCGCCGGAGCGCGCCGCCGGGGCCACGGACAGCCACACACCGCCGATGTCCTCCGCCATCGCCTTGGCGGCCTGCTGGACGTCCGCGGGCGCACCCGGCCGCGTCAGCACCGCGAAGCGCTGGCCGATGATGTCATCCAGCGGGCGCTCCCCTTCTTCACCGTGCTCCACGCGCGGCTGCGGGAAGTAGGCGCCTTCCGCCGCCTGCTTGGACTTGCCGCGCTTGCCTCCGAAGAGGAACCCCTCCGCGTGGAAGAGGTTCGGCTTCATCTTGTACTCGCGGATGAAGGGTCCGGTGACGGGCATGTGGTACAGCAGCTTGATGAAGGCGTTGCGCGCGCGGGCCATGAACGGGCCGCCCGACGCCAGCATCGAGCCCAGCGAGTCCGACATCCGCATCATCTCCGCGGCGTGCGGCCGGCGCTCCACCTCGTAGGTGTCCAGCAGCGACGCGTCCGCCGCGCCGCCCAGCACGTGCGCCAGCTTCCAGGTGAGGTTCGCCGCGTCACGCAGGCCGGAGCACAGGCCCTGCCCCAGGAACGGCGGCATCAGGTGCGCCGCGTCTCCGAGCAGGAACACCCGCCCCACCCGCCACTTCTCCGCCATGCGGCTGTGGTAGGCGTAGAGGTTGACGCTCTTCACCTTCACGGTGTCCGGGTCGATGAAGGGCGCGATGATGCTGCGCACGTACTCGGGGGTCTTCACGTACTCCAGGTCCTGCCCCGGCTTGATCACCGTGTCGAAGCGCATCTCGTCGTGCGCGGTGCGCGTCACGATGCCCACGCGCTCCGGGCCGCAGGGGTAGTAGGTGAAGTCCGGCGCGGACGACTGCGTCTCCACGGAGACGGCCAGCGCGTGCTCCAGCGCCGTGGTGCCCTCCAGCTTCAGGCCCAGCCGGCGGCGGATACCGCTCTTGGCGCCGTCGCACGCGAGCAGGTAGCGCGCACGCACCGTCATCGTGCGGCCGGACACGTTGTCCTTCACGCGCACGGACACGCCTTCGTCGTCCTGCATGAAGGATTCGACTTCATGGCCGCGCCACATGCTGACGTGCGCGAAGCGCTCCATGCCCCGGTGCAGCGAGGCCTCCAGGCGGGGCTGGTTGAAGAGCGCGCCGATGTAGTGGCCGTTGGGGCGCTCCACCTTGGTGAAGTCCACCTCGGCGAGCATCCGCATCTCGTCGTCCACGTAGGTCATCTTCAGGCACGGGTGGAAGCCCGGACCCAGTTCCCCCGTGAGACCCGCAGCCTGGAAGATGCGCTGCGCTTCGTCGTCCGCGTTGATGGCGCGGGACTGGGTGTGCGCGGTGGTCTCCTTCTCAATGACCACGGTGCGCAGGCCGTACTGGCCGAGCAGGTTCGCTGCCATGGCACCCACCGGGCCGCTTCCGACAACGATCACATCAACAGATTCCGGAGCCATTACTCCCTCCCGTTGTGTGCCAGCTGATCCGTTTTGAACCGAGCGACCGAGCGACCGAAGCCCCCCTCGGTCGTAAGTAATAATACCTATAATCTCCGGCAACCCCACTCCAGATACGCTGTTTCAACGCGTTCCTGGTTGCCTGCCCCCCCGAGTCAGAAACACCCGGCCTGCGTCATTCCGACCGCCTGATAATCAAACGCACCCCTCCAGAAACCTTGCAGGGCTGATCAGCACTCGCGGTCCGCTGTATGCTTTTCGCGCAGTGTTTTCCTGCAAGGCTTCAAAGTTTCGCGGCGGCGGCAGGAAAACAGGGGCTTGTTCAGATTCCCCGTACTGCGGATGTGTGCCAATGCCCCTGGAAGGCGCCCCTTGTACGTCGCTCGGGACTGCGGGACAGTGCGGGAGTTGTCTCCCCCTGAGCCCCTTGGAGCGCCCAGCGATTATGCCCAGACTGCAACTTTTTGAATTAGAGGATCAGCCCTGGTTCCCGAAGGTGCTGCGCCGGGGGGTGACGGACTTCCTCGCGTACGTGTGGAGCCTGTCGGATGACCGCTATTCGGAGTTCGTGAAGCGGCTCAAGGGCGCGATGGCGGCGATGGGCGAGACGCAGTTGTTGGACATGGCGTCGGGCAGCGCGGGGCCGGTGCCGAAGCTGCTGGAGATGCTGGAGTCGCAGGAGGGCTACCAGGCGACGGCGCTCCTGACGGACCTGTACCCGGAGGTCTCCGCGTTCGAGAAGGCGAAGGCGGCGAACCCGGGCCGCATCGACTACGTGACGACGCCGGTGGACGCGACGGCGGTGCCCGCGACCTACAAGGGCTTCCGCATCATGTGCAATTCGTTCCACCACCTGCCGCCGGACCTGGCGCGCAAGGTGCTGGCGGACGCCGTGGCCCAGCGCCGGGGCATCGCCATCATGGAGCTGGTGGAGCGGCGCGGGCCGGCCATCGCGATGACGGCGGCGGCGCTGATCAACGTTCCGCTGACGACGCCGTTCATCCGCCCCGTGCGCGCGGACCGGCTCGCCCTCACCTACCTCATGCCGCTCATCCCCATCGCGGCGGCGTTCGACGGCGTGGTGTCCTGTCTGCGCACGTACTCCGTGGAGGAGATGCGCGAGCTCACCCACGGTCTGAGCGACGACTACATCTGGGAAATCGACCGGCTCACCAACCCGGGGAACCCCTTCGGCCTGATGATGCTCATTGGCCGACCCGCCACCCCCTCGAAGGCCTGAGTGGCCTGTCAGCAGGAGGTCACTGACGCCCCGGGCCGACGCGGGGCGTCGTGATTTCCGGGTTTGGAGGGGGTTCAATGGCCGCTCCTTCAACGAGGAGAAGGCTCATGGAATGGCTCGAATTCAAGCGCTGGTCACCCGAAGTCCAGCACGCGCTGGCACTGCAGGCGGCCCGGTTGGGCCAGACGGCGATGCACGCCGAGCCGCCGCGGCCGTCCGCGACGATGGTCGCCGCGCACCGCCTGTGCACGCTGCTGCGCCAGTATCCGCGCACCAACCCCTGGGGTCACCCCGCGTCGGAGTGCTGAGACGCGGGCTGAAGCACCCGACCCGTCCGTGGGGGCACCACGGGCGGGACGGGAGCCTCAAGGGTGGCTTTCAGGCCCCGGTGGGGGTCCAGTTCACGCGCAGGTGCTGGATGGTGCGGATGGTCAGCGACTGCGTGTGGCCGAAGTCCGGGTTCTCCTCCAGCTTCAGGTCCGGGAGCTGATCCAGCAGCAGGTTGGTGGCGATGAGCGCCTCCAGCCGCGCGAGCGGCGCTCCGATGCAGAAGTGGATGCCCCGGCCGAAGCCCAGGTGCGTCGGGTGGTGCCGGGAGATGTCGAAGTGGTCGCCGTCCGCGAGCAGCGCGGAGTCACGGCTTCCGGACGCGTAGAGCAGCAGCAGCCGCGAGCCCTTGGGCAGCGCGACGCCCGCGAGCTCCACGTCCTCCATGGTGGTGCGGATCATCCCGTGCGCCACCGAGTCGAAGCGCAGCGTCTCCTCGATGAGGTGCGGCACCAGCGAGCGGTCCTCGCGCAGCCGCTGCCAGAGGCCGGGCTGGATCAGGGCCTGCTTCCAGCACTGGGCGAGCAGCGCGGTGGTGGTCTCGTGGCCCGCCGCCAGCATGCTTCCGGCGATGGCGATGATCAGCTCCGGCAGCGTGAGCGCTTCGCCGTCCGCGTCGGTGGTGACCAGGTAGCTGATCAGGTCGTCGCGGGGTTCGTCCGTCCGGTCGCGGATGAGGCGGGCGACGTAGTGCTGGAAGGTGACCCAGCTGCGGGCGAGCGGCGGCTGCTCTTCCGCGGGGACGCGGGTGAAGATCATCCGGAAGAAGTCGTCACACCAGCGCTTGATGTCCGCCATGTCCTCCTGGGGCACGCCCGCCATGCCCAGGATGACCCGCACGGGCAGCGGGTACGCGAACTCCGTCACCAGGTCCGCGTGCCCCTTGCGCGCGAAGGCCTGGATGAGCTCCTCGGAGACGGCGCGGATGGGGGCTTCCTGCGCGGTGATGCGCTGGGCGGAGAAGCCGCGCCCCAGCAGCTTGCGCAGCCGGGTGTGCGCGGGCGGATCCGAGTTGATCAGGCTGTCCGCCAGGGGATAGCCCTCGGCGAGCACCGCGAGCGTCGCCGGAGACAGCACCGAGCCCATGTTGCCCAGGTCCGCCGACGAGTAGCGCGTCGGATCCTTGAGCACGTGGCAGATGTCCTCGTAACGGCTCACCAACCACATCCCCAGCATGGGGTTGTAGCTGACGGGCGCGTCGCGCCTCAGCTCCGCGTAGAACGGATGTGGATCCTCGACATGCGGTCCCGCGAACGGGTTGTACTGGGCGCCCAGATGGGGGCACTTCATGGCACCAGCGGCGCTGCTTGCGCGCGCATCGATGTGGTTCGCCTCGGACTGCCCTTCCACCTTCACTGCTTCCACTGCGGTACTCACCGTGAGCTTCCTCTCAGGATCCCCCCACAGCGGAATATTATAACCCAACCTGACAGGTCTTCTCAGCGAGTCCTGTGAACCCCATCCATTACGAATTCAGGGTTGCTAGGACCCAGACTGATACGGGGGATGAGAGCGGGCGAGTTTCCTTAGGGTGGGGCGCTCCACCTTGCTCATGGCGTTCCGAGGCAATGTTTCAATTGCAACAAAGTGAGCGGGCACCTTGAAGCGCGCGAGGGACTGGCGGCACCAGGCGTCCAGGTCT
Source organism: Corallococcus sp. AB011P (assembly GCF_003611605.1). Lineage (NCBI taxonomy): Bacteria > Pseudomonadati > Myxococcota > Myxococcia > Myxococcales > Myxococcaceae > Corallococcus > Corallococcus sp. AB011P. The sequence continues at coordinate 105,784 of NZ_RAVX01000014.1, forward strand.
TCGGGGAAGGCGTGGCCGGGGCGCAGGACGACGAAGGCCACGGGGACCTCGCCCCATTGGGGCTCCGGCACGCCGACGACGGCGGACTCCAGGATGGCCGGGTGGTTGGCGAGGACGGCTTCGATTTCAGCCGGATAGAGGTTCTCCCCTCCCCGCACGATGAGGTCCGTGCGGCGCGACAGGAGGGTGAGGCGCCCCTTCGCGTCCAGGACGCCCACGTCGCGGGTGCGCAGCCAGCCATCATGGAAGGCGTCGCGCGTGGCCTCGCGCTGGCGCCAATAGCGGGCCATGAGGGTGGGGCCGCGGACCTCCACGTCCCCTTCCTGGCCTTCACCGAGCGCCTCGCCGTCCGTCCCGACGATGCGGACCTCCAGTCCTGGGAGAGGCGGACCCGCGGTGCGGCCATCCGCCTCCGAGGGGCGCTCGGTGGTGACCTGGGAGCAGGCCTCGGTGAGGCCGTAGGTCTGGAGGGCCAGGAGTCCCGCGGCCCGTGCCCTCGTGAGTAGGGCCGTGGGCACGGGACCTCCTCCGATGAGCGCGCATTGGAAGGTCGCGGGCAGCCCGCGGTCCTGTCGCGCGTCCAGCACACGCTCCAGCGTGGTGGCGACGAAGCTGGCGTGGGACGCGCCCTCCGTGTCGATGGCGCGGTTGACGGCGTCCGCGTCGAAGCGCTCGTGCAGGAGGAGGCAGCCGCCTTCGTAGGCGGTGCGCGTGAGCATGGCCAGGCCGCCGACATGGAACAGGGGCAGCGTGCCCAGCCAGCGCGGTGCGGGGTGCGCGCCCAGGTTCGCGGCGGAGGCGCGGCATGAGGCTCGGAAGGCACCTTCCATGAGCACGGCGCCCTTGGGCCTTCCCGTCGTCCCGCTGGTGAAGAGGATGACCCTGGCCGTGTCCGCGTCCCAGGCGCGCTCGGGCACGGAGCAGGCCGCCACTCCGTTGGGGAAGGTCTCCAGGACCTCCGCTTCCGGGAGCCGGTCGCGAAGGGCTCCAAGTGCCAGCGTGAGCCGGGGCTCGACGTCTTCCAGCAGGGGGCGCAGCTCCGCCGGGGTGAGCCGGGCATTGAGCGGCGCGAATATCGCGCCCAGGCGGCCCAGCGCCCAGAAGAGGAAGGTCACCGCCGGGTGGCTCGTGGACAGCAGGGCCACGCGTTGCCCCTGGTCCACGCCTCGTGCGGCCAGGGCCCCCGTCCAGCGCGTCACCTCTTCGTCCAGCGCGCGGAAGGTCCAGGTCTGTCCCGCGAAGCGCAGCGCTTCCGCATGGGGACGCAGCCGCGCGCCTTCACTGATGGGGCAGTCGTAGATCATGGCCAGGCAGCTCCGTGAGTAGAACGGCCGCGGCTCACGGCTTAGCGGTCCCAAATCAGGTCTGGGTTCAGTCCCAGCCCGGGCAGGTCGCGCAGCCGCACGAGCCCCCGCCGGGGTTGATACGGATGGTCCTTCGGTTCGTCCGCGAAGAGCCGCCCCACGGCGAGGCCGGAGGCCAGGTCTCCTGACGGCAGCGCGGAGGCCAGGTGCGCGGCGCCCGCTCGGGCCACCACGCCGTCGATGGAGCTGGTGACGTACGCGTGCATGCCCAGGTGGGCCGCTCGCAGCGCCACCACCATGGAGGGCAGCAGCCCGCCGAGCACCATCGGCTTGATCACCACCGCGCCCACCGCCGGTCCGCCGCCCAGGTCCATCGTGAGGAGCGTGCGCACCGCGGCGGGCGTGGCGAGCGTCTCGTCCGCGGCGATGATGCACGGGGCTCGGCGCTGCACCCGCCACAGCGCCTGCAGATCCTCCGGCGGCGTGGGCTGCTCCACCAGCTCCAGGTCGTACCAGCCCAGGCGATCCAGGGCGCGGTTGGCTTCGGGCTCCGTCCAACCGCCGTTCGCGTCCAGACGCAGGCGCACACGCGGACCCGCCGCTTCGCGCACGGCCCGGACCCGGGCTTCGTCCGCGTCCAGCGAGCGGCCCGCGACCTTCACCTTCAGCGTCTGATAGCCCTCCTCCACCGCCGCTCGCGCTTCCTGGGCCAGGGCCTCCGGTTCCTCCGCGCTCAGCAGCGCGTTCACCAGCACCTCCTGCCGCGCTTCTTCGGCGAGCAGCCAGCACAGGGGCACGCCCTTGCGCTGGGCCACCAGATCCAGCAGCGCCAGCTCCAGGCCGTGCTGCGCGGCGGGGACCGGCTCCTCCGGGTCGATGCCGCGGATCCGCGCGCCGCGCTGGCGCAACTCCTCGCTGGCGGACGGGACGAGCGTGGCTTCGACGCCCTCGATGCTGTCCTCCAGCGTCTGCCCCTTGAGGGAGCTCAGCCACGCGCGCAGCACGGTGTGCGTGGTGGCCAGGGACTCCGTGCCGAACTCGGGCAGCGGCATGGCTTCACCCTGGCCCACGTGGCCGTCCTCGTCCCTCAGCCGCACGAGGAACCCGTCGCGAGTGGCGTAGGTCCCCCTGGCCGTCTTCAGGGGGTGGGCCAGCGTGAGGTGCAGCGGGATGAGCGTCGCTTCGATGATGCGCATGACGCCCCTTCAGCGCAGGTACAGCCCGACCGCGAACAGCAGTCCGAACACCATCTGTAGCTTCGCCGTCCCGCCCAGCGCGGGGTTGAGCGCCGCGCCCTCGGCCTTCAGCATCAGCTTCAGCGGCGGCACCACCAGCGGCAGGCTCAGGAGCGGCAGGAAGACCCAGGCGCTCGCATGGCCCTTGGCGAACAGCACGAACGGCGTGACGTAGGAGGCCACCAGCAGCAGCACGTACTCAGCCCTGCCGAAGCCCTGGCCGAAGCGCACCACCATCGTCCGCTTGTGGGCCTTCACGTCCGTGCTCGCGTCACGCTGGTTGTTCACCACGATGAGGCACGTGCCGATGGCGCCCACCGGCACCGACGCCCACCAGGCCGCCGGGCTCACGACACCGGCCTGCACGTAGTACGTGCCCGTCACCGCGACGATGCCGAAGAAGATGAGCACGAAGAGGTCGCCCAGGCCGAGGTAGGCCAGCGGAAACGGGCCCCCCGTGTACGAGTAACCGCACACCAGCGAGGCCACTCCGATGGCCACGATGGGCCAGCCGCCCACCGCCACCAGGTACAGCCCCACCAGCATCGCCAGCGCGAAGCACCCGAGGCCACCCAGCAGCACCGTGCCCGGCGCGATGAGCCCGCTCTGCGTCACGCGCTTGGGCCCCAGACGCTCCTCGGTGTCCGCGCCCTTCTTGTAGTCATAGAAGTCGTTGATGAAGTTGGTGCCGATTTGAATCAGCACCGCGCCCAGGAGCGCCGCGAGCGCGGGCACCAGGCGCCCCACCCCGTCACCGAAGGCGAGCGCCGTGGCCACCAGCACCGGCACCGCGCCCGCCGTCAGCGTCTTGGGACGCACGGCCATCAGCCACGTCTTCAACGTGGGCCGGGGAGGAGCCGCATCGGGAGGGGTGCTCACCAGGGTTGTCACGAGTGGATCGCCTCTCGCGCCAGGATGGCGTGTTCGAACTGCGGCGCTTCGTACCAGGGCGTCTGGAGGAACGAGAGCACTTCGCGCACGTACGCCTCCGGCGCCTCCAGGTGCGGGGCGTGGGTGACCCCCGCGAACGCGTGGCGCCACACCACCGGAAGCTCCGCCGCCATGCGCCTCGCCAGGGTCGTGAACTTCACGTCCTGCTCCCCGGTGAGCAGCAGCGTGGGCAGCCGCTGGCGGTGCAGCGCCGGCCAGTAGTCCGGCTGCACGCCCAGGCCCAGGGTCTCCAACGCTCCAACCAGTCCCTGCGCCGTGCACGCCTTGCGGCGCTCGCGCAGCGCGGCCTGCTCCGGCTCCGGCAGGCGGCGCAGTCCGTCGAAGAGCGGCAGCGCTTCCCACCTCTCCACGAAGGCGTCCACGCCCTTCGCGCGGATGAAGTCCACGAGCTTCGCGTCCGCCTCGCGCCGCTCGGAGCGCTCCTGGCGGCGGTGCAGCCCGGGCGAGCCGCTCTCCATGATCAGCCGGCCGAAGCACTCCGGCGCGCGCACCGCGGCGCCCAGCGCCACCCGCGCGCCCTGCGAATAGCCGAGCAGATCCACCTGGCCCCCCAGCTCGCGGGCCAGGCGGATCACCGCGTCCACCGTCTCCAGGAAGCCGTCGCGCCCCGCCTTCTCCGGCAGCGGCGTGCGGCCGTGGCCGGGCAGGTCCACCGCCACCACTCGCACGGAGCGGCCGAGCAGCGGACGCAGGTGCTCGAACGTAGCGCCGCTGCCGGTGAAGCCGTGCAGCGCCAGGAGCGTATGGGGGCCTTCACCCCAGATGTCATAAGCGAGCGTCACGCCCATGGTCCTTCTCCCAGTGCGGCGGCCATCCGCGCGAAGAGGTGTCGGTGCGCATCCACGTTGGTGGTCCGGTCCACCTGGACCTCCACCAGGTGGAGCCCTCCCTCCAGCCCGGAGCGCACCGCCGCGCGCAGGGCCGTGGGCGTCGTGGGCCGCTCGAAGCGGGCGCCCACGAGCGCCGCCGCGTGCGACAGGTCCACGCCGTGCGGCGTGCCGAAGAGGGCCTCGAACTCGTCCGGCTTCGCCACCTGCGCCAGCGGCAGGAAGGAGAAGATGCCGCCACCGTCGTTGTTCAGCACCACGACCGTCAGGGGCACGCGCGCCCGCGCCGCGGACACGAGCCCGCCCACGTCATGCAGGAGCGCCAGGTCGCCGGACAGGAGCACCGCGGGCCTTCCCGCCGCCGCGGCCATGCCCGCCGCGCTGGACACGATGCCGTCGATGCCGTTGGCGCCGCGGTTCGCCAGCACGCGCAGCGGCACGCCGCCACCGTGCGCGAACGCATCCACCGCGCGGATGGGCATGCTGCTGGACACGAAGAAGAGCGCGTTCGCCGGCAGCGCCGCCACCACCTCGCGCGCCAGCCGGGGCTCGGTCAGGACATCGGGCTGTTCGCCGAGCGCCTTCTCCAGCGCGTTGCGAGCCACCCGCTCCGCGTTGACGAAGTCCTGCGCCCAGCGGCCGGGGCCTCGCGACAGCCCTTCCGTCAGCGCGCGGCACGCGAGCACCGCGTTGCCTTCCACCACCCGCGCGGCCCGGTGCGCCGGATCGTACAGCGCGCCCTCGTCGCTGAAGACGGTGATGTCCGCGCCGGAGGTGTCCAGCCACTGCTGCGGCGACTTGGGCGTCAGGCCTCCGCCGAAGCGCAGCACCAGCTCCGGCGTGTGGCTCCGCGCGAACGGCTCATGCCGCAGGAGCGCGTCGTAGAGCGACACGGTCAGTGGGCCGCCTCCGTAGCGTGCCTGCGACGTGGCCTCCGCGAGCACCGGGTAGCCCGTGGCCAGGCTCAGCGCGGTGATGGCCTCCGCGAAGCCGTCGTCCTCGTCGCGGGGACCGCACACGATGGCGCCGCGCTCGGTGGCGGCGATGCGCGCGCGCACGTCCTCCAGCACCGCCGCGTCCGGGGCCCGTGAAGAGGGCGCGATGCGGATGAGGGGCGCGCTCGTCCGCCCTTCCCTCGCGAGCGCCGTCAGCTTCTCCGCGCCGAAGTCCTGCGCGATGGGCGCCAGCGGTTCGCGGAACGGCACGTTGAGCTGCACGGCCCCCCGGGGCGCGCGGCACGCGGTGCTCACGGCGCGGGCGGCCGTGGCACGCAGGTGCGCGATCGCGGGGCTGCTCGCCTCGGGCAGGCCCACGTCCGCGAACATCCTCGCGAAGTCGCCGTAGAAGCGAGCCTGGGGCACCGTCTGCGGCGCGCCCCAGCCCTGCAGCTCCAGCGGCCGGTCCGCCGTGAGGATGATCAGCGGCACCTGGGCCATGGCCGCCTCGATGACGGCCGGGAAGAAGTGCGCGCCCGCCGAGCCGCTCGTCGCGACCAGCACCACCGGCTGACGCGACTGCTTCGCCATGCCCAGCGCGAAGAAGCCCGCGCTCCGCTCGTCGATGACGGACCAGACGCGCAGGCCCGGCGTGTGCGCGCATGCGAGCGCCAGCGCCGAGGAGCGCGAGCCCGGACACACCACCGCGTGCCGCACGCCGCCCCGCACCAACTCCTCCAGGAGCGCTCGCGACCACAGCACGTTGAGGTTGGCGTCCAGGGACATCACCGGCCCCCCAGCGCGCGCAACATCGCCAGACTCTTCATCTCCGTCTCCCGCCACTCGGACTCCGCGCTGGAGCCCGCGACGATGCCCGCGCCCACGAAGAGCCGGGCCTTCGCCCCGCGCACCAGCGCCGAGCGCAACGCCACCACCAGATGCGCACGCCCGGGGCCCACCCAGCCCACCGGTCCCGCGTACCAGCCCCTGTCCAGCGACTCGTGCTCCACCAGGAACGACAGCGCGCGCTCGCGCGGCGTGCCGCCCACCGCCGGCGTGGGGTGCAGCGCCGTGACGACCGTCGCGGTGTCCACGCCGTCCGCCAGCTCCGCGCGGATGCCCGTGCGCAGGTGCACCACGTTCTTCAGCGCGAGCACCGACGGCTGCGCGTCCGCGGACACGCTCGCCGCCACCGGCGTCAGCGCCTGGAGGATGTAGCGCACCACCGCTTCATGCTCGCGCCGGTCCTTGTCGCTGGCGTCCAGCGCCTCCGCGCCGCCCGGCGCCGCGGACCCCGCGAGCGCCTCCGTCTCCAGCCTGCGCCCGTCCACCCGGCACAGCGTCTCCGGCGTCGCGCCCAAGAAGCCCGTGCCGTCCGGCGCGCGGAAGAGGAACGTCGCGCATCTGGGGTTCTGCTCACGCAGCCGCGCCAGCACGTCCACCACGTCGAAGGGCTCCGGCCCCTCCGCCTCCAACGCCCGCGCCAGCACCACCTTGTGCAGCTGGCCCGCGCCAATGGCCTCCACCGCGCGGTCCACCAGCGCCTCGAAGTCCGGCCGCGACGAAGCCGTGCGCAGCGCGACCGGCGCGCCCAGCGGGTGGCGGTAGGACTGAGGGAAGGCCGCTCGCACGCGCTCCAGCCGCGAGCGCACCACGTCCTCCGCGCCCGGCCCCTCCGGCGCGAAGACCGCGACCGCCAGCGCGCTGCCCTCGCGCCACACCAGCACCTCCGGCAGCGTCCAGCGCGCCAGTCCATGCGAGCGCCACTCGCCCTCCACCGGCTGCGTGGGACTGAAGCGCATGCCTCCGAACCAGGGGCCCGGCATTCGAGGAGACACCGCGTCCAGCCACCGCACGCTGTCGTGCCCGAGCGCGCCCAGCACCGCCGCCAACTCGCCGGGCGCATGCGCCTCGAGCACGCCCGCCTCGCCCCACCCCGCCACCGCCTCGCGCGCCACCGGCCGCTCCCAGTACACGGAAGGAACGCCGAGGCTGCCCGCCCCGGCCAATGGATCCACTCCAGGCAGGGGCATCATCCCGGCGACCCATCGCGGGCCCTCAGCGGGACTGAGCGGCGTCATCAGCCATTCTCCTGAACCTCGGGGGATGCGAGTGACATCACCTTCGATTGTCTTCTAAGCGATCTCGGCTATACATGCACCAAGGAGTTCAAAACCGCTTGAACTCCATGGGATCTGAATTCCAGTAACTCCAGCGAGGGAGCCGCCGTGGGAGGCCAGCAACCAGACGACCCAGCCGGGCGGCGTGACCCGGGTGCACACCGCGTCCTTCGCGCAGCGCGTCCAGCCGGCACGCGCGTCCAGGTGGGGGCCGTGGAGGTGGGTGGGCCCGGCTTCGTGGTGATGGCGGGGCCGTGCGCGGTGGAGGGCGCGGAGCAGCTGGAACTGGCGGCCCGCGCGGTGGCGCAGGCGGGGGCGCACCTGTTGCGAGGGGGCGTGTTCAAGCCGCGCACCAGTCCGTACGCGTTCCAGGGCATGGGGGAGCCGGGGCTGAAGCTGTTGGTGGACGCCGGACGGCGCCACGGCCTGCCCATCATCAGCGAGGTGATGGAAACCGAGCAACTGCCCCTCATGGCGCAGCACTCGGACATCCTCCAGGTGGGCGCGCGGAACATGCAGAACTTCGGGCTGCTGCGCGCGCTGGGGAAGCTGCGCAAGCCGGTGCTGCTCAAGCGCGGGCTGTCCGCCACGGTGCAGGAGTGGCTCAACGCGGCCGAGTACATCCTGGCGGGCGGCAACGAGCAGGTGATGCTCTGCGAGCGCGGCATCCGCACCTTCGAGACCGCGATGCGCAACACGCTGGACCTGGCCGCGGTGGCGTGGGCGAAGGAGCGCACGCACCTGCCGGTCATCGTGGATCCGTCACACGCCACGGGCATCCCGTCGCTCATCGCGCCCATGTCGCTGGCGGCGGCGGCCTGCGGGGCGGATGGATTGTTGATTGAAGTCCATCCCCGGCCGGAGCAGGCGTTGTGCGACGGTCAGCAGGCGATGTCGCCCGGGGATTTCGCTACGTTGATGCAACGGCTGCCGGGCGTGCTCGCCGCGGTGGACCGTCACCTTTGGACGCCGGCGGGGCCGGCACAGATCGCGGGGGCGCGATGAGCACCGAAGTCCGTCAGATGTTCTCCTCCATCGCCACGCGCTACGACGTGACGAACGAAGTCCTCTCCTTCGGCATCCACCGGCTGTGGCGGCGCACGGCGGTGAAGCTCAGCGGCGCGAAGGAAGGCAGCCAGGTGCTCGACTGCGCCACCGGCACGGGCGACCTGGCGCTGTCGTTCAAGCGCAAGGTGGGCTCCACGGGCCGCGTGGTGGGCACGGACTTCTGCCCGGAGATGCTGGAGAGCGCGCCGGCCAAGGCGGCCAAGGCGGGCCTGGACGTGGAGTTCCAGGTGCAGGACGCCATGTCGCTCACCCTGCCGGACAACAGCTTCGACGTGGCGTCCATCTCCTTCGGCATCCGTAACGTGGATGATCCGGTGAAGTGCCTCCAGGAGATGGCGCGCGTGGTGCGCCCCGGAGGCCGCGTGGTGGTGCTGGAGTTCGGCCAGCCCACGGGCCCGTACGGCGCGCTGTTCCGGTTCTACAGCAAGACGGTGATGCCGGCGATTGGCGGCCTGCTCACGGGCAACCGCGCGGCGTACCAGTACCTGCCCCGCACCGCCGCGGCCTTCCCCGCCGGCGAGCGCTTCCTCTCCCTGATGGACCAGGCCGGCGCCTACTCCGAGCGCGCCGCCCACCCCCTGCTGTTTGGAACCGCCTACGTCTATGTCGGAACCGTCCGTTGAGGCGCGGCGCCTCCTTGTCTCGCAAGTCGTCGCGTCGGTAGACCCCAGACTCCAGCAAGTGCTCCAGGGGGCTCTTTCGTCCCCGGGGCCCTGCCCCCGCCCCGTGGGCGAGCAGACCGTCGTCATCGCGGGCCACCGCGCGGCCGGCAAGACGCGCCTGTTGCCGCTCGTCTCGAAGCTGCTCGGACGTGCTGGCCTGGACCTGGACGCGGAGCTGGAGCGCCGGCACGGGCGCCCGCTCCGCTCCTGGGTCGCGGAGTCCCCCACCACCTTCCGCGCCGCCGAGCGCGAGACGCTGGGCCTGCTGCCCCAAGGCAGCGTGGTGGCGGTGGGCGGAGGCTTCCTGTCGCACCATCCGGAGGCGCTCGCGGGGCACTTCACGCTCGTCGTCCCCGTCACCTTCGACACGTACCGCGAGCGGCTGATGGCGGACACCACGCGCCCGCGGCTGCGCACGGATGTGTCGCTGGAGGAGGAGCTCCACTCGCTGTTCCATGAACGCGAGGCAATGCACGCCCGCGTCCCCACCATCTCCCTGGCGGACTTCCTCCGGGGCTGTCTTGCCCAGGAGCCCGCATGATGGCCACCCGGCGCATCATCACCCTGCCCCCCACCCTCACCGGCGCGGATGCCGTCACCTTCGCGCGCGACGGCCTCAAGCGTGGCGCGGACGTCATCGAGGTGCGGACCGACCTGCACGCGCCCGGTGACATCGATCCGGACGCGCTCGCCCGCGTGATGCCGCTGCTCGTCTCCGAGCGGGGCAAGCCGCTGCCCGCGCCGTGGGTCCAGGCCGCGTGGCGCGTGGACCGCGACGTGGAGCGCGCGCAGGACATGGACGCGCCGCCGGGGAAGCTGCTCGCGTCGCACCACGCGGAAGGACCACTGACGACCGCGGAGGCGCTCCGGCGCTGGTCCCGCCCCATTCCGCCGGACGCGCTGGTGAAGCACGTGGAGCCCATGGACGGGCCCGCGCACCTGGACGTGCTGCTGGAGACGCAGGCCGCGCTGTCCCAGCGCTTCGGCGCCGAGCGAGTCACCGTGCTGGGCATGGGCCCCGTCGCCATCCCGGCGCGCGCGGTGCTCTCGCGCAGGAACGGCCTGGAGTACGTGGCCATGGGCGGCCCGTGGACGGCGGCCCCGGGACAGCGCCTGCTGGACGACGTGGTGCGCGAGCACCGCAAGGCGAAGGACCCGCACGCGCTCCGCCTGGGCATCCTGGGCACGGCCATTCCGCACTCGCGCTCGCCGCGCATCCACCGTCAGCCTTTCGACCGCATCGACCTGGCCGAGGACGCACCGGTGGAAGCGGTGGTGGACGCGATGCTGCCGCACTACGCGGGCTTCGCCGTGACGAGCCCGTTCAAGATGCGGCTCGCGAAGCACACGGGCTCGTCGCTCGACGCCATCAACACGCTGGTGCGCCGGGGCTCGCGGTGGGAGTCCTTCAACACCGACACGGAAGGAGCGCGCGCGGTGCTCAAGCGCCTGGGCGCGAAGGACGTGGCGGTGCTGGGCGACGGCGGTTCCACGCAGGCCCTGCGGCTGGTGGCCGCTGAACACGGACTTGCCCTGCGGGTCGTCAAGCGCGCGGAGATACAAGCCCCGCTGTCCGGGGATTGGGTCTGGACGTGGCCGGACCGCGTGGCCGCCCCTGAAAACCTGAGATTCCAGGGGGCACGCGTGGCGGTGATCGCATACGGTGCTCCCGGCCGGCGCGTCGCCGCGGAGATCGTTCGCCGCGGGGGCACCCCTCTCCTGCTAGGTGCGGCGTGGTTCGTCGCCCAGGCCCGGCGGCAGCGACAACTCTGGGAAACGGCGACATGAATACCTTTGGCACCCTCTTCCGGTTGACGACCTTCGGCGAAAGCCACGGTCCCGCGCTGGGCTCCGTCATCGACGGCTGCCCCGCGGGTGTTCCGCTCACGCGCGAGATGATCCAGGCGGCGCTGGACCGCCGGCGTCCCGGGCAGTCCGCCCTGGTGACCCCGCGCAACGAGCCCGACACCGTCGAGATCCTCTCCGGCGTCTTCCAGGACAAGACGCTGGGCACGCCCATCGCGGCCATCGTGCGCAACGCGAACCAGCGCTCGCAGGACTACAACCAGCTGGCCAGCGTGGACCGGCCGGGTCACGCGGACGCCGTGTGGCGCGAGCGCTACAAGCACCGCGACCACCGGGGCGGCGGCCGCACCAGCGGACGTGAGACGCTCTGCCGCGTCATCGGCGGCGCCATCGCGGAGGCGTACCTCGCGCGCGACCTGCCTTCGATCAGCACCGTGGCCTACGTCTCCCAGGTGGGTGAGCTGGTCGCTCCCGTTCCGGCGCCGGGCCTCACCCGCGCCATGGTGGACGCGCACCCCACCCGCTGCCCGGATGAAGCCGTCCGTGAAGAGATGGCCCGACAGATCCTCGCCGCGAAGGAGGCCGGGGACAGCCTGGGCGGATCCATCGACGTGCGCGTGGAGGGCCTGCCCGTCGGCCTGGGCGAGCCCATCTTCGGCAAGCTCAAGGCGCTCATCGCGCAGGCGCTGGGCAGCATTGGCGCCGTCACCGGTGTCGTGTGGGGCCCGCCGGATCTGATCCAGCGCCTTGGCCAGCCCGGCACGAAGTTCCACTCCGTGAAGGACGCATACGGCGGCATCCAGGGTGGACTCGCCAACGGTGAGCCCATGCAGGTGCGCGCCTTCTTCAAGCCGCCCGCGACGCTGGCGGATCACGCCAAGGGCGGCCGTCACGACCCGTGCATCATGCCCCGCGCCGTCCCGGTGCTGGAGGCCATGGTGTCGCTCGTCATCGCCGACCTCGTCCAGCAACTCAACGCCCGCCCCCACTCCGCATGAGCCCGCTTCCTCCCGGTTCCTACAGCCCCCCCAACGACCGCTGGGGTTCCTTCACGAAGCTCGCCGCCCGGCTGCCCGAAGGCAGCGTCGCCGTGGTGGACCGCACCGTCGCGCGCTTCCACCCCACGCTCATCCCCGCCATCGAGGCCCGCAAGCCGCGCGCCATCATCCAACTGGTCGGCGGTGAGCGCGCCAAGAGCCTCATCTCGCTCCAGAAGGTGCTCGCGGGCGGCATCACGCTGCCGCGCTCCGGCACGCTCGTCGCCGTGGGTGGTGGCACCGTGGGCGACGTGGCCACCGTGGCCGCGCACCTGCTCAAGCGCGGCGTGCGGCTGTTGCAGGTGCCCACCACGCTGCTCGCGGCGGTGGACAGCAGCCTGGGCGGCAAGGGCGCGGTGGATCTCGTCGTGCGCGGCCGCGTGGTGAAGAACCCCGCGGGCGTCTTCCACTACGCGGATGAGACGTGGCTGTGCCCGGAGCTGTACGCCACGCTGTCCGACGCGCAGGTGCGCGAGGGCTCCATCGAGGCGTGGAAGATGGTCGCGTCGCTGGATGCGCCCCTCTTCAAGCGCTACGTGCGCACGCCGCCGAAGCTGGAGAAGCTGGTGAAGGACGCGCGTGGCCTGAAGGAAGGCGTCTGCGCGAAGGACCCCTACGAGCACCAGGGCCTGCGCCGCGTGCTCAACTTCGGCCACACCTTCGGCCACGTGCTGGAGAGCCTGTCGCGCTTCAAGCTGTCGCACGGCGACGCGGTGGGCCTGGGCATCCTCTGGGCCCTGGACGTGGGCCGGCACCTGGGCATCACCCCCGAGCCCGTGGCGCACGAGGTGGAGCGCGCGCTGGCCCGAGGCCCGGGCGTGCTCGGCCGCGACCGCGCCGCGGAGATCGCCCAGCGCGCGTCGCTGAAGGACGTGGTCGCGCTCCTGGACGCCGACAAGAAGGCCGGCGCCAACGGCGAGCTGCGCATGGTGCTGCTCACCGCCGTGGGCACCGCCGAAGTCGTGGATGTGCTGCCGAAGACGTGGCGGGCCCTGTGGCCCGCCTGGACCCGTGGAGCCCGCCCTTGAGCCACGCCTCGCCGAGCCGCCTCACCGTCGACCCGAGCGCCTTGAGCGCCTCACCGCTCACCCCGCCCGTGTCGAAGTCGGACGCCCAGCGAGCCCTGGTGTTGGGACACCTCACGGGCGCCTGGCCGCTGCCGTCGGTGCAGGCGGAATCGGACGAGGACCTCCCCGCCGACGTGCGCGTGCTGCGCCGGGGCGTGGAGGCCCTGCGCCTTCCCGCGGGCCCCGTGCGCGACGTGGACTGCGCGGACGGCGGCGCCCCCTTTCGCATCCTCGTCACGCAGGCCGCGGTGACGCCCGGCGCGCGCGTGCGCTTCACCGGCACGCCCCGCCTGGGCGAGCGCCCGCACGGCCCGCTCTTCACGTCGCTGAAGCAGGCCCTGGGCCCCGCGGGCCTGACACTCACCGAAGGCGCCCCGTGGCCGGTGGAGCTGCACGCGCCCCAGGACACCACGAAGGCCGCGCCGGTGTTCCGGGTGCCGGGCGCGCAGAGCAGCCAGTACGCCTCCAGCCTGCTGCTGGGCTGCGCGGAGCGCTTCCTCCGGGAGAAGCGCGCGTGGAGCGTGGAGATTGAAGGCACGCTCACCAGCGCCGGCTACATGGACCTCACGGTGGCGTGGCTGCGCCGCTTCGGCTTCACCGTGGAGCAGACCGAAGGTCACTATTCCGTCACGGGTTATCAGGCGCCCGAATCCGTCCCATCACTGCCAGGCGACTGGTCGTCACTGGGCTACCTGGTGCTCATCGCCTGGCGCACGGGCGGCACGGTGGAGCGCGCGGAGCCCCAGAGCGCCCACCCGGACCAGGCGATCCTCCGGCTGGCCGCTGAAGTGGGTCTGAAGATGCTCCCCTCGGGCGCGCCCAACACGTGGCGCTTCGAGGGCGAAGCCACGGGCGAGCTGCGCGCGACGGGCAAGGAGTGCCCGGACCTGCTGCCCACGCTGGCGGCGCTCGCGTGCGTGCTGCCCCGGCCCACCACGCTCAGCGACGTGGGCATCCTGCGGGTCAAGGAGAGCGACCGGCTGGAGGGCATCCGCACGTTGGTGGCGGCCTACGGCGGCACCACGGAACTGTCGGCCGGAGCCGACAGTGAGTCGCTCCGCATCCTCCCGCCGAAGGTGAAGCCCGCGCGCTTCGCCATGGACAGCCGGGGTGACCACCGCCTGGCGATGTCAGCGGCCACCCTGTGTGTGCTGTCCGGGGTGCCTCTGGATCTGACGGGGCCGGAGTGCGTGGAGAAGAGCTTCCCGGGCTTCTGGCGGCAGCTCGCGCGGGCCGGCGTCCGCTATTCCTGAGCGGGAGCGCGGACCGGAAACTTCGCCTCTAGGACTTATCGTTCTTTTTTGTTGAAAGCGTCTGCCGCCCTGTGAAATCTCCGCCCATGCCCAAGGACACGCTGACCGTCACCGACAATCGGACCGGGAAGACGTACGAGATCCCGATCGAGAACGGCTGTATCCGCACCCCCGACCTGCGCCAGATCAAGACCGGCAGCGACGACTTCGGTCTGATGGGTTACGACCCTGCGTTCCTGAACACGGCGAACTGTAAGAGCGCCATCACCTTCATCGACGGCGACAAGGGCATCCTCGAGTACCGCGGCTACCCCATCGAGCAGCTCGCGGAGAAGTCCTCCTTCCTGGAGGTGGCCTACCTGCTGCTGAAGGGCGAGCTGCCCACGCAGAAGGAGCTGGAGAACTTCACGTTCAACGTGACCCACCACACGCTGGTGCACGAGAACATCAAGTCCTTCATCGACGGGTTCCGCTACGACGCGCACCCCATGGCCATGCTGGGCTCCACGGTGGCGGCGCTGTCCGCGTTCTACCCGGACGCGAAGAACATCAAGGACGCGCGCAGCCGTGAGATCCAGATCACGCGCCTCATCGCGAAGATGCCCACCCTGGCCGCGTTCTCGTACCGGCACGCGATGGGCCTGCCGTTCGTCTACCCGGACAACGACCTGTCCTACGTCGCCAACTTCCTGGCGATGATCAAGCGCATCGGCACGAGCGCCTTCAAGGTGCACCCCACGCTGGAGAAGGCGCTGGACGTGCTCTTCATCCTGCACGCGGACCACGAGCAGAACTGCTCCACCACGTCCGTGCGCACGGTGGGCTCCTCGCAGGTGGACCCCTACTCCGCGGTCGCCGCGGGCGTGGGCGCGCTCTACGGCCCGCTGCACGGCGGCGCCAACGAGGCGGTGCTCCGCATGCTCCGCGAGATTGGCAGCAAGTCCGCCATCCCGGAGTTCATCAAGCAGGTGAAGGGCGGAGAGGGCGAGAAGAAGCTCATGGGCTTCGGCCACCGCGTCTACAAGTCCTACGACCCGCGCGCGAAGGTCATCAAGCGCGTGGCGGACGAGGTCTTCGACGTGACGGGCAAGAACCCGCTGCTGGAGATCGCGCTCGAACTGGAGCGCATCGCGCTCGAGGACGAGTACTTCGTGAAGCGCAAGCTGTACCCGAACGTCGACTTCTACTCGGGCCTCATCTACGAGGCGATGGGCTTCCAGGCGGAGATGTTCCCCGTCCTGTTCGCCATCCCCCGCACGGTGGGCTGGTGCGCGCAGTGGGAGGAGATGGTGACGGACAACGAGCAGAAGATCGCCCGTCCCCGTCAGGTCTTCACCGGCGCCGCGCGCCGCGACTACGTGGCCCAGGACAAGCGCACCGGCAAGTAGTCGCCGGTGGCGGTAACAGCCACTGAAGCACGAAGGGGCGCGGGACTCGAAGCTTGAGTCCCCCGCCCCTTTCGCTTTGCCCTACCCGTGGGCCGCGGCGGCCCCGGGCTCGCGGTAGAGCGCTTCGATGACGTCCGCGTACTTCTGCTCCACCACCTTGCGGCGCATCTTCATGCTGGGCGTGAGCTCCCCACCGTCGATGGAGAATTCCCCCGGCAGCACGCGGAAGCGCTTGATGGTCTCGAAGCGCGACAGCTTCGGGTTCACGTCCCGCTCGAAGGCCTCCTGCAGGTGCTGCTGGAGCCGCGCGTCCTTCACCAGCGTGGCAATGTCCTCCGGCCAGCCCTTCTCCCGCGCCAGCTTCCGCACCCGGTCCGGCTCCAGCGTCACCAGCGCCACCAGGTAGTTGCGCCTGTCCCCCACCACCAGCGCGTGGCCCACGGGGGACACGGCCTTGAGCAGCTCTTCGATGTTGGCGGGAGACGTCTTCTTGCCGCCGGAGGTGACGATGATCTCCTTCTTGCGCCCGGTGATGCGCAGGAAGCCCTCGGAGTCCAGCTGCCCCACGTCGCCCGTGTGCAGCCACCCGTCCGCCAGCAGCTCCTGCGTGGCCTCCGGGTTGCGGTGGTAGCCCAGGCACACGTTGCCGCCCTGGACGAGGATCTCCCCGTCCTCCGCGATGCGCACCTCCACGCCCAGCATGGGGCGGCCCACCGTGCCCATCCGGGCGCACTCGGCGGTGCTCACCGTGGCGGGGCCGGACACCTCCGTCATGCCCCACACCTCCAGCAGGACGACGTCGATGGAGGCGAAGAAGTCCAGCACGTCCCGGCCAATGGGCGCCGCGGAGGTGGAGAACAGCTTCGCCTTCTCCAGGCCGATGCGCGTCTTCAACGGCTGGAACACCAGCCGCTGGGCCAGCGCGAACTTGGCCTCCATGAACGACGGGACGCGCTCCTGGCTCAGGATGCGCGTGTTGCGCTCCAGCGCCGTCGCGCGGGCCCACTCCACCAGCCGGCGCTTCAGGGGCGGCTGCGCGGCCAGTCCCTCCTCCGCCTTCGTCTTGAACTTCTCCCAGACGCGCGGCACCGCAAAGAAGACGGTGGGGCGCACCTCCGTGAGGTTCTTGCCCAGGGCATCCAGCGAGTCCGCGAAGTACACCTGCGTGCCCATCAGGAGCGGGCTGTGCAGGGAGACGATCTGCTCCGCGACGTGCGACAGCGGCAGGTACGACACCAGCCGCTCGTCCTCCATGTCCTGGAAGCCCATGGTGTCGCCCAGCTGTTTGGACGTCCAGGCGAGGTTGCGGTGGCTGAGCGCCACGCCCTTGGGCTGGCCGGTGGTACCGGACGTGTAGATGAGCGTGGCCAGCGCGTCCGGGTGGAGCGCGTGGACGCCGTCCCAGTAGGGGGCTTCATCCGCGTTCGCGCCGGAGGTCAGCACGTCCGTGTAGCGCAGCACGCCTTCGGGCAGTGGCGTGGGCGCGTCCACCACGATGAGGTGCTTGAGCGCTGGCAGCCGCTTCTGGACCTCCAGGCCGGTGGCCAGGTGCTTCGCGTTCTCCACCAGGAGGAAGCGCGCCTCGCAGTGGCCCAGGATGTAGACGAGCTGGTCCACGCTGCTGGTGGTGTAGAGCCCCACCGGCACGCCCCCCAGGGCCATGGCCCCCAGGTCCGCGACGTGCCACGCCTCGCGGTTGAAGCTCAGGATGCCCAGCGGGTCGCCGTCCTGGAACCCCAGCGCGTGCAGCCCCAGGGCGAAGCGCTTGACGCGCTGGGCATAGTCGAACCACGAGGTGGGGACATAGGCGCCTCCATGGCGGGACCAGAGCGCCGGGCGGTGTTCCAGCCGCGCGGCCTGGTCATGGAGCGCATGCAGCATCGTCTTGGGCAGGTCCATCTGGCGAAACGTAGTGGAAGCTCCCCGCCCGTTCTACGTCCCCCCGTCTCAGGCGTTGACAGCATGTTCACCGGCTTTGTATGCCGCGCCCGACCATGAGCATCGACTTCACCTGCCAGAAGTGCGAGGCCAGCTTCGAGTTGGAAGCCCAGGACCTCATCGAGGGGACGGAGAAGATTGTCTGCCCCCACTGCGACGCGAAGGCGCCCGCCAACCTCTCCGAGGACTTCGTCGCCGCGCTCACGGAGATGCGCGCGCAGATCGCCACCCTGAGCAAGAAGTTCGCGGTGACGATGACGCTCGAAGCCGAGGAGCTCGAGGACGAGCTCGACGACGAGGACGAAGACGAGGAGGAGTCCGACGAGGACGAGGACCTCGACGAGGACGAGGACGACGAGGAGTCCGAGGACGACGAGGACTACGACGACGAGGAGCCCGAGGACGACCGCTAGTCGCCTCGCGCCCCTTCTTCCCGGCTGCCCGCCCGCCCTCCAACCGGGTGGGCCAGGGCCCGGGGGCCGCTCGCGACGGCAGAGGGGCGGTGCCCTCCCGGTGAAGGGGGAGGTGCGTAGCTTAGGGATGTGAAAACGTCCAACCGCGCCAACGTCTTCGTCGCTCCGTTCACGGCCGTGGTGCTGGCGCTGGGGGGAGCGTTGTTCCTTCCCGCGTTCGGGATCCCCGGCGCCATCGCCGCCTCCGAGCCGGCGGAAGGGAACAAAGAGAAGCCCTGCGTCACCGAGAAGGGCAGCGACCCCAAGGCCTGCTCGGAGCTGGTGGAGCTGGAAGTGAAGGACGTGGTGCCCTTGATGGAGGCGCAGACGCACGCCGTCGTGCTGACCACCAAGGACGGGGAGACGGTGCTCCCCCTCTTCGTGGACGAGGGCGCGGCGGTCTCCATCGCCTTCCGCCTCGCGGAGCGTCCACCCCCGCAGCCGCTGTCCCAGGATCTGCTGGACGACGTGGTGAACAAGCTGGGCGGCAAGGTCACGGAGGTCCGCATCGACGACCTGCGTGACAACGTCTACTCCGGCCGCGTCTTCCTCCAGCAGGGCAAGAAGGAGCTGGCGCTGGACGCGCGGCCTTCGGACTCCATCGCCATGGCCATGCACAGCCAGGCCCGCATCCGCGTGACGCGCAAGGTGCTGACCATGGCGGGCATCACCCGCGCGGAGATTGAAGCCCTCCAGAAGCAGCAGGACCTGGGCGTGGGTGGCAGCGGCGGCCTGGGTGAAGAGGACATGGGTCCTCTGCCCCCGCCGCCTCCCATGGGCCCCAGCGCCGGCCACCCGAAGCCTCCCTCGGAGGACATCGGCATGGACCACGCCACGAAGCCGCTGATGGAGCCCATGGGCAAGGGCCAGGAGATCGACCTCTAGCCGTTCGCGAAGAAGCCACCCTGGAACGATGAAAGCCCGGCCCCCCCTCCCAGGGTTGCCGGGCTTTCTTCGTCTCAAGCGTCTGAGAGCCACGAATGGCGTGCGCTGGCTCGCGGTAACTTTCCGCCCAGCGCGTGAAGCGAAGAGTTAGTCCTTCGGGCGCAAGCCTGTCAAGACGCCCACCCCGTGGCGCTAGGATGGGCGGCCTTATGCGCAAGGCGAAGATCATCTGCACGCTGGGTCCGGCTTCGGACTCCAAGGAAGTCATCGAGGGGTTGGTGAAGGCGGGCATGAACGTGGCCCGGCTCAACTTCTCGCACGGGACGCACGACGAGCACCGCCAGCGCGTCCAGCGCATCCGCGCGGTGTCGAAGAAGCTGGGCGTGCCGGTGGCCATCCTCCAGGACGTGCAGGGCCCCAAGGTGCGCCTGGGGCGCTTCGAGGGCGGCCAGCTGATGGTGACGGCCGGCGACACGGTGACGGTGACGACGCGCGCGGTGCAGGGCCAGGGGAAGATCATCCCCACCCCGGTGCGCACGCTGCCCCGGGACGTGGAGAAGGGTCACGAGGTGCTCCTGGATGACGGCCGGGTGCGCCTGCGGGTGCTGAAGGTGAGCGGCCAGGACGTGTCCTGTCGCGTGGAGGTCGGCGGGCTGCTCAAGGACCACAAGGGGCTCAACCTGCCCGGCACGGCCATGTCGGTGCCCACGCTGACGGAGAAGGACAAGGTGGACCTGGCATTCGGCCAGGAGGTGGGCGTGGACTACGTGGCGCTGTCCTTCGTGCGCTCCGCCCAGGACGTGCGCCAGGCGCGGGCGCTGGTGGCGCAGCGCAAGACGCCGATCATCTCCAAGATTGAAAAGCCCCAGGCGGTGGAGAACCTGGACGCCATCGCCGCGGAGTCGGACGGGGTGATGGTGGCCCGCGGCGACTTGGGCGTGGAGATGCCGCTGGAGCAGCTGCCCGCCATCCAGAAGCGCACCGTGCGGGAGGTCAACCGCATGGGCGGCATCGTCATCGTCGCCACGGAGATGCTGGAGAGCATGGTGCTCAACGCCCGGCCCACGCGCGCGGAGGTGTCTGACGTGGCCAACGCCATCCTCGACGGCGCGGACGCGGTGATGCTCTCCGGCGAGACGGCCGCGGGCCGCTACCCCGTGGACTCGGTGGCCACCATGGCGCGCATCGTGGAGGAGACGGAGCGCACCGGCCTCATCACCCTGCCCCACTCCCCCTTCGAGCGCTCCGAGGACCTGGGCACCGGCGTCGCGGCGGCGGCGGTGGCCGCGTCCCGGCAGCTCAACATCGGGACCATCATCGCGTACACGGAGAGCGGCCACTCCGCGCGGCTCATCTCCGAGTTCCGCCCCGGCGCGCGCATCCTCGGCCTGACGCCCAACGCGGACACGGTGAACCGGATGGCGCTGTACTGGGGCGTGACGGGCCACCTGGTGAAGCGCGTCAGCACCACGGAGGCCATGCTCAAGCAGGTGCGCCGGCTCTGTCAGGAGCTGCGCTTCTGCGAACCCGGCGCGCCCTTCATCCTGGTGGCCGGCGTGCCGCTCAACGTGCCGGGCAACACCAACATGATGAGCATCCACCGCATCTGAAGCAGCACGCGGTGGAGGCTCGGGGCAGAAGGCCTACAGGACCTTCTGCTCGAAGTCGTAGATCTTCTCCACGGACAGCTGGCGGTAGCGCTCCACGTTGAGGGCCCGGCGGGCGCACTCCCACACCAGGTCCTTGGCGGGGCGCTCCGGCTCCTTCTTCTTGCGGCGCTTCACCTCGGCCTTGATGGCCTTGAGGGCCAGCGCCGGGTGGTAGCAGAAGGCGGAGGAGAACAGCAGGTGGCCGCCGAAGGGCACCAGGCGCGCCTCCAGCACGTCCCCCGTCTCCAGGCCCGCGATGTGGCGGCGCTCCGTCACGTCGAAGTCCTTGCCGGAGAAGAGCTCGCGCAGGCGCACCATGCCCTTGCCCAGCTTGCGCACCTCGAAGAGGCCGTGGACCGTCTCCGTGAAGCTGCGGAAGGCGTTGGCCTCCTCTGGCGCCGCGGACTGCAGGCGCTGCTCGTACAGCTCCGCGGCCGGCGTCTTGCCCGTGAGCGGCGAGACGCGGTCGTAGAGGTAGTAGTCCAGGAACGACGCCATCCGCAGCTCGAAGAGCTTGTCGTCCTCGAAGACTTCGCCGGTGAGGCGGAAGTACTCCGCCTTGGCCTCCAGCAGGTCCGGCTTGCGCGCCTCCGAGCTGCCGAAGGCGATGAGCT
Source organism: Corallococcus sp. AB011P (assembly GCF_003611605.1). Lineage (NCBI taxonomy): Bacteria > Pseudomonadati > Myxococcota > Myxococcia > Myxococcales > Myxococcaceae > Corallococcus > Corallococcus sp. AB011P. The sequence continues at coordinate 126,975 of NZ_RAVX01000014.1, forward strand.
GGTCCAGGTACGGCTGGTACGACAACGGGGTCAGCGCGGTGTCCATGGCCGTTGCGAGCTTTCTTCCTACGAACCCGCCATCAGCGTCGCGAAGCGGCTGAACAGGTAGCGCGCGTCGTGAGGGCCGGGCGAAGCCTCGGGGTGGTACTGCACGCTGAAGGCCCGCGCGTCCGGAACGGCCAGGCCCTCCACCGTGCCGTCATTCAGGTTGATGTGCGTGACGACGGCCTTGCCCTTGAGGCTGGCGTCGTCCACCGCGAAGCCGTGGTTCTGCGCGGTGATCTCCACCTTGCCCGTGGTGAGGTCCTTCACGGGCTGGTTGCCGCCGCGGTGGCCGAACTTCATCTTGTACGTCCGGCCGCCCAGCGCCAGCGCCATGATCTGGTGCCCCAGGCAGATGCCGAACACCGGCACCTTGCCCAAGAGCGCCGCCACCGTGCGGTCCGCACCCTTCACCGCGGCCGGGTCGCCCGGGCCGTTGGCCAGGAAGACGCCGTGCGGCTTCTTCGCCAGCACCTGCTCCGCCGTGAAGTGGGACGGCACCACCGTCACGCGGCAGCCCACGTCCACCAGGTACTGGAGCATGGAGCGCTTGAGGCCGTAGTCGTACGCGACGACGTCGTACTTCAGCTCCGGCTCCGGGCGCTTGTCACCGGGGGCCAGGAACACGTCCGGCGACGGCGTGGTGAAGAGGTAGGGCTCCTTGCAGGACACGCCCGTGGCCAGGTCCAGGCCCTCCATGCCGGCGGCGGCACGCGCGCGCTCGGACAGGGCGCCAGCGGACACGTTCTCCGTGGAGATGATGCCCGTCTGCGCGCCGTGCGTGCGCAGGTGGCGCACCAGCCGGCGGGTGTCCACGCCCTCAATGCCCACGCGGCCGTGGCGCGCGAGGTACGCGTCCAGCGTCTCCTGCGAGCGCCAGTTGGAGGGCGTCTTCGTCAGCGAGCGCACCACCATGCCCACCGCATGCGGCAGGCCTGCTTCCTCGTCCGTCGCGTTCGCCCCGATGTTGCCCATCTCCGGGTACGCCATGGTGACGATCTGCCCCACGTACGAGGGATCCGTGAGGATCTCCTGGTAGCCGTACATGGACGTGTTGAAGACCACTTCGCCCACCGTCTCGCCGGAAGCGCCAAAGGCGCGTCCCTCGAACGTGGTGCCATCCGCCAGTGCGAGCACCGCCCGCTTCGTCATCACCGCGACTCCTTGAGCTGACCGTCCTCGAACACACACCGGCCGCCCACCCACGTCTGCGTCACGCGACCCTTCAGCGTGCGCCCGTGGAAGGGCGTGTTGCGACTGCGGGAATAGAACCGGTGGGCATCCACCGTCCACTCCTCCGAAGGGGACAAAAGCGTGATGTCCGCCGGGGCACCAGGCGCCAGGTGACCGCCCGGCAGGCCGAATACCCTCGCCGGCCCGTCCGACAGGAGCTCCACCGCCCGGCGCGGGGTGAGCACGCCCTCGTGCACCAGCGCCAGCGTGAGCCCCAGGGCCGTCTCCAGCCCGACGATGCCGTTGATGCCCTTCTCGAACTCCACCAGCTTGTCGGACACGCCGTGCGGCGCGTGGTCCGTGGCGATGGCGTCCACCGTGCCGTCCGCCAGCGCCTCGCGCAGCGCCTTCACGTCCACGTCACTCCGGAGCGGCGGCGCCATCTTCGCGTGGGTGTCGTAGTCCCCCACCGCCCGGTCATCCAGGGTGAAGTGGTGCGGCGCCACCTCGCAGGTGACGCGCAGGCCGCGCTGCTTCGCCTCGCGGATGAGCCGCACGCTGCCCTCGCAGGACACGTGCGCCACGTGCAGCCGCCCCTTCGTCTCCTCCAGGAGCACCAGGTCGCGCGCCACCATGGCCACCTCCGCGGAGGACGGAATGCCGCGCAGGCCCAGCCGCGTGGACGTGGCGCCCTCGTGCATGGCGCCGCCGGCGGACAGGGTGAGGTCCTCCTCGTGCACCATCACCGGCACGTCGAACTGGGTGGCGTACTGGAGCACCCGGCGCATCAGGCCCGCGTTCATCACCGGGCGGCCGTCGTCGGTGAGGGCCACGCAGCCGGCGCCAATCAGCTCGCCTGCTTCCGACAGCTCCTCGCCCTTGAGCCCCTTGGTGATGGCGCCGGCCGGGTACACGCGGCACAGGCCCGCGTCCCGAGCGCGCGACAGCACCAGCTCCGTGACGAGCGCGCTGTCGTTCACCACCTTGGTGTTGGGCATGGCGACCACGCCGGTGAAGCCGCCCGCCACCGCCGCGCGGCAGCCGGTGAGGACCGTCTCCTTGCCCTCTTCTCCCGGCTCGCGCAGGTGCACGTGCAGGTCGATGAAGCCCGGCACCAGCCACTTGTCGGTGGCGTCCACCACCCGCGCGTCCTTCGGCGCGGGCAGCGGGGCCTCCGACACCTGGGCCACCCGGCCGTCCGTCACGAGCACGTCACGAACGCCGTCCACGCCATTGCGCGGGTCGATGACGCGCGCCCGCTGGAAGAGCACCGTGGTCATGATGCGCACGCCTCCAGGATGGCCCGGCGCACCGCGACGCCGTTGGCTACCTGCTCCAGGATGACACTGCGAGGCCCGTCCGCCACCACCGGCGACAACTCCACGCCGCGGTTGATGGGGCCCGGGTGCAGCACGAGGGCGTCCGGCTTCATCCGCTCCGCGCGGGCGGGCGTGATACCGAACAGCCGCGAGTACTCCCGCTGGGACGGCAGGAAGGCTTCCGACATGCGCTCCGTCTGCAGCCTCAGGCACATCACCGCGTCCGCCTGGGGCAGCACGGCGTCCAGTTGGTGCGTCACCTCTCCGCCCATCTCCTCCAGCCCTGGCGGCAGGAGGGTGGGCGGTCCGCAGAGCACGACCCGGGCCCCCAGCGCCTTCAGGCACAAGAGATTGGAGCGCGCCACGCGGCTGTGCAGCACGTCGCCGACAATCAGCACCGTGCGCCCGTCCAGGCGGCCCCAGCGCTGGCGCAGGGTGAAGGCGTCCAGCAGGGCCTGGGACGGGTGCTCATGCGCGCCGTCGCCCGCGTTCACCACCGCGCACTTCACGTGCCGGGCCACGAGCCCCGGCGCGCCGGAGGAGCGGTGGCGGATGACGATGACCGCCGGCCCCATGGCTTCGATGTTGCGCGCGGTGTCCAGGAGCGTCTCCCCCTTGGACACGGAGGAGCCCGCGTAGCTCCAGTTGAGGACGTCCGCGCCCAGCTTCCGCGCGGCCACCTCGAAGGAGGAGCGCGTCCGGGTGGAGTCCTCGAAGAAGAGGTTCGCCACGACGCGGCCCCGCAGAACGTGCGAGGCATCCGGTCCGCCGGGCAGGTGTGCCTGGGCGCGGTCGAGCAGCGCTTCCAGCTCGTCCCGCCGCCAGCCTGCGATTCCGAGAAGATGTCTCATGGGCCGGGGCCGCCGCGTACCGCGCGCCGCACGTTGCGTCAAGCACGGCGCGTGGTGGCTGTCCGGCCAGCGTCCGTCAGCGCACCGGTTCGAAGAAGCGGTCGACCCGCAGGCCCGTGCCGCCAAACAGGTTGCCCAGCAGGCCGCCCCAACCGAGCGACAGCCAGACGACCATGGCCTTGCCCTTGATGTGGCCGTACGGCACGTAGGCGACCTCGGCGCCGCCCGGGCCGCCCAGGTTGTAGCGGCTGTCCGCGCTGTTGTCCCGGTTGTCGCCCATCACGAAGACGCTGTTGGCGGGCACCGTGTAGGGGCCCTCGTGCTCGCGGCCCGGCAGGCGCATGGGGTGCTGGAGCGACGAGTGCACCACGTCGCCCAGGGTCTCCCGGTAGAGCACCTCTTCCTGGTCGAACCAGCGGCCCGTCAGGTCGTCCTGGTTGTGCACCACGTAGTCCGGCGTCACCAGCGTGCGCGGCTGCGGCTCGCCGTTGATGCGCACCACCCCGTCGACGATCTCCACCGTGTCGCCGGGGATGCCGATGACGCGCTTGATGAAGTCCTTGGACTCGTCCACCGGGTTGTTGAAGACGATGACGTCCCCGCGCTTCGGCTCGCGCACGATGCGGAACGGGACGAAGTTCGTGTACGGGATGCGCACCCCGTAGATGAACTTGTTGACGAAGACCTGATCGCCAATCTGCAGCGTGGGCAGCATGGAGCCGGACGGGATGCGGTACGGCTCGATCAGCACCGTGCGGATGACCACCGCGATGAGCAGCGCCTTGCCGAAGCCGCCCAGGAAGTCCCACACGGACTGCTTGCGGTACGCGCCCAGGTGCTCCTGGGTGAGCTTCTCCAGCGCCTGCGTCTCCGTGCGCAGCAACTCCGCGTTGCCCGCCACGGACGCGGACTCCACGCGCAGGGCCTGCTCGGTGATGCGCTCGCCCACGGCCGGGGACACCTTCGTCCCCAGGCGCGCGAGGATGCGCTCGTCCTCGGAGATGAGCTCGTGCGCCTCGTGGCGCAGCGTGCGCAGCAGCGATTCCTTCCGGGAGGCGTTGCGCCACACCAGCAGCCCGAAGAAGGCCAGCACCATCAGCAGGCCGAAGCCCTTCATCAGGGGCTGGGCCCAGGACGCGGTGCCGGGCGCCATCTCGATCAGCGTGACGTACGGGATGAACGCCAGGCCCACACCGCACAGCGGGGCCCAGAGGCTGGTGAGCAGCTCGCGCCACATCAGCTGGCGGCGGGCCTTGAGCTGCTCCGGAGTGCGGCGCGCGGCCATGGCCGCTCCCAGCTTCATGGAAGGACTGGCCGTGCTCATAGGGCTTACTGCTCCGTCTTGAGGACCGCGAGGAAGGCTTCCTGCGGAATCTCCACCGTGCCCACCTGCTTCATGCGCTTCTTGCCCTCCTTCTGCTTCTCCAGGAGCTTGCGCTTGCGGCTGATGTCGCCGCCGTAGCACTTGGCAAGGACGTTCTTGCGCATGGCGGAGATCGTCTCGCGGGAGATGATCTTCGCGCCGATGGCGGCCTGGATGGCCACCTCGTACATCTGCTTGGGAATCACTTCCTTGAGCTTCTCGCAGACCTCGCGGCCGCGCAGGTACGCGCGCTCGCGGTGCACGATGACGGAGAGCGCGTCCACCGGCTCCCCGTTGATGAGGATGTCCAGCTTCGCCAGGTCCGCTTCCGCGTAGGAGGACAGCTCGTAGTCCAGGCTCGCGTAGCCGCGCGACACGCTCTTGAGCCGGTCGAAGAAGTCGAAGACGACTTCCGCCATCGGCATCTCATACGTCACCTGCACGCGGGTGCCGCTGGAGCCCAGGTACTTCATGTCCTTCTGCACGCCACGCCGGTCCTGGCACAGCTTCAGGATGGCGCCCAGGTGCTCGTTGGGCACGTGGATGTGACAGGTGAGGATGGGCTCCTCGAACTTGGTGATGTTCTGCGTCGGCGGCAGCTTCGCCGGGTTGTCCACCAGGAGCACTTCATCCTTGGTGGTGGTGATGCGGTAGACCACCGACGGGGCCGTCGTGATCAGGTTGAGGTTGTACTCGCGCTCCAGGCGCTCCTGGACGATCTCCATGTGGAGCAGGCCCAGGTAGCCGCAGCGGAAGCCGAACCCCAGCGCCGTGGACGACTCCGGCTCGTAGGTGAAGGCGGAGTCGTTGAGCGTGAGCTTCGCCAGCGCGTCGCGCAGGTTCTCGTAGTCGGACGAGTCCACCGGGAAGATGCCGGAGAACACCATCGGCTTGACTTCCTTGAAGCCCGGGAAGGGCTGCTCGGTGGGCCGCGCCTCCTCCGTCACGGTGTCGCCGACCTTCGCGTCCTGCAGCTCCTTCACGTTGGCGACGAGGACACCCACCTCGCCCGCCATGAGCTGCGTCACCGGGCGCGAGAACGGGCTGAACACGCCCAGCTCCTGCACCTCGAAGACCTTGTTGTTGCTGAACATCTTGATCTTCTGCTTCAGCTTCAGCGTGCCTTCCAGCACGCGCACCAGCGTCACCACGCCCCGGTAGTTGTCGTACCAGGAGTCGAAGATGAGCGCCTTGAGCGGCGCGGACGGCGAACCCGTGGGCGGCGGCACGCGCTGCACCACCGACTCCAGGATGTCGTGGATGCCGATGCCCTCCTTCGCGGAGGCCGGCACCGCGACGGACGCGTCGATGCCGATGACGTCCTCAATCTCCCCGCGCGTGCGGTCCACGTCCGCGCTGGGCAGGTCGATCTTGTTGATGACCGGGATGATCTCCAGCTCGTGTTCCAACGCCATGTAGACGTTGGCGAGCGTCTGCGCCTCCACGCCCTGCGTCGCGTCCACGACGAGCAGCGCGCCCTCGCACGCGGCGAGGCTGCGGCTCACCTCGTAGGCGAAGTCCACGTGTCCCGGCGTGTCGATGAGGTTGAGGACGTAGTTCTGGCCGTCCTTGGCGGTGTACGTCATCCGCACGGACTGGGCCTTGATGGTGATGCCCCGCTCTCGCTCGATGTCCATGTTGTCGAGGAACTGGGCCTGCGCCTCACGCTTCGTCAGCGTGCCTGTCTTCTCCAGGAGGCGGTCGGCCAGCGTCGACTTTCCATGGTCGATGTGGGCGATGATGCAAAAATTGCGGATGTGCGCGTTTTCAGCCGGCATGGTCAGGGCGCTCGTCGGTCGCGAAGCGGGCGTAGGTAACACCGAACCGCCTGAAAATCCACGACCGGCGCACACCTGCCCGCCGGGCACTCCACCCGCCTGACGCCCGGCATTACCTCGATGCGCCCCCCCCGGCATGCAGCCCGGGGGGACTCGAGCGGCGCGCAGGCGGCCCGCCCCTCAGCCCCGGGCGCGGACAGGCCCCGCGGCCTGGTCGCGGAAGAACTGGATCGTGTGGCGCAGGCCCTCCGCCAGCTGCACGGACGGCTCCCAGCCCAGCACCTTCTTCGCGTGTGCCGCGTCGATGCACGAGCGCAGCTGCTCGCCCGGCTTGCCCGGCGCGTGCGCGGCCTTCAGCGAGCTGCCGCCGGCCTCCGCGATGAGCTCGTAGAGCCGGTTGATGTCCGTCTCCACGCCGGTGCCGATGTTCGCGGCGCCCACGTAGTCGCTCTGGAAGGCCAGGTAGTTGGCGCGGGCCACGTCCGGACCGAAGACGAAGTCACGCGTCTGCTTGCCCTCGCCGAAGATGGTGCAGCCCTGCCCCGCGATGACGCGCTGGCTGAAGATGGCCACCACGCCCGCCTCGCCGTGCGGGTTCTGCCGGGGGCCGTACACGTTGGCGTACCGCAGGGCGACGTACGGCAGGCCGTACTGCGCCCGGTAGTAGCCCAGGTACAGCTCGCCCGCCGCCTTGGAGACGCCGTAGGGCGACACCGGCCGCTGGGGGTGGTCTTCACGGGCGGGGAAGTAATCCTGCTCGCCGTAGATGGCGCCGCCGGTGGAGCTGAAGATGACCTTCTTCACGCCGGACTGGCGCGCGGCCTCCAGCAGGTTCGTCATGCCGCGGATGTTCACGTCCGCGTCGAAGCCGGGGTCCTCCACGCTGCGGCGCACGTCCATCTGGGCGGCCAGGTGACAGAGCACCTGGGGCTTCTCCGTGCGGATGAGCTCCGCGGCTTCCGGGCTCCGGATGTCGTGCACGGCCAGCCGCACGCGCGGATCCAGGTTCTCCTTCTTGCCGCTCGACAGGTTGTCCAGCGCGATGACCTCATGGCCATTGCGCAGGAACTCATCGCACACGTGCGAGCCGATGAAGCCCGCGCCGCCCGTTACCAGGACTTTCACGCCGTTCTCCCCAGGCCCGGCCGCCACGGGCCCGGGCCGTCTACCTCGCGTTCACTCGCGCGCGGCCAACCTAAGTCCCAGAGGGGCGAGCGGCAACCTCACGGAAGTAGGCGATGGTGTCCCGCAAACCATCCTCCAGCTTCACCTTGGGCTCCCACCCCAGCAGCGTGCGCGCGCGGGTGATGTCCGGCTGACGCTGCTTCGGATCATCCTTGGGCAGCGGGTGGTAGACGATCTGCCTACCCCCACCGGCCGCCTCGCGCACGGCCTCCGCGAACTGCTTGATGGTCATCTCGCGCGGGTTGCCGATGTTCACCGGGCCCCGGACGTCCGACAGCACCAGCCGCACCAGGCCGTCCACCAGGTCCTTCACGTAGCAGAACGAGCGCGTCTGGCTGCCGTCCCCGAAGACGCTGAAGTCCTCGCCCTTGAGCGCCTGGCCCACGAAGGCGGGCACCACGCGGCCGTCGTTGAGGCGCATGCGCGGGCCGTAGGTGTTGAAGATGCGCACGATGCGGACGTTCACGCCCCGGCTGCGCTCGTACGCGGCGCTGATGGCCTCCGAGTAGCGCTTGGCCTCGTCGTACACCGAGCGCGGGCCAATGGGATTCACGTTGCCCCAGTAATCCTCCTTCTGGGGGTGCACCAGCGGATCGCCGTACACTTCCGACGTGGAGGCCATGAGGAACACGGCCTTCTTCTTCTCCGCCAGCTTCAGCGCGTTCTCCGTGCCGATGGAGCCCACGCGCAGCGTTTCGATGGGGAGGTTCGCGTAGTCGATGGGCGACGCGGGCGAGGCCAGGTTGAGGACGAAGTCCACCGGCCCGTCCACCTCCAGCCCCTCGGTGATGTCCTGGTTCACGAACTGGAAGCCCGCGCGCGGCTTGAGCGTGCGGACGTTCGCTTCGTTCCCGGTGATGAGGTTGTCCACCGCGAGGACGGACTCCGCGCCGTCATCCAGCAGCCGCTCACACAGGTGCGAGCCCACGAATCCGGCCCCACCCAGCACCACCGCCCGCTTGCCACGCATGCTCGTCACGTCACGCCTCGTTCTTCAGGAGAGTTCGTCGAAGGTTGCCTGGCCCGGCAGCTGCGCTTTGTACTTCTCCAGCACCAGGTCGATGCCCTGCCGGATGTATTCGGCCACGGGCACCTTCGTCTTCTGGTTCAGCGCCTTGAGCAGTTCGTTCTGCTCCGGAGTGATGTAGATGGTGGTGCTGACTTTCTTTCGGGCCATGGCGATACGTGAAAATATATGGAATGACGTGGCCTGCGAAAGCACGGAAGTGAAGCGGCGCGAACATGGCGCCCCACCTGCTCGGGAGGCACCTTGGCTTCTAGCAACCGTTTGATTTTCCTGGGCTTCCTGGTTGCGGGCGCGCTCACGGGCTGCGCCTCCCAGAAGGCCGCGGAGGCCCCTGACGCAGCGCGCAAGCGTCCCGAGGCGGAGGGCGTCCGGGGGAAACAGGACCCGGGGGAGACGGTCACGGAGCTGGACGCCAACGGCGATGGCCGCACGGACGTCTGGGAGTACCGGCTCAAGGACGCGCTGGTGCGCAAGGAGCTGGACCTGAACTGGGACGGCCGCGTGGACGTCACCCAGTACCTGGATCCGCAGGGCGCGAAGGTCCGCGAGGTGATGGACCTGGACTACGACGGCAAGGTGGACGCCACGTACCACTACGCCGAGGGCAAGCGCACGAAGGGCGAGCGCGACCTGAACGGCGACGGCCGCGCGGACTCGTGGCTGTACTACGAGAACGACACGCTCGTGCGGAAGGAGCGCGACGCGAACCACGACGGCCGGGTGGACTACTGGGAGTACTGGGAGAACGGCCAGGTGGATCGCATTGGCGAGGACCTGGACGGCGACGGCACCGTGGACCAGTGGACCCGCAATCCGAACGCGGCGGCGAAGTCCAAGGAGTGACGTCGAAGGCCCGGCCGGCGCACCGTGACGGCGCGCCAGCGGGCTTCACCGCGGGGACTACGGGGCGCTGGTGCCCGTGCGCCCGTAGGAGTCCTCCAGGCGCACCACGTCATTCAGCTCGGGGGTGCTGACCTCGAGGATGTCGCAGTCGGTGATGGCGACCATGCGGTGCTTGGTCAGCGGCTTGATGTGGTAGCTCTCACCGGGGTTCATCTCCTTCTCGATGAGGCCCTGGCCCTCGTCCACGACGAAGAGGAGCTTGCCGCTCTGGACGTGGATGGTCTCGTCCTTCACGTTGTGGAACTGGAGGCTCAGCTTGTGGCCGGCCTTCACGTGCAGGAGCTTGCCCACGTAGCGCTCCGTGTGGGCCCAGATGAGCTCGTGGCCCCAGGGCTTCTCCACCCGCTTCGTCGTCGTCATTTGCTTCGTCTCTTCCTTGCCCAGCAGCGCTAGTTCGTGCCGGCCACGTACGCGTCGAGCTGGGTCTCGCGCTTGAAGTCCGTCAGGTACCGACCCGCGGCTTCCTTGCTGGCGAAGCTGCCCATCCGGACGCGGTACCAGGTGCCCTTTCCAGGCACCTCCGCCGCCAGGATATAGGGGGCATAGCCCTTGTCGCGCAACCGCGCGGCGAAACGGTCGGCGTCCTGGCGGCTCTGGAAGGCGGAGAGCTGGAGCGTGAACGCCCCACCCTTCACGGCCTCCGACGGACGCGGCGGCTCCGCGGGCAGCGCCTGGGCCCGGGCGATGGCCTCCTTCATGCCCCCGTCACGCGCGGCGGTGCGGGTGGCGACCGGCGTCTCCTCCACCTTTCCCTTCACCGGCTCCACGACCTTGGCGGGCTCCGGCTTCGCGGCGGCGACCTTGGCGGGCTCCGCGGGCTTGGGCTCCGGCTTCACGAGCGGCTTGCCGTTGGCGATGGCGTCCTCCTCGGCGGCGTCCATCGCGGGCAGCTCGCCCGTGTCGGGGTCCGGCGTGGGGGCCAGGGCGGGCTTCGCGGCGACCTTGGGGGCCTCCGCGGGCTTGGGCTCCGGCTTCACTTCGGGCTTCGCGGCGACCTTGGGGGCCTCCGGCTTCGCGGCGGGCTTGGGCAGCGGCGGCAGGGGCTCCGAGCCCGTCTTGCGGGTGAGCTCGTCCGGGAAGGTGAGCGGCGGCTCCTGGCGCGCGTCGTTGAGGACCTGCGCGTTGGCGTCCAGCGCGGAGAGCAGGTCCGGGGCTTCGGCCGTCTGCGCGTCGCTGGAGAGCTTCTTGCCCACCACCACGCCCAGCACGAACACGGCGCCCATCACGACGATGCCGGCGATCAACAGGCTGACGATCTGCCGGTTGTCCAGCGAGACGTCGAACTTCTCCTTCATCCGATGGGCGTCACGCATGGCGGGGCAGACCTCGATCGCGCGCTCACGGCCCGTGTAACGGCCTGTAGCGACAGCGTGCGCGCAAGCTACGCCCCACCCCCAGGCGGGTCAAATTCGCGGAGGCAGCGGGAAACAGCGGCGCGCGCGAGGCCGGAAGTCCGGCCCCGGCTGCATCAAGGGACGACGCAGGACGCGCCGGGTGGGCTCAGACGATCCACCCGCCGCCGAGCACGCGATCCCGATCGTAGACGACCGCGGCCTGCCCCGGCGTGACGGCGCGCGCGGGCTCGTCGAGCTTCACGGACACCAGCCCGTGCTGCGAGATGTGGATCCGCCCCGGGGCGCCCGCGTGGCGGTGACGGATGCGGACCTCCACGGCCTGTTCGGGCGGAGGCGGACCGTCCACCCAGTGCGGCTGGAGCAGGCCGAACTGCGCGCGGCCGGTGCCCTCCGCGGGGCCCACGACGACGCGGTTCGTCTCCGGCTCCAGGCGCTGCACGTAGCGCACTTCGCCACCGCCCAGGTTGAGCCCCTTGCGCTGCCCCACGGTGAAGCGGTGGATGCCGTTGTGCGTGCCCAGCACCTTGCCCTCCGGATCCACGACCTCACCGGACGGCTGGGGGCCGGCGACCTTCTCCACGAACCCGGCGTAGTCACCGTCGGGCACGAAGCAGATCTCCATGCTCTCCGGCTTGTGGGTGGTGGGCAGGTTGTGGCGCTCGGCGACGGCGCGCACCTCCGGCTTGGTGAGGTGGCCCACGGGGAAGAGCACGTCCTTCAGCTCCTCCTGGCCCAGGGTGAAGAGGAAGTAGCTCTGGTCCTTGGCGGCGTCCACGGCGCGGCGCAGGTGGAAGCGGCCGTCCACCTCCTCCACCTGGGCGTAGTGGCCCGTGGCGAGCCGGGCGCCCAGGGCGCGCGCGCGCTTGAGGAGGAAGTTGAACTTCACGTCGCGGTTGCAGCTCACGCACGGGATGGGCGTCTTGCCGCCCAGGTACGACTGGACGAACGGATTGACGACCCGGTCCTGGAAGATCTCCTCGGCGTTGGCCACGTAGAACGGGATGCCCAGCGTCTGGGCCACCGCGCGCGCGTCGTCGATGTCGTCCGGACTGCAGCAGCTGCCGCACTTCGCGGCGCCCTCGTAGGACCAGACGCGCAGGGTGATGCCGATGACCTCGTGGCCCTGCTCCTTGAGCAGGGCGGCGGCGGCCGAGGAATCCACCCCACCGCTCATGGCAACGACGACTCGCATGGGGCTCCTTCCTACACGCCCCCGGGCCGGGACGCACGGCCGGATGGTGCTCCAGGCCCCCTTCCCTGCCCTCCGGCCGGGAGGAGGCCCCCTTCAGGAACCGCGCGCCGCCCAGGCCGTGAGCCGGGAGCGCAGCTCGTCGGCGGTGTTGAGCGAGGGGTCGTCGAGCACGGATTCGACAAGGTACCGGGTCGCCTCGCCCACCTTCGGCGAGGGGCCGATGCCCAGCGTCTTCATGATGTCGCCCCCGGTGAGCGCCAGCTCCTTCGCGGACAGCGGAGGCTTCGCGGCGGCCAGCGCCTCCAGCCGCGCGGCCAGCGCCTCCACCGCGGGCAGCCGCTCCGGGGCCCGGACCTGGACGCGGGCCTTCGCCACGAAGAGGAGCGCGGGCAGGTTCGAAAGGCCCACGCGGGCGAGCAGCCGGCGCAGCGCGGGGTCCGCGTCGTCCACGCGTGTCTCCAGCTTCGAGTGCTCGACGAGCAGGCCGATGAGGTCCGCGGACTTGTTGGGGAACTTCAAACGCAGACACAGCTCGCGGGCCTGCGTCGCGGTGTCGATGTCCGCGAGCAGCGTGGCCATGCGCAGGTCCGCGTCCAGCGGCGCGGCCTGCACGGCGGCGCGGGCCAGCCGGGCGCCTTCCGCGTCCGCGTGGGCCACCTCCGGCAGGAAGACCTCCATCAGCCCCGTGTCCGCCAACAGGTGCAGCCCCAGCTCAGCGCGGGGCGACAGGAGCAGCTTGAGCAGCTCCTCGCGCACGCGCTCCAGCGCGACCTTGCGGAACACGGCCAGGGTCGCGGGGATGGCGTCACGGGTGTCGGGGTCCAGCGTGAAGCCCAGCACGGCGGCGAAGCGCACGGCGCGCAGGGGGCGCAGGCCGTCCTCGGAGAAGCGCTCCTGCGCGGAGCCCACGCAGCGGATCAGCTTCGCGGGCAGGTCCACCTGTCCGCCGAACGGATCCACCAGCTCGCGGTCGAGCGGGTTGTACGCCATGGCGTTGATGGTGAAGTCGCGCCGCGACAGGTCCTTCACGATGTCGCGCTCGAAGGACACGGAGCTGGGGCGCCGGCCATCCAGATAGTCCCCTTCCGAACGGAACGTCGTCACCTCCACGTGGTTGCCGCCGGTGACGACCGTGACGGTGCCGTGCTGGATGCCCGTGGGGATGACCTTGCGGAAGGCGCGCTGGACCTCTTCCGGCAGCGCGCTGGTGGCCACGTCGAAGTCCTTCGGGTGGACCTTGCGCACCATGTCCCGCACGCAGCCGCCCACCAGATAGGTGGGGTGGCCCAGCTCGCGCAGGCGGGTGATGACTTCGAGCACGGGCTTCGGAACGTCGGCGTCGTGGAGGTTGGCGATCATGTCCGCGAGGGTGGGAGGAGGCGGGCCCGTACGTTGCCGTCTTCCGGCGGGCCTTGCCACTGCGATGGCCCTCGCGAAGACCGGCATACGACAAATGACGTATACGTGGGCAAATGAAAGTCTTCAGGAAACTCCAGCCCACATACCCCGACAATCATTTCAACGCATCACCTACCGCGGGCACGGTCCAACGGGCCGCCGCCCCCAGCGAGGAAAGCCATGTTCAAGGTCACCAGCAACCACACGTTCAAGAACCCCTCCCGCCTGCAAATTGATCAGACGACGCAGGGCAAGAAGAGCGACTACAGCCACGCGGTCAGCGGCGTGAACCAGATGCTCGACAAGGGCAACTTCGGCATCTCCGACCGCTCCAAGAGCAGCGTCATCAACAACGTCATCCAGGTGGAGAAGGGCCAGCGCAGCGAGGTCAACGCGCACCAGCGCGAGGCGCTGAACTTCGGCCGCGACGCCTTCGTGAGCATCAGCAAGGGCCAGTTCAAGCAGGGCGCGGTGGAGGCCCTCGGCTCCGGGCTCAACGCCGCGGCCTCGGGGTTCAAGTCCACGTACACGCCGACGCCGCACGAGAAGCAGGGCATCGACCCCTGGTGACCCCTGCCTGCTGACGGGCCGGGCATCACGCACGGCGACTGGCGGGTGCGTCTGTTAACGATGCACCCGCCATGTCCGAATCCCGAACCACCGCGGTGCACGTCCACGACGCCTGTGAGGTGTACGTGGGCCGCGCCTTCCGCGCCTGGGCGAAGCCCGGGCCGCTCAACCCCGTGCCCGGCCGCTTCGGCAACCCGTTCAAGCCCGGGGGCGTGAAGACCTGGAAGGCGATGATCCGCACGTACTTCGAGCCGTGGCTGGCGAAGCTGCCCGCGGACGAAGCCGAGCGGATCCGCGACGAGGCCCAGCGGCGCATGGCGCCCGGCCCGGACGCGTTCGAATCTTTCCGCTGGTACCTGGAGCTGCGCACGAAGCACGACGCGGATTTCCTGCGCGACGTGCGGACGTTGCGAGGCAAGCGGCTGGGCTGCTGGTGCAAGCCGGGCCCGTGCCACGCGGACGTGTTGGCTACGTGGCTGGACGCGGGCCAATAGTCAGTGACGCGCGCTCTCCCGCTCGCGGACCTGCGCGGACTGGGACGCGAGCGTCGCTTCCACCTGCCTCCGTGTGCCCAGGGCTTCCGACAGCGTCAGGCAGGCCTGGGCGATGGCATTGCGCGCGGCGAGTGAGTCCGCCAGCGGATCCAGCATCACGAAGTCATGGATCATCCCCTCGTACTGGAGGGCCAGCACGGGGACGCCCGCGTCCACGAGCCTGCGCGCGTAGGCCTGGCCTTCGTCGCGGAGCACGTCGCATTCGCCGTTGAGGATCAGCGCGGGCGGCAGGCCTCGCAGCTGCGCGTCGGTCGCGCGCAGGGGGCTGACCGTGGGCTCCGTGCGGAGGGAGGAGTCTGGGGCGTAGTTGTCCCAGAACCACTGCATGCCGCTCCGGGTGAGGAAGTAGCCGTCCGCGTAGCGCGCGTAGGAACCCGTATCGAACCGGGCATCCGTGACGGGATAGAACAGCACCTGCTGCAGGATGCGCGGACCGCCGCGCTCCTTCGCCAGCAGCGTGAGCGCCGCCGCCAGATTGCCACCCGCGCTGTCCCCCGCCACGGCGATCCGCTGTCCATCCAGATCCGCTTCGCCGCCGTTCTTCGCGACCCACTGGAGCGCGGCGTAGGCCTGTTCGAGCTGAGCGGGGTACTGCCCTTCCGGAGCGGGCGTGTAGTTGATGAACACGACCGCGCACCGGGAGCCCACGGCCAGATCACGGATCAACCGGTCATGCGTGTCTTTATCGCCCAACACCCAGCCGCCGCCGTGGAGGTAGAGCACCACCGGGAGCTTCTCCGACGCGTCCGCGGGCCGCACGATGCGGACGGAGACCTGGCCGTCTGGGCCCACCGGAAGGGAGCGGTCCTCGATGCGGGCCGGCTTCCGCGCGCTCTTTCCCGCCTGCACGCTTCGGAGCACGCCACGCGCCTCCGCGGGAGGCAGGGTTTCGAGCGCGGGCCCGCCCGCTTTCTTCAACTGCTCCAGGAAGGCGCGGGCGTAGGGATCCAAGCCGGAGTCGGAAGGCTGCTTCGTGTCGGTGGGCATGGCGTCTCTCCTCCTGGGCCGAGGATGGCCACGCACGGCAGGAGTGGGAGACGCAGGCACACGGTGGGCTTGTCCGATGCGTCGCGTCTGGTATTTACAGCTATACAGCTATTTCCAGCTTTTCACGGAGAGTGTCATGAGTGAGTCCGCTGTGCTTCGCAGGCCGCGCTTCCGCACTGCCCTGGCGCTGTTGCTGGCCCTCCCCCTGGCCTCCTCGTGCAGCCCGGAGCAAGGGACCGACACGCCGGTCCAGAGCGAGGCGCCCCTGGCGTCCGTCATCACCAACACGTCCTTCGAGACGAACACCAGCGGCTGGTCCAGTTGGCAGGGAACGCTGACGCGAGAGGCGCGCACCGGAGCGCCGGACGGGCAATACGTCGCGCGCGTCACCGTCAGCGGCGCGGCGACGCTCTACTCGCTGGACGGCGCGCAGAGCGGCATTCCGAACGCGCCGCAAGGGCAGGCGTATACGGCGACGGCCTATGTCGCCGCGGGCAACAGCGGCACGGTGGGCAAGCCCGTCAGCCTCATCCTCCGGGAGAAGAACGCCTCTGGCACGACGTACAAGCTCTTCACGGCGGACGCGACACTGACGACCAACTTCCAGCGGCTCACGGTCAGCGGCACCGTGGAGCGCGTCGGAGACACGGTGGATGTCTATGTCCTCCAGAACCAGGCGGCGTCCGGCAACGCCATCCTCGTGGATGCCATCACGCTGGAGACGGCGGGAGGCGGCGGCTCGAATCCGTCGGGTGAGCCGATGCCGGTGGGCGACCTCACGGGCTGGCGGCAGGTGTTCACCGACGACTTCACGACCCAGGTGCCCGTGGGCCAGTTCCCCGCGGCGGTGTCGTCGAAGTGGGGCGTGTACCCGGACGGCTGGAAGGACACGAGCAAGAACGGGACGTATTCGCCGTCGAAGGTCGTCAGCATCCAGAACGGCGTGTTGAACAAGTACCTGCACACCGAGAACGGCGTGCACAGGGTCGCTGCGCTGGTACCGAAGATTCCTGGAGCAAACACAGCGGGCGGACTGCCCGCGGGACGCTACGCGATACGCTTCCGGGCGGACGCGGTGCCCGGCTACAAGGTCGCGTGGTTGCTCTGGCCGGACAGTGAGGTGTGGCCGCGCGATGGGGAGATCGACTTCCCGGAGGGCGACCTGAACGGCACCATCTCCGGGTTCATGCACCGGCAGAACGGGACGTCGGGCGGGGATCAGGACGCGGCGTCCTCGAGCGCGCGGTTCACGTCCTGGCACACGGCCATCATCGAATGGACCCCGGGCCGTTGCCGCTTCATCCTCGATGGCACGGTCATCCTGGACAAGACCAGCCGGGTGCCGAACACGACCATGCACTGGGTCATCCAGACGGAGACCGACCTGAGCGGCACGCCGCCGAGCAACAGCGCCGCGGGCAACGTGCAGATCGACTGGGTCGCGGTCTGGGGGCCGAAGTAGCACGGGCCCGCTGAAACAATGGCGGCGGAGCTGCTAGGACGGACCCCATGGGACTCGATACGAGCTACCAGGCCCTTCCCGGCGGTTCCCCGCTTCTGGATTTGGCGCGGCGGAACACCGGCGTGGGCGGATGGCTGATGTCCGTCACCCGGTTGCTCCGGGCTCCGCGCGAGGAGACCCTGGCTCCGGGCGGTCCGGACTCCGACGAACTCCTGCTCCTGGACGCCGTGCGAGACATGTTGCGCACCCGCCCCGACCTGGCGACGCAACAGGTGGCTCTCGACCGGAGGTGGGATCACCTGCACTTCGTCCTCTCCGACCGCCGCCGGAACGCGCCGGGAACGGAGGACGACTCGCTGGCCGGCATCGCAATCCATGGCGAGGCGAAGATCGCCCCGCACGTGGTTGCGGGTCAGGGCGTGCCCCTGCGCTACACGCGGCCGGAGACAGTGGAGCGGATCGCCCGGATGCTGGAGGTCGTGCGGTTCGACACCCTTCGCGAGCACTTCACCTTCGAAAACCTGAGCCTGGCGAGCGTCTACAAGTGCCCGCGCGAGGATGCCATCAACGAGGCCTGGCAGTGGCTCCACGAGCGCTTCGACCGCTTCCGGGCCTTCTACGTCACGGCCGCGAAACACGGAGACGGCGTCCTCGTCTGTGTGGACTGAATCCAGCTCAGGACCGGCTTTTCCCGCCTCCTGAGACAAGCCCGGGTGTCTTGAGACACCCGATTTGTGTTCATGTTTCATGGAAGGAATCCAGACACCGCGTGCCATGGTCGCGGGCCCATTTTCCGGGAGCCCACATGCGCACCACTTCTTGGATGTCCTTGGCCGTCGTTCCCCTGCTGTTGTGTCTCGCGTGCAGTCCCGAGAGCGAGTTACCCGGGGAGGACGTCGTGTCCTCCCAGGCGTCCGCGCTCGTCGTGTCCGGTGGCTCGATGCTGTCCGCTCGCTACCAGCACACCGCCACGCTGCTCGCCAACGGCAAGGTGCTGGTGGCGGGTGGCGGGACGCCCACGGGCACGTACGCCACCACGGAGTTGTATGACCCGGCGACGGCCACTTCCGTCAGTGGTCCATCGATGATCACCGCGCGCCGTTTTCACACCGCCACGCGGTTGCTGGACGGCAGCGTGCTGGTCGTGGGCGGCATCAACTCGAGCGTGCTCTCGTCCGCCGAGCGCTACGACCCCGCCACGAACACCTGGAGCGCCGCCGCTCCCCTGCCCCGCATCAGCTACGACCACAGCGCCACGCTGCTCGCGGACGGGCGCGTGCTGGTGGTGGGCGGCGTGAGCTACGTCACCTCGACCTATGTCTATACGCCGTCCACGAACACCTGGGCGGCCACGGGCTCGCTCAACGCCGGGATGATGGGCCAGGCCGCGGTGCGGCTCGCGGACGGTCGCGTGCTCGTGGCGGGCGGTGGAAACTTCACGACGTCCTCCAGCAACCACGCGGAGCTCTGGGACCCCACCACGGGGACGTGGACCACCGTCGCGTCGATGAACACGGGCCGCAATGGCCACACCCTGCAACTGCTCTCCAACGGCAAGGCGCTGGTGACGGGCTACTCCACGGCGGCGGAGCTGTATGACCCGGCCACCAACACCTGGACGAACACCGGCGCCACGGCCGTCCAGCACTTCTCCGCGCCGTCGGTGACGCGGCCGGATGGCACCATCCTGATGGCCGGTGGCTCCTACAACACGATGCAGGTGGAGCTGTTCTCTCCCACCACCAGCACCTGGAGCACGGTGGGAACGCTGACGCAGTCCCGCGTGGCCCACCCCACGGTCGCGCTGCCGAACGGCCGCGTCCTGTTCCTCGGAGGGACGACCTACAACGCCCAGGGCAACATGCAGGCGCTGGCGAGCATCGAGGTCTTCGACTCCGCCGCCACCTGCACCCCGACGACATGCGCGGCCCAGGGCAAGACCTGCGGAGCCATCTCCGACGGCTGTGGTGGCACCCTCACCTGCGGCACCTGTGGCGCCGGGCAGGTCTGCTCCAGCAGCAACGTCTGTACCGCCGCTGCCTGCACCCACAACGTCTGTACGACGGGCTCGTCGCTGAACAAGGATTGCAACTCCTGCACGTATTCGGTGTGCAACCGCGACCCGTACTGCTGCACCACGGCCTGGGACAGCATCTGCGTCAGCGAGGCCACCTCCTGGTGTGTCATCGCGCAGCCGGGCTGCGTCGTGAGTCAGTAGCCGTCACTTCCGGGTCGGCCTCCGCCGAGTGGAGGCCACCCGGGTTTCCCGATAGGGAAGCGGCTACGCTGCGCCGCGCATGAAGTACACCTTCGTCTTCACCACCGCGGCGGCACTCCTCACCTTCCTGGCGCAGCGGCTCCAGGGCTTCGGCTGGCTGCTGCTGTGGCCCGCGCTGAGCTTCGCGGTCCTGGCGCTCGCCTATGCCGGAGTGGGCGCGAGGGCCTTCGGGAAGCAACCGGACGGACGGATGCGGCCGTGGGCCGTGTTCGCGCTCCTGCCCTACCTGCTGCTCACGTGGGGCACCTGGCATCTGGCGCGGCGTTTCTCCCGGGAGCGAGCCTTTGACGAGGTGGTGCCGGGGGTCCTGGTAGGCCGCCGGCTGCTCCCCGGCGAGCTGCCCTCGGGTGTCACGGCCGTGCTGGACCTGACCTCCGAGTTCATCGAACCGGGAGGCATCCGCGCCGCGGGCCGGTACGTGTCCCTGCCCATCCTGGACGCATCGACGTTGCCCGTGGAGCAGGTAGCACCGGTCCTTCGTGAGCTGGCCGCCCTGCCCGGGCCGCTCTACATCCACTGCGCGCAGGGACATGGGCGCACCGGGATGATCGCCGCCGCGTTTCTCGTGGCGCGGGGGGATGCTCCGGATGCGAAGGCCGCACTCGCTCGGGTGCGTCAGGCACGGCCCGGGGTGCGGCTCTCCGCATTGCAGGAGCGTGCGCTCGACGCGTTGTCGGCGGCTCTCCGTCCCGCAGGCGTCTGAACCGCGAGGCCTGGACACGGCAGGCCCCGCGGGTGATCAGGCTCGCTCAGCTCTCGGCGGACGGAGTCTGCTCCAAGCCCAGATGGGCGGAGTCGCAGACTGGCGCGGTGTCCTCGGACCGCTGGCTCTGCTCCGGGGAGATGGACGCGGTCTCATTGGAAGGCGCGGACGCGGAGCACCATCCCGCCGCCTCACAACTGGTGCGGTAGGTCCCCTCATAACAAGTGTCGAGGCAGTATTCGAAGCAGACCTCATCGCACTGCGGCGGATAGGCAAACGCGGCGGCGGGGGCCACGGCGAGGACGGCGGACACGGCCATCAGGGACTTCCTCAGCGCGTTCATCGGCATTCCTGTTGTGAGGGGAAGGTGCCTGCGCGAAACGCAGGCACCCCGGCAGCAGATGCCAGCCATGGAAGGCAATGACAGACGTCCACGCCAGCACCGTCTCCGACTGAACATTCACCTCGTCCCCAGGGACGTGCCCGTGGAAGTCAATTGTGGCAACCCGCGATACCGGGCGCCTCCATTCTCAACCTGCGTTTAACAGCCTGTTGGTCTCCCCGGGTCTAGTCCCCAGCGGCACCGGGCCGTATCTCTCTTCGCACAGCGAAAGCACACGGGAGAGAACACGATGCAGAAGCGCAGACTCGGAAACAGCAACCTGGAGGTCTCGGCCATCGGGCTCGGCTGCATGGGCATGAGCCATGGCTACGGCCCGCCCGCGGACAAGACGGAGATGATGGCCCTCATCCGGTCGGCCGTGGACCAGGGCGTCACCTTCTTCGACACCGCAGAGGTCTACGGCCCCTGGACGAACGAGGCGCTCGTCGGTGAGGCCCTCGCCCCGGTTCGCGGGCAGGTGGTCATCGCCACGAAGTTCGGCTTCAAGCTGAGCGCAGATGGCAAGCAGGAGGGCCTGGACAGCCGGCCCGAGCACATCAAGCAGGTCGCCGAGGCCTCCCTCAAGCGGCTCAAGACCGACGTGATCGACCTGTTCTACCAGCACCGCGTGGACCCGGACGTGCCCATCGAGGACGTCGCGGGCGGTGAAGGAGCTCATCCAGGCAGGCAAGGTCCGGCACTTCGGCCTGTCCGAAGCGGGCGCGAAGACGATCCGCCGCGCGCACGCGGTCCAGCCGGTCACCGCCCTCCAGAGTGAATACTCCCTGTGGTGGCGTGAACCGGAGAAGGAGATCCTCCCGACCCTCGAAGAGCTGGGCATCGGGTTCGTGCCGTTCAGCCCCCTGGGCAAGGGTTTCCTGACGGGCAAGTTGCCCGACGCCTCCCAGCTCGACAAGAACGACTTCCGCAACATCCTTCCGCGCTTCACGCCCGAGGCCCGCGATGCGAACCAGGTCTTCGTCGATCTGCTGGGCAGCGTCGCGGCCCGGAAGAAGGTGACGCCAGCGCAGCTCGCGATCGCCTGGGTCCTGGCGCGCAAGCCGTGGATGGTCCCCATCCCGGGCACCACGAAGCCGCACCGGCTGGAGGAGAACCTGGGCGCGGCCCGGGTCGAGCTGACGGCGGACGAGGTCCGAGACCTCACGGATGCCGCCTCGAAGCTCACGGCGCAGGGAGCCCGCTACCCCGAGGCCCTGGAGAAGATGACCGGCCGCTGATCCGCCTTCACACGGCCTTCAGCGCCAGCTCCCGCGCCGCTTCGACGAAGAGTCGCAGCGGCGCGGAGCGCTGCGCACGGCTGGGGTAGTAGAGGAAGAAACCGGGCACGGTGGGCGCGTAGGCCTCCAACACCCGCACGAGCCGTCCCGTGCGCAGCCGCTCCGCCACCGCGGGCTCCATGGCATACGCCAGCCCCAGGCCCTGCTCCGCCAGGTCCAACGTCAGGTGATTGTCACTGCTGACCACGCCCCCGCGCACTGGCACCCGCCAGTTCCTGCGGCCCCGCTCCAGCTCCCATGCGTAGAGCGCCCCGGTGGAGCGCATGCGGAACGTGATGCACTCATGCTTCAGCAGGTCCTCCGGGCGCTGGGGCGTCCCGTGGCGCTCCAGGTAGCTGGGGGCGCCCACCACCACGAAGCGGAACGCCTCCGTGAGCCGCACCTGCACCATGTCGCGCTCAATGGATTCGCTCAGCCGCACACCCGCGTCGTAGCCCTCCGCCACGATGTCCACGAAGCGCTCCTCGATGACGACCTCCACCTCGATGCGTGGATGACGCGCGCGAAAGGTGGGGACCACCGGAGTGATGATGTAGGGCACCGCCGCCCGCGGCACGGACAGCCGGACCCGGCCCACCGTCTCTCCCGGCTGCGCGGCCACCTCCCCGAGCGCGGCGACTGCCTGCCCCATCGCGGGTCCCGCGGTCTCCACGAGCCGCCTGCCCGCGTCCGTCAACGCCACGCTGCGCGTCGTGCGGGTGAGCAACACCACGCGCAGCTGCTCCTCCAGCTGCCGCACCGAATGACTCACGGCCGCCGTGGAGACGCCCAGCTCGCGCGCCGCGCCGCTGAAGCTGCTCAGGCGCGCCACGACGAGGAACACCTGGAGCTGGGTGAAGGGTGCCGTATTCATTCGCGAGGACCCTCTTGGGCTTCACTGTTCAGCACGCGCCGCGAGGCTAGGGCCTCCCCCGCGCGGAGTCACCCCACCCGCTCACACGGCCTTGGCCGCCAGCTCCCGGGCCGCCTCGGCGAAGAGGCGCAGCGGCACCGAGCGCTGCGCACGGCTGGGGTAGTAGAGGAAGAAGCCGGGCACGGTGGGCGCGTAGTCCTCCAGCACCCGCACGAGCTTCCCGGTGCGCAGCCGCTCCTCCACGGCCGGCTCGAAGGCATAGGCCAGCCCCACGCCTTGCTCCGCCAGGGTCGAGGGCAGATGGATGTCATTGGTGACGACGCCCCCGCGTACCGGCACCCGCCAGTTCTTGCGCCCGCGCTCCAGCTCCCACGGGTAGAGCGTTCCGGTCGTCTGCGAACGGAAGGTGATGCACTCGTGCTTCAGCAGGTCCTCGGGACGCTGGGGCGTGCCGTGCCGCGCGAGGTAGCCAGGGGACCCCACCACCACGAAGCGGAACGCCTCCGTGAGCCGCACCTGCACCATGTCGCGCTGGATGGACTCGCTCAGCCGCACGCCCGCGTCGTAGCCCTCCTCGACGATGTCCACGAAACGGTCCTCGATGACGACCTCCACCTCCACGCGTGGGTGACGTGCACGGAAGGTGGGGACCACCGGCGTGATGACGTAGGGCACCGCCGCCGTCAGCACCGTCAGCCGGACCCGGCCCACGGCCTCTCCGGGCTGCGCGGACACCTCGCGGAGCGTGGCCAGCGTCTGCCCCACCGCCGGGCCTGCTCCCTCCACGAGCCGCCGGCCCACGTCCGTCAGCGCCACACTGCGCGTGGTACGCGTGAGCAGCACCACGCGCAGCTGCTCCTCCAGCTGCCGCACCGCCTGGCTCACCGCGGCCGTGGAAACTCCCAGCTCGCGCGCCGCGCCGCTGAAGCTGCGCAGCCGGGCCACGGCGAGGAAGACCTGCAACTGGGTGAAAGGTGCCGTATTCATTCGCGAGGACCGTATCCGAAGCCACTGTTAAGCACGCGTTAAGAGCCTATTGGCTCCTCGCGCGTAGTCATCCACGGGGCTGACGCGTATCTCTCTTCGCACGTGAACGGGGCTCACCGGCCCACTGCTCCTGGAGAGAAGACACATGCCTACCGCCAACGCCTACGCCGCCACCTCCGCGAAGTCACCGCTCGGCCCCCTGGCCATCCAGCGCCGGGAGCTTGGCCCGCGCGACGTGCTCATCGAGATCAAGTACTGCGGCATCTGCCACTCCGACATCCACACCGTCCGCGGCGAGTGGGGCGAGACGACCTACCCCATCGTCCCCGGCCATGAGATCGCCGGCATCGTCACCAGCGTCGGCGCCCAGGTGAAGAAGCACGCCGTCGGCGACCGCGTCGGCGTGGGCTGCATGGTGGACTCCTGCGGCGACTGCTCGTCCTGCCGCAAGGGGGAGGAGCAGCACTGCCTCAAGGGCATGGTCGGCACCTACGGCGCCACCGGGCGGGACGGCCAGCTCACGCAGGGCGGCTACTCCACCCACATCGTCGTGACCGAGGACTTCGTCCTCAAGATTCCGGAAGGCATCTCGCTCGACGCCGCCGCGCCGCTCCTGTGCGCGGGCATCACGACGTACTCACCGCTGCGCCGCTGGGGCGCGGGCCCCGGCAAGAAGGTGGCCATCGTGGGCCTGGGCGGCCTGGGACACATGGGCGTGAAGTTCGCTCGCGCGATGGGCGCGGAGGTGACCGTCCTGTCGCAGTCGCTGAGCAAGAAGGAGGACGGCCTGCGGCTGGGCGCGCACCACTACCACGCCACCAAGGATCCGGAGACGTTCCGGAAGCTCGCGGGCACGTTCGATCTCATCGTGAACACGGTGAGCGCGAAGATCGACGTGGACGCCTACCTGTCCCTGCTGGCCCTGGACGGAGCCCTGGTCAACGTGGGCGCCCCCTCCGAGCCGCTCTCCCTCAACGTGTTCTCGTTGATCATGCCCCGCCGGGTGTTCACCGGCTCGCTCATCGGCGGCATCCCGCAGACGCAGGAGATGTTGGACTTCTGCGCGAAGCACCACATCGGCGCGGACATCGAGGTCATCCCCGCCAGCAAGATCAACGACGCCTACGAGCGGGTGCTTGCCTCCGACGTCCGGTACCGGTTCGTCATCGACACGTCGACGCTGAAGTAGCTCACCCCTTCACGACGCCGTCGAAGACGCCGTAGCCGCCGGGGATGAAGAAGTCCTTCCCCGGCTCCAGGCCGAAGGCGTTCATCACCGTCGCCGCGATGTCCTGCGAGCGCGGCGCACGGGAGCCTCGGCTCCCGTCCTCCTCCACCAGCGACACCGGCGCCCCCATGGGCGAGCCGTTCATCGTCTCGTCGTAGCCGCCGAGCATCTGGTTGCCCTGGATGCCTCCGCCCACGAGCAGCGCGCACGTCGCCGGGTGGTGGTCGCTCCCCTGCTTCGGGAACGTCCGCCCGAAGTCGCTGTAGACGTACACGAGCGTCTCATCCAGCAGCGACCGGGACGGATCCGACTTGCTGGGGGTGAGGCTCATCTCGATGCACAGCCGCCCCACCATCTCCAGCGCGATGCGCAGGTGATTGGTGTGCATCTGGACGCCGTTCGCGCTGTGGGTGTCGAAGGAGTTGTTGGAGAAACTGGTGGCTCGCAGGTTCACCGACGTCACCAGGTCGGACTTCAATAGCCGCAAGGCGAAGTCGTAGGACCCCATCGACGGCCCCGTACCGCAGGCGTCCGCGTAGCCGATGCACGCCGTCCAATCCACCGGGTAACTCGGGTCCGCCTTGAGCTTCTCCCACGCCAGGGTGTTGCCCAGCACGGAGAGGATGTCGCGACGGATCGTCCGGCTCGCGCCCTTGTAGGTGTCATAGAGCTCCTCGAGCATCGCGTCCGTGCCGCTCGTGGACACGCCCCGCTCCGCGCGCAGCGCCTTCATGAGCGCCGCGTCCACCGCCGTAACAGGCACCGTCCCCGGAAGCGCCGAGCCGTCAAAGGCCATGTCTGGCACGTCGCTGCGGGCGCGGAGCCCCTTCCATGCGCTGTCGCGCTTGTCTGACAGCGTCGGCTCCACCGACGCCGCGGAGCGCAGCACCGTCGGGTTCGCCAACGCGGGCAGTCCCAACGCGCTCGGAAGTTGACCGCCCAGGCTGACGTTGGGGATGGGCCGGTCCGGGAAGCGCTGGGCCATGGCGTTCGCGATGACGGCTTGCACCGCCGGGGCGCGGAAGCTCGCGCCCGCCACGCCGCACATGCTCGCGACGATGCCGCTCGTATGCGCGGCCGTGTTCTGATCCGCGCCCACGAGCAGCGCGGCCTTCTCATAGAGCTTGTACGTGGGGTCCGCCCACGCATAGCCCCACGGCCGGTAGATCTGCTGGTTGTTCACGACAGGGTTCGTGCCCCGCGCGTCGGCGGGGTTCGCCCAGTTCCAGTAGATGGGCCCGCGCAGCCTGCGCACCGGCCCTGGCGCATCCAGGTCCACCGGCGAGCGGTCGAAATTCTCCACCTGCTCCGGCAGGTAGCCCACGGGAATGACGCCGCCCTGCGCGGGGGGAATGAACTTGTTGATGCCGGCGCGGGACAGCGGGGAGAAGAAGCTCTCCCAGTGCAGACCTCCGTCCAGCCAGATGCCCAGGAGCTTGGTGGGGCGTCCCGGCACTGGCGCGGCCGAGGCCGTGGACAGCCCGAAGCGCGCCATGAGTCCCAGTTGCGTGGCCCCGAGGGCCAGCTCGAACAGCTTGCGGCGAGAGAGCTTCATGGGGTGCCCCTTCAGTAGAAGATCCAGTGCGGGTGACGGATGAAGTACGAGCACACGCCCACCCAGGCGGGCTCGGTGTCCGTCGGTGTCGAGAGCGGCACGAAGACATCCGCGTAGAGCGCGTCCACCTGCGCGTCGGAGAAGCGCTCGCCCAGGAAGTGCAGGGACCAGCGGCGCAGCGTGGCCTTCACCTCCACGGGGTCCGCGGTGCGCTGCGTGCCCGCCGGGAAGAGCGCCACGTTGCCCGTCTTGGCCAACGCCAGACGGCACCACCGCTGGGACACCTGCGTCAGCGTGAGCGCGAACGTGGGGGCTGCGCTCCGGTCCGGCGAGGTCTGGTTCATCACCGAGCCTCCGCCCAGCCCATAGAAGCGCTCGGCGGGGGGCTGCTGCCGCGGAGCCGGCACGGCGTCCGGCGGCTGCAGCGGGTAGAGGTCGTCACTGCGCTGCTCCGCCATCGGGATGCCGAACTCCGTCGCGGAGGTGAAGAAGTCGTCGTGGCCGAGCCCCAGCTGCTGGTACAGCGCCCGCTGAACCTGGGTCGCGTTCATGCGGGTGATGCGCGACGCCTCGGGGTCCGGGCGCTCGTCGCGCTGCTGCGCGCCGAGCCCCTGCACCCACGCGCGGACCTCCGCTACGGTCAGCGTCGCCGTGCCGTCCGAGACGAGCTGGGCGTAGGACTTCTCCCCGATGGGCATCTGCTTGAAGGCGGCATTGCCCCGGCCTTCCAGCAGGCGGACAAGCTCGCTGTCATCTGGGCTGCCCGCCTTCACCAGCCGGGCATCGGAGACCAGGAGGCTCTGGAACGCGTCCGCGGAAGCGAAGTACCCGCGCGCGCCCTGCGCGTGGCAGCCCTCACAGTGCGGCTTGAGGCCCTGCATGATGCGCACGGTTTCGGAGCTGGCCGGAGTGCCGCAGGCGTTCTGTGCCTGGGTGGTGGGAATGGACGCGGTGCCGTCCCTGCCGCACGCGAGCGCCACGGGAAGCACGAGCAGGAGGAGTGCGAAGCGGTTCATGTCAGCGCCCCCGCTGGAAGAGGTTGGACTGCGTGAGGGATTTGACGAACGGGCGGACCTTGCGGCCTTGCGCGATGAAGCGCGCCACCTGCGCGTCCAGGTAGCCCGCCTCCCGCGCCGGGTCGATGTCCCGCCCCAGCACCTGCGCATGGAGGTGCCGCACCACGCAGCGATCGAACGCCCCCGCCGCGACAATGAGCTTGGCGAAGCCGAGCGGGCCCACCGTCCCGTCCCCCACCTGCCCCAGCAGCGTCTGATCCGGAGGGAGGAAGTCGAGGAAGACGGCCTCGGGGTTCACCTGCTCCTGGGCCTCGGTGATGGGCGTGAGCAGCGTGTCGGCCGTGTACCAGCGGTTCCAGTGGCTGAACGGATCCCCGCCGTAGGGGTACACGCCCCTGCGCCACTGGATGGGCCAATGCCAGGCAGTCCCCACGCCGGGCATCAGGTACTTCGCGCCATGGCCCTCGGACGCCGAGCCCTGCTTCGCGAAGCGCTTGAAGTGGATGGCCGCGGGGTCGAGCCGTCGGTGGCAGTGCTGGCAGGGCCCTTCCGTGCCCGGGTCGCGGCGGTACTCGTTGAACTTCTGCCCCAGGGGCGGCGAGAGGACCTCGCACGCCAGCGTCTCCAGGGCCCGCGCACCGCGCACGCGCTCGCGCGGATAGCCCGTGAGGAATCCCAGGCTGGTGAGCATGCCCGCGGCCGGAATGCCCCGCGAGGGATCCACCTGGATGCGAGGGTCGTAGCGGTAGTCGCGCTCGGCGAGGAGGAAGGGATTGCGCGCGGGGACCTGATACTCGCGCCAGGCGAGCGGATCCCCCGGTGCGTGTTCCGGATCCACCGGCGCACCCAGGAAGCGCGACGGCCGCCACCAAGAGTCGTCGTCGAGAAGCCCGGTCGCGCCGCCCTCCAGGCCCTGCATCACGTACGCGGCCTGGAGCCGGGTGGGCGCGACGGAGTACGTGCCGAGGATGAGGTCCGTCACCGGCCGGTCGTGCCACGCGAGGTGGGCGAAGAGGCGCGCGGGCTCCTCGGACACGAGCCGCCGCTGGCCCTGCTCGGCGTAGTGCAGGTAGTCCTCCCAGCCGGCGTACTGCTGGAAGTCGGCGTGGCAGCGCACGGCGTTGGGGCCGCAGCCGCAGGTGCCCACCGGACCAGCGGTGGCGCAGGTGAGGGGCACGGGGGTGCCGTTGACGGATCCGGTACCCGTGGCGGAGGTGTTGGCCGCGGCCCCCACCAGCGTCACCGTGGTGCCCGGCGCCCACCACGGCTCCACGGTGAGCTCCTCCACGGGCGTGCCATCCGCCTTCACCCCGCTGCAGGCGGTGTCTTCACCCCGGAAGTACTTCCAGGCGCCAGCCTTCGCCGTGCCCGCGGGGCAGCGCTGGATGGACCGCTGCTGCTGCACGCCGTACTCCGGGGCGTCGGCGGTGCGAGGCACGAGCGGGATGTTGAACCAGTCGCGCGCCTGCTCGAACATCGTCCGGTAGAACGCGGGCTGCCCGAGCGTCTCGTCGACGAAGTGATCCACGAAGGCCCGCTGCGCGGCGTCGTCTCCCGCGGCTTCGAGCGCGGCGAACTCCTCGTCCGTCGGGGGCGTCCCGCGCAGCGCGAGCGAGGCCCGCCGCAGCAGCCGGCTGGGGGCGAGCATGTCGTTCTTCTCGCCCGCGTCGGGGTCACCGGAAGGCTTGGGGTCCTCACACCCTGCGTCCGTCGAGCCTGACGGATCCACGTCATGATCAGCCGGCCCACCCACAACGCCAGTGCAGGCTGTCCACACGAAGAGAATCAGGGCCCACCCGACGGAGCGTCGCCAGGTGCCAGGAGCCATCGCGTCGCGCGCAATCATGCGCGCCGCAAAGGCAATGCGTGTGCCAGATACCCGACACAGCGGGCATTTCATCTCTCGCTCTGAGAAAGCGCGCGCGGCCGTGGAAACAGCGATGACTGGCGATGGCACTCCCCCACACAGTGAGGCCCGCTCCCCCCATTTCGTCATGGAGATCCACGTCACCCCGCCGTGCCTTCATGCTGTCGCCCTGCCAGCGGCGCACTGCCACCCATGGGCGGGATGATGCGGAGGGTGCTTTCCCTAGGATCTCCGCCGGTGGCCGGACGTCTCCGGCCCGGGGGAGGCAGCATGAAGCAGACACGCGGATTCGCCATGGTGATGGCTGTGACCACCTTGCTCACGGGAGCGCCCGACGTCCTGGCCCGTGACACGGTTCCATCCAACGTGGAGCCCAAGGTGATCTTCACCACCGGCCACACCGTCCGGTGCGGTGACACCCTCACCCAGCACACGCTCCTCACGCAGGATCTCAACTGCCCGGGCTCGGCGCCCTTCGCGCTCCGGGTCGTGGGCGCAGGCATCGTCCTCGACCTGGGTGGCCACACCGTGCGCCGCACCGGGACGACGACTACCGAAACACCGGGCATCGAGCTCCAGGCCAACAGCATGGTGCGCAATGGCACGGTTCAGGGATTCGGCCGGGGCATCGCCACGCCTGACGGCTCGGACGCTTCGAACGTGCGACTCCACAAGCTCGCGCTCGTCGACAACTACACGGGTGTCTACAACGCTGCCACCACGAACTTCCTCATCACGGAGTGCCGCGTGAGCGGAAGCGCCACCGGGCTGAGCCGTGAGTTCGACGCGTCCAGCGGCAGCTTCGACGTGAGGTCGTCGGTGTTCACCGGCAACAGGCTCGCGATGCTCGCGGACTACCATGACATCGACGTGCTCGACTCCACGTTCACGTCCAACGAGAGCGTCATCTACTGCTGGGAAGGCCGCGTCCGCTTCAGGTCGAGCACGCTCGCGTGGAACAACTCCGTGGGCTCGATCCCCAACGACGGTGACGGCCCCCGGGCCTGCGAGGAGATGCGCTTCGAGAACACGCTCATCGCGAACAACGCCACGATCGCGCCCTACTCGATTCCCGTCTGGGAGCCGTACAAGCTGTCGATGCTCGACACGCTGGTCGTCAACAACGGCACGGGGCTCCAGGCCACGGCCCTGACCGTCTACATCGACGGCAACACCTTCTATGACAACGCGGGCGGCCTGACCCTGTCCGACCGCGAAGGGCCCGCCGGTGGCACGCTCACGGGCATCGTCCGAGGCAACGAGTTCCTCAGCAACGACGGGGACGGACTCCGGGTGGAGCCGCCCAGCACCCCCACGGTGATCAACAACGTCGCCCTGGGCAATGCGGGCTTTGGCATCTACGCGCCCACCGCCTTTGACGGCGGCGGGAACGTCGCGCGCGACAACACCGCGGGCGACTGCGTCGGCATTGTCTGTTCGCCCTTCTGAGCGTCACCGTGTCGCCCTCCAGGCGGCGTGCTGCTCCCACTGGGGGGGAAGCCGTCTGGAGCGCAGTGCCTAGCCTCTTGCGCCGGTGGCCGGACGTCTCCGGCCCTGGGAGGCAGCATGAAGCAGACGCGTGGATTCACCGTGGCCCTGGCTGTGACCACCTTGCTCACGGGGGCGCCCGAGGCGCAGGCCCGTGACACGGAGCCTTCCGACGCGGAAGCCCAGGTCGTGTTCACCGGAGGCGCCACCGTCCGGTGCGGCGACACGATCACTCAGCACACGCGACTTACGCGCGATCTCTACTGCCCGAGTTCGGCGCCCTTCGCGCTCCAGATCGACGGCCCGGGCATCGTCCTGGATCTGGGCGGCCACACCGTGCGCCGCACGGGCCCGGCGAACTCCACCTCTCATGGCATCGTGGTCGCCAACGGCAGGATGGTGCGCAATGGCACGGTCCAGGGATTCGTCAGCGGCATCTCTACCACCAACGGCTCACCCGTGCTGAACCTGCGGCTGCATGCGCTCGCGATCCTCGACAACGGCATCGGCGTCTACAACCGGGCGTCCTATGCGAACTTCCTCATCACGGACTCGCGCCTGAGCGGGAATGGCAGAGGGATGAGCGGCGAGTTCGATGCGTCCACGGGAACCTTCGACATACGGTCATCCATCTTCACCCACAACGAGATCGCGATGTTCGCGGACTTCCATGACTTCGACGTGCTCGACTCCACGTTCACGTCCAATGAGAGCGCCGCCTACTGCTGGCACGGCAGGATCCGCTTCAGGTCGAGCACGCTCGCGTGGAATGACGCCGTGAGCACGATTCCCAACGACGGCAACGACGCCCGCGTCTGCAGCGAGATGCGGTTCGAGAACACGCTCATCGCGAACAACACCGCGTTCGCGCCTCCTGCCAACCCGGTCTGGGAGCCCATCCAGCTGTCGATGCTCGACACGCTGGTCGTCAGCAACGACACGGGACTCCAGGTCGCGGCCCAGACCGTCTACATCGACGGCAACACCTTCCATGACAACGCGAGCGGCCTGACCCTGTCGGACCGCGTCGGCCTCTCCACTGTCCCGCTCACGGGCATCGTCCGCGGCAACCAGTTCCTGGCCAACGACGGTGACGGACTCCGCGTGCAGCCGCCCAGCACCCCCACGGTGATCGACAACCTGGCCCTGAACAACACGGGCTTCGGCATCTACGCGCCCACCGCCTATGACGGCGGCGGAAACGTCGCGCGAAACAACACCGCGGGCAACTGCGTCGGCATCGTCTGCGCCATGTATTGACGTCCACGCCAGTGGCGGCGCACTTCGGCTGCCCTGGCTGGAACAATTCACCTCCAGACACCTGCACACACCCGGGGCGCCTTGAGGCGCACCCGGGCGCTTTCACTAGCGTGGCCTCCGTCCATTCCACCCTGGAGGTCGCAACATGGAAGAGGAACGCGGAAGGGCCTGGGGGCCCTGGCTGGTGACGGCGCTGGTGGCGGTGCTCGCGGGTCTGGTGCTCTATCTGTCGCATCGCAGCACGACCCGCGCGGACGCGGACGCGGCGGCTGCCTCTGCCCGGGCCAGTGAAGCGGAGGCCGCGAAGGAGCAGCTGGAAGCGAAGCTGGCCGCGCTGGAGGCGGAGCACGCGAAGCTGACCACGGAGAAGGATCAGCTCAACACGGAGAAGGAACAGCTCAGCCAGACGGTGCAGGAGCAGGAGGCGGAGCTCGCCCGGCTCAAGGCCACCTACGAGGACCTCCAGGACAAGCTGAAGAAGGAGATCGCCGAGGGCGCCATCCGCCTGTCGCAGGACGGAGGCCGCCTCCAGGTGGACCTGGTCGACAAGGTCCTCTTCGATTCAGGCGACGCCAGCATCAGCACGCGCGGCCAGGAGGTCCTCACCCGCCTGGGCGGCGTGCTGTCCAAGGTGGATGACAAGCTCATCCAGGTGTCGGGCCACACCGACGACTCGCCGCCCACGCAGAAGCTCCAGGCCACCTTCCCCACCAACTGGGAGCTGTCCGTCGCGCGCGCCGTCAACGTGGTGCGCTTCCTCCAGGAGAAGGGCGGCGTTCCCGCGAAGCGCATGCTCGCGGCCGGCTACGGCGACACGCGGCCTCTGGGGGCCAATGCCTCGCCGCAGGGCCGTGCTCGCAACCGCCGCATCGAGCTGCTGTTGATCCCGGAGCTGGCCGCCAAGCGGAACCCCGCCATCGCGAAGGCGGCCCCCGCGAAGGCAACTCCGGCGAAGGGTGCCCCCGCGAAGGCGGCGGCAGTGAAGCCCGCCGTCGGAAAGAAATCCGCGTCCGGCCGGTAGAGGCGCGCGGGCGTTATTCGGAGAGGTGGCGGGACGCCCGCCACTTCTTTCCGTTGAACAGGTAGACCCACGTGGCGTTGCCCTCGCCCCAGTCGACCAGCCCCTGCCGCGCCGTCTTGGGCTCGCCGTGGGGGCCTGGCTTGGAGCGGATGCCGTAGAGCTGGAGGCAGCTCACCTCGCGAGGAAGGGCGAGCACCTCCCGCACCTTCCCGTCCTTCGTGAAGACGACCCGCACCGCCACGGAGCCGTTGCACGAATAGCCCTTGCCCGGGAACGCGTAGTCCGGCTGGCCATCCTTGTCGAAGTCCCCCTGGACGCAGGGCCACCCGTCCGTCTTCAAGGCGTTCAGGTCCACGCCAATCTCCGCGAGCTGGGCGGTCGCAGTGCCGGGCGTCCCCACGCAGAGGCAGCTCCTGCTCTCCACCGGCGAACACGCCGGATCCACGGGAGCGATCGCCACGCGCTCGCTGTCCGGCTTCGCGGGCGGAGAGGCCTCCGCCCATCCCACGGCCGCCAGCGAAAGAGCCCACGGCCACATCCGACGCATCCGCATCATTCGTCGCTCCTGGTGTTCAACGTTCGTGGTGCCGCTGACGGGCTTGGACCCGCCAGCAGGTTCACCGCGGCGACATACCAGGGCGTTGGCGGAACGGGCTCAGTCCTGTTTCAGCGTGCGGAACACTGCGGGCAACTCCTGCTCACCCAGCCCCGCGCCAAGGGCCTGCCGGTAGTTCTCCAGCAGCTCCCGCGGGAAGCGGGCGCTGATGCGGGCGTCCGTGCTCAGCCGGACGATGTGCTCGATGGCCGCGACGTGGGTGTTGAGGCTGCACTGCTGGCCGGTGAAGTCGTTGCGCGCGATCATGTCTTGCGCCGCGTCCGCGGTGACGGAGATCAAGCCCAGGAAGGAGTTCTTCTGGGCGAAGAAGGCCTTCGGGTCCAGCCCCTCGGCCTGACACATCGCCGCGGCGTGGAGGACCGCCAGGGAGCCTCCGTAGTAGGCCTCGAGGATGGCGCAGTCGAGCGTCGCGGCGGAGCCGATCTTCTCGTCGACGTAGACGGAGTTCTTGGCGATGGCCTGGAGCGTCTCCTGGTGCCGGTCGAACACGGCTCGCGACCCGGCGTAGTAGACCGTCGCGTAGTCGGTGGCCACGAACGCGGGATAGGCGAGGATCGCCGCGTCCAGGTAGTCCACGCCGTGGGCCCTCGCCCACTCCAGGCCTCCACGCGCATCCGCCGGTGAGCCGCTGGTGAGCTGGACCAGTGTCGTTCCGGAGAGTGCCGACGCGACGGCCTGCGAGGCGACCAGCTCCGACCACGCCGCGTAGTTGGACAACGAGACGACCACGAGCGCTCGCCCGGTGACGGCCTCCACCAGGCTCTCGAACGCGACGGTGCCACCGCCCACGGCCCTGGCCTTGCCCGGCGTCCGGTTCCACACCGCGACGTCGTGCCCCGCCGCGGCGAAGGCTCGCGCCAGCGCGCTGCCCATGAGACCACTGCCAATCACCGCGAGCTTCGTCGAACGGATGGAAGTCATCGTCACGCCCCTGTTGTGAGGCGCCCAGCCTCGGAGCACGCGCACGCCGCGTCAACCCGGACGCTTGTTGAACAACCCGGAGGACGGGCCCTGTCCTCCCTGCCCGCTCACCTGCCTGGCGTTCATCCTCACTCCAGGTGCGCCCGCACCGCGTCATCCCCATCCCTCCCCCCGAGGAGGCGCCATGGCCAGGAAGATGAAGGCAATGCAGGTGCAGAAGGCGGGAGGCCCGCTCGAAGTGGTCGAGCGCGATATCCCCGAGCCCGGTCCCGGACAGGTCCGGATCGCGGTGGAGGCGTGTGGCGTCTGCCACAGCGATGCCATCACCAAGGAAGGCTGGATGCCCATCCAGTATCCCCGGGTGCCGGGCCACGAGGTGGTAGGCCGCATCGAACGGGTGGGCCCTGGCGTGACGGCCTGGAAGGAAGGACAGCACGTCGGCGTGGGCTGGCACGGGGGCCATTGCGGTCAGTGCGTCGCGTGCCGCAGCGGCGACTTCGTCACCTGTGAGAAGCAGCAGATCTGCGGCATCAGCTACGACGGTGGCTACGCCGAGTATCTGGTCGCGCCCCAGGAGGCGCTGGCCCGGGTCCCGGAGGGGATGAGCTCCGAGGATGCCGCGCCCCTGCTCTGCGCGGGCGTCACCACGTACAACTCCCTGCGCAACATGGGCGCGCGGCCGGGGGACCTGGTCGCGGTGCAAGGCATTGGCGGCCTGGGCCACCTGGCCATCCAATACGCCAGCAAGTTCGGCTACCGCACCGCCGCCATCTCGCGTGGCGCGGACAAGAAGCCCCTGGCGATGGAGCTGGGCGCGCACGAATACATCGACACGGAGAAGGGCCCACCCGCGGAGGCCCTCCAGAAGCTCGGGGGCGCGCGCGTCATCATGATGACCGCGTCGAGCAGCAGCCTCGCGGGCGAGCTGGTCGGAGGCCTGGGACGCAACGGCACCCTGCTGCTGCTGGGCGCGGGCTCCGAGCCCATCCCCGTCAACAGCCTGTCCCTGATCATGAAGCGCACGCGCATCCAGGGCTGGCCCAGCGGCGTGCCCCAGGACTCGCAGGAGGCCATGGCCTTCAGCGCGCTCGCGGGCGTGCGCTCGCGCAACGAGGTGTTCCCCCTGGACCGCGCGGCGGAGGCCTACGAGCGGATGATGAGCAACAAGGCCCGCTTCCGGGTGGTGCTCAAGATGCGCTGATGCCCGGATGGAGACTCGTGCTTGCCGGGGAACGGCCTGGGTGGGGATGCTTGCGCCGTCCTCTTCCCCGGTGGCCTCCGCATGTCCCCTCCCCGTCCGCTCCTCCGCCTCGCGGCGCTGTCCCTCGCCCTGGCCCTCCCGGCTCCCACCTGGGCCGAGGAGGCCCCGCCTTCCGTGCGTGAGCGCGAAGCCGCGCTGCTCATGGGGAGCGTGCTGGGGGCAACGCCCATGCTGGAAGACCTGCGCTCGCTGGTGGATGAAGTGGGCGGGAGGGCCACGGGCTCCGAAGCCAACCAGCGCTCCGTGTCGTGGGCGCTGGAGCGCTTCCGCGCCGCGGGCGTGACGGCGCGCGCGGAGCCCTTCCCCATGCCGGCGCTGTGGCTGGAGCGCGCCGCCACCGCGTCCGTGAAGGGCCAGGACGTGAGCTTCGCCCCGCGCGTGGCCGCGATGCCCTTCTCCACCGCCACGCCCAAGGGAGGCCTCACCGCGCCGCTGCTGGACGTGGGCCGGGGCACCGAGGCGGACTTCAAGCGCGTGGGCACGAAGGCGCGGGCCGCCTTCCTCCTGGTGGAGACGGACGAGCTCAAGGACGTCGACGGGCTCTTCCGCGAGTACGACGAGGCGGCGACCATCGAGTCCCGTGCGTTCGCCGCGGGCGTGGCCGGCGTCGTCTACATGGGCAGCCGGCCCGGCAATCAGCTCTACCGGCACAGCGTCTCGGTGGGCCCCAGGAACACCCGCCCCATGCTGGTGATGGAGCGTGACGGCGCGAAGCGCGCGCTGCGGCTGCTGCGCTCCAGCAAGGCGCTGAACCTCACCGCGGTGCTGGATCTGCGAACGGGCGGCCCCTACGAGGCACGCAACGTCATCGGTGAGATTCGCGGCGCCACGCATCCCGACGAGGTCGTCGTGCTGGGGGCCCACCTGGACAGCTGGGACCTGGGCGGCGGCGCGCTGGACAACGGCGCCAACGTCGCGATGCTGCTCGACCTCGCTCGGCAGATGCAGCGCCTGGGACTGAAGCCCGCGCGCACGCTGCGCTTCGCGCTGTGGAACGGCGAGGAGCAGGGCATGTACGGCTCGGCCGGCTATGCGCGCACGCACGCGGCGGAGCTGGACCGGCACACCCTGGCGCTGTCGGTGGACATCGGCTGCGGGCGCATCACCGGCTTCTACACGAACGGCCGGCCCGCGCTGGTGCCGCTGGTGGACAGGGCCTTGAAGCCGGTGGCGGGCCTGGGCCCCTTCACGCAGGTGGACGTGCCGGTGGTGGGCACCGACAACTTCGACTTCATGATGCACGGCGTGGCCAACCTCATCGCCAACCAGGAGCCGGCCACGTACGGGCCCAACTACCACGCGCGCTCGGATGAATTCGAACAGTGCGACGCGCGCACGCTGCGCGCCAACGCGGCCGTGGTGGGCGCGCTCGCGTGGGGCTTCGCGA
The DNA here is from genome assembly GCF_003611605.1 of Corallococcus sp. AB011P. Classification (NCBI taxonomy): domain Bacteria; kingdom Pseudomonadati; phylum Myxococcota; class Myxococcia; order Myxococcales; family Myxococcaceae; genus Corallococcus; species Corallococcus sp. AB011P. The sequence goes on from NZ_RAVX01000014.1 coordinate 164,255, forward strand.
CGATGGAAGAGAAGCTGCCCCGGCAGAGCCGCGCGGAGGTGGAAGCACTCGTGCGCGACACCGACCTGGGCCAGCAGATGAAGTCGTTCAACGTCTGGGAGGAATGGACCGCGGGCACCCGGGGGCACCCGCTCGAAGGGAAGCCCGCCCCGACACTGCGCTGAAGCGAGCGGCCCTCCAGGCCCCAGGCCTCTCGCCTGGGGACCATGCCCAACGGCCTCAGAGCGCCGCTGGCTGCTCCTGGTGCATCCGGGCCTCCACCTGGCGCTGGATGACCAACAGCTGGTCGAACCTGCTCCTCAGCTCCTCACGCAGCTCGAGCTTGTCGGTGCGGACAATCTCGTCCCGCAGCGCATCAGCGCTTTCGGCCAGCACTGCGTGGAGCAGGTGGATCTGCTGCTGGGAGAACTCCAGGACCATGGGACACCTCATCGTCAGGAGAACAGCGAGCGGCACACACCATGAAGTGTAAGCACGTGCTCGCCCACTGCCCCTGACGCGGCCGGCATTGCCTGGCCGGGTGTCTGGTCTCCTACACCCAGGGTGCGGCGCCCCGAAGCCGGGTGGCCGCACCCCAGGGACGGCTCAGCGCAGCGCGATGAGCGAGGCCACGAGCAGCGACACGACGCTCATGACCTTGATGAGGATGGCCACGCCCGGACCGGACGTGTCCTTGAAGGGGTCGCCCACCATGTCGCCGACGACGGCGGCCTTGTGGACGGCCGAGCCCTTGGCGTGGCCCGGCAGCTTGCCCTTCTCGATGAACTTCTTGGCGTTGTCCCACGCACCGCCCGCGTTGGCCATGTAGAGGGCCATGGTGGCGCCGACGACGAGCGCACCGGCCAGCAGGCCCGCCAGCGCGCCGGGGCCCAGCAGGTAGCCCACCAGCGGCGGGGCGACGATGGCGATGAGGCCCGGGAAGATCATCTCGCGCAGGGCGCCCCGGGTGGCGATGTCGACGATCTTCTTGGGGTCCGGCTCGGCCTTGAGCTCCATCAGGCCGGGGATCTCACGGAACTGACGGCCAATCTCTTCCACGATGGCGCCGGCGGCGCGACCCACCGCGAGCATGGTGGAAGCGCCCACCAGGAACGGGAGGATGGAGCCCAGCAGCAGGCCCACGATGACGTTCGGGTTGGTCAGCTCCAGGCTCATCTCCGCCATGCCGTTGGCGAGGCGCGTGTGGTTGACCTCCAGGTTGAACGCGGAGAACAGCGCGATGACCGTGAGGGTCGCGGAGCCGATGGCGAAGCCCTTGCCGATAGCGGCCGTGGTGTTGCCCACCGCGTCCAGCTCGTCGGTGATGGCGCGCACTTCAGGGCCCAGGCCGGACATCTCGGAGATGCCGCCCGCGTTGTCGGAGATGGGGCCGTACGCGTCCACCGTCATCACGACGGCCGTACCGCCCAGCATGCCCACCGCCGACAGCGCGATGCCGTACAGGCCGAGCGCGCGGTCCGCGATGTAGGCCACCAGGGCGATGGTGGCCATGGAGATGCCCACGCTCTCCATGCCGACGGCGAGGCCGCGGATGAGGTTGGTGCCCGCGCCCGTGATGGAGGCCTCCGCGATGCGCTGCACCGGCGTGGACGACGTGTAGTAGTCCGTGACGAGGCCGATGATGGCACCGCCGAAGGCACCCGCCGCCAGCGCGATGGTGATGTTCTGGGACAGGCCGAACACGTTCATCAGCACGAACGACAGGCCCACCAGGATGACCGGGGGCATGATGAGCGCGCTGCGCAGCACCTGCGCGGGGTTCATGTGCTTGAGCGCGCGGGCGATGAAGATGCTCAGCAGGCTGACCACCAGGCCGATGGCGGACAGCACCAGCGGGAGGATGACGCCGGCCAGCTTCGCGTTGCCCGTCGCGTTCGTGTCCACCACGAGGCGGGAGAGCTCCGTCGCGTTGGCGGTCAGCGCGATGGCCATGGCGGCGACGATGGCGGCCACCATGGACTCGTAGATGTCCGCGCCCATGCCGGCCACGTCGCCCACGTTGTCACCCACGTTGTCGGCGATGACGCCGGGGTTGCGCGGGTCGTCCTCGGGGATGTTCTCAATGACCTTGCCGGCGATGTCGGAGCCCACGTCCGCGGCCTTGGTGTAGATGCCGCCGCCCACGCGCGCGAAGAGCGCGATGGAGCTGGCGCCCACGGCGAACGAGTGGAGGATGGGGGACAGCTCCGGGCTGGAGCGGAACACGTAGTAGACGACGCCCATGCCGATGAGGCCCAGGCCGGCGACGGCGAGGCCCATCACGGCGCCGCCATCCAGGGCGACGAGCAGCGCGTTCGGCTTGGAGCCGGTGCGCGCGGCCTGCGCGGTGCGCACGTTCGCGAACGTCGCGGCCTTCATGCCGATGTAGCCCGCGAGCAGCGACAGGAACGCGCCCGCCACGAAGCTCGCGCTCGCGACCGGGCCCAGCGCCAGACCGATGATGATGGCGACGACCACGCAGTAGACCGCGAGCACCTTGTATTCGCGGACGAGGAACGCCATCGCGCCTTCGCGGATGTAGCCCGCGATGCGGTTCATCGTCGCGTCACCATCCGGGAGACCCTTGACGCGGAAGTAGAAGAACGCAGCGAAGAGCAGACCGACGGCGCCGATGACGCTCGGTGCGATCGCCCAGAATTCAGATTCGAGACTCGACAACTCCATCCGTTCCTCCAGAGCAGTCCCGGGGGCCCCTGACCGCTCACCCTGCGGATCGCTCGCGTGCCGCGCGAAATGTGCGGAGGGCCTATACGTGATTTCAGGGCAAGCGGGGAGCCTCCTCGGAGCGGTCGGCCCCACCGGGGTCCTTGACGCGGGAGGGCCCCTCGGGCGTCGGAAGGGACCACCGGGGCCTGTCGAGTGAACCGAAGTGCCCGGATTCACTGATGAATCATCTCAATTCGGGGGTCCTTCGTGGGGGTCGGAGCGCCCCATGCGTCATGCCGGGGGTGGCTGTCCTTTCACCCGGCGGGTGTGCCAGAAGCCGCGGCCATGGGCATTCGATTGGGGCTCCTGGGATTGGCGTTGACGTTGTTTTCGGGCTGCACGGCGAGCCGGGCCCTGTGTCCGGCCGAGGGTGGGCGGCCCTGGCGCGAGGTGCGCAGCTCGCACTTCCGCGTGCGCACGAACCTGGAGGAACAGGCGGCGGCGAAGAGCGCGCTGGAGCTGGAGGAGTTCCGGCGGGCGCTGCTGCTGGCCTGGGGCGCGGGCTTCGACCCGCCGGGCACGGTGGACGTCATCGTGCTCAGCAACCCCCGCGACCTGGAGGAGTTCACCGACGCGCGCTACGCGGGCTTCGCCGGACAGACGCCCGACGGCCCGCGGATGGTGATGACGGGGGGCGGCGGCTACCTGCTGGCGGACACGACGGGTGACAAGGAGACCCAGGCCCACGAGCTGGCGCACTACCTGAGCGCCTTCGCCCTGCCCCGCCAGCCGCGCTGGATCTCGGAAGGCCTGGCGTCCTACCTGCAGACCGTCACCATCCGGCCCAGCGACCGCAACGTGGTGCTGGGCCGGGCCAGCCCGGCGCTGCTCCAGTACGTGCGCGCGCACGGCTGGCTCACGCTGGACGAGCTGTGGCAGTGGGACGGCAAGACGAACCAGAGCACCGCGGAGCTCCAGCGCCACTACGCCTCGTCGTGGCTGTGGGTGCACTACCTCATCAATGAGCACGGCGAGCGCTTCAGCACCTTCCAGAACCAGCTGGCACGCGGCGAGGACCCCCGGCGCGCCTTCGCGGCGGCCTTCCAGGGAGACAGCTCGTACCAGGCCGCCCTCACGAACTACGTGCAGCTCGGGCGCTACGCCATCTCCACCCAGCCGCTGCCGCCGGTGCCCACGCAAACCCAGACACGCGCCCTGGAGCCCGCGGACGTGCACGTCATCCGCTCCATCCTCTTCACCCAGGCGCCCGGGGACGTGCCGCCGGCCGAACGCCAGCGCAAGGCGGACCTGGAGCTGGAGCAGGCGCTGAAGGAGGACCCGACCCACGTGGAGACCCTCCGGCTGCGGGCCGAGAAGCTGGACAAGGCCGAGCGGCTGAAGCTCGCGCGTGAGCTGGTGGAGAAGCATCCGGAGGATGGGCGCGCGTGGGATCTGCTCGCCACGTCGCTGGAGGCCGAAGGCGACGCGTCCGCCAACCAGGAGCAGGCCCGCCGTCGCGCCGCGGAGCTGCTGCCGGACAGCCCCTCCGTCCAGAACGCCCTGGCCTGGTACTACGTCATCACCGAGCAGCCCCAGAAGGGGCTCGCCCCGGCCCTGCGCGCGGTGCGGCTGATGCCGGGCAACTCGGTCATCCTCAACACCCAGGCGGCGCTGTTCTTCCAGGCCGGGCGCTGCAACGAGGCCGTGGTCATGGGGCGGCGTGCGCTCGACATGCTCCACGAAGGGGTCTCGGATGCGACGCGCCAGGACTTCAAGCGGATCGTCACCGTCTTCGAGACGAAGTGCGTCCCCGCGCCGGCCGCGTCGTCGACGCAGTCGCAATAGCCCCAGTTGACGGAAGGCGGCATGAGACAGCACACCGCGTCTCATGCATCCTCACCGCGCGTCTCGAATTCCCTGGCGGGCCAGCGTCCTGGCCCTGCTCTGCATCAACGTGGCATGTGATTCATTGCCCCCTGCGGAGCCATCCCCACCCTCGCCGCTCGCCACGTCCGAAGCCCGGCTGGATCCGCCGACGCAGTTCTCCGAAGTGGCCTTCGTGGGCACCGCCGCGTGCTCCAACGACTACAGCCGCATCGACAACTGTTACAACGCGGACAACCCCCAGCGCCCCAGCATCTTCCGCGAGCTGTCGGCGGCCTGGCGCCCCTATCGCGCGTCCACCACCACGCCGCTGTCCGTGCGCCCCTCCGCGCTCACCGGCGTGATGCAGCCGTTCCCTCCGTTCGAATACGACAACGGCTGGAACGCGCCGCGCACGCCGGAGACCGCGGACGCATCCCAGGCCATCCAGGTGCTGCCCTTCAACCGGGGCAGCAACGACGGACGGCTCTTCGTGCGCGGCGGCTGCCGTGGCTGCGCTGAGGGCTCCACCCTCTACACCTTCCGGCCGGAGCTGCTGGGCCCGGACTTCCGCTACGACTTCTCCCAGAAGGGCACCCGCTACGCGCAGCCTGGCTGGCAGCCGGGGCTCCATCCCTTCGTCGCCTTCAACCCGATGCCCGGCTACAGCCGGCTCGCGGCGAAGCACAACAATGACTTCCCGGACATGCTCCACAGCACGCTGTGCGAGGACTCCGTTTCGTCGCTGAACGCGGCGGGCCGCGGCCGCAACCCGCTGGCGTGCCGGGCCCGCTACGAGGCCACTTCGCCGTGGGTTTCCGGGGACTGCTACGACATCTCGCTCGTCTACGGAATGGTCGCCTCCGACGGGAAGCGCTGGGAGCTGCGTTCGACGGCGCTCACCGTCTTCGTGCGCAACCCCAAGTTCGCGACGGCGGGAGACTCCGTGGGCGGCGGCGCCCAGAACTGGGGCCTCTGGGTCTACCCACGCAACCCCGAAGGCGAGTCCAAGTCCCTGCCCACCTGGGACCTGCCGCCGTTCCGCCCATTCAACCCCCACGACTCCAACTGGGGCGACATGAGCACCGGCTCCGCGTACAGCGTCCCCGGGGCGCCGGACACCATCGACTGGCCCCGGCTGTTCACCCAGAACCCCAGCTTCCAGTGCTACGCCCCCTTGAGGTTCGGCGGCTTCACCTTCTACGTCCGCAACACCACCGCCTCTGCCCCCAAGTGGTGCCAGTTCTTCGACCGTCAGAGCTTCGCGGGCGACCTGAAGGTGGAGGACGACGAGGACGCCGTCATCGGCAACGGCAGCACGTGGAACGGCATCATCGGAAGCGGGCCCGGTGAGAAGCACCTGGCGATGTTCGAGCCCGCGACCAGCGGCGATGGCCGGATGCTCATCCTGAACATGGGCGGCCTCTATTACGCGTCCTCGGACGCCGTCTGCCAGGCCGCGAGCTGGAGCCACTTCAAGCCCATCAGCATGATGCCCATGGACCCGACGGTGAACACCCGCTACGAGCTGGCCCGCTCGCAGGTCATCAACGGCCAGCCGCGCAACTTCCGCGACACGCTGGGCAACCCCATCCCCTTCGGCGTGCGCAACCAGGGCGCGTACGCGTGGCTGGACCGCGAGGGCAAGAACCTGTTCTTCGCGGCGAAGAACAACCCCCATGACGGCTACTACGCGCGGCAGGTGTTGAGGGAGGATCGCTCAACGCCCTACTCCTTCCTCGATCAGCTGTGGAGCGCTCCCGCCTCCGACGCGGACCGGGCCCGCTTCAATCCGGACCGCGCGCCGGCGCAGGCCATCAGCGTGCTGGGGGCCTGGACGCACGGCAAGGCCGTCATCCTGGACAACGGCATGAGCATCACCGACCTGGGGGGCAACAGCGAGGACCGCTACCAGCGCACCTATTCCCTGCGCCTCTACGCGGGCGCGGACCTGTCCCTGTCGCCCAAGGGCAGCTCGCAGCTGTTCTCCTTCGAGAACCAGCTCAACACCTTCAATGCCTTGCGGCCCACGCTCCCGTTCGACGTGGTGTGGAACTTCCAATCCAACACCCAGCGCAACTCCGAGGTGGCCTTCGACGACTACCTCAACAAGCGCGCCTTCGTGGTGGCGCACATGAACGCGGCCATGCGCATGGACGTGTCTCCGGAAGGCCCGCAGCGCGCGGAGACCTTCCCGCAGGATGGCTTCATGCCCACCCGCAACGCGTGGGCCTACGTGCGCGGAGGCGACATCGCGGACTTCCGCTTCATGCGCAACCCGCTGGCGCAGAACGCGGCCACGGGCAGCCCGGTGTTCGGCACGGATGGGCCGCAGCCCCCGGGCTCCGTCCGGCTGCGGGGCGGCGCGCGCATCGAACCGGTGGCCCTGGGCGGCGTCAGCGGCAAGGGTGTCTGGCTGGATGGCCGCAATGACTTCATGGACATGGGCTACCCGGTGGACGGCTCGCGCCGCGACTGGCTGTTCGGCATCTGGCTGGACTCCCGGATGGATGCGCCGTTCGTCCCCCGGCCCGGCGCCGTCGTACGCACGGTGCCTCGCACGCTGTTCTACTTCTCCGACAACTCGTGGGTGGGCCTGGTGCAGGCGGTCGACGGCTACTCCAACACGTGGCACGAGCTCACCGGCTACAACGGCCAGACGGGCTCCACGTTCAGCGTCAACCTGGGTTCGCTGGTGCAGCCCGGCAAATACTTTCACTTCGGCATGAAGGTCTACACCCTCGCCGGGCAGCGGAAGCTCACGTTCTACATCAACGGCACGGCGCACACGTCGCTGACCGTGGCGCCCTACGACGTGGGCTTCGACCCGATGTACAACTCCATGAACGGCTGGACGTGGATGACGGTCGGCGACCCGGGGCCCAGCTTCGTCCCGGGCCAGACGCGGCTGCCCTTCCATGGTTGGGTGGATGAGCTGCGCATCTACGCGCTGTCCCCCGGGGATTCGGTGCGGCCCTGGGTGGAGGAGCTGCTGTGCAACCAGGCGCTGGGAACGACCGTGGACCTGACCTACCGCGCTTCGGAGGTGTACTCGCCGGTGCTGGAGACGCTGCGCTCACGTTCGTACCAATACCCGCTCACGTCGGGCCGGTCCCTGTGTGAGCAACTGCGGCTGCAGTCCTACGTGGAGCCGCTGGACTACCCGGCCCAGTCTGGCGAGCACCTGTGCATCGACCGTGTGCACAAGAACCCCCACTCCGTGCAGCAGTGGCGCGAGCGCTGTCTGCGTCCGTCGATGATGGTCATGCCCCATCTGGAGGCCGACCTGCCTCGCCCGGACTCCAGCAGCAACGCCTTCTGTCAGTCGTGCCACACGTCCAGCGCGCCGCTGCCGGGCCTGCGGATGGGTGCCCTCACCGCTGGCGGCGTCAACCGCTACCAGGATCCACGCCGCCAGCCGATGAACGTTCCAGCGGTCCTGGGCGGGGCCGTACCGCCCTGGCTGCTCGTGCGCATGGACCAACCGGACAGCACCTTCACGTTGGATCACCACTTCGACTGGCTCAACGCGCCGTAAGCGCGGTAGAGCCTCCTCCGCTCAGTCGTTCTTCGAGGCCTCCCGCGCGAGGAGGAGGTCCCGCAGCCGCGCCGTCTGGTCCGCGCTCCAGCCTTCGGGCCGCAGGAGCGCGGCCCAGCCGTCCACGTGCTCGGCGGTGTAGACGTGGCCGTGGCCCGCGGGCACCTCCATGCCCAGGGGAAGGTCCGCCGTCACCTGCCAGAACGTGACGAAGGGGATCCACACCATCTGGCCCAGCACGTCATCACCTCGCGGCTCTCGCAGCCAGTCCGGCCGCTTCACCAGGAGCCGGGGACTCCACCAGATGATGGGGTCGGAGGGATGCAGCAGGTACAGCACACGCGAGTCTCCCCACGGCGCGGACGCGGGCGGGATGTCGGTCCCCGGCCGGCGGCTGAAGCGGACGATGCGGCCCTGCCGGTAGATGGGCTCCACCTCGGGGCTGCCCGGGTCGCGGTGGTCGGTGAACGCGCGATACAGGGTGTTGAAGTTCGGCGGCCCCACGAAGAGCACTCCGTCGGTGCGGTTGGCCAGGTCCCGCTCGCCGCTGAACGCGGTCTCTCCGCCGTAGGAGCCCAGGCTCTCTCCGAAGACCAGCAGCTTCGGGCGCTGGCCGGGAGGAAGCCGCGACCAGCGCTCATGGACTTCGTCGAAGAGCGCCCGGCCTGATTCCCGGGCCCGCGCCTGATCCACCAGGACGGAGAGCCACGACCACAGATGCGAGTACTGCATGGCGACGATCGCGGAGTCGCCGCCGGTCATGTACTCGAAGGCATCCACGGCCTCCGGCACCACCCAGCCACTGCCCGTGGTCGTCACCACCAGCAGGTACGCGCGATCGAAGCCGCCGGCCCGCTCCAGGTCGTCGACCGCGAGCGCCGCGCGGGCCTCCGCGTCCGGCGCGGATGCATAGCCCGCGTACGCGCGGATCGGCTCCTTCACCGCCGTGCCATGGAAGCGGGAGAGCTCTTCGACCGAAGGCCCGCGTCCGATGAAGTTGCGCCCTTCCCTTCCCAGGGAATGCCACGGGATGCGTGAGCCCGCGCCTCCGGAGCGCAATGCGGTGCTCGGTGGCACCACGCCCTCGTCGGTCATCGTGTCCTGCACCTCCAGGGTGCGGTCCGCCGCGGCGATGAGCCCGTCCCACAGCAAGCCGCTGGCCACCAGCGCGGTGAGCACCACGACGGCCAGTCCGCTCGTCGCCCGGGCCGCGCGAGGCCCGATGTGCCGAGCAAGTCGCGTGGCCAACGCACGGGACACGCCACGCAGGCCACGACCCACGGCGATGATCACGAAGAAGAAGACCGCCGCGACGAAGGGAGCGAGCAGATATCCCGCGCGGCCCGGCGAGGGCATGCCCATGAGCTCCCGCAGGCGCTGTTGCCAATGCCAGCCGAGCACCAGCGCGCCCGCCAGCGCCACGGCGGCAACAATGAAAAAGCCCTGCCATGCGCGACGATGGGGCTCCCTGGCAGGGCGGTCCGCGAACTCCCGCCAGAGCCAGGCGCCCAGGCACCCGAGCCCATAACCGATGGCCGCGCTGAGGCCGCTGACGAACCCCTGGAACGGCCCGCTGCGCGGCAGCAGGGACGGAGTGAAAGCCAGACAGGCGAAGAGGAGCGCCACCCAGGCCCCCGGCAACGTGTAGCGGAGCCAGCGCGGCCAGGTCCGGCTGGCACGTCGGGTATGGCGCACCGCGACGGGTTGCTCGGCGTGGGTGAGGAAGTGCTCCATGCGAACTCCCCGCGGGTGCGCCAGCTCTCCAGGGCGCACTCCCGAGGGTAGGCCCCAAGACCGCTCCCCGGCAGCGTGCGCACGCCGTGCCCGGCTCCATGACTGCCAATGGGTCCGGCCGCCGGGTGGGCCCGCTCGCACTCACAGCGAAGTGCCTGATAGCCTTACCGGATGCTTCCCCGAGCCCTCGCTCCCATCCTGTTCGGTGCTCCGGTCCTCTGGCCGCTGCGTGCGCTCGCCTGCATCAATTCGATGGATGACGCCCCCAAGGACTTCAGTCAGTCCTACTGGGTGGACCTGTTCGTCTGGAGCGTGGGCGCGGTGTTCATGAACCGCGTCATCCTGCGCAACGTCTGGGGCCCGGCCGTGAAGGGACAGCCGGAGGCAGCGCGCCGGGGCTTCTTCCTGCTCGTCGGCGTCGCGCTCATCCTGCTGCTGGAAGCGGTCTCGGTGGGAGGGCCGCTGCTCAACTTCAGCGCGAGCGACTTCTCCGCGTGCGCGATGAGAACTCCCAACCTGGTGTTGCTGGTGGCCAGCCCCGTGGTGCTCTTCCTCATGCAGGCGGCGTTCTTCCACGGGCCAGGCAAACGGAGGTTCGGCGACACGGGAACCCGGCCGCTCGTGGCCCTGGTGCTCACGTCCGTGGTGCTGGTGCTGGGATTGGGAATGGCCCAGGAGCACATCATCCTCCCGAATCTCTGCGACAACAGGACGCTCGGACTCGTGGACAACAGCGGTTACTGATCCACCCCCTCGTGGCCGTGCGCTCGTTTCCGTTTGCCTCGCTCGCGGGCCTTGCCCTCGTGGTGGCCGTGGCCGGTGGTGGCTACGTGCTCGTCCGTGACGCGGACGTGCTGGCGCTGCGCCTGCCGACGCGGGTGCTCGCTCCCACGAAGCCCTCACCGGCGACGCCACGGGAGGCCGTGGAGCATTTCCAGTGCAATCGCTGTCACGTGGTCCCCGGGCTCGAACCAGTGTCCGCGCGCTTGAGCGAGAACTGCGTCACGTGCCACCAGGCCATCACCGCGGGGCGGCTGGACCTCTGGTACAAGCAGGCGGAGGTCGAGCGGTGGAAGGGACACCTCACGCACCTGGTGAGGACCCCGGACCTCGGCTCGCTGGGACAGCGGGTCAAGCGCGAGTGGCTGGTCTCCTGGCTCCAGGCACCGCACGTGGTGAGGCCGCTCTACGGCGCGACCATGCCCCGGATGAAGGTGGGCCCGAAGGACGCGGAGCTGCTCGCGGACTTCTTCGCGGTGACCGAGGAGGAGTCGGCGGAACCCGCGCGAGGTGATGTGGAGGCGGGCCGGGCGCTCTACGCAGAGCACGCATGCGCGAGCTGTCACTACCGGGGGGACTTCCCGCTCGCGTCCCTGCGCTATGGCGCGCCGGAGTTCCACAGCCCCTCGGCCAGGAGGCGGGCCCCGGATCTGCGCCACGTGCGCGACCGCATGTCCCTGGCGCAGCTGCGGAACTGGCTGACGGATCCGCACCGCATCCTCCCTGACACGGAGATGCCCACCTTCCCGTTCACCCCGAAGCAGGTCGAGGATCTGGCGACCTTCCTGCGCGAGCCCCTGCCCCAGCTGGCGGCCACGCCACGCCCCCGGTACCAACCCCGGAGGCTGGAGCGCGAGGTCCACTACCCGGAGGTGGCGCAAAAGCTCTCACGGCACCTCTGCTTCCACTGTCACTCCGACCTGCGGCGGCCCGGAGATCAGGGGCCCGGGAACACAGGCGGCTTCGGCTACGACGGGGCCTCGCTCGACCTGGCCACGCGGGCCGGCATCGTCCGGGGCATCAAGCGCGACGGCCAGTTCCGCGGGCTCCCGGATCGGCTGGAGGATGGGACGCCCCGACTGGTGGCCGCGCTGCTCGCACGGCAGGGAGAGCTGGACGGGCACTTCCAGCCGGGAGTGCTGGGCATGCCCCTGGGCCTGCCGCCCATTCCCGAAGAGGAGATCGATCTCATCTCCACGTGGATCGAACAGGGCGCGCCCGAATAGCCCGAGAGCGGATTCGCACCTCGCCTCTGCGTATTCCTCCTTGGCTCGCTTTCCATGGACTACCCTGTCCATGGGGATGAACCCGGGGGAGAGGCACGGCGCTTGAGCATTCGGAATGTCATTGTCATCGGAGGCACGGGCGACATCGGACGCGCCGTCGTCCACAAGCTGCGCGCGGAGGGCCTGCGCGTGGTGTGCGCCGCGAGTGACGTGACGACGGAGACCTCGGACTGCCTGCACGTGGATGTCACGCGCGAGGACTCAGTGGTGGCGCTGTTCAAGCGGGCGGAGGCGGAGACGGGCCCCATCGAGGTCCTGGTCAACTGCGCGGGCGTCGGAGTCTTCACGCCGCTCCACGAGACGTCCCTCGAGGACTGGAACCGGATGATGGACGTGAACCTCACGGGCACGTTCCTGTGCGCGCGCGAGGCCTTCCGGCGGCTGAAGTCCCGAGGCGGCGGGCGGATCATCCACATCGGGTCCGTGAGCGACCACCTCACGCTGCCCATGAACGGGGCCTACGCCGCGACGAAGCATGGCGTTCGTGGGCTGACCGGCGTCCTGAACGAGGAGGGCAAGGCGTTCGGCATCCGCGCCACCCTGCTGTCGCTCGGCGCCGTCTACACCACCTTCTGGAGGTCGCGGCCGGAGTTCAGTCCGGCCGACATGCTCGCCGTGGAGGACGTGGCCCAGTGCATCTGGGAGATCGCGATCAAGCCCCCGAACGTGCGGGTCGACGAGATGCGCCTCGTCCCGCCGCGGGGGGTCCTCTGATGAAGACGCAGCCGAAGGCACCTGTCGCCGTCGTCACCGGGGCCAGCCGCGGGATTGGAGCGGCCATCGCCACCCTGCTGTCCCGGAACGGGTTCGAGGTGGTCCTGGTGTCCCGCGATGTCGCCGCGCTGGAGCAACTCCAGAAGCAGTTGAGCGCGGACGGGGGCCACGCGTGGCCGCTGGCCTGTGACGTCGCGAACAGGGACGAGGTGGAGTCAGCGCTCGGAAGGCTCGAAGCGAAGGTGGGCGTGCCCCAGGTGCTCGTGAACAACGCGGGCCTGGGTGGGCCGTTTCATCGCGCGGACGAGGTGAGCGTCGCCGAGTGGGATCTGCTGTTCGGCGTGAACGTGGAGGGCGTGCGCAACCTGTGTCAGTGGGCGCTGCCGCGAATGAAGACGGAAGGCCATGGGCGCATCGTGAACGTCGCGTCCATCATGGGCCTCTTCGGTGGCGCCCAGTCGTCCACCTACGCGGCCACCAAGCACGCGCTCGTGGGCTACTCGAAGGCCATCGCCGCGGAGTGGGGAGCCTACGGCATCACCTGCAACGCGGTCTGTCCTGGCTACATCGAGACAGACATGCTGGCGAAGGCACCGTCCGCCTCACGCCAGCGCTTGCAGGAGCGAATCCCAGCGAAGCGCTTCGGAACGCCAGAAGAGGTGGCGGGTCTGGTGGCCTTCCTCGTGGGGCCCGCTGGCGGCTACGTCAACGGGAGCGCCCTGGTGATGGACGGTGGGCTGTCGTCCCATCTGGCGTCAGACCTGCCGTCGTTCTGAGTCTGGAAGCAGCACCTGCTCCAGCAGCACGCGCAGCTCCTGCTCCAGTCCTGGCACCGATGCGCCGCGCAGATTCCCGCCGCCCCGGAAGAGGGAAAGGCCTTCGAAGAGGGCGACCAGCAGTGCCGCTCTCCGCTCCCTGCGTGCCGGGGTGATTTCGGGGGACAGCTCCCGCAGCAGCTCCACGACGCCCGCGCGATAGCCGGCGTAGAAGACCGCGAGCGCGTCGGCGACCATGGCGTCCCTCGCGGCCATCGCCCACAGCTCCGCGAAGAACTGGCAGGCGTGGGGTGAGTCCTGGTCCTCCAGGATGGCGTCCACGGCGAGCCGGAGCCGCTGCGCCGGTTCGCTTCCGCCACCCGCCATCCGCTCGCGAACCCGCTGGAGGGCCTGCTCCAGGTAGCGCGCCAACAGTGCCCGAACCACGTCCTGCTTGGTGGGGAAGTAGTACTGGAGATTGCCCAGGCTCACCCCCGCACGCTGGGCCACGACGCGCAGGCTGAGGCCCGCGTAGCCGTCACCGGCCAGGACCTCCATGGTCGCGTCGAGGATGCGCTCCACGCGCTCGGTGCCCTTGGCATGCACCGCGGTCCCCTTCCGGGGGCTCGCCGAGGGAAGTGTCCCAGGGGTCTTCCTGCTCGTGCGGCGGGTCATCACGCCGCCTCGCGCGCAAGACGCTCGTCGATGCGGACCTCGACGCCGCAGGCACGCAGGGTGGCCAGCGTCTCCTCGGGCCGGGACTCATGCTCCGGGAACCACACGCCCGGGAGTGGCGGCGGCGCGCCATCCAATCCCAGGAGCCGCTCAGCGCCCAGCAACGCTCCGACGGCGGTGAGGTGGGCCTGTCCCAGGGGATCCACGACCTCGATGCGGACCTGCCCCCGCTCGCCCTCCACGTCCGCCACCCACGCGGCTTCGCCCCCCGTGTTGCTGCCGGTGAGCAGCGTCCGGCGCAGTGGCGTCCAACGGGGATGCTGGAGCAGCCGAAGGATGCCCAGCCGCTGGAGCGCGACAAGCGTCCAGGTCGCGAAGCCGGAGTCGAAGCCCAGCCGCGTCGTCACCGTCCGCGCGCCCAGCACGCGGGGCAGCGTCGCCTGTTCGGGCGTGTCGAGCCGGAAGACCCGGGTGTGGCGTCCATCGGAGAACCTCACCCGCCGGCCGTCCGTCAGCGGCAGCACCTGCCGCTCCTGCCCGTCCTCCGTCACCTCGAAGGACAGGCCCAGCCGGTCCATGTACTCCAACGAGTCCGGCCCGGCCTGATCCGCGAGCGCGAAGCGGATGGCCACCTCCACACGCTCCAGTGGCCCCACCGTCCGCGCCGCCATCGCCACGAGGCGAGGAACCAGCCCCGCCATCCACGCGGATCCGAGCAACACCGGCGCGCCCGGCGTCGCACCGGAGAGCCGCAGCACCGTGGCCTTCAACCGGGACGTCCACCGGGTGATGTCCAGCACGGGCACCCCGGCGCGCGACGCCGCCAGCAACAGCGTGTCCTCCGGGTCATTGACCAGGGACAGCACGGCCCGGGGCTTCCCACCCAGCGCCGCCAACGCCTGGGGCGAGCGGACATCCAGCGCGACGCCCTCCGCCCGCCCCAGACGCACGGCCAGTTCCCTGGCGGGCGCTTCCCGGCGCCCTGCGATGAGCAGCGGCAGGTCCGGGTGACGCTCCCTCAGCAACAAGGCGAGCTGCGCCCCCACCACCCCATAGCCCCCCACCAGCACGACACGACCCTCGGACTCCATGGCGACTCCCTTTCATGACCCGCCACGGATATAGGTCGAATGACCTATTTTTTCACGACATTCGACTTCGCGCGGATGGTTGATTCGACCTCCGCGCACCCGTCATGTTGGGGGACACCATGAGCTTGACGATGCTGATCTGCCTGCTGGCGGTCTTCACGGGAGGCCCCGCCCTCTTCCTGAGCGTCCTCTCCCACTACCGCCGCCTGACCGTGCGGCTGGAGCAGCACGGGCTGCGCGCCCAGGGCAAGGTGGTCAGGGTCAACGAGGGCCGGGGCAAACCGAGCACCGTCTACTACGCCTTCCGTCCGCCGGAGGGCCCGGAGCTCAGCGGCAAGTTCGACGAGGCGACCTCGGTGGCCTCCCAGCGGCTCCCGGGCTCTCCCGTCGACATCCTCTACCTGGCGGAAGCGCCGGAACAACACATGGCCGTGGGCATGGGCTTCACGCGGGGGCTCTACCTCCTGGTGATGGTCCCCCTGGTGGGGTTCGCCATCACCGGCGTCCTGAGCGTGCTGCACGCCTACTTCACCCAATTGAATAAATAGTTCCATTCCACGTCAGGGGGTCATTCCACCGAAAGGCCCCCATGCGCAGGAAGCTCGCCGCCCTCCTCCCGCTGTGTCTGTTGGCGTCCGGCTGTGAGAATTCACAGCACGCGCAACGGCTGGAGCGGCGCGAAGCCATCCGTGAGGCCCATCTGCGGAGTCTCCGAGGCGCCGCGACCGGCTTCGAGGACACCCGCTGGAGCATGAGCCCCGACGAGGTTCGGGCACGCTACCCCGAGGCGGTCGTCGTGGATGGCGGCGGGCTCGAACTTCAGTCAGAGCGCTGGGACATGCCCGCGACGATCCGCTTCTCCTTCGCGCAGGAGAAGCTCGCGACGGTGACCCTCTACCTCGGCGCCCCTGGGGACCTTCGAGAGGCCCACCGGGGCGTCGCGAGCATGCTCCAAACGAAGTACGGCGAGCCGGATGAAGCCCGGGACTCGGCGGAGGATGCCGCCCGTCAGCGGGCCGTGTTGAGTGCGCTCGCCGGTCTCGCCTTCGCCGCCGAAACCATCCAGGCGGTCCAGGAGCTGCGGCCCGTGGACGCCTCATCCCTGGAGCAGATGAACGAGCGGGCATGGATGGATTCCGAGGACGCGTATTGGGATACCCAGGAGTACACCCTGCTCAGCAAGTGGAACACCTCCGCGACGAAGGTCCATCTCCTCGGGAGGCGCGTGGGTGGCCAGCAGGGCCTGTCACTCTCTTACGTGAGCACGGTGCTACGGGCAGGCTCCATTTAGGGGGCCCTCGCCACATCGAGACAACCCCACCTACTCCTTGCGAGGGATTGTGTTGGACATTCAATCGTCCAATCCTGTTCAGGTGGAGCGCCCGCGACGGCAGCGCGACTTGAACCGAAGGCGGTCGCGATTCGCACCCTTCTTGCGGAGTACGCTGACAACGGGTGCAGGGGCTGATGATGAATGTCCTCGTACAGGACTGCGAGTTCATCGATATCTAGGATTGCGGTCAACGTTTCGCGGTCGGCCGCATGCCGTCAAAGAGAAGGGTGAGCGCGCGCTGGCGGAATGATTCGCTCCACTCATCAGTGAGCGCTTCCTGGCAGATGGCCGCGAGCAGGGCGATCAGCTCGGCGGGGAGCAGGTCTTCGCGGACGGTGCCCGCCTTCTGGGCGCGTTCGAGCAGCAAATCGATGCCGGGCCGGAGGCGGGCCAACGCGTCGCCGACGCGGACCCGGACCCCGGTTTCAGCGAGTCGGGCGAACACCTCCCTGTTTCGGGCGCTGATCGCCATGACGCGGGCGCAGAACTCGAACAGGGCGGTGACCGCGTCCTGATTGTCGACCATCGCGTCGACTTCCGTGATGAGTCGATCCATCAGGTGCATCACCACGGCTTGGAGCAGCTCGGGTTTGGTTGGGAAGTGCCGGAACACGGTGCCAATCGCGACGCCGGCGTGCGCGGCCACGGCCTCGGTCGAGGCCGATGCACCCTGCTCGGCGAACACGGCCTCGGCCGCATCCAGGATGCGCGCGCGATTGCGGCGGGCATCAGCACGAACGGGTCGTTCACCCGCACCGCCGCCCGCGGGCGGCCCACCCTCTCGCTCCATCAGCCGTCCCTCCTTGCAAAAGTGAGTCAGACTCACTATCAATCCTGAGTCGCACTCATCTTATCCCGGGAGGCACGACCATGTCACAGTCGGCGAAGGGGGCCGCAAGTCCTCTCACCATCTACCGGTGCATGCAGGAAGCACTCCTCGGGGAAGGCGCGACGCTCCTCCCAGCGGAGCTGTTGGCCGAAGATGTCGTGGTCGAGACCCCGTTCTCCCCTCCAGGCATGCGACGTCATGAGGGCCGCGAGGCGTGGCTGGCGTTCTACCGAGCCAGAAGCGCGGTCCTGCCGATCCGTTTCGAGCAGTTCCGCGAACTGGCGACTCATCAGACCGGCGACCCCGAGGTCATCGTCGTCGAATACGAGCTGGCTGGGACGGTCACCACCACCGGCCTGCGCGCCTCGGCGACCCTCATCGGCGTGCTGCGGGTCCGCGACGGCCTGATCCAGCACTGGCGCGAGTACCAAGACGTCCTGGCGATCAGCGAGGCGCTGAAACTCACGCCCGAGGACCTTGGCGGAGCCGGCACGCCCTCCCTGTAGCGCTCGGCTGTGCCTGCCCCAGATTCGGTCGCCGCGTCCTACGGCGCCCAGGGTCCCCAATAGAACCCGGTCCCATCCTCGGTGGCGCTCCACAGCTCGTCCGACGACAACCCTTCGAGGGTCGTGAAGCCCTGGGTGCCGTTGAGGAAGTCCGGCCACGCCACTCCGTCGAAGCGGACGAGGTCGTCCGTGTCCAGGTGCGCGAAGACAACGCCTTGTCCGAAAGACACCACGTCCAGCAGGTCGGGCGCGACGCCGCCATCCACGTAGATGGGATACGGAGGCTTCGTGCTCCAGGTGCCCGCCGCACGCTCCAGGAACAGCCCCTGATCTCCGCCGGCATAAGCAAGGCCCGGTGCCACCACGTGCACGGCTTGCAGGGCGACCTGCCCCTGGGACGGCTGCGGCAGCGTCTCCCGCAGCCACGGGCCTCCGTCCGCGTTGACGTGGAATGCGACGGGACCGTTGCCCGTGGTGCCCACGGTGATGAGCGTTCGCGGGTCGAAGCCATGAATGGAGCGCAAGTCCGCGTCCACGTGCGCCACCCGCTGGGGCTCCGCCGGGTAGTCCCAGCGGAGGATGTCCCCGGTCTCGCTCACCGCGTAGAGCGTCGTGCCTCCGTCCGCCTCGAAGCCCACGAGGTCCTGGATGGCCGCCCCGCCCCCGTCAAAGGACGTCAGCGTGCAGGGCTCCGCGGCGGCCAGCGACCGCGTGGCGAGCTGCCCCGTCCAGGAGCCCATGAACACACGCCCGTCACTCGGCCGCGCCCACGCGGTGGACCAGGCGCCGTGGCAGTCGGTGAACGGCTGTACGTCGAAGCCACCATCGCTCACCCGACGAACGTGGGCGAGCACGTCGTTGCTGTCGCTCACGAGCCAGGCCTGACCGCGCGCATGCGGCGCCACGTCGCGGAAGCTCGCTCCCGGCAGGGGCTCGGTCGTCCTCCATTTGACGCCATCACAGACGGGCACCGGGTCCTGGCGGCCGTCACAGTTGTTGTCCAGGAAGTCGCAGCGCTCCTCCACGCCCGGAGAGATGGAGACGGAGTGGTCGTCACAGTCCGTCCCCCGGGTGGCGGTGCTCACGTAGCCATCCCCATCTTCGTCGCGCGCGCTCAACGTCAGCTCGACGCGGGTGGTGTCCTCCTCGGGAACCGCCACCTGCGAGGACGCGGTAGCCACCTCCTGACCCGCGCACGAGCGCTCGCGGGCGGAGGCCGTCACCTTCACGGTGTCGCTCCACCCGGTGCGACGAACGAAGCCCACCTCCCCCGCTCCCTCGGGCACCGGCAGCTCGAAGGTCCTGGAGGCATCCTCCGCGTCCACCACTCGCAGCGTGACGCAGCCAGGACGGAAGCCGTCGTAGGTCAGCCGGACCTGGACATGGCAGGGATGGCTCGCGTCGCATCCGCTGGGGCGCTCCGCTTCGAGCTCGTCGATGTCCGGCACCGTGCAGGTGATGCAGAGCAACCCGAGTCCCACTGCCACGGCGCGCTTCATGGAGAGACCTCCGTCCGCGGCGATGGCGAGTCGCCCGTGAGAAGCCAGGTGACCGCGGCTCCGGCGGCGGCGGTGACGGCTGCGCCCAACAGGATGTTGGCCGCGAGCGCCTGTCCCCGCGCGCTGTCCAGGTGCGCGGTCCGGTCGCTGTAGAAAGCCTCCTCGCGCGCGGCGTTCACGTTGCTCCGCGACTGGAGGCCCACGTAGCTACCAATGCCCCCGAGCACCACGCCTCCGCCCAGCAAGGCGAGCGGAAGCACGGGCATGGAGCGCGTGCGGTGCACCGCCTCCTGCGCCGGTGCCGGAACGAGACCGGGCGACGGCGCGGGCGCAGGCTGCGCATCCGCTATCGCGACCGGCGCGTCCGGAGGTGGCCGGGGACTGCGCGCCAGCTCCCGCTGTACGTTCCTGCGCACCTCCTCGAAGTCGCGTGACACCTTGGGCGACACCTTCACCGGAAGGCTCGCGTCGGGCACCAGCGACAGCCCCTCCTTGAAGGAGGCCAGGGACTCCTGACGGCGCCCCAGGTCCGCGAGCACGATGCCCCGGAGGATGGCCACCCTGCCCCGCTCTCCGCCGTCACGCGCCACGGCCTTCGCCGCGTCGAGTTGTTCGAGCGAGTGCTCGTAGTCGAGGTCCTCGTAGGCCCGGGACGCGGCGGACATCCGGGCCTGGAAGTCAGGGCCCGACGCGGCCACCGGCTGACTCCAGGCAGGCGACACCAGCATCAGCGCGACGCCGAGCACGATTCGCAGGTCCATGGGCGCGGAAGATACCACCCGCCTCCCGGCCGGAGTGCCTCGCGGCGCTATTTTGACACCACAGCATGTTTGTCATTGGCACTGGAATCAATGCCACCGGGCACCAGGCGGAAACAAGAATTCATAGCTAAATCCGACTACACAGCAAATGCGATAGAGTGGTTCAGGCCGGCTTGATGCTGGCCCTTGAACTCCAAAGGAAGGGTATGTCCAAGCTCCAGAAGACCTTGCTGACGGCGTCCGTGGCCCTGTTGGGATTGAACGGGTGTGGTGGCGATGAAGGCGTGGAGGGGCCGGCGGGCGCCCTGCCGGAGGAGGTGGCCCTGGCCCAGGGTGTCGTCGCGCAGGCGGCGCCCGGGTGTCTGGTTTCTGACGTGGACACCGACGGCGACGGCGTCTGCGACAAGGTGGAGGCGCAGTTCGGCACCAACCCGCAAAGCACCGACACGGACGGCGACCGCCTGAGCGACTACGCGGAGCTGTTCGGTTCCGGCGGCGTGAACCTGCCGACATTGGGCGCCAACGCGCGCCGCAAGGACATCTTCATCGAGGCGGACTACTACGCCAACCGTAAGCCCACGCAGGGCGCGCTCAACCGGATCATCACCGCGTTCGCCAACGCGCCGGTGTCCAACCCGGACGGCAGCACGGGCATCAACCTGCACATCCTGCTGGACCAGCAGATCGCCACGGCGGACGCGGATCCGGACCTGAACCCGGTGTGGACGGACTTCGACACGATCAAGGCGAAGTACTTCGCCGCCGCCCGCGCGCCGTTCTTCCACTACATGCTCTTCGCCAACACCTACAGCGGGGGCACCTCCAGCGGCATCTCGCGAGGCATCCCTGCCCATGACTTCATCGTGACGCTGGGCGGCTGGTCCACCCCAGGCGGCACGGAGGCGCAGCAGGCAGGGACGCTCATGCACGAACTGGGGCACAACATCGGCCTGCGCCACGGTGGAACCGACAATGCCAACTACAAGCCCAACTACCTGAGCATCATGAACTACGAGTATCAGGTGTATGGCTTCACCGTCAGCGGCGCGGCGAATGTGTTCGACTATTCGCGCGTACGCGTCGCGTCCTTCAGCGAAGCGGCCATCAACGAGGTCGCGGCCTTCACGCCCGTGGCCCCCACCACGGAGGCGGACCTGGCGAAGATTGGCGGGCTGCGCTTCGTCAACGTCCAGGTCGCCGGCAACGCGAGCGCCAACCTGGACATGAACGCCAACGGCAGCATCCAGGCGGCCTCATACGCTCGGGACCTCAACCGCGACGGCAGCAGCGCCACGGTGTTCCCCGCGGCGCAGAACGACTGGGCGGTCATGGTGTTCGACGGAGGCGGCTCCATTGGCGACAGCGCGCTGGGCACCGCACGCACGCTGGACCGGGCAGAGCCCTTCCTCGTCACGCCTGAGAAGATTGAGCCCTGCCTCACCGAGGACCAGTTCCTCGCCCGGTAGTCCCGAACCGGGAAGGTTTGCACACGTCCGCGAAGCCGCGGTGCCCAAGCGAATTTCCATCAGGCCCGGCGTTCATGTGACTGCGGGGCCGCGTTGGGGCGTCGCCGTGAAGCCGCATGAACGCGGGGAGCGACGGACACCTGGTGAAGACCTGGGGGCGCGAGCGCGGAGCCGCCGCCCAGCAACAGCGCGCAGGGCACGCAACTGCACGGCACGGGGTGCTTCGAGTCCATCAACATCCCGCTGGCGACCGTGGAGGTGCCAGCGCCTCCCGCTGGCGTGGGATGCGTCGTCGTTCGGCGCGCTGCGCATGGAGGGCCCCTGCTCACCCCGAAGCTGCCCGCGAACATCCGCAAGCGCATGGGGACGCGCATCAAGCCGCTATACCGCTGCGCCAACAGCCATGGGCGCTACCTGCTGACCGACACGTCCACCTGCGACGGCGCCTCCCTCAAAATGGTGAACGGGGACCAGGGCATCGAGGGCTTCCTGTACAGCGCAGTGGACAGCGACAGCCCAGGTCAGCGGCGGCCACTGAAGCTGTGGAAGCACTCGCAGCTGGCGGGCGTCTTCGCCACATCCACCCAGGCCCCGGCCGGGTTCATCCACGTCCGGGACCTGGGCTTCCTGCCCTCGGTGGGCCAGCTGCCGGGCCGCGACCTCTGAGCCGGGTTTCTCATTGGAGCAACCCTCCTATGGCCCGTCAGCCTTACCCGTGCTGTCATGGGTTGCCATGACAGCCGTAGTCGCCTTCCGCCGAGCCGCGAGTGTTGCTGTCGTCTTCGCCCTCATCGGGTGCGGGTCCGCCACTGTCGGCGGTGGAGGAAGTCCGGCGCGCGCGAAGTGGGTCGGGTCGGTCATGACGCCGGACGGCGGTCAACTCCGGACGACCATCTACTATGGTCCCTGGCAGTGCAGCGCCGCGTTCCTGTCCCGCTGCGAGTCGAAGTGCTAGGCGAAGGGCTACCCGCTCATGGGCTGCATGTGGCTGGCCGACATCAAGGGTGACTGGAAGGGACGATACTTCTTCATGCCCGCGGAGGCCGGGGGCCGCCTCGCCATTACCCACTGTTGTTGCGACTACCCAACCCTGCCCGACAGCGAGTCACAACGGAAAATCTGGGAGCGCGGCCGCACGGCATTCCGGCGCGACTGGAGCGCCGAGTACGGCAACTGGCCGAAAACAGGTAGCACCAGTTGGCCCGGCCACCACATCTACGACTTGCTGCATGGAGGCCCACCGCTCGCTCCGGGCAACATCCTTCCTGTCCCGCCCGACGTACACCTTGAATTCAACAGCGCCTACCCCGCCTGCTATGCACCCGGTGGCAACTGGCTGACACCCGGCCCTGAGCGGCCCTACGTGGACTGAGAGCGCCACCATGTCCATGAAGATCCAGCTGGCGGAGTTCTCCCGCCTCCACTTCCCCCGTCCGCCTGCGACGCCGGAGCAGATCACCGCCTTCGAGGCTCGCGTCGGATGGAAGCTGGATGCGGACCTGCGCGCCTTCTACCTGCATTCCGATGGAGGCACGCTCTTCGAGGAGGAGCCCGACGCGAGCTACCGCATCCTCCCGCTCGCGGAGATTCGCCGGGCCCGCGTCGCCATCATGGGTCGGGATGATGACCCGTACGGGGCTCCCTCGCAGTACACGGTGGTGGACATGCAGGACACCAACTACGTCATCCTGGACGTGGCCCAGCAGGCAGGTGGCTCGTATCCGCTCTTCGATGCGTGGCATGAGACGTATCCAGTGGCGAAGCGCATCGCATCCTCGTTCGCGGAGTTCCTGGAGCGTGCCATGGCGAGCGACGGTTTCTCGTACTGGCTGGACGGCTGAGCACCACCCGCGCGCGACGCGTCTCTGCTCGACGTGATTTGATCCGGATGCCATCACGCATCCCCTCTCCCTGGATGGCCAGAGAGGGGGGATGCGCATCACCAGCCGAATGAGCATGCCGGGGTGTCCACGGAAGCGGCCGGCGGACATGCCCCGGCGGAGGCTCAGTCTGGCGGATGGCTCCACTGCGGGAGCTCATTCATCCGGGGCAGTGGCTCCTGCCAGGAGAACACCTGGTAGACATTCGCGAAGGGCATCCCCCAGACCTCATACCCCTCGATGCTCCAGTTGTTGCCTTCGCTTTCACTGCGGTCCCAGTTCGGCGCCTCATTCGGCGGTTCGAAGGCCCCATCGAAGGCCTTGTGCAGATAGGACGTCCACGAAGACCTGTTCCAGATCGTGACCGTCATCGTCTTTCCGTCCGGGTTCGGGCTGAAGGTCGCGCGGTAGTGGCCAATGACAAACGCGAATACCCCCTGGGTTTCATTGCGCCCCTGGACCCGCAGGGAGTGGAACTTGCCCCCTGCCATGTCCACGGCCTCCATCCACTCATTGCGGGCATTGATATAGGACATGCTGGAGCGCATGGCCTTCACCGGGACGGAGTCCGCGTTGAAATGGAGCTCCCGGGCCCCCGTGCCCGTTGCCCAGGAGAAGGCAATCTCAAACGCCCAGGCCCAGCTCTCCGCCCGCTCGGACTGCGTCATGGACACGTCCGGCCGGGTCGCTGGCCGGGTGGGCCCCCGAGGATTCGCGCTCATCGAGCTGGTCGGCCCCCGGCTCCCATACAACAACCAGGCCTCCTCGGGCGTGAGCTCCACGGACATGTTCACACCGCTGTCGTCGCTGGAGCTCTCCTTGCCGGTCGGGTCCGAGTCGGCCTCGGCGCCCCTCCCACGCCCGCACCCCGCGCAGCCGGTGCTGGGCCCCGTGACGTTTCCGGTCTCTCCCCACCCATGGGAGCCGTCGCCTTGCGGCCCGTAGGTCGGGCCGTCGCCCGAGTAGCTCCCACCGCCCGAGGACGAACCGGGGCCGGACGTGCCATCTCCCCCGCCACCCGATGGGCCGTCGCCTGACCCGGTCGAGTCAAACCCCGTCGGATCCACGAACGCGAGCGGGTTGTTCAAGACATAGCTATACCGGTTGTACGACTGCCCGAAGTGCGGATACGTGACGTGCGGATCCGCGCTGAGGAACCGACCCAGCACAGGGTCATACATGCGTCCCTTCATGTTGATGAGCCCCGACTCCGCGTCCGGCTCGTGACCGGTGAACCCCAGGTGCACGGCGCCGAAGGGCGGCGAGATGGGCGTGGTGAGCGACGCCGGTGAGCGGCGGCTTCCGAACGGATCGAACTTCATCCGCTCCTCCACGGCCCCCTGCGCGTTGGTGACCGTTTCCGTGGAGCCCAGGGGGTCCACGTGCAGGAACAGCTCCTGGTCCGGCTGGAAGGTGCCGCCACTCTGCGTCCAGACCACCTGCGCCACCTGCCGGTCCGCGCCGTGGATCTTGAAGACGTGCTCGACGGTGGAGCTTTTCCGCCGCTGCTCGTAGACCTCGCCCGCGTACAGCGTCTGATCCGTCGTGCTGCCCTGCGTGGACCTGCCCACCCGCTGCCGGTTCGCGTCATAGAAATACAGCGTCGACTGGCCTCCCACGGTGAGGGAGGCAGGAAGGTCGAACGACGTATAGGACACCTGCCGCCCCGCCCCCGTGAGCTGCCGGCCGTTGGCGTCGTAGGTGTAACTCGACGTCACGCCTCCCTGGGTCATGCTCGTCACGGCGTGCGGGCCGGCCCCCGAGCCATACCCATACGTCACCGTGGAGCCCGGACCGGACACCACCGTCCGGTCCAGGAGGTTGCCGTTCGGTGCATGGTGGTAGCGCAGCTCGGACAGGCTCCCGCCCTGCGCCACCTTCCAGGTCGTCAGGCGATCCAGCCGGTCGTAGGTGAAGTTCTCCACCGTCTGGGCCAACAGGTCCTGGCGTTGCGACAGGTTGCCGTTGGGCTCGTACGTGTAGGCCAGATCCTGGAGCGTCGTCAGGCCCAGCGTGGTCCGGATGGAGCGGACCTTCCCGTCCAGGTCGTACTGCCGCACCGTCTCCGCCGCGTTGCCCATCCGCTCGGTCGTGAGCTGGCCATAGGCGTTGTAGGCCTGCGCCTCCCAGTAGAGGTGCTGGGTGGCGGGGTCCCGCACCGCGCGGAGGTAGCCCCGGTCGTTGTACAGGCGCTCCACCTGGAGCCGCGTCCTGCCCGTCACGGCGGGATAGGTCAGGGTCTGGAGCCGGCCATAGGCGTCGTAGGTCCGGTCGATGTCCGCGAGGAAGAGCAGGTTGTTGGCGATCCACGCGGTCTGCTTCGGCCGCGACAGCGCGTCGAAGGTCGTCTCCATCCGGACCACCGCGTAGTGGCTGGCGTTGGTGCTCACCGCCACCTTGCCGATGCCATGGAGCGCGGTGTCCCAGGTGAAGTTGGAGCGGCCGTCTGACTTGTCCACCTGGGTGATCCGCCCCAGGGCGTCTCGCGTGTACGTGGTCAGCGCGCCCATCGCGTCACGCGTGTCCTTCGACTCCCCGAACGCGTTGAAGTTGAACCGGCGATCGCCCGCGTCCGGATCGACCATGCGGACCCGGCGCCCGCGCACGTCGTATTCGAAGGACGTGGTGTTCACGCCGCCAGGCTGCCGGACGCCCGTCATCACTCCGAAGGGGCCGTAGGTGTAATACGTGTAGACACCGGGCCCGCCGCCCTCCAACTCGAAGTCGGCGCTGCCGCTCACGCGCTTCAGGTCGTCGAACTGGAGGACCGTGGTGTTCCGCTTCTCATCGAAGCTGGTGACGTAGCGGCCAGAGAACCGGCGCTCCTTGAACGTCCCGTCCGGGTGCTGCTCCCGCAGCGGACGATCCAGGTTGTCGTACGTGCTGGTGAACGACACCGCGGGCACGGAGTCCAGGTGCGGCAACGCCCGGGACACCGGGCGCCCCTTCGCGTCGTAGACCTGCTCCATGACGACATATGCCCCGTCAAACCCCTGCCAGCGGCGGAGCACCTCCCGCCTCAACCGGTCGTAGGTGATCTCCGCGCTCCGCGACGTGGCGGGCCCCGTCTTCACCGACGCGGAGACCTTCGGCCGCCCCGTTGCGTCCGCCAGGTGGCTGTACGTCACGTCCGCGGAGTCGGGCGAGTCCTCGAAGCGCAGCCGGCCCAGCCCGTCATACCGGTACTTCACCTGGACCCCGTTCGGATCCTGCACGGCCCCCACCACCCCGAGCCCCGGATGACGGGCGAGCTCCTGCGTGTGCCCCAGCGCGTTGGTGAACGCCTTCGGGTACGTCTGGTCGAGGTCGTCGTAGGCGATGCGTTCGGTGCGGACCTGTCCCGAGCCCTCCGACACCACGGCGGAGACGAGCCCGAAGCCCGCGTCCCGCTCGTAGGTCGTCGTGAGCAGCAGCTCCGATCCACCGTCGACGACACCCGAGGGCGCCGTCGGCTCCACCCGCGTCCGCTGGAGCAGCCCCGTCACCGGGTAGTAGTCGTGCTCGACGACCCGCGTCCGCGTCCCTCCATCCAGGATGGTGTGGGTCTGGCTGAGCCGCCGCTGCTGGCTGATGAGCCAGTCCGATTCGGAGGTGTCGAACTGCGCGGTCGTGAGCATCCGGTAGCGGTTCCCACTGGCGGCACCGCTGACGACCTCGTCCGTGAGCTCCTCCAGGCTCGTCACGTTGCCGTAGGCATCCTGGGCACGCGTCTTCTGGCCCTGGAACAGCAGATGGCCGCCCTCCTTCTCCTGCCAGGCCAGCGTCTCCGGGTACACGTCCAGCACCTTGCCGCCGTGACGGGAGTCCGCTTTGTAGGTGCTGGAGGTCACCACCTCGTAGGTGCCGCCGTCCTCCAGGGGGATCGCGGTCCGCAGCTCCAGCGGGAGCCCGGCCTTCGTGTAGAACGTGCCCTCGCGCGTGACGTTGTCGAACGTCGCGGTGCGGGTCGACAGGCGGAGCAGGTCCTGCTCGACGCGCCGGGCGAACCCCAGCCAGCCGCGTCCCCTCCGGTCGAAACGGCCATCCTGGTAGGTGAACTTCGTGGCGCGAGGCTGGGCGAGCCCCGAGTCCTGTTCGTGGAGCCGCACCAGCCAGAGCCCCGTGCGTGCACACCGCGTGGGGTACGCGCAGCTCTGCGCCGGGGTGTAGACGAGGGCGTCCGACAGCGGCGCGTACTCGAAGCGCTCGAACGCGCCCAGACCATCATCCACGCGCGTGAGCAGGTCGCCGGGAGTCCCCTGGCGCACGTAGACGTGGAGGGTGCCGTTGACGACCTGGACGAAGTCCAGCTGGCCGTCGCCGTTCACGTCCAGGACGTTGGACCAGTCCCAACCCGCGGGCTCGGTGGCGGTGCCGGGGAACTGGCTGCCCACCGTGAACGGAAGCCGGACCTGCGTGAAGCCCGTGCCCGTCGACACCAGCACGGTGACCTTTCGCGGCAGCATGGGCGCCAGCGGATCCGAGCTCCCGCCCATCAGCAGCAGGTCGTGCCGGCCATCGCCGTTGTAGTCCACGACCCGGACGCCCGAGTCATCCAGGTTGAGCGTCCCCACCGTGTGGTTCTGGGCGCCCACGGTCCAGGCCACCGGCTCGGCGAAGCCATGTCCCGTGTTCACCGCGACACGCAACTGCCCCTGGCCCACCTGCGCGGCCACGGCGTCCATCAGGCCGTCGCCCGTGACGTCCGCGAAGTAGTACTGCTTGCCGTCGTCCTGGGCGAGCGACAGCGGCTGCGTCACCACGGTGTTCGTCGTGCCCTCCAGCCCGTACGCCTGGAAGCCCACGCCCGTGGAGCGGAGCAGCAGGCTCGACTTCCCGCTGCCATTCACGTCCACGGCATAACCACGGACGTTGTTCTCGTGCCGCGGCGTCGTCGTCACATAGCTGGCGAGCGTGCCCGCGTTGTTCAGCCGGTAGCCCAGCGTCTGCCCCGGCGTGCCGCCCTGCGCGTAGGCCCCCACGCCCCGAACCCACTCCGCGAAGCCGTCGCCGTTCAGGTCGAGCACGTACAGGCCGCGGGCCTGGTGCACCCAGGGCTCCTGCGCGTCGTCGACGAACTCGAACGCCGTGGGGGAACCGGAGGCCGTGGGCCGGTAGAGGCAGTTCCGGTACTGGTAGCCGCCGAGCGAGGACACCTTCTTCCCGGTGATGACCAGCTCCAGCCGATCATCCCCGTCGATGTCCAGGTACCGCTCCTCTCCGTCGGGGCAATGGCTGTCGTAGTACTTCACGGTGCGGGGCGTGGCGTCGATGCCGGTCCCCGTGCTCAGGTAGAAGAACGCCGCGCCCTGGATGAGGTCGTCGCGCCCGTCCCCGTTGATGTCGCCCGTGAGCAGGTGGCCCTCGCCGTGGGCGATGTTCGTGTCGATCTCCGTGAAGGTCGCGTCCCCCGGGGTCCAGGTGAAGCGCGTGCGAGGCAGACACACGCCCGCGCCGTCACACTCCTGCACCGCGTCCAGCCGGCTTCGCTGGCTGAGCGTGGCCAGGCCATAGGTCAGGGTGTAGGAGCGCAGAAGGCCCGGCGTCGCCGGGTTGGGGCCCCACATCTCGATGCGCCTCAGCCGCTGCGTGTGCTTCTGCTTGAACCCGCCGACGAAGGAGTCGCTCGGGTCGGGCCGCGCCTCGTACTGGAACCGGACCGACCGCGTCGTCGTGCCCTGTGGATCCGCCGTGGAGGCGGTGTAGGCGATGCGGTCCGGGAGCTGCTCGATGGCGGAGGGGTCGCTCGGGTGGGATTGGAGGCGGTAGTCCACCCGGAGGGAGTTCCCCGAGCGGTCCTCCATCCGGGAGACGCCCCACGCCCAGCGGACCTGCTGGCTGTAGTCCGTCGTGTAGAAGCGCGGCACGGAGGGGCTCTGGTAGCTCAGCGTCACGCTCGCGCGCGGGCCCTCCAGCGAGGCGTTGACGCCCCCGCCCATCGTCAGGATGCGGCCGTCCTTCAGGAAGACCTTGAAGGACGTGGGCCCCCGCGTGTCGGGGCTGAGGGACACGACCTTGATGTGGGCATCCTGCTCGGTGCGGTACTCGGACCGGTGCCCGCCGTAGGTGCTGGAGGTCCCCGTGGGCCCGCCCGTCAGGACCAGCCGCTGACCATCCAGGCAGAAGCGGTCGCCCGCGTCGCCGTTGTCGAACCGGATCTCCCGGTCCGCGCCCTCGTGGAGGGTGGTCCGGCGGCAGCGGGTGATGCGCGACAGGCCCGACAGCGACCAGCCCACGCCCAGCTCCCCGTTGCCCATGCCGCTGTCGTACTGGAGCGCCAGGCCAGGCTGCATGCCCGCGCGGCCATCCGGCACCCACAAGGGAATGGAGTAGGCCGCAGTGCCGCCATGGCGGACCAGCCCCTGTCCCGAGAGTGTCCCCACGGCCAACCCGTTCACGGTCTCCGTGGCCAGGACCGTATCGGACGGAAGGCCCAGCGGGGCCGCCTGGGACGCGACCTGGGGCGGGCTCGCGGGGGCGGGAGCACAGTGGAGCAGCGGAAGGGACGCGAGCGCGCCCACCAGGACAGAAATCCGCCGTCTGCGTCCATGTGAGGCTCCGGGGGAAGGAAGAAAGGGAATGCGCGCGCGATGCGCGACAGGAAACCGTCGTCTCAGGGGCATGGACGTTCCGGGAGTGGAGAGGAGCGATGATTCCTGCCTCCGGCCTGGCAGACCCCCTGGATAGCCCCGGTGGCGTGACCGGAGCGTGACGGCCCTTCAACGCCCTCCCGCACGCGAGAGTCGCTCGAGGACCTGGGAGACCCTCGCGGTCCCGGAGCCGTGGACGGAGAGGACCTCCACTCCCAACTCATAAGGGTCGTCGAGCAGGATCCAGGCGAGCTTCTCGTCCACTTCCCTGCGCAGCTGGGAGTCTTCGTGCGCGGGGAGGCGGATGCGATCGCGCTCCTCGATGGGGACGAAGACGACGAGGTCCAGGGTCTTCAGGGCGGAACGGATCCGGGTCAGCCACTCCTCGACGTCGAACGCATCGGAGTCCTCGTGCGTCAGGAGGTACCCGAGAAAGTCGAGGGGGCAGCGATCAAACAGGATGTTTCGCGTGTCCTCTTCTTCGAGCAGCTCCAGGGAGCGCCGGAGCTGTTCGAGGAAGTCCTCCAGGCACGGTGGAGACGCGAACTCGTAACCCTCCTCTTCGAGCAGGTGGTACGGCTCGTCGACGACCCGATACTCCGTGAGCTCTTCCCCCAGGTCTTCAATGAGCGTCGATTTGCCCACGCGGTGCGTGCCACTCATTGCGATGCGCATGCGTGCCGGACTCCTTGCCCTCCGGTGATGGGGAGGAGGCGCTCGGCCCCCTCCCCGTCACGGCCCTGCCTACCGGCTCAGACCGCGCTGGCGGTTGAGGAAGGCGTCGCCGCGGGCGGCATCATAGTCGGTGCGCAGGTCCGGGTTGGCGATCTGCTCACCGAAGGTGCGGTGGAACGGAATGGCCTGCGAGGGCTGCTGGGCCCGCTCCTGGAGGCTGGACGTCACCCAGCGCTGGATCTGATCAATGGTCAGGTCCTTGAGCTTGCCCGCGCCGGGGATGGGCAGGTTGGGCAGCAGCGACTTGGCGGAGAAGAGCAGATCCACCATGCCCTTCACGGCCTCGTTGCGCTTGCCCAATTCGTCCAGGGACACCTGGAAGCCGCCCTCCAGCGCGCCCACCATGCTGCCCATGAGGCGCGCGCCGCGCTTCGCGTCCTGCGACGGCGGGTTCTCGTTGGCGTGCCGCGCGAGCCCGGCGTTCATCGTCTCCAGGCGCTGCATGACGTTCTGGCGGAACGCGTCGCTGCCCGCGAAGTCCTGCGGCGGAGAGAAGAGCGTCCGGGCGAAGAACTCGGACATCTTCTTCTGGCCATCCAGCCCCAGCGAGCCCGAGCTGTCCTGCAGCGACGACAGCACCGCGTCACCATGCTGGGTGAAGAAGCGGGCCGCGGCGGCGCGCGACTCGCGGTTCTCCCCCAGCTTGTCGATGGAGTTCGTGAACAGCTGCACCGACTCCGCCGTGGGCGGGTTGATGCGGCCGGCGGCGTCCAGCAGGCGCCCCAGCGCGGGGGAGGAGGTGGCGTCAGGGCCGGAGGCGTTGATGTTCTTGATGACATCCGCCATGCCCTCCCCGTTCGCCGCCAGGAACGACTGGAGCCTGTCCGGCGGCATGCCCGCCAGCGCCGTGGCCACCGCCGCGCTGCGCTGCGGATCATCCCCACCGCTCGCGCGGACGATGTCCATCTCCGCCTTCGCATACGTCTCGATGAGGTCCGGGTTGCCCGTGCCGGCGATGATGCCCGCCAGCCCCTCATGCGTCGCCCCGGGCAGCGCACCGCGGCCGGACGTGGCCACCGCCGCCGACAGCTCCTGGGGAGACACCGCGCCGGAGCGATAGGCATTGTCCAGCGCCTGCGACAGCCGCGTGCGGTCCGCTTCCGGCAGCCGCTGCACGCTGTCCAGGATGCCGCCGGCCACGGGGCCGAAGTGGAACATCATGTCCATGAACGCCGCCTGCTTGGCCGGGTCCGGGTTGTTCCTCAGCCACTCGGACACTGCGGTGGCGTCCCGGCCGTCGCTGGAGTTCGCGATGGCCTGCTGCGCCGAACGCAGCTCCGTGGGCGACAGCGCCGCGGGCGCCACCGGGGTCGCGCTCGTCGTCCGCACCTCCTCCGCCCCCGCGGGCGCCGCGCCCAGGCGGTTCGCCGCCACCTGCGTCCCCGCCGCCGGCTGGAACCCGTCCGTCCCCGTTCCGGGACGCACCGCGTTGTTCTGCGCGACTGGCCGCGCCGGGGCCTGTGGCGCAGTGGGCTCCGCGGGCTTCGTCTCGATGGGTCGGGGTGCGTTGCGCTGGATGGGCGTCGTCATGGGGGTTCCCCCTCGTCCCCGGCTCGGGGCGGCTGGTTGGCGAGGCAAGATCCGCCTCGTTTTCCGCGATTATCGCCTGCATGGCGCCCCAGTTGCGGCGCCCGCGGAATGGGAGCCCCGGCCGGACATCCACCCACACGAACCTACGGCTTTCGCGGTGCCTCGCCCAACCAGCGACGGACTTCGTCCAGGTACTCGCGCGGCAGTGCGTGCCCGCTGTCGAAGGACCGGCGCGTCTTGCGCTTGGAGGGCGCGGCGTCGAACAGCTTCTGGGTGTCCTCCTCGGTGGAGAAGACATCGCGGTTCGCGGTCAACAGCAGCCAGGCCTGATGAACCTGGCCCATCCGGTTCACCGGTGCGGCGTCGCCCAGCACGGGGTCGACATGGGGTGGCACCATCGTCACCAGATGGGTGATCCGAGGCTCGCGCGAGGCCAGCAGGAGGCCCACCTGGGCGCCCATGCTGTAGCCGGCGACGAGCACCTTCGGCGGCTTCTTGCCGCTGGCGAGCACCTTCGCGAGGAGCGCCTGCGCATCACGCACGGTGTCGACAATCATCGCTTGATAGGGACCGGGCTCTCCCGCGTGTGCTCGCTTCGCGAGGGCTCCGGGCCGCGCGTCGGGGGTCGCTCGCGCGCCGTGCCGTCTCGCGTCCATGAGGTAGACGCGATAGCCGGCACTCCGCAGATGCTCCGTCAGTGCGCCCCCGAAGGTCGGCTCCGCATCCGACAGCCAGTCGTCCTTGCTCCGGGTGAGGCCGTGCAGCAGGACGGCCACGGGCGGGTTCGTCCCCTTCCCTTCCGGCTCCAGCACCCACGCGGGAATCCGCTCTCCATCCTCCGCGCGGACCTCCAGGGGGACCGCGGGGCTCGCGGCGTGGGCCACGGAGGTGACCAGGAACATCAGAGCCAGGAACAGCGAACGCATCATCACGGGACTCCTCGTTGGAGAGAGGCCGTGAAGGGTGCGGGAGCGGCGGTCAGCCAGGCGTCACTCACGCGCTGACATTCGTTTGACGTAGACACGGGTAGCATCCGGGTCACTCCCATGCGCGTGCTCGTCATCGAGGACAACCGCGACCTCCAGGCCAACATCGCGCGGTTCCTGGAGCCGGACTTCCAGTTGGACTTCGCGAGCACCGGGCCCGAGGGGCTCGCGCTCGCGCTGGGCCACCCGTACGACGTCATCGTGCTGGACGTGATGCTGCCCGGCATGAGCGGCCTGGAGGTCTGCGAGCGATACCGGCAGGTCGCGCCCCGGCTCGTCCCCATCCTGATGCTGACCGCCAGGGACACGCTCGATGACAAGGAAGCGGGCTTCCAGGCGGGCGCGGACGACTACCTCGTCAAGCCGTTCTCGCTCCGGGAGCTGCGCTGGCGGCTGGAAGCCCTGGCGCGCCGGCCCGTTCCGCCGAGCGGGCGGAAGCTGACACGGGGCGGGCTCACGCTGGAGCCGGAGAGCGGGCACACGCAATGGGGTGGGCGCTCCGTGCGGCTCAACCGCACCGAGGCACTCCTCCTGCGGTGGCTGATGGAGGCCGCGCCCGAAGCCATCCCCGCGGCCACGCTGGCGGAGCGGCTCTGGGGGGACGAAGCCCCCGAGTCCAGCGCGCTGCGCACGCACGTCTATGCCCTGCGCAAGGCGCTCGCCGGGCTGGGGCTCGACGATGCCATCACCACCCTGCGCAACGAGGGGTACCGCCTGGATGCGCGCTAGGTCCAGCAGGTCGGTGCGCGCCGTACTCCAGCGCGCCATGGGGCTGTCCGCCGCGTTCGCGCTGGTGCTGATGGGAGGGATCTTCACGCTCTTCAGCTACGACCTCGAGGACGTCATCTTCAGCCGCATCGTGGCCGCGGAAGCGGACCGGAGCGAGCCAGGTCACGTCCCCGGAATCACGCGGTATGACGGCCACTCCGCGCTGCCGCCATGGCTCGCGGAGCGCCTGCGTCCAGACGCGCCGCCGAGAGAATACGAGGTGCCCGCTGGGAGCCACGGACACTTCCACGTCGCGGTGCGCCCCGGCACTGGTGGAGAACGCCGGTACTTCGCCTTCGACGTGACGCGCCTGACGAGCACGACGGACCACCTGAAGCGGACCGCAGGGCTGCTCCTCACCAGTGCACTGCTGGCGTTGCTGGCCGCCGCGCTCCTCGCCCGCCTCGCGGCCCGCCGGCTCGGTCGGCCGCTGGAGCGGATGGTGGAGTGGATCCGGGCCGAAGGGGCACCGCCGCCCGAGGATGACGGCGGAGTGGCCGAGGTCCGGGCGCTGCGGGACGCGCTGCTCGCACGCGACGCGCGCATCCAGGAGCAGTTGGAGCGTGAGCGGCGGTTCAACCGCGACGCCAGTCACGAGCTGCGCACTCCCCTGGCCGTGGCCCAGGGCGCGGTGGAAATACTCGAACTCGATCCGCCAAGAGACGCGGAGACGTTCGACCGGCTGCGCCGTGCCGTAAGCCAGATGGGCCTGCTGACGGAGGGCATCCTCTGGCTGGCCCGCGAGCGCCGCGCCGAGGAGCGCTGCGACCTGCACCGCGTCTCGCGAGAGCTGCTCGCGTTGTACGGGCATCTGCGGCGCAGTGACAGCATCGAGCTCACCATCGAGTCCGGGGGCGAAGTCCACGCGCCCATCCCTGCATCCGTCGCCCGGGTGATGATGGGCAACCTCCTCAAGAACGCGCTCGCCTACACGGACGAAGGGCGCGTCGTGATCACCATCGAGCCCCAGGCGTGGACCCTGACCGACACGGGGGTTGGCTTTGGCCGCGCCGAGCCCGGGAGCGAGAGCCACTGCATCGGCCTGTCGCTGGTGGAACGACTTGCCCAGCGCTTCGGATGGACGCTGTCCATCCACGCACTGGAGCCCCGAGGCACGCGCGTGCGGCTGAGCTGGCGCGGAGAGGACGACATGCCAGTCATGAGGTGACGTGAACGTTTGGCCTGGCAGCCCTGGCCGTGCTGTCATCGATTGCCATGACAGCCGTTGTCGCCTTCTCTTGCCGCGCCGGAAGGCCCTCACGTTACATCTCGTTCCACACCATCACCCTCTCGGAGACCGCGCGAGACGCCTCAGCGCCCCTTCGTACTCACGGGTGGACTGATTGAATATCGACTGAACTTCTCCATCACTAAACGTTGGCGGCGAGCCGTCTTTGTCCTCAGACAAGTCACGGCCGCTGACGGCATCCGCTATGAACTGCTTGAGATGAACTCCGCAGTGGACCCTCCTTCTCCACGGCACGTTCGGCATCGCTACTCAGCGTTCCTCCCCATCGATCTGATCAAGGCGGCAGCGAGGGCGGATGTCGAGCGCCTGAAAGAGCGTTTTCGCGTCGAACTCAATGGTTCGGACTTCAGGCTCGAAGAGATCCCGCTGGCGAATTCACCAAAGCAGTGAAGTCTCACGGCCGCCGCACTTCGGCAGAGCACTCGCGATGGTGGGCGTCCACCATGAAACGGGTGGCGGCGCAGGCGCCCATGCCAAGGACGCTCACGCCTCGCTGGCGCCCTCCATCAGGAAGTCGATGACGGCGCGCACGGCGGGCAACTGGCCCCTGCGGTGTGGCGTCAGAATCGTCGTCGTCACCGTGCCCCCGGTCCAGGCGGGAAGCACCTGCACCAGCCGCCCGGCCTCCACGTCCACGCGGGTGAACGTCTCCGGCAGACAGACGACGCCCAGCCCGGCCGTGGCTGCCTTCAAGAGCACCAGCGACTCATCGGCGGTCATGCGTGCCCGCGGCATCACGGTGACCGTCTCCCCCGCCCGCCCACTCAGCCGCCATTGGGTGGCCGTGGCGTGGGTCAGGAGGCCGTCGTGTTCGCTCAAGTCCTCGGGCCTGCGGATCCTGCCGCGGCCGGACAGGTAGCCGGGCGACGCCACCAGAATGGTGGACTCCACCGCGAGCCGGCGCTGCACCAGGCCCGAGGCGGGCAAGGGCGAGAAGTGACTGCGCACGGCGATGTCGAATCCCTCCTGCACCAGGTCCACGAAGCGGTCCGTCGCGTGCAGCTCGACGCGCACCTTGGGATGCGCCAGCGCCAGCAGCGGCAGACGCTCCGCGAGCCGGAACTGCGCCGTGGGGACCGACGTGGTGATTCGCACCACGCCACGGGGCTCCGCCTGCCGGCGGCGCACCACGTTCTCCGCGGCCTCCGCCTCCATCACGGCGGCGCGGGCATGGTCGAGGAAGTCCCGCCCCACGTCCGTCAGCGTGAAGCTCCGCGACGTGCGCTGGATCAGCCGGGCGCCCAGCGCGTCCTCCAATTCGGCCACGCGCTTGCTCACCGTGGATTTGGGAATGCCCAGCCGCCGCGCCGCCGCGGCGAAGCCACCGCTCTCCACGGCCTGGACGAAGAGATGGAGGTCGTTGAGATTCAAGGGCCGCCTCATCGTCCACGGGTGTGGACCTTGCGTTCGCGTTCCCGTGTCTACACGGCGCGCGTCGCCACGGCCATCTTGTCCCCATCGAAGGCATCACGCCTTCCCCTCCGGACAGGAGCTTCACCTTGGCACTGCCTACCCTCTTCTACGGTGTCCCCTCTGGCTGCTCGTTTGGCTCCATCGTCGCGCTGGAGTGGCTGGGCCGGCCCTACCAGCTGTGCCGCATCACCATGCCAGAGGACGTCACCACCGCGGACTACCGCCGGATCAACCCCGTCGCGGAGACGCCCACCTTGATGACGGAGACGGGCGCGCGCATCAGCGAAAGCATGGCCATCCTCAACCACCTGGGTGCACGCGGCGTGGGCACCGGGCTGTCGTTCGCCCAGGGCACCGAGGACTTCGACCGGTTGAATCAGATGCTCGCGTACCTGAACACCACCTTCTTCAGCGCCTTCTCGCCGCTCTGGTACGCGCTCGAGCACGCCGAGCTGCCGGAGTCCGAAAAGCAGGCGCTGCGCAACCTCGGAGCCCGCAAGGTGGTCTCCGCGCACGCGAACCTGGAGGCACTGATGGGCGACACGCCGTGGCTTCTGGGCGACCACCGCACGCTGGCGGATGCCTACTTCATCGGCATCGCCCGGTGGACCCGGTACCACGAGGTGCTGGACCGCCGCGACTCCCCGAAGATCCAGGGCCTCTTCGAGCGGCTGGAGGCGGACGCCGGCGTGCGCTTCGCCCATGCCATTGAAAAGGGCGAAACGCCGCTGGGCAGCGGCGCCTTCCAGGGGCACATCCGCCTCGCGGAGGCCCTGCAACGGCTGCCCGCGTGAGCCGGGAGGCCCCAGCGTGCTCCCATGGCGGCACGCTGGAAGATGCCGAGGAGGGGTGCGCCCAGACAGCGCACCCTTCCTCGATCAGCGTCAGCTACATCTCGGCGCCGCCGCCGTAGCAACGGCAACCAATGCCGTTGCAGATCATGACCGTGCCGGGCCCGCAGCCATCCGGGGTACCGCATGCACCGACCTCCATCGCGCAAGCCTGGTTCGACGGGCAGCTACCGCACGAGTAGGAGGAGAAGCATTCATCCGAGAACGTGCCGCACTGTCTGCCGTAGCAGGCCTGTTCCTGGGTCCGGGGCGTGCAGGTGCCACAGACGTTCGGGGTTCCCGTACCGCCGCAAGACTCAGGGGCCGTGCACGAACCACAGTTGAGCATCCCCCCGCAGCCGTCAGACACGCTGCCGCAGTTCTTGCCCAGCTGCTCGCACGTCTTGGGCATGCAGCAGCTTCCGCTCCCGAGGCAGACCTGTCCCTGATCGCAGGTGCCGCAGTTCAGCGTGCCGCCGCAGCCGTCGGACACGGAGCCGCAGGTACGGCCCAGCTCCGAGCACGTCTTGGGGGCACAGCAGTTGCCCGCGGCGGTGCAGACATTGCCCGTGGAGCAACTGCCGCAGTCGAGCGCGTTGCCACAGCCATCCACCGCGGGACCACAGGCGCGTCCCTGCGTCGCGCAGGTGCTCGGCGTGCAGCACATGTTGTCCGTCTTGCAGAGCTGACCGGTCGGGCAGCTTCCGCAGTCGAGCCGGCCATGCGTCGTCTCCGGGATGACGCCACACTGCTTGCCCACCCGTGAGCAGATGTCCGGAGACACCCGCGGCGTCACGAGCTGGTCCATGAGGTCCACGTGTGCGGCGTAGTTCGTCCTCGGCGCACTCGCGGGGGGCGTCCGGATGTTGATGCCCGAATGCGCGGTGGCGCCCAGCGCCTTCGACTGGCGCGCCCTCAGCCCCGCCCCCACCAGCACATCCGGAGTCTCCCCGGGATTCGTCATCCAGAGGGCCACTTCCGTATCCGGCGGCGGCGAATCCGTCAGGAGGACGGCCTGGCCCTGGTCGAAGGGCGTGAGCAGCGTCTGCCCGACGGTGTTTCCCAGGACGAACAGCGGCGCGGTGATGGCCCGCGGCATGAACTGGCTTCGGCTCAAGCCGTCCACGCGGATGAGCAGGCCGTCCTGGAGCGTGACCTCCGCCCCATCACGCCAGACGGTGAAGCCCTCTTGAATGTGGACGGGCTCCACGGAGACCACCGTCCCCAGGCCCGAATTCTGGGACCGGATCGCGGGGGCAGGCGCAGGCGCAGGCGCGGGCGCGCGGGCGGCGGGGGCCTTGTCGCTACACGCGAGTGACAGGCCCAACAGAAGTGTCAGCAATAGGCGGTTCATCAGAATTCGATCTCCAGGTCATCCAGGGCAACGCTTCCCTGAGCGGTCTCGCCATCCGCCAACCGGATGCGGACCTTCGTGATGTTTCCAAGGTCGACGTCCGTCGCCGTGCCCGCGAAGCCCGCGAGCGGCAAGCGGAACGTCTTGAAGGCGGCCGACGTCGTGTTCATCAAAGCGCTGATGGGATTGATCGAGCCGTCATCCCGGTAGCGGTCCTCCGGCCACCAGATTCCCGCCCCGTAGATGGAAGGGACCTGGCCGAACCCATTCAACGACATCGCCTCGACGTGGCCCGCCCCGTCCTCCAGCTCCACCCGGAAGCTCAGCGCAGTCCCAGCGGCCGTGTAGGCATGGCCCGGAACCTGGGCGACCCGGAAGTTGAGGCTGCGGGCCAGCCGCAGGTCCTGCTTTCCGACGGGAACCGTCTGTTCATACGCCTGGTTGCCATTCCAGGCGAAGCGCGCCCCCTTGGTGGCCTGGAAGAAGCGGTTGGCGGGCTCCGCCTCCAGCAGCAGGTCGGTGTCCAGCAGCGGTCCTTCGGACAACTCGGCCAGGGTGGAGGTGACCGGCGCCCCCGCGC
The DNA here is from genome assembly GCF_003611605.1 of Corallococcus sp. AB011P. Taxonomy (NCBI): domain Bacteria; kingdom Pseudomonadati; phylum Myxococcota; class Myxococcia; order Myxococcales; family Myxococcaceae; genus Corallococcus; species Corallococcus sp. AB011P. Next base: position 203,625 of record NZ_RAVX01000014.1, read on the forward strand.
TGGAGAGCGTCAGTTGGGAGTTGGATTCATAATCATCCAAAACCAGTCGGGTCCGGGTGGCAAGCCGCGCCTGGGAATACATCGAGAGCCCGGCAGGAGTTCCCAGGGGAACCAGGGTCGCCGGCTGCTGCAGGAAGTAGTCGCCCGCCGCGCGAGACCCTTCGTCCACGAACCTCAGGAACGCCGTGATGTAGGCGGTCGCGACCAGCCGCTGCGGTGCGCCGTCGATCAGCGTGCCGGCGGCTCCCACCGGAGTGTCCAGGATCTGCCGGTCGAACTGATCCTGATAGGTTATCGGGTCTCTTCCCTTCCAGAGCAACTGCACGTTCGCATCGCTGGCCGGCCAGCTCGTATTGAAGTGGTTGTGGTTGGCCCCTTCGATGCGGAGCGCGAAGCGGTCCCCCTGGGCACGGTCGTAGTGGATGAAGGGCCGCACGGTGGACATCGCTCCGTTCACGTCGCCATCCGCGGAGCCATACATCAACAGATACGGCACGTTGGACGGAGTGATGGGAAGCTTCTCCACCGCGAAGCTCACCGGCGCCAGGCTGATGATGCCCTTGATGTTGCTCGGACTCAGCCCCGTGAGCGTCCCGCCTGGAGGCACGGATCCGAAGGCCGGAGCACCCGAGGCGTACTGGATGAGCTGGTGCTGGGCCACGACCGCCGCCTCACCGCCGCGCGAATGCCCCATGAGATAGATCCGGGACGCGTCGATCTTGCCCGCGATGGCGGGGACCGCCGTGGAGTTGGTCAGGAGCAATTCAAGGTTCTTCAACAGGACCCAGGCTCGAGCCTGGATGCCCGGGGTCGGCCGCCACCGGTTCGGCGGGATGGCGGGATAGCCACCGTAGACATTGCCGCTCAGTCCATCGAGGTCGATGCTGACGGTGATGAAGCCTTGCGAGGCCAGGTGCTCCTGGAGGTACCGGTAGCCCTGGTAGTTCTCGCTCGACGTCATGTCGGGATCCACCGTCACCGCGACCCGCTTGGCCCCGGGGGCGGGCTCGATGAACAGGGTGCGGGGGGTGTGATTGCCGTGCGCGATCATCACCAGCGGGCGCTTGACGGACAGGTCGGTCGGGAAGACCGCCAGTCCCCTCAGGGGCAGGAGGGCTCCGGCGGGGGTGACTTCATCCCATCCGCCCGGCAGACGCGTCGTGAACTTGGGCTTCGAAAAGGTGTCGCCAAATTCGAAGCTCTGGATGCCCAACGCTCCCGGTGTCACATAGGAGCCCTCCACGTCGACCGCGGGCAGTCCTTCGGGGCTCACCAGCAGGTCTCCCGGATCCAACCGGCCATCCCCCACGAAGTCCGCGGGCGCGTCCGCGAAGTTTCCGAAATCATAGACGACGTCATAGGACCCTTCGGCCGCCGCGGCCCAGAGGGTGAGGATTTCGGGGTCCACATTGGCGGCCCCGACATCCAGCTGCTTCACGGCGCCAGCGGCGGGAACCTGGACGAGGTTGGCGTTCGCGGCCCACAACACCGCGTCCCGGTGGGCCACCAGGTAGACGTTCGCCCGGCGTCCCGTGCGCTCACGCTGACGGGTCCGATCCAACGCGACCTTGAGAGGGCTGCCTCTGTTGGCGGTGCGCAGCTCCCGGAAATGGGGAGTGTTCATCGCGTCCTCGATGCCCACGGCCGCGGGCGAGGGCGCCAGCCGGTAGCGCACGCGCTCCTCGGCCAGCAGGTCGCCATTCACGCGGTAGGTCAGCTTGAAGACCGCCTCACCGACCATTTCCCGGCCATAGGCCAGCAGCTTCAATCCGCCCGCGGGGATATCCCAGAGCTGCAGGGGCAGCGCGCCCAGGGGCCGGTACAGGGTCCCCTCCTCGTAGAACTCCACGAGCCCCGTCGGGCCGCTCTCCTGTTCGAACGTCAGCGAGAAGCCCGGCAGGAGCGGATCGACCTTGATCGACAGCGGGCTCATCCGCGGACGCTTCTGCGTGAAGTTGGCGGCCGTGACGATGGCGGTGCCATGGGGACGCTCCAGGTGGACCCACTCCGGGGACTCCCCCGGCGTCGCGGGAGCCACCACCATCGGATCCAGCGCGAGCCCATAGAGCGTGAACGTGCGCGGCGGGCTCACGCCCAGCGGGACACCGCCCCGGATGGCCTCCGCCTCGAAGGTGTAGTCCCCCGCGGGAGGCACGACGCCCGCGGTGTTCTTGCCGTTCCAGTTCGCCGTCCGGACTTCACCCTCGCCTCCTCCGGTCAGCGTCCCGGAGGCCACGGTGGTGCCCCCCGTGTTCTTGATGCGCCACGCATACGAATCCACCGGGACCGAGTCCACGAGGCCCGTGGCCGACACCCGGAAGTTCGCCGTCGCCGAGGCGGCGAGCAGCTTCTCGCGCTGGACGTAGCGGTCGCTGGAGCTGGAGACCTGGGTCTCCACGTTCTCCACCACGATCACCTGGGGACCGGCGGCCACCGCGAGCTGCTGCCCCACGCCCGTCTGGACCGACAGGATGATGTCGAACGTCCCGGAGACCCGCGCGCCCGAGGCATTCGTGCCATTCCAATGGAGGAAGAGCGGCAGGCCACGGCTGGACTGGTTGAGGAGCGGCGTCACGCCCTTGTAGGCGATCTGGGTCGTCCCGGAATAGACGACGTCCATGATGATGGCCGTTCCCGTCGCGAACGCCACCTCGTCATAGAACGCCGAATCCAGGTGCACCGCGACGAGCACGCCGCTCGTGTCGTTCTCATGGAGGACGCGCGCGTTGCCAGGCAGCGGGGAATCCAGGCAGGCCAGCGACGCGCAGTTGCCGATGGAGACCGGAACGGTGAGCGAGCCCTGCTTCCCGGCTTGATCGTCATCCGTCACGGTGAGGGTGATCTGCCAGCGGCCCTGGCACGCGGGCGGCACGTTCGCGCCCGCGGGGAACAGCAGGATGTTCGTGACAGAAGGCCCCGACGGCAGCGTGGGAACCGGGCACGCGGCGGTGGGAGGCGTCGCGCTCCACTGGTAGTGGGTGATGCCCATCCCCGGCGCGGGCGCCGTGCCGTCGAACGTGTTGTCCAGGTCCATGCTGGCGGAGCCGTCCACGACGATGGGGGCGAGGTTCAGGCCGGACAGCAGCACCGTGGGGCGGATCAGCGGCCCGTTGACCACCGCCTGCGGCGCGGTGTCCGGGGGCAGCACGCTGACCGAGATCTGCTTGGAGCCTGGATTGCCCTCGCCATCCAGCCCACGCACCTCGAAGGTCCACTCCCCGGCGGGGACGGTCTCCGCGCCCAGCGTCAGGATGGGACCGGTGGTGCTGTAGCTGGGGAACAGGGTCGAGATGGGAGCGAGCGGATGCTGGGACAGGTCCTGGCTGGCGTACCATTCATAGACGCCCGTCAGGCCCGGGGAGACGGTGACGAAGCGGCCATCCGTCAGGTGGCAGCGCCCCGGCTCGGTCGGGCACGGCGAGTCCGGGTCCTCGGAGATGCTGGCATCCAGCACCAACGGCCCCGAACCGATGACGTGCCGCGACGGCGGGTCGCGGAAGGCGAACTTGGGCATGCCGTCGAGCAGGACGGTGACCTCCTGGTTCACCGACTCGTCCTCGTTGTCCGTGGCGGTGAGCCGGAAGATCCACGTGCCCGGGACCGCCTGCGCGGAGCCCCCGGCCAGCGCGGAGATGGAGGACGTGAAGGCGGCCACGTTCATCGTCGCGCTCGAGGAGAGCACGGAAGGCACCGCCACGCCCGCGTCATAGGGGGCCTGGACCACCTCCCACTTGAACGTGAGCTGGCCACCGTCTTCATCATCCAGGATGGTGGTCTCCAGTTGGATGGGGTTGCCCTCATCCACATGGGTGGCCCCGGACAGCTGGATGCGCGGCTTGATGTTCACCACCGTGACGGTGATCTCACGGGACAGCGAGGCCCCCTCGTTGTCCGTCCCCGTCACCTTGAAGCGCCAGGTCCCGACCTCCTTGCCCGTGGTGGGGATGCTGAGGCTGGACTGCGTGGAGTACCCGGTCTGGACGCCAGGCGTCGACCCCGTGGGGGCCGACAGGATGTCCCAGCGGAACGTCAGCTCGCCGCCATCCTCGTCATGGGTATTGGTGACACCCACCTGGATGTTCTTCTGGACCACGACCTGCGACGCGCCCGTGGCTTCGAACTGCGGCGCGGCGTTCGCGATGGTGAACTGCACCGGGAACGTCTTCATCTCCCCCTCGTCGTCATCCACCTCGAGCCGGAAGACCCACGTCCCGATGTCCTTCTCCGTGATGCCCTGGAGGGTGGGGTTGGCGGTATTGGCGTTGGTCAGCCCCCGGGTGGATGCGGGCGGCTTGGAGGTGATGATCCAGCGGTGGATGACGCTTCCCCCGTCCGGGTCGTTCGAGTTCGCCTTGAGCTGGACGGTCCCGCCCCACAACACCGGCGGCGTGGCGAGGGCGTAGGACGGACTGGCCGTGGGCGCCAGGTTGACGACGTTGTAGGTGGGATTGATGAACTGGCGGACCGCGACACTGGCCTCGCAGATGTAATTGCAGGGGGGCCGCACCGCGGACACGCACCAGCCGGAGTGCGGCACGGTGTCCAGGAAGCAGGAGAACTCGTGCTCCCCCAGATCCCTCAACGAACGCGGATTGAAATAGAAGTTGAAGTCGTACGTGCCGTCCCCGTTCCCGTCGAAGAAGGGGCACCCGTTGGGCAACGTCAGGAGCTCCGAGAACGGAGTCACCCGGTTCGGGTCGTTGCTGTACGGTGAGATGGCGACCGAGCCCGAGGGGCTGAAGCGGAAGGGCGAGCAGGCGGCCTGCGCGGGGAAGCGCCCCGGGGTGTAGATGCCATCATGCAAGACCCGCTTGACGAGCGTGTTGTACGCGAGGGTCGTCAGCTCATTGGACGCCAGGGATTGGACCGGAGCGGCGTCGGAACTGACGGCCGGGATGGATTCCAGGTCAAGGTAGCGCGACAGCTGATTCGCCTGCACGGGTGCGGGCGAGGGCGTTGTCGCAAGAAGATACACTGCGAGCAGGGCGGCGGAGGTCACGGTCAGTGTCCGGAGTCGGAAGAGGGAGCGGACGGCGCCTGCGCATCCAGCGCCAGCCGCATCGCGAGGTGGTTCTGGATCACGGCCGATGAACGCAGCTCATCGATCAGCCCTGACCGCCGGAGCTCCAGCAGTTGGGCACGCATCACCGCCGGGACACGCGTTTTGACAGCGGAGAAGGGAGCGACGACAGACGGCCCCCGGGCCTTCAGCCGGAAGACATGGAAGCCCTGCTCCGTGCGCAGCACCGGGGAGACTTCCTGCAACGAGAGCGCGTTCAGTCGCTCCCAGACCTCGGCGGGCACCTGGGCGGCGGTGAGGCGAACGGATTCGCCGCCGGAAAGGGGCGCTGCCGTCGTGGCGGGGAGCCAGCTGCGTCCCACCGGGCGGGACTCGCCAGCGGCCGCCAGTTGCTGTTCCCGAAGGGCGCTCGCCTCCTGGGCACGTGCGGAGACCTCTGCCTCTGTCGCCTCGGGCGGGACGGCGACCCGCAGGTCCTCGACGTCCAGGTGGGCCGAGATCTGGAACTGTTCCGGATTGCGCTCGAAGAAGGCCTGGAGGGCGTCCTCCGGGAAGCTCCGGGCGACCCGGCGTTCGACGAGCTGCTCCGCCAGCAAATCCAGGCGGACGCGGCGCTGGAGCTCTTCACCCGACGCCTCGTCCGAGGCGGGGGTTGCCTCCGTACCCAACGCGTGACGGCGTGAAGCGAATGCCTTGTCGAGCGCCCGCGCATCCACCGTGAGCTGTTCCTGCTCGGCGGCGTGCTCGATGAGCGCTTCATTGATGAGCCGTTCGGCCAGCGCGGCCTTCTGGGCCTTGGCCAGACTCCCGGGAAGGTGCCCATCCCGCATGCGCAGCCGGGCGACATCGTTTCGCCAGAGCTGGTTGAAGCGCTCGAGCGAAACCTCCTCGCCGTCCACCACGGCGATGGCGTTCGACTCCGGGTCCTCGGGATTCGAAGGGCTGGCCTGTGGCTGGCCAAGGCCCACCCAAAGGCCAATCGAGGCGACCGCTGAAAATGTCAGGAAACGCCATCGCCAGGGACGGCCCACGGCATGGATGGCACGAGATAGGAATTCAAGTTTTGGCACAGCGCAGCCTGATAGCAGCGCGTCCATTTCAACGTCTAGAAGGGCAATCTTTGGCGCGGAACTACTTGCCTGAGGCAACTACATTGCGGGCCACCCATTCAACTCAGCGTACGGGTTCTGCGCAGCCGTCAGGACCAACGCCAGGTCAATTGCGCCACCACCGGGCATGCTGGACCCGGGGTGGCAAATCAAACGGGAGTGCCAGGCGCTCGTCAGGGAAAGGAGCACGGCTTCGCGCGAATTCGCGGATTCGCCGCATTCGTGCTCCAGTGGGATCCCCTCTCCTTCCGTCCGTCCATGACCACCGAACCCCATTCGCCTCCTCAAGAGCCGGGCATGCGGCGCGCGGTATCGCGCTGGGAAATTGTCGGGTTCTCCATCAACGACGTCATCGGCAGTGGTGTCTACCTGCTGCCCGCGGCGGCCGCCGCGAACCTGGGCTCGGCCAGCACGGGCGCCGTCGTGCTCGCGGGGCTGGCGGTGCTGCTGCTCGTGCTCTGCTTCGCGGAGGCGGCCAGCTACTTCGACAAGCCCGGCAGCGCCTATCTCTACACGCGTGAAGCCTTTGGAGAACGGGTGGGGTTCCAGGTCGGCTGGATGACGTGGCTGGCGCGAGTCTCGTCCGTGGCCTCGTTGTCCGTCGGCTTCTCCCGCGCGCTGGGCTTCCTGTGGCCCGCGGCGAACTCGGGCATGGGACAGGGCTTGGCCATCGCCGTGCCCCTGCTCGCGCTCACCGCCATCAACGTCGTGGGCGTGAAGGGCGGCGCTCGCACCGCGGTGCTCCTCGCCGTCACCAAGACGGTGCCCCTGCTGGTGTTCATCGCCGTGGGCCTCTTCTCCGTGTCCGTGCCGCTGGCGACGTCGGTGGCTCCCAGGGATGGAGGCAACCTGGGGTCCGCGGTGCTGCTGCTGCTGTTCGCCTATGCCGGCTTCGAGAACACGGCGGCTCCGGCGGGTGAGTTCAAGAACCCTCGCCGCGACGTGCCCTTCGCGCTCATCGTGCAGATAGGCGTTGTCACCCTCATCTACACGGCGGTGCAGTGGGTGGCGCTGGGCACGTTGCCCGGGGTCGCGGACGCGCAGACGCCGCTCGCCAACGCCGCCGCGCGGTTCCTCGGGGGTTGGGGTGGGCTCCTCATGACGGTGGGCGGGGTGCTGTCCATCCTGGGGACCAACAGCAACACCGTGCTCGCCGGGCCGCGCTACCTGTACGCGCTGGCCCAGGACGGCTTTGGCCCCGCCGCGCTCGCCACGCTGCATCCGCGCTACCGCACGCCGACGGTCGCCATCCTCACGCAGACGGCCATCGCCCTGCCCCTGGCGTTCTCCGGCTCGTTCGAGGTGCTCGCCACGCTCTCCGTGGTGGCCCGGCTCGCCACGTACTTCGGCACGGCCCTGGCCGTGCCCGTGCTGCGCCGCAAGCTCCAGGCGCCCCCGAACGCGTTCCGCATCCCGGGTGGGCCCGTGATTCCCCTCGCCGCCGCCGCGCTGTGCGTCGTCTTCGCGCTGAGCGCGGAGCGCGAGAACCTCGTCGCCGGGGCCATCGCGCTCGCGGTGGGCTTCGTGCTCTACAGGTTCCAGCGCAAGCCGGACGGGAAGGCGGCGCTCGGATAGCGCGGGAGGTCGCACGCTACGGCCCATTCGCCGCGTTCGCGGCGATGAAGGGCGCTACGGCTTGCGCTTCGGGGGCGGGACGGCGGCGGCGGCGGCTTCGCGCAGCTTGTCCTTCTTGCTCTTGCGCCGGCCCTTCACTCCGCCGTTCACATCCAGCGGCGGTGCGGCGGACACGGCCGTCGGCGTCGGTTCAAAGCCCGCCACCTGCTCTCGCGCGACGGACAGGTGGTTGCGCTTCTCGATGAGACGGAAGTGGGCTTCGGTGTCCGCGCTGACGAAGCTGATCGCCACGCCCTGGTCGCCCGCACGCCCCGTGCGGCCAATGCGGTGCACGTAGTCCACGGTCGAACGCGGCAGGTCGTAGTTCACGACCGCGGGCAGGCCCGCGATGTCCAGGCCGCGCGCGGCGACGTCGGTGGCGACGAGGACGCGCACGCGCTTCGCCTTGAAGTCCGCGAGCGCCCGCGTGCGGGCCCCCTGGCTGAGGTCTCCGTGCAGCGACGTCGCGGGGATGCCGGCTCGGTTGAGCTTCAGCGCGACATGGTCCGCCGCGTAGCGGCTGGCGACGAACGTGAGGACGTGGGACCACGCGTGGGTTTCCAGCAACTGCCGCAGGAGCATCGTGCGCCGGGGCGCATCCACCTGGATGGCCCGCTGGAGGATGAGGTCCGCGGAGGGCAACTCTCCGTCATCGACGTCGATGCGCGTGGGCTCGTGCAGCAGTCGCTCCGCGAACGTACGCACGGCGGGCGGGAACGTGGCGGAGAACAGCAGGTTCTGGCGGCGCGCGGGCAGGAGCGTGAGCAGGCGGTTGAGCTCGTCAGCGAAGCCCAGGGAAAACAGCTGGTCGGCCTCGTCGAGCACCAGCGTCTCCACCTCCCCCAGCCGGAGCGCGTTCTGGTCCACGAGGTCCAGCGCGCGGCCCGGTGTGGCCACGACGACGTCCGCGCCGCCCCGGAGCGCCAGCATCTGCGGGTTCGCGGAGACGCCGCCGACCGCGAGGCAGGTCTTCAGCGGCCTCTTCAAGTGACGGCCATACCGCTGGAGGGAGTCGACGATCTGGGCGGCGAGCTCCCGCGTGGGGACCAGGATGAAGGCCCGCACCGGCCGGACCGCCCCACCCGGCCGGGCGCGCAAGGCCTCCAGGAGGGGCAGCAGGAACGCCGCGGTCTTCCCCGAGCCCGTCTTCGCCGAAGCCTGGACGTCGCCGCCGCGCAGCACCACGGGGATGGCCGCGCGCTGCACCGGCGTGGGTTCGTCGTATCCAAGTTCGGCCACGGCGCGGGCGAGCGCGTCCGACAGGCCAAGTGAAGCGAAGGTCATGGGAGGGGAGCCCTGGGTGGCACGACGCGGAGAACCCTACCCTACCTGGCGCGGGGGGCGGCGGCTTCACTGGCGGCAGGGGTGTCCCGGCAGGTAGATGGAAGCGGGGGAAGCGGCTCCGGGTGACCCGCTCGAGGCCTCCGGGACACCCTCCAGCCGCGACAGGAACTCCGGGGCACGCTGGCGGACGAATTCAATCAGAAGCGGCCAGTCCCTCCGCGGCTTCTATCAGAGGTTGCTTTCCTCGGTGTCCGGATCCAGGCGCACGAGGTACGGCGGGACGGTCCACTTCAGGGCCTGGTCCAGGTTGCCCGCCCTTGCGCTTCCGAGGAGCAGGATGGGGGCGAGCCCCATTCCCGTGATGAAGTCCCCGGTGCCGTCGGTGCGCCGTCGGTACTCGGCGATGGCATCCTTGAGGTGGGTGGTGCCACCGCGCGAGCCGATCAACGCGTTCAACATGCCCGCGGCGTTCACGCCCTTGGTCACCGCCGCCCGCAGCGCCTCCCTGTACTCGTCGTACTCCTCTTGCGTGAGCAGGCTCTGCTGACGGATCCGCTTGAGGTAGCGGAGCTTCGGAATCAACGCGTCGCGCTGATCGCGCAGCAGGCTGCCCATGAGCGGGACCTGTCCCGCCGGGTCGTTGTGGAAATACTGCTGCGTCAGGTCCATGTCGCCCAGCGAGATGTCGACATCCATGTGGATGCCCCCGACGAAATAGAGATAGAGCAGTCGCGCCAGGTCCGAGAAGTATTTGACGTCATCCCAGATGCCAGCCAGCGCGGAGTGGCCGGCCCGGCTCGCCAGCTTCGTCAACCAGCCACCGCTGTCGAGCCGCTCGATGGCGAGGACCCGAAAGCCCGCCTGCTCCAGCCTGCGCCGTTGGATGGCGCGCAGGGGCCGCTTGTCCTCGGGCGCTTGAGGGCGCTTGGAGAAGATGAAGACGCCCTTCGTCTTCGCGATCGCCCCTTCGAGGTGCGAGTCCAGCACCCGCTCGACCTCGTCGGAATACCAGAGGTGACACGTCCAGCCCGCCCGCTTCGCCCGGAGCCCATCGGAGATCAGCTCGTCGACCACCGCGGGACTCATGGGTCCGCCAGTCCAGAAGCGATGGATGTTCTTCGGGATGGCGTGCGTCGTCCCCATCGGAGAGCCGAGGATCCCCGAGATGAGCAGCGCCTCCTGGGCCTGACTGGGATGCAGGTGCATCTGCCCGGCGGTCGAAGCACGGGGCATGGCGAAGAGGCCTCGAGGGACCTCCAACAAGGGCGCGGGCGTGAGGCTCGCGGACGGGCGGGACCTCCGGATATCGAACAGCCGAACAGGAGTCTCACCCACGCTCGGCCCCTGGGGACCGTGCTCCGCGCAGATGCCGAGCGAGCAGAAACGACACGTGTCGCGAACCCACTCACCGATCAGCGCTCCACTTCGATGCGCCGGGTCATGGCAGATTCCCAGATCACAGAATGCACACATGGCCTGCGTCCTCGAAGGGTGAACGAGCGTCGAAAGCGCGCAGTCTGTCCGCAGGCACGTGGCACGGGAATGGGTGCGCCGAGACCTCCGACCCCTGCCCCAGTGAAGCATTCTTGAATTTCCGGCAGGGGTGAGGGGTGGAGAGAAGGCGGGCGGCCGGTGGAGCACTCTGCCCGTGCTCTGTCGCCCGCGCGTCCCATGCCCATGCATTGAGCACGGTCATGCCTCCCCCTCCCTTGCCTCCGAGCCTCGAGTCGCGCCGTCCCCAGATGTTTCCCGTCCTGGACGCCCGGGACATCGAGCGCATGCAGCGCTTCGGTGAGGTCCGGCACTTTCGTGATGGGGAGTGCCTCTTCGCGGCCGGACAACCGAGCCCTGGGATGCTCGTGCTCGCCCAGGGCCGAGTGGCCCTCTCCCGGCGCGATGGCCTGGGGCACTCGATTCCCATCGTGGAGGAGGGCCCGGGCCAGTTCCTCGGTGAAGTGGCCCAGCTCTCCGGACGCCCCTCGCTCGTCGACGCTCACGCGGTAGGGGAAGTGGAGGCGCTGGTCATCCCCCCGCACCGGCTGCGTGCGCTGCTCGTGGCGGAGGCGGACCTCGGCGAGCGCATCATGCGCGCCCTCATCCTGCGCCGCGTGGGCCTGCTCGAGACAGGCGCCGGTGGGCCCGTCCTGGTGGGCCCTCCCGAGGGCGCGGGCAGGGTTCGCCTGGAGGGCTTCCTGTCGCGCAATGGCCACCCGTACCTCGCGATGGACCCGGCGCGGGGCGCGGAGGCGGCTTCACTGATCGAGCGCTACTCGCCACACGCGGAGGAGCTCCCGCTCGTGGTGTGCCCGGATGGCTCGGTCCTGAAGAACCCCTCCGAGAGCACCCTTGCCCGAGCGCTCGGACTGCTGCCGGAGGGGGCCTTCGAGACGCACTATGACGTCGCCGTGGTGGGCGCGGGGCCCGCGGGGCTCGCCACCGCCGTGTACGCGGCCTCCGAGGGGCTGCGGGTGCTCGTCCTGGATCAGCGGGCCTTCGGGGGGCAGGCGGGCGCGAGCGCGCGCATCGAGAACTATCTGGGGTTCCCCACGGGCATCACCGGCCAGGCGCTTACCGCGCGCGCCTACGTGCAGGCGCAGAAGTTTGGCGTGGAGATGGCCATCCCGGCAGAGGTCGCCTCCCTGCGCTGCGCCGCCCCTGGCGCGCCGCTCACGCTCGCGCTGACCGACGGGCGCAAGGTGCGCACGCGGACCGTGGTGGTGGCCAGTGGCGCGCGCTACCGCCGTCCCGCGCTCGCGAACCTCGGCCAGTTCGAAGGCCGTGGGGTCTTCTACTGGGCCAGCCCCATCGAGGCGCGCATGTGCGCCGACGAGGAGGTCATGCTCGTCGGCGGTGGCAATTCCGCGGGCCAGGCGGCCGTGTTCCTCGCGGGCCACGCGCGTCGGGTCCGCGTGCTCGTGCGTGGCCGGGAGCTCGCGGCGAGCATGTCCAGCTACCTCGTCGAGCGCCTGGCCGCGTCCCCTCGCATCGAGCTGGTGATGGAGACGGAGGTGGTGGAGCTGGCGGGCTCGGACGAGCGCGGCCTGCGGCGCGTGCGCTGGCGGCACCGACCCAGCGGGCGGGAAGAGGCGGACGACGTGCGTCACCTCTTCCTCTTCATCGGGGCGGATCCGGCCACGGAGTGGCTCACGGGCTGCGGTGTGACACTGGACGCGAAGGGATTCGTGCGCACGGGCTTGGTGCTCGGCGAGGAGCCGCTCCAGGCGGAAGCCTGGGAGGCCGCCGGGCGGGCGCCGTTGGGGTTCGAGACGAGCCTGCCAGGAGTGTTCGCCATCGGCGATGCGCGCTCGGACTCCGTCAAGCGTGTGGGGGCGGCGATTGGAGAGGGTGCGGCCGTGGTGGCGCAGCTGCATGCCTGCCTGGCCTCCGCCGCCACACGCGTTGCGACAGGCCCCCTCGCATCCCCATGTTCGACACGATGAGGCCATCGGTCGGAGGCCCCAACACGGAGCGCGAGCCATGAAGAAGGCATGTCCCCACCTGGAAGACACCCAGCAGCACCGGACGGCTCCCGTCCACCCCAGCGGCCACGGATGCATGGAGTGTCTGAAGGACGGAGGGGACTGGGTCCATCTCCGGATGTGCCTGACCTGTGGGCACGTGGGCTGCTGCGACGACTCGCCGTCACGCCACGCGACCCAGCACTTCCACGCCAGCGCCCATCCGGTCATCAAATCGTTCGAGCCTGAAGAGAACTGGGCCTGGTGCTACGTGGACGAGCAGTTCCTGGACCGGATCCCCACCTTCCCAGGCGAGTCACCGCCGGTGCACTACTCAGCCCCCATGAGCGCGCCCTAGGCACCTCCCTCATCGCGCCACAGGTTGGGCCGGCTCGCGAACAGCTCCGTCAACCAGTCGATGAAGACGCGCGCCCCGGCGCCCAGCTGACGTGTGGGTGGGTAGACCAGGAAGAGGGGCCGGGGTTCGGGCCGCCAGCCGTCCAGCACCCGCACCAGCTCCCCGGACGCGAGGTAGGGCTCCAACACGAAACGCGGAGCGAACATGACACCCAGGCCGGCGAGCCCCGCGGCCAGGTACGCATTGGTTTCGTTGAGCGTGAGCAGGCTTCGACCCTGGACCTCCAACCGCTCGCCCTCGCGAACGAAGACGAAGGGGAGCTCCTTGCCGCTCAGCGACGAGAAGTAGCTGACCACCGCGTGCACCGGACCCGCCAGCTCCAGCGGGTGGAGGGGCGCGCCGTGGCGCTCCAGGTAGCGGGGGGATGCGCACAGCCAATAGCAGAGGTCGCCCAGGTGTCGTGCCACCAGGGACTCGTCCGTCACCGTTCCTCCGCGAATGGCGCAGTCGACGTTGTCCGCGAGGAGGTCCACGACGCGGTCGCTCACGCCCAGCTCGATGTGCAGCTGGGGGTAGCGCGCGTAGAACGACGGCAGCGCGGGGACGAGCAGCAGCCGGGCGATCGTCCCACTCGACTCCACCCGCAGGCGCCCCCGGGGACCGCGCCGTGACTGGGACAGCGTGGCTTCGAGCTCCCGCACCTCGCCCAACAGCCGCAGGGCCTGCTGGTAGTAGGTCATGCCCTCCGGGGTGACCGTCACGCGGCGCGTGGTGCGGTGCAGCAGCTTCACGCGCAGATGCGCCTCCAGCTGTTGGATCAGCCGGGTCACCGCCGCCTTCGGGCGGCCCAGCGCGTCCGCTGCCTTGGTGAAGGTGCCGGTCTCCACCACGCGGACGAAGGCTTCCATCGCCGTGAACGTGTCCATCTTCCACCTTCCGATTGTTTCAGCGGTGAAACGCAGTGTGCGAAGTGCTCCCGTTTATCCCAGCGGAGGCGGGGCGTATCTCCTCGTGCATGCAAACGACCCCTGCTCGCGGTGCCTTCCTCGCTGTCTCTCGTGCCCTCACCCTGCTGATGCTGAGCGGTGCTCCCCTGCTTTCGTCCTCCGTCCACGCCGCCGCGCCCCAGGTCCGGACCCAGGCCCCCGGGTTCCATCGGATGGTGCTCGGCGACTTCGAGGTCACCGCGCTGTCCGACGGCACCGTTCCCCAGACCGTGAGCGAGGTGGCGACGGGCACGACGCCATGGCGGGTGAAGGAGCTGCTCTCGCGCGACCACCTGGAGGATCCGGTCGAGCTGTCCATCAACGCCTTCCTCATCAACACCGGCACCGCGTTGGTGCTCGTGGATACGGGCGTGGGGAGCTTCTTCGGCCCTGGCGTGGGAGGCCAGCTCCAGCAAAGCCTCAAGGCGGCGGGCTATCGCCCCGAGCAGATCGACGTGGTGTTGCTGACGCACATCCATTCCGACCATTCGGGTGGGCTCATGTCCAAGACGAGCCGGGCGTTCCCCAACGCCATCCTCCGGGTGCACGCGCGAGAAGCGGGCTTCTGGCTGGGTCGCGATGGCCAGACGAAGGGAGCGGTGGACCCGAAGTACTTCGAGGAGGCGCGGGCGATGGTGGGGCCGTACCTGGACGCGGGGAAGCTGAAGACGTTCGGAGATGGGGACGCCATCGTTCCAGGCATCCGGGCCATGCCGACCCCGGGACATACGCCGGGGCACAGCGTCTACGTCGTGGAGAGCCGTGGAGCGCGGTTGGTCCTGTGGGGCGACCTGATGCACTTCGGCTCGGTGCAGCTGCGCGAGCCTTCGGTGACGGTCGCCTACGACGTCGATGAGCGCGCGGCCTCGGCGCAGCGGGCGCGTGCGTTCACGGAAGCGGCGAAGCGCGGCGACCTGATCGGCTTCGCGCACGTGCCCTTTCCCGGTCTGGGCCGGCTGAGCGCGGAGGGCAAGGGCTACCGGTGGATCCCGTTCAACTACAGCTCCGGCCAGCGCTGGGAGGGCGCGAAGGCCAAGGCGGAGTGAGCGGGTTCCGTAACGAGGCAAGGACAAGCCCAGCCACCCGCTGGGATGACTGGGCTTGTCCGGTGGAATCCATGCCACGGAGTGAGGAGGGGGACGCTACTTGCGCTGGAGCAGGGTCCTGATGGCGCTCAGGATCTTGTACTGCCGGAGGTTCAGCTTGCCCAGCCGGCCTTCCACCGGGTTGGGCGTGGGCGGCTCCTCCAGCGGGTTCTCGGCGCGCGGGTTCGTCAGGCAAAGGAACTCGCGGATTTGAAGCAGGTCCTCGGGAGTGAAGCCGCTCTCGTATTTCGAGACATCGGACGGCTTGGTCATTTTCTCCTTCAGCTCCTGCGTGAGCCTCGTGAGCTCTTGCTGCGTATCCGACTGGAAGGTGGCCCTTCTCGAATCCATGGCGTGCATGCTGTTGAAGGTTTCGGTTTGCCGGGCCTGGAATTGCTGGAGCTGTTCGGAGAACCTGGGTTTGTTGCGTGAGGCCGTATTGGGGAAGCCGTTGTTGCGGGCCGTGATGTAGGGAGGCATGGAGGCCTGGCTGACGCCCACCTTCAGCTTCCGGTCGTAATGGATGTACTTCCCCACGCGCGTCGGCGGCTCGATGAGGAGGATGCGCTCATAGCCGATGCCGGTCTCGTGCCAGGCCACCATGCGCTCGCCGCCGTAGCTGCGGTCCTCCTCCATGTACCGCACGAAGTAGCCGAGCAACGCCAGCGCCTCCATGTTTCCGCTCCGCATCCCCAGGTGCCGGACGTCGCACACGCGATGAAGCAGCTCGTAGAGCTGGTATTGCGCCACGCGCTTCCCGCCGGAGAGCTCCTTCCAGGCAGGCTCCGTCCAGAACTCGGTCAGGTCGAAGCAGCGCGGCTCCCCGTAGTAGGACTCCAGGCTGCGGCAGATATCACCGTATTGATACTTGCGGCTGAACGTGTCCTTGACGCCTTCATGCAGGATGGGTTTGTCGCCCGCGATGATGACGCAAAAGCCCAGCTCCGCGGCCAGCCACGCCATCTGCGCCATTCCCTTGAAGCTCGTGTCGTGCTCGGGGTGGTACTCCCCCTTCTTCCCGGTGAAGCGGCTCCAGAGGATCAGCACCCTGCGCTTCTTCAGGGAGTCGAGCGAGCCCACCCGGCGGTGCAGGAAGTCGAGGATGGCGCCCTGCTTGCGGAGCTTCTCGACGGCAAACCCCCGGCGGATGGTGTCGCGGTTGTCCAATTCGGAGCTGTTCGTTCCTCCTTCCTTCTGGAACCGGTCGCTCAGGAAGTAGGTGCCCATGTTGTAGGGCGCGAGCCAGCAGAAGAGCCGCTGGCTCCTCATGAGCTCATAGACGCTGTTGCTGAAGGCCGTCCGGTCGAAGCATCCCCTGGCGGTCTCCGCGAGCCGGACCCGCTCCCTGCCCAGCAGCTCGCTGAAGAAGCTGTACATCCCCGCGCTGTGGTCCTGCTCCGGCTTGTCGTCCTTGAAGTGGACGACGACGTTCATGTTCTGCTTGAGGAGCGCGCTGGCCCCGATGCCAAACATGTCGCCGCTGGCGTGTCCTCCAATGACGCACGTCACCGGCAGTTGGGCCCAGATGGTGTGCTGGACGTCCTGGATGAACCGGTAGTAGCCCTCGATCGCCCGGAACCGCAGGTCCGAGTCCTCTTCGAACTGCGCCAGCATCCGGGACAGGAACGAATCGGTGTCGTGCTCCTCGAGCTTGAGCTCGAAGATGCGGAGCAGGTCGCGCACGAAGTCGCTCGCGATCTGGCGGCGCGCATCCCTCCGGGTGCCCCAGGACTCCAGCTCGGCCCACCACTCCATCTGGTCCAGGCTGTTGCCATCCATGATGTCCGTCAGCCAGAGGTCCACCAGGGTTCCCAGCAGGGTGTTGGTGCAGAGGTCCTCGTCCTCGGCGGCCTGGCGGATGATTTTGAAAAGCTGCGCCCGGAACGACTGCTTCGAAACGACGTCCTCGCCCCATGCCTCTTCCATGTCTCACCTCGTTCCTAGTGTCGGCTCCGCCGCGCGGTGGTCGCGGTCCAGGCAGAGCATCGTCGCTGCTTCCCTTCGCCCGTTCCCGAGAGGAAGGTCGCAATCCAGGGTGGGCCGGAAGCCGCGGCCCTTCAGGAGTCGGAGCGCCCGCTCATTGTCGTGCTGGCAGCGAGCGTACAGCCTGCTCAGCTCCAGGCCCTCAAAGGCCCGGCGCACGGCCTCCTCGGCCGCCGCCCGTCCGTAGCCCCGGCTCCACCAGGCGCGGTCGATGAAGAAGGCGAGCTCGGCGTGGCGCCGTGACGCCTCGACATGGAACAGGCTGCACACGCCCAGCAGTTGTTCGGAGTCCTCCGGGTGGACCGCGAACGAATGGGCTGTCCCGGCCCGGTGGGCCCGCGAGCGGACCTCGATGAAGTGGCTGCCGAAGTTCTCCGGCGCTGGCATCGGGAGGCCCGCGGGAAACGCGACCTCCGGATCGCTGACCAGTCGCTGAAGGTCTTCGGCGTGGCGCTGCGTGAGCAGCACGAGCCGCACAAGGGGGGCATGGGCGGGCATTGCGGAGGGCTCGGAGAATACCGGAGGTGGCGCTGCCGCATCCATCCGAAGCCAGCTCCAGCCCCCGGATTGCTCCCTTCCCCGCCGCTTCCTAGGATTTCGACCTTCGCCGCCTCCCCTCCTCTCAAGGAACCCCGCCATGCGTTACACGCGAAGGAACATCTCCGAGTTGCTCGAGACCGTGCAGGGCAGCCCCGACGTCATGGGCTTCTGGACGTCAAACTTCGCCGGCTCCGCATTCACCCTGGTCCCCTCCCCCGGAGGCATGATCTGGCAGGACATCTACGCGCCCAGCCACCAGATCTGCGAGGACGGCATCCCGTACGGCACCGAGGACGGCATGAACAATCACTGCGGCGGCACCGGCTACTGACGTTGAAGGACACCGGCCCGGCCCAGTTCCGGGAGTGCACCAGCATCACCCCGTGGAAGCGCCGCTGGGAGCCGCCCGTGGGCGCTCATCGAAGGAACCTGTCCTTCTCCCAGCGAGCCTCCCTCGCCTAGCCTCGTCCAGATGCGATGCGGATCCTGTACCGCACCGGATTGTTGAGACACCAGGTTGGTTGTAATCAGGCCGCCTGCTTCGACTGCATCAGCGCTCGCCGGGCCTGACTCGGCGAGCGGAAATGGTGGCGCTCCAGCAGCCAGTGCTCGTTGTACCGGTGGGCCCACTCCAGCAGCGCCTGTCGGAGTGCCTCCACGGTGGAGAAGGTGCGTACCCAGAGCAGTT